>NZ_JBITKE010000012.1:0-341717 GCF_044460705.1 Nonomuraea sp. NPDC050022
TCGCGGATGGCCAGCCCCGCAAGGTCTGGATGTTGCTCCCGCAGCAACTCGCGGACCAGGTCCGCGGTGATCTCGAACTCGGTGTCGGTCATGCGAAGTCACAGTACTGAGCCGGAACGGCCCCAAAGTTCAGAACGATGCACGCGAGCCGGACAGGTCCGGTCCCGCACCGGCTCGGGGGTAAGTATCGGCAGCTCAGGCCGACCGTGCGGCATGCACGCCACCGAAGGCTGGCAGAACGAAGCCGTGCGCATCACGGCGATCCTCTTCGACGGCCTGCGTTTCGGCGCACAGAACGCGGACTGCGCCAGCGCGCGTCGCACTGACCAGGCGATCGCCCCGCCAAGCCGGCGTTTGCCTCTGGCGGGTGCCCATCTGGGAGCGGGCCTCCAGCGGGCCGATGTGTCTAACCATCCCTAGATTGTACTCGCTGGTTCAAATGAATGAACTATTGAGTTGTACTGAGTCGTCCAGATAACTATTTTGAACCCATGCGTTCAATCTCGTTTGCGGCGCCGGGGTGCTCGACCCGATCGTGATCCGGACTTGCCTGGCGCCCAGCCAGACAACCCCTCTTTCGCCACCGGCGACGCCGCCCGCTTCGACGACCTCATCCGCCAGCGCTCCAGGAGAAGTGTGCCCATGACCCAGACATGGATAGCGGCCTTCAGATCCGCTCCCGTCAGCCCGTACGAGCCGACGCTTGTCCATCCCTCCCGCAGTTTCGATGACCAGACCCTCCGCCAGATCGTTCGCGTCCGCGGCGGCGGTGCCCGTCTACGGGTACGGCTCAGCAACCTGTACGGCAAGGAACCGCTCACCATCGCCCGCATCCGGATCGCACTGCACGCCACCGCATCCGCGATCACCCCCGGCACTGACACCGAGGTCACCTTCGGTGGCACTCCCGACGTGACCATCGAGGCCGAGCACGAGGCCGTGAGCGACCCCGTCGACCTCGCCACGACCGCCGAGACCGACCTGGTGATCAGCACCTATTACGCGGCACCGTGCGGACCCGCCACCTACCACCCCTTCGCTCTGCGGACCGGCTACGTCACCGCCGGCGACGTGGCCTCCCAGCCCGAACTGACCCACGCGGAAGAGGTTGAATCCCGCTTCCACCTCACCGGGATCGATGTGCTGACGCCCCCCGGCCGCCGCGTTGTGGCCGCCTTCGGCGACTCGCTGACGGACGGCGTGGGCACCACACCCGAAGCCAACCTGCGCTACACCGACCAAATGGCCCGCCGCGCCGCTGCCGCGGGCATATCCATGATCAACCTGGGCATCGCCGGAAACCGGCTGCTCACCGACGTCTTCGGGGAAAGCGGAACCGCCCGGTTCGATCGCGACGTGCTCGCCGCACCGGGAGTGACACACCTCATCCTGGAGTTGGGGCTCAACGACATCTGCCTGCCCGGAATGCTCGGCACCCCTCCGGTGTCCGCGGACGAGCTCATCGACGGATACACCGCCATCGCCGAACGCGCCCGGCGCCACGGTTTGACCACGGTCATCACGACCCTCACGCCGTTCAACGGCGCCGGGGCGATCAGCCCCGGATTCGACACCCCCGGCAACGAGGAACTCCGCCGACGCGTCAACCGGTGGATCCGCACCAGCGCGAAGTTCGACGCCGTCGCCGACCTCGACCAGGCCGTGCGCGACTCCGCGGCCCCGGCCACCGTCGCAGCCGCCTACGACAGCGGCGATCACATCCACCTCAACGACGCCGGAGCACAAGCCATGGCCCACGTGATCGCCGGCGCACTCCTAACCTGACGAAGCGCTAGGGCCACCGATACCCAGCACCTGCAGGGCGGCGACGAACCGAGCTCTAGTCGGCCTTCCGGACCTCGAGTGCGTCGGCGGCTGTCTCCAGTGCGGCGAGGTGCTCGTCGACCGAGCGGAGTCCCGCCCGCATGGTGTTGATGGCGATATGAGTGGCTCCGGACTCCTGCCACCGCCGGGCCGCCTCGCGTAGTTCCGCCGCGTCGCCCGTCCAGCTGACCCGGCCTTCCATGCCGAGCGTGGCGGGGTCGCGGCCCGCCTGTGTGGCGGCCTCCGCGACCATGGCCTTGGCCTCGTCGAGCTTCGGCCCCGGGGACATCTGCGGGAACCACCCGTCGGCCAGGCGTCCGGCGCGGCGGTACGCCGGGGGCGACTGCGCGCCGAACCAGACCGGGATCGGCCGCTGCACGGGCAGGGGCGCCAGCCCCGCGCCGGTCACCCGGTCGAAGGTGCCCTCGAACGTGAGTGACTGCTCGGTCCACAGCCGGCGCAGCAACGCGACCTGCTCGTCGATGCGCTTGCCCCGGGTGCTGAAGTCCTGGCCGAGGGCTTCGTACTCCACCTGGTTCCAGCCCAGTCCCACGCCCAGCCGGAACCGGCCGTTGGTGAGCAGGTCGACCTCCGCGGCCTGCTTGGCCACCAGGGCCGTCTGCCGCTGGGGCAGGATGATGATGCCCGTGACGAGCTCCAGTGAGGTCAGCGCGGCGAGGTAGCCGAACAGGACCATCGGCTCGTGGAAGGTGGTCCGCACGTCGTAGGGGCCGTCCCAGCCCTGGTGGACCGCCGGATCGGCGCCTACGACGTGGTCATAGGCCAGTACATGCCGGAACCCGAGCTCCTCGACCCGCTGTCCGTAGGCCCGTACGGCGCCCACGTCGGCGCCGAGTTCGGTCTGGGGAAAGACGACACCGATCCGCATGCGTGGCTCCCGTCAAGCTCCGGCGACTCCCGAACATCATCGTGTACCCGGCGTCGATCATCCAAGTACCACACAGGAGTCGCCGGGTCCTCGGCGGCTAGTCCACCTCCGCGACCGCCCGGCCGAACTGGGCCGAGTACAGCCGGGCGTAGGCGCCGTCCGCGGCCAGCAGCGACTCGTGCGTGCCCTGTTCGACGATCCGCCCGTTCTCCATGACCAGGATCAGGCTGGCGTCGCGGATCGTGGACAGCCGGTGGGCGATCACGAAGCTGGTACGCCCCTCGCGCAGCGAGCTCATCGCCCGCTGGATGAGCACCTCGGTCCGGGTGTCGACCGAGCTGGTGGCCTCGTCCAGGATCAGGATCGCCGGCTCGGACAGGAACGCGCGGGCGATCGTGATCAGCTGTGTCTCGCCCGCGCTGACCGTCGCGCCCTCCTCGTCGATCACCGTGTCGTAGCCGTCGGGCAGCGTGTGCGCGATGCGGTCGACGTGGGCGGCCTCCGCGGCGGCCTCGATCTGTTCGCGCGTGGCGCCCTCCGCCCCGTAGCCGATGTTCTCCGCGATCGTGCCGCCGAACAGCCAGGTGTCCTGCAGCACCATGCCCATGTTGTCGCGCAGCTCTTCCCTGGACATCTCCGCGATGTCGACGCCGTCGAGCGTGATACGGCCGCCGGTCACCTCGTAGAAGCGCATGATGAGGTTGACCAGCGTCGTCTTGCCCGCTCCCGTGGGGCCGACGATGGCCACGGTCTGGCCGGGTTCGACGGTAAGCGACAGGTTCTCGATCAGCGGCCGGTCCGGATCGTAGCGGAAGGAGACGTTCTCGAACGCCACACGGCCCCTGACCTGATCGGGGCGCGCGGGCTTGGCGGGCTCCGCGGACTGCTCCGGAGCCTCCAGCAGCTCGAAGACCCGTTCGGCCGAGGCGACACCCGATTGCACCAGGGTCGCCATGCCGGCCACCTGGGTCAGCGGCTGGCTGAACTGCCTGGAGTATTGGATGAAGGCCTGCACGTTGCCCAGCGAGATCGAACCCGAGGCCACGTTGAACCCGCCCACCACGGCGACCAGCACGTAGTTGAGGTTGCCGATGAACATCATCGCCGGCTGGATGAGCCCGGAGATGAACTGGGCCCGGAAGCTGGAGTTGAACAGGGCCTGGTTGTGCTCGTCGAAGGCCTCGGCGACCTCCTTCTGCCTGCCGAACACCTTGACCAGCGTGTGCCCCCCGAACATCTCCTCGATGTGGCCGTTGAGCTTGCCCGTCGAGGACCACTGCTTGATGAACTGCGGCTGCGACCGCTTTCCGATGACCGTGGTGACGTAGACCGACAGCGGCACCGTGACCAGCGCGATGATCGCCAGGATCGGCGAGATCCAGAACATCATCACCAGTACGCCGACGACCGTCAGCACCGACGAGATGAGCTGGCTCATCGTCTGCTGCAGCGTCTGCGCGATGTTGTCGGTGTCGTTGGTGGCGCGGCTGAGAATCTCGCCGCGCGGCTGGCCGTCGAAGTAGCTCAGCGGCAGCCGCGCCAGCTTGGCCTCGATCCGCTCGCGCAGCCGGGACGCCGCCCGCTGCACGACGATCGTGGTCAGCCGGAACTGCACGATCCCGAGCAGCGCCGCCACCAGGTAGAGCGCCAGCACCCAGCCCAGCACCTGGGCCAGCGCGGTGAAGTCGATGCCCTGGCCGGGCACCACGCTCATCGCCGACACCATGTCGGCGAACGTGCCCTGGCCCCTGGCGCGCAGCCCCGCCACGGCCTGCTCCTTGGTGATCCCGGCGGGCAACTGGGCGCCGATGATGCCCGAGAAGATCAGGTCCGTGGCGTGGCCGAGGGTCTTGGGTCCCGTCACGGTCAGCGCGACGCTGACCGTACCTAAAGCCAGGATGACGGCCAGCATCGCGCGCTCGGGGTGCAGCAGCCGCAGCAGGCGGCGGAACGAACCGCCGAAGTCGTGCGCCTTCTCGGCCGGCCCGGACATCATCCGGCCCGGCCCGAAAGCGGGCGCGGGGCGGCGCGCGGGCGTCGGGGTGGTCATGAACCCTCCTTCCTTGATCGCATAACGCTTGATCGCATAACGCTCGGTCGCCTGACCAAGGTGCTGTGCGAGTCGATGAGTTCGGTCATGCCGCGGCCTCCTGTTCGGTGAGCTGAGACAGCACGATCTCCCGATAGGTCGGGCAGGTCGCCATCAGCTCGGCGTGGTCGCCGCTGCCGACCACGCGGCCGTCCTCGAGCACGAGGATGCGGTCGGCGTCGCGGATCGTGTTGACCCGCTGGGCCACGATGACGATCGTGGCGTCGGTGATCTCCTCGGCCAGCGCGGCGCGCAGCCGGGCGTCGGTGGCGTAGTCGAGGGCGGAGAAGGAGTCGTCGAACAGGTAGATCTCGGGCCGGTGCACCAGCGTCCTGGCGATGGCCAGGCGTTGGCGCTGGCCGCCGGAGACGTTCGTGCCACCTTGGGCGATCGGCTCGTCCAGGCCCTCGGGCATCGCCTCGACGAACTCGCGGGCCTGCGCCACGTCAAGGGCCTGCCACAGCTCCTCGTCGGTCGCGTCCGGCCTTCCGTAGCGCAGGTTGGAGGCGATCGTGCCGGAGAAGAGGTACGGCGACTGCGGGACCAGGCCGACCGCCCGGGAGAGCACGGCCGGGTCGAGGTCTCGTACGCTGACGCCGTCGACCAGCACCTCACCGGCGCTCGCGTCGAACAGGCGCGGGATGAGGTTGAGCAGCGTCGTCTTGCCACTGCCCGTACTGCCGATGATCGCGGTGGTACGGCCCGGCCGCGCCGCGAAGCTCACGTCGCACAGCACCGGCTCGTCGGCGCCCGGATAGCGGAAGTCCACCGACCGCAGCTCCAGCTCACCGAGATGACTCTCCGGGGCGACGGGGGTGGCCGGCGGGTGGACGGTCGGCTCGGTGTCGAGGACCTCCTCGATGCGCTCGGCGCAGACCTCGGCCCGAGGGATCATCATGAACATGAACATCGCCATCATCACCGACATGAGGATCTGCATCAGGTAGGAGATGACCGCGGTCAGCGCGCCCACCTGCATGCTCCCGTCGGCGATGCGATGGCCGCCGAACCACACCACGGCGACGCTCGACACGTTCACCACCAGCATGACCGTGGGGAACATCAGCGCCATGAGCCGCCCGACCCGCAGCGACACGTCGGTCAGCTGGTCGTTGGCCACCGCGAAACGCTCACGCTCGTGCCGGTCGCGGACGAAGGCCCTGATGACCCGGATGCCGGTGATCTGCTCGCGCAGCACCTGGTTGATCCGGTCGATGCGCTCCTGCATCGTGCGGAAGAGCGGACGCATGCGCATCACGATCAGGCCCACGATGACGAGCAGCACGGGCAGCACAATGAGCAGCAGCGACGACAGCGCCACGTCGTGGCGCAGCGCCAGCACGATCCCGCCGACGCACATGATCGGCGCGGCCACCATCATCGTGAACGTCATCAGCACGAGCAGCTGGATCTGCTGCACGTCGTTGGTGGTGCGGGTGATCAGGGACGGCGGGCCGAACCGGTTGACCTCCTGGGCGGAGAAGTCCTGGACCCGGTGGAAGATCGCGGCCCGTAAGTCCCGGCCCAGGGCCATCGAGGTCTGGGCGCCGTAGTAGACGGCCACGACCGAGCAGATGATCTGGATGAGCGTCACCCCGAGCATCACCAGCCCGACGCGTGCGATGTATCCGGTGTCACCCTTGACGACGCCGTTGTCGATGATGTCGGCGTTGAGGGTGGGGAGATAGAGCGTGGCCAGTGTCTGCACGAACTGGAAGAGGACGACGAGCGTGATCTCTTTCCCGTACGGCCTGAGCTGTGCCCGCAAGAGACGGAGCAGCATCAAGAAGTGCTTTCTGTCGAAGGAGTGGGGGAAGGCCGCAGGAGCAGCCCGTCGAGCAGAACGGAGACGATCTCCGCGTCGTCCATGTCGCCGAACTCGCCGCCATGGCCGAAACCGCGATGCGCGCTCACCGCGACCAACATGAGGAGCAGCTGTGCCGTGGCCTCGGGAGAGCGGCGCAGCCGGTCGCGGTCGGGCTCGAGCAGAGCGGTGACCGCGGCCAGGATCTGACGCCGGCTGTCCAACATATGCTCGCGGAACTCGACGTCGTCGACCATCAGCTCCTTGGGCCCGGCGATCAGGTTGGCGTTGGCGTTCATTCCGGCCCGCAGCATCGTGACCGCCTCGCGCAGCCGCGCGCGCAGCTCGGTCGTCGTGCCGATGCCGGTCAGCGCGGCCACCGCCGATTTCGGGTCGAACGCGCTCATCAGCGCCGCCCGCACCAGCGAGGCCTTGTCGGGAAAGACCCCGAAGATCGTCCCCTCGGCCACACCGGCGGCCTCGGCTATCTGGCGAGTGCTCACGGCGGTGCCGAATTCGCGCAACAGGGGCAGCGTGGCGGCGATGAGTGTGGCCCGACGCTCTTCTGGCGCCATAGCCGGCACCCTTCGCCTCTTCGTCATGCGGACGATCCTAATGAGCGAGTACTCACTCGTTCAACTGGTTTTCGACCAAACCCCTTGGTGCGGCGTCACGCGACCGTCTCGGTCCCAGCGACGGTCCATGGTGGCTGGGGTCCTTCTGGAGGGACCCCAGCGGGGAGAGAGAAGAAGACGGTCCGTCGTGGATGAGGCCCGAGGGGGATCCTCCTCCGGGAGCGGAAGAAGACGGTCCGTCGTCACAGAGGTCCCAGCGGAAGGCTCCAGAGGAGCGGACGAAGACGGTCCGTCGTGGATGAGCCCCAGGAAGGGGCTTCTTGCACGTTTTGTGGGACTCGCCGGGGTAGTGGGGGTTTCGGAGAGTTGAGGAACATTGTGGAGATCGAACGCAAGTACGATGTCAACGGCCCCGCCGAGATCGCGATCGAGGACTTCACCGGCCCGGACGGCAAGGTCACGGTGGACGAGCCGGAGACGTGGCGGCTGGTGGCCGACTACGTCGACACCCCGGCCCTGACGCTCGCCGCCCAGGGCATCACCCTGCGCCGCCGCCGGGGCGGCCAGGACGCCGGGTGGCATCTCAAGTTGCCGGTGGCCAAGGGGGCCAAGCGGGAGGTGCGCGCGCCGCTGGGCGCCGGTGTGCACCAGGTGCCCACCCGGCTGACCGACCTCGTCGCCGCCCATCTGCGCGGGCGCGACCTCGTCCCGGTCGCCACCCTCCGGACCACCCGCACGACACGCAAGCTGCGCGACCAAGAGGGCCGGGTGCTGGCCGAGGTCAGCGACGACGTGGTGGAGGGCCGCCGCCAGAACGCCGACCGGCCGCCCGTCTCGTGGCGCGAGATCGAGGTCGAGCTGGTGGACGGCCGCATGGACGTACTCGATGCCGTCGAGAGCAGGCTGCGTGACGCCGGGCTGGCGCCGTCGTCATCCGGCTCCAAGCTGGCGCGCGTGCTGGGCGCCGACCTGCCCCCGGAAAGTGGCCGCAAGGACGGGCGGAGCGCCAGGGCGGTCCTGATCGCGTACGTGCGGCGCCAACGTGGGCAACTGCTCGCCAACGACCCGCTGGTACGCCTGGCCGACCACGACGACGACTCGGTGCACGACATGCGCGTGGCCCTGCGGCGCATCCGCAGCCTCCTGCGCACCCACGCGCGGCTGCTGGACAGCGACCGGATCGGCCCGCTCGACGCGGAGCTGAAGTGGCTGGCCGCCGAGCTGGGCACGGTGCGCGATCTCGAAGTGCTCACCGCCCGATTCGCCCGCCGCCTCGCCGACCAGCCCGCCGGCGGTCCCCGGGAGGCGGAATGGCCTGCCGTGCTGGCCGCGCGCGAGCACAGGGCCAGGCGGGCGCTCAAGAAGACGCTGCGGACACCGCGTTACTTCGCTCTCCTGGCCGCCCTCGACGATCTCATCGCCGACCCGCCCTTCCAGGGCAGGGCGAACCGCCGACCCTCGGCCCTGGTGGCCAAGAGCTGGGGCAAGGTCCTGGCCAAATACGCCAAGGCCGAGCGCCTGCCCTTGGGCGCGGAGCGTGACCAGGCCCTGCACGCCACCCGCAAGGCGGCCAAACGCGCCCGCTACACCGCCGAAGCCGCCACCGACGTACTCGGCAAGCCCGCCGCGAAGCTCGCCAAGCACGGCGAACGACTGCAGGACGCCTTCGGCCGCCGCCAGGACGCGCTGGTCGCCCAGCAACAGCTCACCCAGCTCGCCACCAGGGCGAACCTGTCGGCGGCCGACGCCTTCACCCTCGGCCTGCTGCTCGCCGAGGAACGCCACGAGGCCGCCGAGGCGTACCGTGCCCTCGCGCCGATCTGGAAGAAGGCCGCCAAACCCAAGCTCCTGCGCGCGCTCGCGAAATAGTCAGTCCCGCGAATCGGGAGCCTCCCCGTCCGCGGCTCGGGCCCGGTCGCCGACCCACACGGCGATCTGGGCGCGTGAGTTGAAGCCGAGCTTGTTCAGGATGTGCTCGATATGTCCCTCGGCGGTGCGCGGGGCGATCACCAGCGCGGCGGCGATCTGCTTGTTGGTCATCCCCTGGGCGACCAGCTGGGCGATCTCCGTCTCGCGGCGGGTCAGCCGCGCCGGCTCCGCCTTCGCCGCCTTCTCGCCCTGAGGCGGCTCCTCCTGGAGCGCGTAGCCGAGCGCCTCGTCGTAGGAGAGCCGGGCACCCCGCTTGAGCTCGGTGTCGAAGGTCGCGTCCCCCAGGGCCGCGCGCGTGCGGCTCTCGCATTCGTCGTGGTAGCGGACCAGGTGCCCGTACCCGGACAGCGGCGCACCGATCGAACTCCAGACCGTCTTCAGGATGCCCAGCAGCCGGGCGGCCCTGGTGTGGTGATGCTCCGTCTCGGCGATCCAGGCCAGCACCTCGAGGTTGACCCCGACGCCCAGCGGATCGTCGAGCGAGCGGTTGAAGGCCAGGCTCTCCTTCTCGAGTTCGGTCGCGCGGCGGACGTCTCCCTGCCGCCACACCTCCACACCGAGCGCCATCATCGTGTACGCCTTGTGCCACCCTTCCCCAAAGGTGTCGCACACGGCCAGGCAGTCGTCGCCCAGGGAGATGGCCTGCGACGAGTCACCCAGGTAGGAGTGCGCGAGGGACAGCCGGATGAGGGCCAGGGCGAGACCCACGGGGTTCTCGGTGCTGCGGTGCCGTGCCGCGGCCTCCTCGTACAGCTTGATGGCCGTTTCGGTGTCGCCGCGGTACATGGCGATCATGCCGGAGTAGAGCGCGACGTACCCGCGGACCAGCTCGTCACCCAGCAGCTCCCCCAGGATCCGGCTCTCCTCCAGCATGGTCGAGGCGGCGGTGATGTCGGCCTGGATGATGGCCAGCCAGCTGTTGGCCCACAGGGCCCTGGCGCGTACCTCGCTCGGCTCGGTGTCCAGGGCCAGCCCTCGGTCCAGCCAGCGCCGGCCCTCGCCGAGGTAGTAACTGGTGATCCAGTGGTAGAGCAGGTCGGCCGCCATGCCCAGGCCGGCCCTGACCTCCGCCGGGTCGCCGTAGAAGCTGTCGAGGGCGGTACGCAGATTGGCGTGTTCGAGCTGCAGCCGGTCGAACCAGGCCACCTGCGAGGGGCCGAACAACTGCGCGTGGGCCCGCGCCGCCAGTGCCCGGTAGTAGGCGCGGTGTCGCCGTTGCAGCGTGGACTCCTGGCCTGAGGCGGTGAGCCGTTCGCGGCCGTACTGGCGGATGGTGTCGAGGAGCCGGTATCTCACTACCCGGCCATGCTCCTCCCGGAGGAAGACGGACTTGTCGACCAGGGCCATCACCAGGTCGATGATCTCCTCGCGGCTGATGCCGTCGCCGGAGCAGACCGCCTCCGCCGCCTCCAGGTCCAGCGTGTCGGCGAACACCGACGCACGCTCCCACATCTGCTGTTCCCGCTCCGAACAGAGGCTGAAGCTCCAGTCGATCATCGCGCGCAGCGTCTGATGGCGCGGCAGCGTCGCCCGCGAGCCCGCGGTGAGCAGCCGGAAACGGTCGTCCAGCCGGTCGTGGAGCTGCTGGAGCGACAGCGCCCGCAGCCGCACGGCCGCCAGCTCGATGGCGAGCGGCAGCCCGTCCAGCCGGCGGCAGATCCGCAGCACGAGGTCCCGGTTGTCCTCGGTGACGGCGAACGTCGGCAGCACGGCCCGGGCCCGCTCGGTGAACAGCCGCACCCCGTCACACTGCATGAGCGCTTCCGCGGATATCCCCGGGCGGTCGGAGTTCGGCAGCGGAAGCGTCGGCACGGGCAGCATCTGCTCGCCACCGATGCCCAGCGCCTGCCTGCTGGTGGCCAGGATCCGCAGCTCAGGGGCGGCCCGCAGGAGCGTGTCGGCCACCACGGCGCACTCGTGGACCAGGTGCTCGCAGTTGTCGAGGATCACCAGCGTCTGCTTGTCGCGCAGGTGGCTGACGAGCACCTGCAGGGGCGGGCAGGCGGTGTGATCGCGAATCTCCAGGGCCTCGGCCACGACCTGAGCGAGCAGCTCCGAATCCTCCAGCGAGGCGAGCTCGACCAGCCACACGCCATCGCGGAACGCCCGCCGCACCTCGAGCCCCACGCGCAGGGCCAGCCGGGTCTTGCCCACCCCGCCCACGCCGATCAAGGTCACCGCCCGGGACGCGGACAGCAACGTCTTGACCTCGGCCACCTCGTGCCGACGTCCCACGAAACTCGTCACCTCGGCCGGCAGCCATCCGCTCCGCTGCCGCCGGGACTCCCCTGTTGCCATGACGCGCCCTCGTGCCGGCTCGGCCAAGCAGGTCACCACCGTGCTGAATCCGGGCCCTTAACTACCTAGGTTATGCCCAGACCGTTTTCCGGTGCACAGCGCGATGAAGTGGACATAGCCTGGTGGTGAGTGATGGCGCGATTACAGCGGCGCCACAAGGCAGGATGGACGCGGAGGTGACCGGTTCTCCGGAACATCGGCGGGTAGAGGGACCCGGCATCGTCGGGCGCAGGCATGAGATGTCCGCTGTGCGGCGAATGTTGGGCCATACCCGGTTGCTGACCCTGACGGGCACCGGTGGAGTCGGCAAGACCCGGCTGGCCGTGCAGGCGGGCGAGGCCCTGCGCGGGGCGTTCGCGCACGGGGTCGAGCTGGTCGAGCTGGCCACTCTCGAGGATGGCGACCTTCTGGAGTCGGCCGTGGCCACGGCGCTGGGCCTGCGTGAGCTGGGCCCCTGCTCCATGACCACGCTGGTCGACTACCTGGCCGACAGGCGGATGCTGCTGGTGCTGGACAACTGCGAGCACCTGCTGGAGGAGTGCGCCCTCCTGGTGGACCGCATGCTGCGCGGCGCCCCGCGGCTGCGGATCCTGGCGACCAGCCGGCAGGCGCTCGGCGTCTACGGCGAGCAGGTGCTGTACGTGCCGCCGCTGACCACATCGGATCCCGGCGAGGTGGTGCGCGACATCGCCCGCCACGACGCGGTCCGCCTGTTCGCCGAGCGCGCGGCGCGGGCACGACCCGGATTCACGGTCGACGCGGCCAACGCCGCGACGGTGGCCCGGCTGTCACAGCGCCTGGAGGGGATCCCGCTGGCGATCGAACTGGCCGCGGTGCGGCTGCGCACGACGCCCGTGGAGCAGTTGCTGCGTGAGCTGGACGAGCACTTCGAGGCGCCGGTCGAGGGCGCCCGTTCCGTCCTGCCCCGGCACCGGTCGCTGCGCGCCACCCTGGACTGGAGTTTCGGACTGTGCTCGGCGGCGGAGCAGCGGCTGTGGAGCAGGCTGTCGATGTTCGCCGGCGGCGTCGCGCTGGAGGCCGCGGAGGCGATCTGCCCGGGAGCGGAGATCGACAAGGAAGATGTCGTCGATCTGATCGCCGGCTTGGTGGACAAGTCCGTACTCATCGCGACAGAGCGCGACACCGGGGTGTACTACCGCATGCTCGACAGCATCCGCTCATACGGCCGTGAGGAGTTGTCCCCGGCCGAGGCGAGGGCGCTGGGCCGGCGATACGTCGAGTATTACCGGGGTGAGGTCGAGCGGCACCGGTTGGATCGGCTCTCTCCCCACCAGCTTGAGGGATTCAGGGCCCTGCATCGTGAGCTGCCCAATCTGCGCGTCGCGCTCGACCTGTGCTTCGGCCGGACGGTCGAGGCGTCCGTGGGGCTGGAGATCGCCTCGGCGCTGTGGGTCTTCTGGATCATCGCCGGCTCTCTCACCGAGGGCCGGCACTGGCTGGACCGTGGCCTGCGGCTCGTGCCGGAGGCGAACTCCGCCCGGGCCCACGCCCTGTGGGTCGACAGCCTGCTCGCCCTCCATCAGGGCGACCTGAAGACGGCCCTGCCGCAGCTTGAGGAATGTCGGATCCTGGCCCAGCGGCTGGGTGACGAATCGGCTCTCGCGTTCGCCACCCAGGTCTCGGGCATCGCCGCCTTCTCGGCAGGAGAGCCCCGGCGAGGTCTCGCGCTCCTGGAGGAGGCCCGCGCCGGACACCTGGCCGGTGGAGACGTCGACGCCGCCGCCATCAACCGGTTCTACGCCGCCGCCTACGGCGCGGCCGAGGCCCCGGAGCTCAGTATCACCCTGGGCGACTGGTTCCTCGCGCTGTCGGACGCCCGGGACGCACAGCTGTCGCGCGGATACGCGCTGTTCGCCCTGGGTATGGCCGCGTGGAACCAGGGCGACTGGCGCAGGGCCGAAGCCCTGATGAGGGAGGCGGCCGAGTTGAGGAACACGCTCAACGACCGGTGGGGCCTCACGCAATGCCTGGAGGTGCTGGCCTGGACGGCCTGCGCGCAGGGCCGATACGAACGGGCGGCCACGATACTCGGCACCGCGCATCCGCTGTGGCGGGCGATGGGCGCCTCACCGACCCGGCTGTTTCCCCACGTACGGGGCCACGAGCAGTGCATGGCGCGCGCCCACGAGGAGCTGGGCGGGCGGGCGTTCGCGGCGGCCTTCCGTCAAGGGGCGCGGCTCGGGCTGAAGCGGACGATCACGTACGCGATCGAGCGGGCCGACGGCGAGTGACCCTCACCTGACCCTCGCCGACAAGGCGGGACGCCGGGACCGATCTCAGCGGTGACCCGATCGGCTCCGGCGTCCCTCTGTTCAGGGGGTTCCGTAATGATCGTTTATTCAGTATGGCAACCTCCGTCCTGATGGCGTCCGCAGATCTGGCCGATCATCTCTGGTGCGGATAGGACTTTTGCGGACACGGATCTGGCGCATGGACTCTCTCTCGTAACCTTTCCGGATCGTGGGCGAGTGGGCCCGGGCTTCAGCACTGGCGCGCGCCGACAGGCAGTTCGCACCAGACGACCTTTCCCCGATGGGTGCGGATGCTTCCCCAGCAACACGACAGTGTGTCGACCAGGTGCAGACCGTGCCCCCTCTCCTCGTCCGGGCGGGGTCTACGCGCCTGAGGCAGTTCGGGATTGGCATCCTCGACCTCGAAGCGCAGCAACCCGTCCTCAGCGGAGAGGCTGAGATCGACGGTCCCTTTCACATATTTCAGCGCGTTAGTGACCAACTCGCTGACCAGCAGTTCGGCGACCTCACTCTGGCCGTCGAAGCCCCATTGGGACAGCAGCGCACGTGTCAGATGGCGTGCCCTGGGCACCGAGCCGAGCTGGTGCGGGAGCCTCCATGAGGCAACCCGCCGCGCGTCGGCTGGACAGTCGTTCTCGACCCTGGCCGCGAACCGGTGTCGCTCATGTGCACCATCCCCTTGCGACGCAGACCCCATCCCTGCTCCAAGCAGTAGGTGGCGAAAGATTTCGCCTCGCGGTCGGGAACGAAGGGGGGTGGACTTGGGGGGCTGATGCTTGTACATGGCTCGCAGCCTCGATCCTCACTTTCGGCGGCATTGGTACTTTGGCCACAAGCCTTCCTCACACCTCGCGATGACGAGACGTGAGAAATCCCCATACGACTACCTATTTCGACTACGTAGGTAGTCCCCGGGACACCTACCTAGTCGACCGGCTGATCATGCCCAACCGGTAGCTTTCTGTAGTCGTACAGTTACGTTAGGTAGTTTTGGCTGATGGGCATCGGTGCAGAGGGTCCACTCCTGATCGAAAGGAAGCCGATGCGCATCCCCTCCCTCGCGGCGTCAGCCCTTGCCCTCGCGGCACTGCTCGCCGCGGGCGCCCCCACGCTCACGGCCGCCCCCGCCCATGCCGCCGCGGCACGCTCGTGCGTGCCCGCCTCCCTCCAGGCCGCCCCCACTCGCGCGGCGGTCGCGCCGGTCTACTTCGAGATGCAGACCGCGGAGCGCGCCAGGCCGTTCGTCTTCCAGCTCACCGACCCCGCGAAGATCGAGCACGCCCGGCGGATCCTCAGCGGCGAGGAGCAGGAGGAGGTGCACGTCCTGGGCCGGATCGTCAAGAGACCGGCCACCTACAACCCGCACTGGAGCTTCCACTACGATCCGAACACGATCAGCTTCTTCGCGGTGGCCATCGAGGTCTGCGACGCCACGGTGACCTACACCGAAGACCATCTCGATGAGGCATGCGGCGCCTTCCTGCCCGGCTGCGTCTTCTGCCCCTGGACGTCCAAGCTGGTCCGCGAGGTCCCCGCCCCCTGAGAACCCAACAGCCACTCCCCGCACCACCGAAACCTCCGCGGTCACGCCCGCGGAGGTTTCGGTGTGAACGGGTCCCTCAGCTTCGTTCGGCAGAAACTTGACCATGGTCACAGAAGCGCCTTACGTTCGAGCGGTGAATCTCACAGGGAAATCAGTCGTCGCCCGTCGTACCGACTCCTGGCACTCGGACCCGGCATGAACGTCGAGGAGCTCGTCGCGATCGATGTCCACACGCACGCCGAGGTGTCCAAGGACGGCCACGGCTCGCTCAGTCCGGAGTTGTTCGGCGCGTCGGCGGAGTATTTCAAGGGGCACGCGCGGCCGACCATCCCCGAGATCGCCGCCTACTACCGTGAGCGGAAGATGGCCGCGGTCGTGTTCACCGTGGACGCCGAGCACGCCACGGGTCACCCGCGCATCTCCAACGAGGAGGTGGCGGAGAGCTGCGCCGAGCACGCCGATGTGCTGATCCCGTTCGGCAGCGTGGATCCATGGAAGGGACGGGCGGGCGCCCGTGAGGCGCGCAGGCTCGTCGAGGAGTACGGGGTGCGCGGCTTCAAGTTCCACCCCAGCATCCAGGGCTTCGCGCCGAACGCCCCGATGGCCTACCCCCTCTATGAGGTCATCGAGGAGCTCGGGGTGCCCGCGTTGTTCCACACCGGGCAGACCGGCATCGGCGCGCGAGTGCCGGGCGGGGGCGGGATCCGGCTGAAGTACGGCAATCCGATGCTGGTCGACGACGTCGCCGTGGACTTCCCCGAGCTGCGGATCATCCTGGCCCATCCGTCCTTCCCCTGGCAGGACGAGGCGCTCGCGGTGGCCACGCACAAGCCGTACGTCTACATCGACCTGTCCGGATGGTCGCCGAAGTACTTCCCCCCGCAGCTCGTCCAGTACGCGAACACGCTGCTCAAGGACAAGGTGCTCTTCGGCTCCGACTACCCGGTGATCACCCCCGACCGCTGGCTGGCCGACTTCGCCAAGCTCGACATCAAGCCCGAGGTCCGTCCGATGATCCTCAAGGACAACGCCGTGGGCCTGCTCCGGCTCCACCCATGACCCCTGATCATGGACGTCCCTAAGCTGCATTAAAGACAGCCATATACACAAAAAGGCGACATAGTGCCTTTTTGCCCTTTTTGCCATCATTAAGGCAGGGCCAGTTTCGGACAGGCCAGCTCCCCGCCCGGCATCGGTCCTAATTTTCTGACCTGCCATTTTCCGAAGACGCTTCAGGACGCTTATATTCCCGCTGGTTCCATACCAGAAGTCAGGAAGCCCAGAAAATATTGCGGGTCCGGCCCGAAATATGATCGGTTACGACCGTGAGAAATTTTCTCATCGTGGGCGGCGGGGTGGCCGGCGCGAGCGCGGGATACTTCCTCGCCGAGTTCGGCACCGTGACGCTGCTGGAGATGGAGCACGCTCCCGGCTACCATGCGACCGGACGGTCCGCCGCGCTCTTCTCGGAGTACTTCGGCAACCCGGCCGTACGAGCGCTCACCACGGCGAGCCGGTCGTTCCTCACCACGCCACCGCCCGGTTTCGCGGACGGTCCGCTGCTGACCCCGCGCGGCGTGCTGACGCTGTGTCCCGTAGGCGCGGAGGAGCAGTTCGCCGAGATGCTGGCCGACGGGCTGTCGGCCCCGACTCCGGTCCGTGAGATCGACCACGATGAGGTACACCGGCTCTGCCCGATCGTGCGGTCCGGCTGGTACAGCCACGCCATGCTGAAACCCGGGGCGATGGACATCGACGTGGACGCGCTCCACCAGGGCTTTCTCCGCGGCATTCGGGCGCGTGGCGGCCAGGTGATCACGTCGGCGCGGGTGCGGGGGCTGTCCCGGCGGGACGGGCTCTGGCACGCGGCGACCGACGCGGGCGAGTTCGCCGCGCCGATCGTGGTCAACGCGGCCGGGGCGTGGGCCGACGAAGTGGCCGGGCTCGCCGGGGTCCGGCTCATCGGCCTGCGGCCGCTACGGCGCACCGCCTTCCTCACCGACCTGCCCGAAGACGCCGACCTGCCTCAAGACGCTGGCCTGTCCGAAGACGCCGGCCTCCCCCACGGCGTCGGCGCGGCGCGGTGGCCGATGGTCACCGACGTGGCGGACACCTTCTACTTCAAGCCCGAGTCGGGACGCCTGCTCGTCTCACCCGCCGACACGACCCCCATGCCGCCCGGTGACGTCCGTCCCGACGACCTCGACGTCGCGATCGGCGTGGAGCGATTACAGCGGGCCACCACGTTGGAGATCCGCAGCGTCAGGCACGCGTGGGCCGGCCTGCGCAGTGTGGTGGCGGACGACACGCCCGTGGTGGGCGAGGCCCCGGACGCGCCGGGCTTCGTCTGGATGGCCGCGCTGGGCGGTTACGGCGTGCAGACCGCGCCCGCCGTCGGCCGGATCGCCGCCGCGGCGGCGACGCGCACCCCGCCGGACGTCGCCTACGACCACCTCTCACCGGAACGCACTCATCTGGAACGGCATGGAACGCCTACGAGTAGGGCGGCATTCCTAACGGAGAGGTGGAAATGACCGGACAGCCGACCGGCAACGACCAGGAAGGGTCCGAGGGGCAGCAATCAGCCCCTTCCCCATTATCGATCGAATCCCAGAGCTTCGCCGGCCGAGCGGTCGACTTCGGGGCGTTCCGCCCGATCTCCGCGCTGATCGAGGAGCAGACCGACCGCCGTCCCGAGCGCCCGGCGGTGTCGTTCGAGGGCCGGATGCTCACCTATCGGCAGCTGGACGAGCTGGTGAACGGCCTGGCGGCCACGCTGACCGGGCACGGTGTGGGCAAGGGCGACGTGGTCGCGGTCCTGCTGGTCAACTCCCTGGAACTGCCGGTCACGTATCTGGCGCTGATGAAGCTGGGCGCGGCGTTCGTACCGCTGGACCCCTCGTGGCCGGAGGACCGGATCCGCGGCACCTTCGGGGTGCTGCCGGGCGGGCCGATCCTGTGCGCCACCGCAGACGCGCTGCCACGGGAGTTACGGCACCGCGCGGTCACCGTCGAGGTCGACCGGATCGTCCCGTCGCCCCGGCGCCCGGCGGTGCCGGTCGGCCCCGATGACCTGATCTACGGCTATTTCACCTCGGGCACCA
This sequence comes from Nonomuraea sp. NPDC050022, assembly GCF_044460705.1. Classification (NCBI taxonomy): domain Bacteria; kingdom Bacillati; phylum Actinomycetota; class Actinomycetes; order Streptosporangiales; family Streptosporangiaceae; genus Nonomuraea; species Nonomuraea sp. NPDC050022. Next base: position 18,329 of record NZ_JBITKE010000012.1, read on the forward strand.
CGGGCACGCCGAAGTGCGCGATGAACCGGCACGCGGGGCTGACCAACCGGTTTCGCTTCATGACGCGCTACTTCACCGCGACGGGCGCGGACGTCGTCCTGCAGAACAGCAGGCACACCTCCGACTCCTCGCTCTGGCAGCTGTTCTGGCCGCTGACCACGGGCGGTCACACCGTGCTGCCCGTACAGGAAGAGTTCCTCAACCTGCGGCACACCATCGACCTGATCGCCGAGTACGGCATCACGACCGCGGACTTCGTCTCCAGCGTCTTCAACGCGCTGGTGGCCATCGTGGACAGCGACGAGCAGGCGCTCCGGAAGCTGTCCTCGCTGCGGCGGCTCGTCGTCGGCAGCGAGGCGGTCAACCCGCGCGCGGTGCACCGGCTGATGGCGCTGCTGCCGGGCCTGCGGGTGACCAACGGCTACGGGCCGACAGAGGCGTCCATCGGGATGGTCTTCCATCCCGTGTCCGCGGCGGACGGGGACACGATTCCGCTGGGCCGCCCGATCGACAACTGTTACGCCGTGGTGGTCGGCGACGACCTGCGCCCGGTGCCGGCCGGCACCACCGGCGAGCTGGCCATCGGCGGCGAGTGCCTCGGCGAGGGGTACTTGGGCGACGCGGCGGCCACCGCCAAGGCGTTCGTCCCCAACCCGTTCCCGGAGATCATCCCCGGCCCCCGGCTCTACCTCACCGGCGATCTCGGTCATCTGGACCACGAGGGCCGGCTGTTCTTCTCCGGGCGCAAGGACTTCCAGGTCAAGATCCGCGGCGTCCGGATCGAGCTGGGCGAGATCGAGGTGGCCGCCGAGAAGTGCCCCGGGGTCCGGCAGGCGGAGGTCCTGGTGGCCGAGCAGCGCGGTACGAAGGCGCTGGCGCTGTTCGTCTCCGGCGCCGGTCTCACCGAGGCGGCGCTCAGCGGGCACCTGCGCCGCACTCTGCCCAGGACCAGCATGCCCCGCTACTTCTTCCTGCTGCCGGAGATGCCGCTGAACGACAACGGCAAGGTCGACCGCGGCCGGCTCCAGGCGGTCCTCGACGGCAGACTGGCCGAGGACACCGCCCGGCTGGCCGAGAGCGCGCCGACCACGAACCTGGGCGATCAGGTCCTGCGGGCGCTGCGCTCGGCGCTCGGCCGGCCCGGACTGACGGGCGACACGCACTTCGCGGAGGCGGGCGGCGACTCCATCCAGGCCCTGTCCGTCGTGCACATGATCACCGCGGAGTGCGGTGTGCGCGTCGACGTCAAGGATCTGTACGACCACCCGACCGCGAACGAGCTGACGCCCCTGATCGAGGCCCGGCGGCGCGACGGCGTGGCCATCGAGGACGAGTCCGTGCTCATGGCCCACGACTCGACGGTGCCGGAGGGCGAGCCCATCCGGCCCGCCGACAGGTCGGGCAGGCTGCGGACCGTGCTGGTCACCGGGGCGACCGGCTTCGTCGGCAGCCGCCTGGTCCATGAGCTGCTGGCCCGTACCGACCTGCGGGTTCGCTGCCTCGCGCGGGCCGCCGACGACACCGGCGCGACCGCGCGGGTCGTCGGCGCGCTGCTGGAGCGGGGTCTGTGGGAGCCGCGGTTCGCCGACCGGCTGGAGGGGTACGCGGGCGACCTGGCGTTACCGGGCCTCGGGCTGACCGCCCGGACCTGGGAGCACCTGGCGCGTACGTGTGACCTGGTGCTCCACAACGGCGCACTGGTGAACTTCCTGTTCGACTATCGCGCCCATCGTCAGGTCAACGTGCGCGGCACCATCGAGCTGGTCCGGCTCGCGATGGCCTACCGGCCGGTGCCGGTGCACTATGTCTCGACGCTCGGGGCGCTCCAGGACGAGGCGCTGCGGCACAACGACCGCCTGCCGGAGGACTACGAGCCGGCCCTCGCCAGGACGCCCGCCGGCGGGTACGGCCGGTCCAAGTGGATCGCCGAACGCTACCTCGCCGAGGCCCGGCGCCGCGGCGCGCTGGTCACCATCCTGCGGCTCGGCGAGGTGATGCCGAGCGCCGACAACGGATACCCGAATCCGGTGGCCTTCACCCATCTGCTGCTGTCGGCCTTCCTGCGGCTGGGCGTCATGCCCGAGGTCGCCACGCGCTCCGACTACACCCCGGTCGACTATGTGGCGGCCCGCGTGGCGGCGGCGGTGTGCGACGACGGCGCCTGGGGCCGTACGCTGCACATCTTCCGCGCGGAGAGCGTCAGCTTCGACGACGTCCTGCCGCGCGCCGGCGCGGTCATCGCGCCGATCCCGTGCGGGGACTTCGTGACGCTGGTCCGTGAGGCGGGGCGGGCCACCTCCGATCGCGAGCTGGCCATCCTCGCGTCCCTCCTGCCCGCTCCGGAGGGCACGAGCGAGGACCGGCTGAAGCGGGCCTTCGCCGGCCTGCTGACCGACAACCCCGCGCTGTTCCGAAAGGACGAATGCCGCCGGCTGGAGCAGCGCTGGCAGCTCGACGACGACGGCCTGGACGGCTCGATCACCGCGTACCACGCCCGGCTGACGAGCGGGAGCGGGGACGGTCGCGCGGTGAAGGGACGCCCGCTGATCACCACGCGACAGAGAGGCTAGGGATGCGACACCGCAAGATGGGGAACCTCGGCTGGGCGGTCAGCGAGGTCGGATACGGCATGTGGGGCATCGGCGGCGGCCCCGGCAACTTCACCGGCTGGGACTACGACCTCGCCCCGCGCTGCCTCGACGAGGCCGTGGCGCTGGGCTGCGACTTCTTCGACACGGCCTGGGTGTACGGCCGGGGCGTCAGCGAGCAGATGCTCGGCGCGCTGCTGCGCCGCCATCCCGACCGGAAGCTGTACGTCGCCACGAAGATCCCCCCGAAGAACCGCGAATGGCCGCCGGGACCGGACGACACCCTCGACGACGCCTACCCCGCGGACCACATCAGGGAGTACACCCATCGCAGCCTGGACAACCTCGGGGTGTCGCGCATCGACCTGATGCAGTTCCACACCTGGGAGGACCGCTGGGCGGCCGACGAACGCTGGCAGGAGGCGATCATCGACCTCAAGCGTGAGGGGGTCATCGACGCGGTCGGCATCAGCGTCAACCGGTGGGAGCCGGCCAACTGCTTCGCCGCGCTCGACACCGGCCTCATCGACGTCATCCAGGTGATCTACAACATCTTCGACCAGGCGCCCGAGGACGAGCTGTTCGACCGCGCGCTGCGCGACGGCATCGGGATCATCGCCCGCGTACCGTTCGACGAGGGCACCCTCACCGGCACGCTGAGCGCCGACAGCACCTGGCCGGAGGAGGACTGGCGCAGCACGTACTTCTGCGCGGAGAACCTCGGGCCGAGCGTCGAACGGGTCGAACGCCTCAAGGCGGCTCTCCCCGAGGGCACCTCGTTGCCCGAGCTCGCCCTGCGCTTCATCCTCAACCACCCGGCGGTCAGCACGGTGATCCCGGGCATGCGCAAACCCGCTCATGTACGGGCGAACTTCTCGGTCAGCGACGGCCGGCCGCTCGACGACGCGCTGCTCCAGGAGCTCCGCCGGCATCGCTGGGATCGCGTCCCGGCCTGGTGGTCCGGGTGAACCCGCTGATCGTCATGTGGGCGCACTCCCGCTCGGCCTCGACGGCGTTCCTGCGCATGATGATCGAGCGCGGCGACGTGGCCGTCCTGCACGAGCCGTTCCTCGCCCTGACCGAGGAAGGCGCGGTGCCGCTCCCATCACCGTCACCGGACGGAGGCCGGGCGGTGGCGCGATCGGAGAAGGAACTCCTCATCGGCCTCAGGGAGCTGGCCCTCGTGCGGCCGGTGTTCGTCAAGGAGGTCCTCGACTACGACTACGGCTATCTCTTCGACCATCCCGAGGAACTCGCCGGGATCGTCCACACCTTCATCGTCCGCGATCCCAAGCCGACCATCAGCTCGCACTACGCGATCAAACCAGCCGTGACCTGCGCGGAGATCGGCTACGAACGGCTGTACCGGCTGTTCGAGCTGGCCTGGTCGGCGACCGGGCGCAGGCCGCTCGTCATCCGCACGGAGCGGCTGGTCGCGGAGCCGGCGAAGGTCGCCGAGGTCTTCTGCGCGTACGCCGGTCTGCCCTTCCTCGCGCACGCGCTCACCTGGGACTCCGGAGAGCGGCCCGAGTGGCGGCGGACCCGCCGGTGGCATCTCGACGCGATCGGCAGCGCCGGCTTCGAGGACCGCCGCAACACCTACCCGGACACCGTCGACAACCACTCCGCCCTGAGGGCCTTCTACGACCACCATCTGCCCTTCTACCAGCGGCTCATCCAGCACGACTTCTGACCGGGAGGCCCCATGTCAACGGACACCGCCCCAGCCCTCACCACCGTGAAGCAGTCCCCGGGCCAGGCGTTCGCGCGGGCGTTCGCGGCCGACCCGGGCCGCGCCGAGGTGACCTTCGACTACACCATCACCGAGGCACACGAGCCGACCAAGGACAGACCACGGCTGACCGTACGGAACCTGCTCAAGGTCCGCCCCACCGACGACACCGCCCGGTTCTGGACGGAGTCCCGGCCCACCGCGGAAGAGCAGAAGGCGGTACGCGGCTCCGACGTCCGCCGGGAGGCGGCCTTCAGGTTCGGCATGAGCGAGGCGGGGGTGCACCCGATCCGGGCGTGGGTGCAGATCCCCGACGGGCTGGCCGACGACCCGGACGCGCTGGCCACCTTCCTCGACTACCGATTACTGGTACGGCTCGCCACCGCCGAGAACCTGGCCCTGACCAACGCCCTGCTCGACCACCCGGAGATCGCCCGGCTCCCCTACGACACCGACTACGTCACCGGAGTCCTGACGGCCTGCGACGAGGTCGAGCAGTCGGGCGCCACCCCGCACGCGATGATCATCAACCCGAACGACTACTACCACCGGCTCGTCGGCCGCAACGGCCTGCTGGCCGACCTGGCGGCGGGCAACGGCATGAAGATCAGCCGCAACCGGTGGATCAGCCCGGGGTCCGCCCTCGTCGGCGACATCTCGGTGGCGGCCCGGCTCCTGGACGCTCGCCACTCGGTGATCCGGGTGGCCGAACCGCCGCCGGGCACGTTCGCCCGGCCTGGTGTGGCCGTGTGTGCGGAGGTGTACGAGGGGGTGGCGGTCCATCTGCCGGCTCTGTTCTACCTCGTCACTCCTGCGTCGTGACCATGGTCCCCCTTCGTCCCCCAACCGTCTCGGCTCCTGTGACGGTCCGTGGTGGCTGGGGTCTCTGGGGACAGATACCCCCTCCGGGGGAGCAGAAGAACACGGCGCATCGTGGCGGAGGCACTCCGGGGGAGCAAAAGGGCGGCCTCTCCGGGGAGGATAAAACCCGTAGGCGATGAATTGCGGTAAATGCCGTACGTTGAATTTCGTGCGGAACAGCAGACGAGGGCGTCCGCGGGGCGCCTGATGGAAGGCGGGCGAGCGTGACGGACACACATGAGGAATATCGGCGCAACGGTTGGTGGCGAAGCGCGACTTTCCTGGATGACCTTCGGCATCATGTGACGGATTTTCCCGACAAGCCTGCACTTATCAGTCGGCGCGTCGCCGATGGCCAAACCGACGTCGTCAGCTACGCCGAGCTCGACCGGCTGACCGACCGGATCGCCCACGGCCTGATCCGGCTGGGCGTACGGCCGGGAGACTACATCGCCGTCCAGTTACCCAATCGCCGCGAGATGCTGCCCCTGACGCTGGCCTGCATCAAGATCGGCGCGCGGATCGCACCGCAGTTCCCCATCTACCGGCATCGCGAGCTCGACTTCATGATCCGGCTGACCGAGGCGCGCGTCTTCATCACCGTGAACCGCCTCGGTGACCTGCCGACCGCGGAGACCGCGATGACGCTCGCAAGCGAGATCCCGGCCCTGGAGCACGTCGTCGTCCTCGGCGGCGACGGCCCGGCCGGGTCCCTCGGGTTCGAGGAGCACCTCCTCGACCCCGAACCCGGTGACCCTGCGGAGCTGGCCGGGCGCGCGCTGGGTCCGGACGATCCGTTCCTCATTCTGTTCACCTCGGGGACGACCGGAGAGCCCAAAGGCGCGCTGCACAGCCAGAACACCCTGCATGCCGCCATCCGCGGCTACGGGGACGCGTACGGCTTGGACGACAGCCTGGTCATCATGACGGCGCAGACCTCCATGCACTATGTGGGCCTGGTGATGACGTACCTGCAGGCGTTGATGCTGGGCGGCACCGCGGTCACGGCCGACCTCTGGAACCCCGGCGTCTACCTCGACCTCATGGCCGAGCACGGCGTCACGATGTATTACGGCACACCGCCCTTCGCCCGGGAGATCAGCGAGGAGCAGGAGGCCAACCCACGGAAGATCCCCACTCTGCGGATCTTCGTGTCCGGCTCGGCGCCCGTCCCACCGCACCTGGTGGAGCAGGTGAGCGAGATCCTCGGCGTACGGGTGTACGCGCTGTGGGGCATGACCGAGAACGGCGGCGTCACCATGACCCGGCCCGAAGACCCGCCGGAGCGGGCCGGAGAGAGCGACGGCACCGTCGTGGCCGGCATGCAGGCGCGCATCGTCGATGAGGAGAACAAGCCGGTCCCGGTCGGCGAGATCGGCGCGTTGCAGGTACGCGGCGCGGCCCAATGCCTCGGCTACTACCGGCGCGACGAGATCTACGCCAAGTCGGTCACGCCGGACGGCTGGTTCGACACCGGCGACCTCGCCCGCGACGACGGGTACGGCGGCGTGCGCATCTCCGGCCGGACCAAGGACATCATCATCGCCAACATGTGTCTCAAGCTGCCGGTGAGCGACATCGAAGCGCTGCTGGGCAGGCACCCCGCCGTCCGCGACATCGCGCTCATCGGCATCCCGGATCCGAAGCTGGTCGAGCTGGTCTGCGCCGTCGTGACGCCGACGGACGAACCACCCACGCTGGAGGATCTGCGGACGCACCTGGAGAAAGCAGGCGTGAACAGCTGGTTCTGGCCCGAACGCCTCGAAGTCGTCGAGGCCATGCCACGGACCGTCACGGGCAAGATCCGAAAGGTCGAGCTCCGCGAGCGGTTCGGCGCGGCGTCCGGCTGAGGTGCGCGGATCCCGGGCGCTCCCCCTGGCGGTGCTGTGCGGGAGCGCCTTTCTCGGTGCGATCGACGTACAGCTGGCCAACATCGCCTTTCCCGACATGCTCCGCAGCTTTCCGAGCAGCGGGCTGCCCGAACTCTCGTGGGTGTTCAACGGTTACGCGATCACGTTCACGGCGGCGCTGCTGCCGGCGGGCGGCCTGGCGGACCGGTTCGGCTATCGGCGGGTGTTCCTCGCCGGGCTGACGGTGTTCGTGGTCGGCGCCGCCCTGTGCGCGGTCGCCCCCTCGGCCGGCATCCTGATCGCGGCCAGGGTGGTGCAGGGTGTGGGCGGCGGCGTGATCACCCCGCTGACGCTCGCGCTGATCCTGCCGTACTACCCGCCGGAACGGCGCGGCACGGCGATCGGTCTGTGGAGCGCGACGCAGTCGGTGGCGACCGCGTCCGGGCCCTCGCTCGGCGGCCTCCTGGTCGCCGTCTGGGACTGGCGCACGGTGTTCTTCCTCCACCTGCCGGTCGGGCTCGTCGTGCTGTTCGGCGCGTGGCGGACCCTGGCGCGGACGCCGCCGTCCGCCCCGTCGCGGATGCCGGACATCGTGGGCCTGGTCCTGCTGGTGGCGGCCATCGGCCTGCCCTCGCTGGCCATCGTGCAGAGTGACGCGTGGGGGCCGGGCAGCCCGGGTACGATCCTCGCCCTCGTCGCCGGTGTCCTCGTCGGCGTGGTCTTCGTCCGGCGGGCGCGCTCGCATCCCGCTCCCATCGTGGACCTGAAGATCCTTCGGGCACGGAGCACCCAGCGGGCCAACCTCGCGATGTTCCTGCTCGGGCTGGTGATGTTCGCCCTACCGCTGGCCAACATCCTGTTCCTCACCAAGATCTGGGGGTACTCCGAGGCCCAGGCCGGGCTCGCCGTCACTCCCGGCGCGGTCGTACAGGTCCTCACCGCGCCGCTCGCCGGCCGGCTGGCGGCGAAGACCGGGCATCGCAGGCTGGCGTTGGGCGGGGTGGTGCTGCTCTCGCTCGCCACCGGCTACCTGGCGCTCGCGGCCGGGGGCGGTCAGGCGTACCTCACGGTGGTCCTGCCCGCGGTCGTCGCCACCGGTATGGGCATCGCCGTGCTGGTCAACGCGCTCAGCGGTGCCGCCGTCGCCGAGATTCCGCCCGCCCGGCTGGCCACCGGCACCGCCATGTCCGTCACCTCGCGCGCCTGTGGAGCGGTCATCGGCGTCTCCGCGCTCGTCCTGGTGCTGTCGGGGGATCGGCTCGGCTCGACCGCCGCGTACCACGGCGTCTGGGCGACCATGCTCGGGCTCTGCGCCCTCATCGCCATCGCCGCCTCGGGGCTGCGCAGCCCCGAAGCACCCGCCACGGCGGACGCCGGCCGGCACGAACCCGGCTCGAAGACGCCGTGACGGACGCCGCCCCTCAGGTGGGCGGCGTCCCTCCGGCGCGCGGCGCCCCCTCAGGCGCTGTCCCTCAGGCGCTGTCCCTCAGACGCCGGTCCTCAGGTGCCGGTCCTCAGGCGGGGACGACCTCGAAGCGGCGGTTGGTCAGGCTGGGGTTCTTGGCGCGTACGGTCTTCACCCGCTCCGCGCCGATGACCGCGGACGCCACTCCCGGAGCCTCGCCCGCCGAGGCCGCTATCTGGCCCATCGGGTCCACGACGGAGCTGTGACCGGTGTAGTTCGGGCCGGTCTGCCCGCAGGCGATGACGTAGGCGGTGTTCTCGATCGCGCGAGCGCGGGCCAGCGTGATCCAGTGATCCTCCTTGGCGGGCCCGGCGACCCACGCGGCGGGTACGACGAGCGCCTCGGCCCCGGCGTCGACCAGGAACCGGGCCATCTCGGGAAAGCGGAGGTCGTAGCAGGTCATGACGCCGAAGGTCAGGTCGCCCAGGGTGAAGATCAGCGGCTCGGGCTTGTGCGCCTGGACCCGGTCGGACTCGCGGTAGCCGAAGGCGTCGTAGAGGTGGACCTTGCGGTAGACGCCCACGAGGTCGCCACCGGAGTCCACGGCGATCACGGTGTTACTGGGCTTGCCGGACCCTCCCCCCGGCGCCTCGGTCATGCCGGCGACGACGGCGATGCCGTGCTGCTTCGCCAGCGCGCCGATCGTGGTCGCGAAGGGGCCGTCAAGGGGTTCGGTCTCCGAGACGATGTCGGCCGTGACGTCCGAGTTGGAGTACATGGCGTTCTCCGGCAGGACGATGAGCTGGGAGCCCTGGGCCGCCGCCTGCTCGATCAGTGCGGTGGCCGCTTTCAGGTTGGCGGACTTGTCGGTGGTGGCGCCGAACTGGCCGACGGTGACGAGCATGCTGTGTCTCCTAACGATTGCGGGTGAGTTCGCGGGTCTGGTCGAGAGCGGCCCGGAAACCGGCCATGATGGCGCCGTGCTCCATGGTCAGGACGAGTTGGTCGGCGCCGTTCTCCAGCGCGAACGCCTTCTCCTCCGCCGACCACGCGGGCAGCACCCAGGGCTTGCCGGCGGCGCGGGCCGCGTCCGCCACGATCTTGAGGTCGGCGAAGTCGCCTGCCGACCGGCTGTAGGCGCCGCGCTCCCGGCGCAGGGACAGGTCACTGGGGCCGACGAAGACGCCGTCGACCGTGGGGAGCGCGAGGATGTCGGCGATCTGCTCCAGGGCGCCGGCGTCCTCGATCATGGGGTAGACGCGGGTCTCGCGGTCCTGCCGGGCGGTCCACTCGTCGTCGAAGCCGCCGTAGCGCGTCGTACGGCCGCCCGCGAAACTCCGGTCGCCCAGCGGCGGGAACTTTCCGAACGCGCAGATGGCGGCCGCGTGCGCGACGCCCTCGATGTGGGGCACGACGACGGCGGTGGCGCCGAAGTCGAGGGCCTGCTGGATCGGGCCCCGCTCCGGCCCCAGGACCTTGGCCAGCACCTCCAGGTCGAGAGCGCGCAGGAACGGGATATAGCGTTCCAGATCGGCCAGATCGAACGAGCCGTGTTCGATGTCGAGGACCACCGCCCCGTAACCCAGGTCCGCCACGATCTCGGCCGCGGCGAAGCTCGGACCGGACAGCCAGGCGGCGTATCTCCGGTCTTGCTGGTCCTGCAATGGATACTCCTAACAGAAATTGGTATACGCTGTGTATACACATGAACATGGGGGGTGGCATGGATTGGGAACCGGACAGGGTCCCGGCGACGACGGCCGGTGAGCGTGCTTACCGGTGGACGAGGGAGGCGATCCTCGGTGGCCGGTTTCCTGAGGGTTCCTTCCTGGAGGAGAAGCTGGTCTGCGACGAGGCCGGCGTGTCGCGGACTCCCGTCCGGGAGGCGTTCCACCGTCTGGCGGCCGAGAAGTACATCGACCTGCAGCCCAGGCGCGGCGCCCAGGTGCGCAGCGTCACGGCCGGCGAGCTGTTCGAGACCTACGAGATGCGGCAGGTGCTCGAAATCCACGGTTTCCGGATCCTGTGCGAGACGAAGACCGACATCCCGGCGGGCCTGTCCGCGCACCTGGACCTGATGGAGGAGCCCTCGACGCTGGCGCGGTGCCGGGCCGGCGACCGCGACGCGATCGCCGAGCACGCGAAGATGGATTTCTTCTTCCACTACTCGTTTGTGAAGGCGACGGGCAACACCGTCCTGACCGACCTGTTCACCAGCCTCCAGCCGCGCCACCAGCGGATCGGGGTCAGCGCGATCTCGCTGCGGCCCAACCGGCTGGCGGTCATCGGCCCGGAGCACCGCGCCCTGCTCGCGGCGCTGACCGAGCACGACTTCGAGGCCGCCGAACGTACGCTGCGCAACCATCTGCGCCCCGACGAGTCGGTGGTCTCCCGCCTGAAGTGAACACCCGATAGACAGCTCGATCACTTCGCCATGGCCCGCCACAGCTCGCGGCGCTCGGCCTGCTCGACGGGATCGGGCACCGGCGCCGCCGCGACGAGCCGCTTGGTGTAGTCGGTCTGCGGCTCGTTCAGCACCTCGCGAGCCGGGCCGTGCTCGACCAGCCGCCCGTGCTGCAGGACGGCGACGTCGTGCGCGAGCAGTTCGACGACGCCGAGGTCATGGCTGATGAACAGGCAGGAGAACCCGAGCCTGTCCTGCAACTCCTGGAACAACCGCAGGACGGTGGCCTGCACCGACACGTCCAGCGCCGAGGTGGGCTCGTCGGCGATCAGCAACTCGGGCTCCAGCGCCAGCGCGCGGGCGATCCCGACGCGCTGCCGCTGACCGCCCGACAGCTCGTGCGGAAACCGGTCGGCCCAGCTCTTGGGCAGCTCCACCTGTTCCAGCAGGTCCAGCACCCGCGCGCGTACGGCGGCGCGACCGGCGTACCGATTGATGATCATCGGTGCCGCGATCGAGTCGCCGATCGACCGGCGCGGGTCGAGCGAGGAGCCGGGGTCCTGGAAGACCATCGAGTACGTCCGGCGGAAGTCGCGCAGTTGCCCGGCCTTGAGCCCCGTCACCTCGCGCCCGCAGATCTCGATCGCGCCCGCAGAGGCCCGCGCCAGCCCGACGATCGCCCGGCCGATCGTGGACTTGCCCGAGCCGGACTCCCCCACGAGACCGAGGACCTTCCCCTTCTCGATGGCGAAGCTGACGCCGTGCACCGCTTTGAAGCCCTTGCGACCGAGGCGGCCCGGGTACTCGACCTCGAGATCGATGACCCGCAGCGTCATGCCATCAGCGGGCGCGGCCGTGGCGCGGGCCGCTTCCGCCTGCCCGCGCCGGGGCACCGCGGCCAGCAGCTTGCGGGTGTACTCGTGGCGGGGGTCGGCGAACAGCCGGGCGACCGGCGCCTCCTCCACGACCTCGCCCTGCTTCATCACCACGACCCGGTCGGCCAGGTCGGCCACCACTCCCATGTCATGGGTGATGACGATGACCGCCGAGCCGAGGTCCTTCTGCAGGCGGCGCAGGAGCTCCAGGATCTCCGCCTGCACGGTGACGTCGAGGGCGGTGGTCGGCTCGTCGGCGATGATGACCTCCGGCGAGCCGGAGATCGCCATGGCGATCATCGCGCGCTGCCGCTGACCGCCGGACAGCTGGTGCGGGTAGCTGTCGATCCGCGACTCCGGCTCCGGGATGCCGACCTTGCGCAGCAGTTCCAGGGTCCGCGAGCGGGCCTCGGCGACGGGCAGGCGCTCGTGGCACTGGATGGCTTCGATGATCTGTTCGCCGATGGTGTAGACGGGGTTCAGCGCGGTCATCGGCTCCTGGAAGATCATCGCGATCCGCTTGCCCCGGATGGCGCGCAGCGGCTCCTCGCCGAGGCCGATCAGCTCGGTGTCGCCGAACCGGATGCTCCCGCGACGCCGCGCGTTCGGCGCCAGCAGCCCGAGCACCGACATCGAGCTGACCGACTTGCCCGAGCCGGACTCCCCGACCAGCGCCACCACCTCGCCCTTGGCGACCGAGAAGCTGACGTCCTTCACGGCGGAGGTCCATTCGCCCGCGATCTGGAAGTCCACCGAGAGCTGCTCGACCGAGAGGATCGTGTCGGTTGTCATGTGTCTCCCCAAATGCTCATGCAGGGCTACTCGGCTTTGGTGTTGCGGTCGTACTCCTGGATGTAGGCGGAGCAGAAACCGATGACCCGCTCGATCCAGATCTCGCCGATCTTGGCGTCGCCGAGGCTCACGTCGCCGGTGCATCCGGTCTCGCTCACCTCGGAGAAGTCCCAGAAGACGGTCCCGCGTACGGTCTGGCCGGGGATCGCCGTCTCCAGGTAGCTCGTCGGCGTCCAGCCGCTGCCGGACGCCAGGCCGCCGGGGACGGCCAGCTCACTGCGCACCTGCTCGGGGAACATCGCGAGCATCGCGGAGTGCTCGGGCTCGGCGCCGTGTCCGTACGCCGTGGCGGGGTCCTCGTAGACGTCGCGCATGAGCGCGTAGCCGAGCTGCCACGGGTACAGGTGCCCGATCAGCACGCCGAGGTCGCGGCGCGCGTCAAGGGCGGCGCCGGTGACGGGCCCGACGTTGCCGCCGTTGTTGTCGACGATGATGATGCGCCGGAATCCGGACTGGACCAGCGCTTCGATGATCTCGTACGTGACGTTGCGCAGGGTCGTCTGGCTCAAGGAGAGGTTGCCGTTGTAGCCGCGGAAGGTGCCGGAGTGCCCATAGTGGAGGGCCGGGGCGACATAGCACCCGTTCTCCGCCGCCAGCTTGTCGGCGACCCATTCGGCCACGATGGAGTCCTCGTGGATGGGCAGGTGCGGGCCGTGCTGCTCGACGGCGCCGATCGGCAGCAGGATGATCGGGTCCCGTTCCGCCAGCTCCTTGACCTGGGTCCAGGAGAGCTCACCGAGCCTGTGGGTGGAAGGGAGGGTCATGTGGTGGTTCCTTTCGGTTAGTGCCAGGACTCGGTGGGTGCCACGACTCAGCTGGTGCCACGGCGGCGCGGGTCGAGCAGGTCACGCAGGCCGTCCCCGAACACGTTGAGGGCGAGGACGACGAGGATGATGAGCACGGACGGGTAGATCAGCAGCGTCGGCTGGACCTCCAGGAAGTCGCGTCCCGAGCCGACCATCGTGCCCAGCGAGGGCAGCGGCGGCTGCGCGCCGAGGCCGAGGAAGCTCAGTCCGGCCTCCATCTGGATGGCGAAGCTGACCGACAGGCTGAGCTGGACGATGATGGGCGCGGCCACGTTCGGCAGGATCGTGCCGACCAGGATGCCGGCCGGTTTCGCGCCCATGATCTTCGAGGCTTCGACGTACTCCAAATTCCTGATGGACAGCACCTGGGTGTACACGATCCTGGTGAATCTCGGGATGTACAGGACGCCGATCACCAGGACGACGTTCACCAGGGCCGGCCCCAGGATCGCCACCACCGCGATGGCCAGCACGATCGGGGGGAAGCTCAGCAGGACGTCGATGCCGCGCATGATGATCGTCGAGACCCAGCGGCCGACGTACCCGGCCACCAGTCCGAGCGCGACGCCGATGACCGCCGCCACCAGGACCGCGGACAGCGCCACCCCGAGGGAGACCCGCAGCCCGATCAGCAGGCGGGACAGTACGTCGCGGCCGAAGTCGTCGATGCCCAGCGCCGAGCCGGAGGTCAGCGGCTTGCCGACGATGTCGCGGTAGTCGTAGGGCGCGAGGAACGGGGCGAACAGCGCGACGAGCGCGACCAGCAGCAGGAAGGCGCCCGCGACGGACGTTCTGCGGTTGGCCAGCAGCCGCCGCAGGAAGGTCTTCCTGTCGGCGCTCGTGATCGCCGGTGCGCCTGACAGCACAGTGGCCATGATCAGTTGTCCTCCGCCCGGGGGTCGAGTGCCCTGACGACCAGGTCTCCGACCAGGTTGACCAGGATGACGATGGTGGCCGCGGCGAGGACGACGGCCTGGATGACGGGGTAGTCGCGCTGCCCGACGGCGTTCATGAGCAGGGAGCTCATCCCCGGCCAGCCGAAGATGGTCTCCACCAGGACCGTGCTGCCGATCAGTGTCGTCAGCTCCACCGTCGTCACGGAGACCACGGACAGCATCGCCGTACGCAGGGCGTGCCGGTTGATGACGCGTTTCTCCACCAGCCCCTTGGCGCGGGCCGTACGGACGTAGTCGGCGTTGAGGGTCTCCAGCATGGACGCCCTGGTCATCCGGGTGACCACCGCGCACGAGGCCGCCGTCAGCGTGACCACCGGCAGGATGAGGATGTGCAGGTGCGTGAGGGGATCTTCGAACGGTGAGGCGAAGCGCGCCGGCGGCAGGATCGGGATGAGGATGCCGAACACCAGCAGCAGCAGGGTGCCGACCACGAAGACGGGCAGGGAGATCCCGAAGATGGATCCGGCGACCAGCACGTGGTCCGACGGCTTGTCGGCGCGCGTGGCGGCCATCCGGCCCAGGACGATGCCGACCACCAGCGAGACGGCCAGCGCGATCAGGACCAGTTCCAGCGAGTTGCCGATGCGGGAGGGCAGGTCCTGCATCACCGGGCGCCCGCTGATCAGCGAGGTGCCGAGATCGCCCTGGAACAGCCGCGCCCAGAAGCCGATGAACTGCCCGAAGAAGGGCTCGTCGAGGTGCATCGCCAGCCGGGTCTGGGCGATCTGCTGCTCGGTGGCCGCCTCGCCCAGCACCGCCTTGGCGGGATCGCCCGGGATGAGGCGTACCAAGAAGAAGACGATGGTGCCGACGAGGAGCAACTGCAGGATCGCCTGCGCGAACCGCTTGGCCAGGAATCGCCTCACGCCGTCTTCTCCATCCAGGTCCGGCGCAGGGCCGTGGCCGTCCAGGCGCCCTTCGGCGGGTGCTCGTAACCCTTGACGTAGGTGTAGTGAGCCTCGCCCTGCTCGCGGCGGACGGTGTAGGTCATCGGAACCAGCTCCAGCGCCCGCTTCTCGATGTCGAGGTAGATCTCGTCGCGCAGGCTCTGCTCCGAGGTCTTGCGCCCCTGGGCGAGCAGCTCGTCGATCTTGTCGTCCGCGAAGTCGAGGTACTTGGCGAAGGTGCCGGTGCTGCCGATGAAGTCGCCCAGCGACGCGGGGTCGCCGAACTTCGGCGCCGTCCCCCAGGAGTGGACGGGGAAGACCTTGTCGGTCACGCTGGCCCGGAAGGTCAGCCATTCCTGCTGCGTGAGGTTCACGTTCAGGCCGGCCGCGCGCAGGCCCGGCAGCATCGCCTGGGCGGGCCGGGCGATGACCGAGTAGGAACTGGTGGTGACCACCGGCAGGGTCAGGCCCTCCTGCCCGGCCTGTTTCAGCAGGAACCTCGCCTGTTCCGGGTCGTACGGCATGGTGCCGTCGAGCCCGCGCGCGTACGGAGCGAACGTCTCCGACATCAGGGCGCCGTCCATCGGCCTGCCGTGCCCGAGCAGCGCGGTGTCCAGGACCGACTGCCGGTTGATCGACATGGCAATCGCCTTGCGGACCCGCACGTCGTCGAAGGGCCGCTTGCTGGTCACGAACCCGACGAAGCCGAAGCCGAAGGTCTTGTCCGAGGCGAACCGCAGCCGGGGGTTCTCGGAGATGACGCCGACGTGGGTGGCCGGGACATAGTCGATCATGTCCACGGTCGCCGTGCGCAGGGCCATCACGCGGGCGTAGTCGTCGCTCATCGGCTGGAAGACGATGCCGTTGAGGTACGGCAGGCCGGACTCGAAGTAATGCTCGAACCGGACGAAGGTGGTGCTCACTCCCGGAATGCGCTCCACGAACCGGAACGGGCCGGTGCCCATGACCTGCGTCTTGGTGTTCGCCCCCGCCTCGATCCACTTCTTGGAGACGACGTTGGAGGTGGGCGCGGCCAGCGCGAAGGGGAAGGCCACGTCGGGCTGCTTCAGGGTGAAGGTCACGGTCGTGGCGTCGGGCGCCTCGACGGAGGTGACCTGCGTGAGCAGCGGCCCCGATGCCGCCGCGGTCTCCTTGTCCATCATGCGGCGGAAGGAGAAGACCACGTCCTCGGCCGTCATCGGGGAGCCGTCGTGGAAGGTGACTCCTGAGCGGAGCTTGACCTTGTAGGTCAGCTCATCCGCCCAGCCGAACTCGGCCGCGAGGTCCCCGACGATCTCTCCGGCGCCGTTGTACTGCACCAGCCCGTTGTAGGCGAGTTGCCGCAGGTAGTCGGAGGCGCTGCCGGTGCTGAGATGCGGGTCGAGATTGGCCGGGTCCGTGGAGAGACCGAAGTACAGGATTCCGCCCCGGCTCGGGCCACCGCTACCGGCGCGGACCACCTGCATGGATTCGGGCAAGGTCGTGGGATTGCCGCAGGCCGCCAGGGTGGTGGTACCCAGCGCGGCGGCACTGCCTGCGAGAAAGGTCCGCCTGCTGATTACTGCCATGACATCTCCACCTCGTCGGCGCTTGGAGGATGCATCAGGTATGGCCCAGGTATACATGGCGTTTACCTCGAGGGTCAACGGGTTGCGGGCGAGCCGAATGTGCGGTAGGAGCAGGGCAAAAACCGATCTTCAGAAAGGCCTTGATCGCCCCAACTGGCGTCGTCCGGCTTCACCGGCCGGGGACAACCAGCGGCCGACGGCGTCGATGGTGACGCAGTGGCTCGAAGCCGTGCGCCGCGACCTGAGCCATCCGTCGATCGTCGGCTGGTGCCCGCTGAACGAGACCTCGCAGATACTGACAGACCGGATCACCCAGCTCGACGACGTGACGCGAGCGATGTGGCTGGCCACGAAGCTCGCCGACCCGACGCGTCCCGTCCTGGATGTGTCGGGTTACGCGCACCGCGTCGCGGAGACGGACGTCGTGGACTCGCACGACTACGAGCAGGATCCGGCGGTCTTCGCCGCGAACCATGCCGGCCTCGTCTCCCGGCGGCCGTTCATGAACACGAGCCCGGATGGCCCGATGTCCGCTGCCTATCGGGGGCAGCCGTACTTCGTCAGTGAGTACGGCGGCATCTGGTGGGTCGCTGCGGTGACGCGTACACGAGGCAGCCTTGGCTGAGCGGGCGGCGTTCAGTCGGAGTAGCGCCGCTGTCTCACGCTGGCGGCCAGTGCGGCGGCTCTGGCCGCCTCCGTCGGGGTGAACGGCAGAGCGGGGCGGCTGACCAGGAGCGCCCGTTCGGGATGGACGGAAATCACCAGAGTGGTGCCGGACTCGCCGCTGTCGGCGAGGGTGTCTCCGGGGCGTCGCCACTGGACGTCCGGGGCGCGCAGCAGCTCCGCCATCGCATGGGGCAGCTGCTCCGGGTCGTCGCTGACGGCATTGGCCAGGACGAGGGCCTGGACCCCGGGGTCGACCAGGTCTTTGACGTAGGCGCGGACGATGACGATGTCGAGCCCGCCGGCCTTCTCGACCGCCGACCACAGGTCCTTCTCGCTCAGCTGCGTGGGCGCCTCGACGACGAACTCGTCCAGGGCGTCGCAGCCGGACGGAGAGATCGCGCTGCTGCCGGTCGCGGCGATGTGCAGGGCCAGCACGTTGCAGTCCAGCCTGGCGAACGCCGTGGCCAACTCCGCCAGACGGCCCGGCCGGTCGACCACCCGCGTGCGGATGCGCCACAACTTCATCGGCCGGCCTCCTTCGATATCGATCACCTCAGCGGCTTGGCGCTCGGTTCCACATCGTTTGTGGCCTTCGCGGCCCAGGCGTTTGCGGCCCAGGCGTTTGCGGCCGGGTCGTCGGTGGGCCAGGCGTTTGTGGACGAAGGTGCACATAATGAGCCCCGCACCGAGGGTGACCAGCACCGCGGGGCCTGGGGCGGCGTGCCCCATAAGAGTGGCGAACAGGTGGGCCAGACCGACCGCGACGAAGAGCACCGCCAGTTCTACAACCTCACGCTTCCACGAGGCGGCGCCCTGCTCAGGAGTGTGCGCCCGATCTACGTCTTTCGCATCGCTCATGCGGGCAGGATGGCAGTCCGCTGTTTCGCAACCACGCGACGTGCGGTTTCACCGACATTAACCCTCGCCCGGGGCGGCCGGGCTCGCGACACATGCCCTCAATGCGACGAGCCGGGGCCCGCACCTCTTCAGGTGCGAACCCCGGCTCGTCGTGCGTGACTAGCGTCAGGCGGGAACGATGTTCTCGGCCTGCGGGCCCTTCTGGCCCTGCGTGATGTCGAAGCTGACCTTCTGGCCTTCCTGCAGCTCGCGGAAGCCCTGGGCAGCGATGTTGGAGTAGTGGGCGAAGACGTCAGCGCCGCCGCCGTCCTGCTCGATGAAGCCGAAGCCCTTTTCAGAGTTGAACCACTTCACGGTGCCAGTCGCCATGTCGATCTCCTTTAGGTAGGCGCAATAGACAGAACCCGCAGGTCACGGGCCCCACGTCGCCGAAATGACCCATCCGGAAATGACCGGCAAACAAAATGCGCCTGAGGTTTACGTCCCGTCAGGCGCACACAAAGTTCATTTGGGTACCAGAACTGCAACTGAGACCAGCTTACCATGGCCGCCACACCGACGTGTCGCCCCCGCGTCGGCGCGCCGCTCACGATCGGCGAGGCGCCGGGGACGGGGAGCAGGGGGCAGCGGGGCGAGACCCCCGGCCCCACCAGTGCGGGCGGGTCAGGGCTTCCTGGCGATGCCGCCGTACATGAGGCGCTGGCCGACACTGAGCACCTCGGGGACGGTGTCCTCGGGACGCCACAAGGGCAGCGGGACGACCCCGGGCTCGACCAGTCCGTACCCATCGAAGAACGAGGTGATCTCCTCGGGGGTCCGGAAGCGGCCGGTGCCGAGCAGTGCGAGGAACTTCTTCTCCGCGTCACGCGCGTCCTGGGTGGCGGAGCAGAAATGGGTGATGAAGACGTAGCTGCCGGACGGGACCGCCGCCATGTACTCCTCGACGATACCCTTCGGGTCCTCGCTGTCGTGCAGGTGGTGCAGGATGCCGACCAGCATCACGCCTACCGGCTGGTCCAGGTCGATGAGCCGCTGGACCGTCTCGTCGGCCAGGATCGCCTTCGGCTCACGCAGGTCGGACGTGACCACCCCGGTCCGGTCGTTCTCGGCCAGGATCGCCCGGCCGTGGGCCAGCACCATCGGGTCGTTGTCGACATAGACCACGTGCGCGTCCGGGTTGGCGCGCTGCGCGACGTGATGCGTGTTCTCCACCGTCGGCAAACCGGAGCCGAGATCGATGAATTGGGTGATGCCGCGCTCGACGAGAAAGCGCACGCCCCGGCCGAGGATCTCCCTGTTGTACGTGGCCACATCGTAGATCTCGGGGACGACTTTCACGATCTCGGCGACGAACGTGCGATCGACCTCGAAGTTGTCCTTGCCGTTGAGCACGACGTCATAGGCCCTGGCGATGCTGGGCCGGGTGGTGTCGATGCCTTTTGCCCACAAGTCCGAATTTTCGGTCACGGTGGACTCCTCGCGAGATCGGGAACAGTCGAAATGATCATAAGGCCGTTGAATGATCATATGCCGGGTAAGCCGGGAGGCGGATGTTTCCCGGATATGCCATTTGAGGAATGTTGGGGTGATTGATGACTTATGTCGGATCTAGGCTGAGAACGACGTGCGCCGGGTGTCTACAGCATGTCTGCGGCGACAGATGTCTACAGGAGGAAGCCATGACGAGGTTCATGGACGTCCACCACGACATGGTGGGTATCACTGACGAGCAGTTCCGCGAAGCGCACGAGGCCGACCTCGCGATACAGGCCGACGAGGGAGTGTCCTTCGTGCAGGCGTGGGCGGACCCCGAGGAAGGCGTCATCTACTGCCTGTCCGACGCACCGAGCGCGGAGGCCGTACAACGGATTCACCAGCGGTCGGGCCACCCCGCCGACGAGATTCACCCCGTACCGCTGTCGCTCTGATCACCCTCCAGGAGCAGGTCCCGGAGGGCTTTGGCGGCACCGCTCAGGAAGCCGTGGCGTCGGTGGACGAGCGCGACCGGGATCGAGAACGCGGCCTCCGCGATGTCCAGGACGCGGATCCGGCCCGAGTTGACCTCGTCCTCGACTCCGCTGCGTGGCAGCAGGGCCAGGCCGAATCCGGCTTCGACCATCTTGAGCTGAGCGGTCAGGCTGTCGATCGGCACGATCTCCGTCGTGGTGAGCGCGTCTCTGCCCAGCAGCCGTTCCAGTGCGTCGGCGTAGGGCTGGCGGGCTTCACCGGGGCGCGGCGGAAAGGTGATCCATGGGTGCTCGGCCAGTCGACGGCGATCCAGCTGGCGCCCGGCCACGAGCGGGTGGTCGGGTCGACATCCAGGTGTCTTTCTGCGTGCCCTCGGCAGGTTCATCGCCGCGCTGGGCGGCCGGTTCATCCCGGTGAACGACGTCGGGACAGTGCAGGCGGATATCGAGGTCATCGGCCGCGAAACGGCGCCCGTCTGCGACAAAGGCGATCCCTCCCCGTACACGGCGCTCGGAGTTCTCGCCTCGATCCGGGCTGGGCTGCGCGCCTCCGCAGGCTCCGGCGATCTCGCGGGCGCGACCGTGGCCGTTCAGGGAGCAGGCAACGTCGGATCCCACCTCGCGCGCCTCCTGCGCGCGGAGTCGGCCGAGGTGCTGATCGCCGACCTCGTCGATCGACGTGCCCGCGACGTGGCCGAACGGTATGGCGCGCGACGGATGTCACCACAGGACATCCTCTCGGCCTCCTGTGACGTGTTCGCCCCCTGCGCTCTCGGCGAGGTGGTGACGGGTGAGACGCTGCCGCGGCTGCGGTGCCGCGTCATCGCCGGGGGCGCGAACAACGTACTGGCCGAACCCGGCCTCGCCGACGCGCTCACCCGAAGGGGCATCCTGTACGCGCCGGACTTCCTCGTCAACGCCGGTGGGCTGGTGTACCTGGAAGGGCAGCTCCTCGGGCACGACGACGCCCGCTCGGCCGCGCGAGTCGAACGCGTGGGCGGGATCGTCGCCGACGTCTTCGAGCGGGCGGACCGTGAACACATCACGACGGTGGAAGCCGCCACCGCGATCGCCCACGCGAGACTCACCGCGGGTCGCGTCGCCGGAGCCCAGTGACGGCACGTCGCCGGTGCGCGGTCAGAGCTCTTGGTCGCCATTGGTGACCGGGGTACGCGCCGGCCGAGCCGCCCCCCGCTCCGTGGAACATCGCTGTCCCTCGATGTCACGCCTCAAGGTGAGGGGCTCGGGGAGGCGGCGGAAGAACATGATCGACAGGACAGACGGCCGCGAGAGCAGGGTGCTGATCCGGCTGGTGGGCTCGTTCGCGGTCGAGAAGGACGGTATGCGCGGGGCGGTCGGCGGCCGGGCCGCGACACTCCTGAAACTGCTGACGGTCGAGCGCGGCCACGCTGTGCCCACCGACCGCGTCGTGGAGGTGTTATGGGGCGATTGCCCGCCGAAACGGCCGGTGGAGAACGTCGCCACGCTGGTGAGCAGGCTGCGCAGGACGCTCGGCCCTGAGGCCGTGACGGGCGGCAGGCGGGGCTACCGGCTGGGCGTGCCACCGGCCGTGAGTGTGGATCTCGACGAGGCCGCCGCGCTGACCGCGGAGGCGGAGAGTCGGCTGGCGAAGGACGAGGCGGCCGTGGCCGTCGCCGCGGCGACACGGGCGATCGACCTGCTCGACGGCGGTGCCGTACTGGATGGGGACAACGACGCTCCTTGGGCGGCGCCGGCGCGTGGTGAGGCGGCAGGGCTGCTCAGGCGGGCGCTCCACGCGGCGGCGACGGCGGCGTTGCGCATCGCCGAGCCGGGGCGGGCGCGGCGGGCGGCCGAGGCGGCGGTGGCCGCGGACCCGTTCGACGAGGCCGCGCACCGGCTGCTGATGCGGGCCCACACCGAGGCGGGCGAGCCCGCGCGGGCGTTGCTGGCCTACGAGCGGCTGCGCGACCTCCTGGCGGCCGAGCTGGGCACGGATCCGGCGGCCGAGACGCGGGCCATGCACCTGGCGGTCCTTCGCGAGCAGCCGCCCGCTCCCCTGGGCGGTGCCGTAAAGCCCGGAGCCGTAAAGCCCGGAGCCGTGCAGGCCGGAGCCGCGAAGGCCGGAGCCGCGAAGGAGGGGACCGCCAAGGAAGGGGCCGGTCCCCTAACGGGAGCCGTAAAGGCCGGAGCGGTGAAGGACGGAGCCGTAAAGGAGGGCGCGGCGAAGGAGGGGGCCGCCGCCCTGGCGGCGCGGGCGGAGGCGGAGGCCGCGCTGCCAGGGCGGGCGGAGGAGGTGGCCGGGATCTCCCAGGCCTGGGCGGCGGCCGTGGCGGGGCGGACCGGTGCGCTGCTGATCGTGGGTGAGGCGGGCATCGGCAAGTCCCGGCTGGCCGAGGAGGCGGTACGGGTCGCGCGGACCACCGGCGGGACCATCTTGCGAGCGCGGTGCCATGAGAGCGAGCGTTCGCTCTTCCTCCAGCCGTTCACCGACGCGTTGACACCACCGATCACCCGTCTGGCCGGGCCCGTGCTCCGCGACATGGTCGGTGATGGGGCGGAGGCGCTGGCCAGGGTGATCCCGGAGGCCGCGCCGACGCTGCGGCAGGGACGCCACGGCACGGTCGGCGAGACCGGGCGGAGATCGTCGTACGAGGCGGTGACCGCGTTCCTGCGGGCCTTGGCGGCCAGGGAGCCGGTGCTGCTGGTGCTGGAGGACCTGCATCTGGCCGGGACGGCGACCGTCGAGCTCGTCCACTACCTGGCCCGCCGGGTCTCCGGCGCGCGCCTGCTGGTCGTCGCGACGGCGCGTTCAGGGGAGGGCGCGGCGGCGCTGGAGGCGCTCGGGCATGCAGTCGTACGGCTGGAGCTGGGGCCGCTGCCCGCGCGGGCGGTCGGGCGGCTGGCCACGCGGAGCGGTCAGGGCAGGTGGGCGGACGACGTCTTCCGGCGTACGCACGGCCACCCGCTGTACGTCGTCGAGCTGCTGCGCGGCCTGGCGGCGGGTGAGCACGGGGTGCCGGCGAGGCTGAGCGCGGCGGTGCTCGCGCGGGTTCACCGGACCGGCTCGCTGGTGGAGCGCCTGCTGCGGGCCGCCTCGGTGTTCCGGGGTGCCTTCGAGCCCGCGCTGGCCGGCGAGTTGCTCGGCCTGCCGCCGCAGGTGGCCGCCGAGCTGTGTGAGCGCGCGCTGAGGGTGGGCCTGCTCGTGGTGACGGGCAGCGGGTACGAGTTCGCCAACGAGGTGACGAGGGAGGCCCTGTACGCCGCCACGCCCGTCCCGACCCAGCTGGTCTACCGCCGCCGCGCCGCCGACCTGCTCGGACACCGCGGCAACAGGCCGGT
Source organism: Nonomuraea sp. NPDC050022 (assembly GCF_044460705.1). Taxonomy (NCBI): domain Bacteria; kingdom Bacillati; phylum Actinomycetota; class Actinomycetes; order Streptosporangiales; family Streptosporangiaceae; genus Nonomuraea; species Nonomuraea sp. NPDC050022. The sequence continues at coordinate 41,925 of NZ_JBITKE010000012.1, forward strand.
GCTCAACGGCCGGAGCCACCGCCCCGAACTCCGCTGAGGGGGAGTTCGTCGGCGTACATGCGGGCCTGCAGCTCGTACAGCTCCGCGTATCGACCGGATCGGGTGATCAGCTCGTCGTGCGTGCCCTGCTCGGCCAGCGCGCCCTCGTGCAGGAGGTAGATCCGGTCGGAGTTGCGTACGCTGGCCAGCCGGTGCGTGATCAGGATGACGATCCGGCCGGTGGCGAGGCGGCGCAGCGACTCGTACACGGCGAACTCCGCCTTGGCGTCCAGCGGCGCCGTCGGCTCGTCCCAGATCAGTACGGGCGCGTCGCGGAAGACGCCGCGGGCGACGGCCAGCCGCTGCCACTGACCGCCCGACAGTTCCTGGCCGCCGCGGAAGTACTTCGAGAGCAGCGTCTGCCAGCCGTTGGGCAGGTCGGCCACCACGGTGTCGGCGCCCGCCAGCTCGGCGGCGGCGCGCAATGCCAGGTCGCCGGGGTCGTCGCGGTCGTGGCGGCCGGCTCGTACGTTGGCGCGGGCGGTGTGCGGCCATCGGATCGGGTCCTGGAGCACCATCATGATCCGGTCGCCGACGCTGTGCGGGTCCATCTCGCGGATGTCCACGCCGTCCCAGCTGACCTGCCCGTTGGTGGGCTCGTACAGGCCCGCGATGATCTTGGCGAGCGTGGTCTTGCCGGAGCCGTTCTCGCCGACGAGGGCGATGGTCTGACCGGTGCGGACGGTGAGGTCGATGCCGCGCAGCGCCTCGCGGGTCCCGCCCGGGTAGCCGAACTCGACGCCGCTCAGCGTGATCACCTCCGGCGCGACCGGCGCCATGCGGGTGCGGGTGGCCGCCGCGCGGCTCCTGGAGGCGGCGTCGTCGACGAACTCCTGGTAATCCGCCACGTACATGCCCTGCTCCAGCAGCTGGTGTGCCGAGTGGACCAGCCGGCTGAGCGCGGCGTTCGCGGTCCGCACGGCTATCACCGCGCCGCCGGCCACCGCCAGCGGGATCCAGCCCGCCTGCAGCAGCAGGCCGAGCACGGTGAACGTGATGGCGGACATGAGCCCGGTGAGCGCCCGGCCGACGGTGCCGACGCGTACCTGGCCGGCCTTCACCCGTACCTCCTGGTCGCGCAGCGGATCGGCGACCTCGGCGTACTCCCGCAGCAGGAACTCCTCGGCCTGGCAGGCGCGGATCTCCGGGGCGGGCTCGCGCTGCGTGCCCAGCTCGGTGATCATCTGGACCCGGCGGTTCAAGGTGACCGTGCGGGTCATGTGCGCGTACGCCAGCCGGGCCGAGCGCTGCACCGTCCAGGCCGACGGGAGTACGCCCAGCACCAGCACCGGGAGCAGCGCGGCGTGCAGGACGGCCAGCCCGGTGAACGCGGCGGCGAACGCCAGGGCCGCGCCGACGAGGTCGACCAGGTTGTCCACGGCCCGCGCGAGGTGGAACAGGCCCCGGTCGCGTGCCCGCTGCATCCGGTCGTAGAAGCCGGCGTCGTCGTAGGCGGCCAGCTCGACGCGGAGCCCGGCCGCGAACAGCTCCCCCTCCGCCATCCGGCGCACCGCGGGCGTCAGCCGGGCGTACGCGGCCGCGATGGCCGTCTCGACCGCCCCCCGCAGCAGGTACGCCCCGCCGACGAGGAGGATCATGGGCAGCGCGGCCGCCACCACCTCCACGGTGGGGCCGGTGGCGAGCAGCCGTTCCAGCGCCCCCGTGGTGGCCAGCAGGCCGAAGGCCGTGGCGGCTCCCGACACGACCTGCAGCAGTACGACCGTGACGGCCTGCCGGGGCGCCGCCCGCGCCACGATCGCGAGCACCGCCCGGCTGGTGGCCGGCAGCCGCCGGCACATCCGCCAGAAGCCCATGTCGCCCGCGTCGTCGAGTTGCCAGTAAGGCGACACCATCTGGGCATCGGCGGACGCGCTCAAGACGGCTTCGCCGTGCTGGAGACTGTGCTGGGAACCATGCTGGAGACCGGGCCGGGGTCGGGCAGCAGCACCGAGGGCAGTGGGCATTCGGGATGCATGCGGAGCAACTGGTACGCGACTCCGCCGAGCCCCGGCATCAGCCCCGGAACGAACGCGTCCCTGGCGAACCCGCTGACCGGCCCATGCTCCTCGACACTGCCGAGCAGGTGGGCCTCCAGCCGGGGCCGGTCCAGTCCGCCCGCGCCGAGCCCCGCGGTGACGGCGAGGTCCAGCACCTCCCAGGCCCCGAAGTCGCCGTGGCACAGGGTGTGGTTCCAGCCGATGCCGTCGGCCTGGCTGGCCTGCGCCGCGCGCCGCAGCAGGTCACGCAGTCGTTCCGGGTCGCCGCGGCCCTCCATGAGCTGGTCGGCCGCCACGACCGCGATCCCGACGGACCCGTGGCACCACGCCGCCCCGATCTGGTCCGGGCCGCGCAGGTCGCGCCAGCTGCCGGTCTCGGGGACGTACAGGGTCTCCTCGTAGGCGAAGGCGGCCTCGGCGACGCTCGCGCAGTCGGTGTCGCCGGTGGCCGCCGCCAGCCGGGACAGCGCCCAGCCGATGCCGGTCGCCCCGTGGGCCAGGCCGCCGATGCCGTCGGGGAAGCCGTCGATCGTCCAGCACGCGGTGCCGCCGCGTACCTGTGCCGCCGACACCAGTTTGCGGCCGATCGTCCTGGCCAGGTCCCCCGCCTCGGCGTCGCCCGCGCTCTCGTGGAGCCGCAGCAGGGGCACCACCGCGCCCGCCATGCCGCGTACCAGGTCGAGCGACGGGTCGGACTCCAGCGCGGCGGGCAGCTCGCGGACGAGGTCGGCCGACCGTGAGAACGCCTCGGCCGGCTCGATCACGCCCAGGCGTACCAGCAGCAGCCAGCCCCAGATCCGCGAGGCGAGCCCGAGGTAGCCGCCGGCGGGCGCGGGCCGTCGCGTCTTGATCTCGGCCCGGTCCTTGGCCCACTGCTCCTCCGCCATCCGCACGGTACGCAGCACGTCGGCCAGCAGTTGCCCGACGTCCGGCACCGGGTCGGCCCGTCCCGCCTCCATCTCACGCAGATAGCCCGCCAGCAGTACGGCGATGCCGGCCGCGCCGCCGTACATGTCGAGGCCGAGCGGCAGCACCGCCCATCCGGTCGGGTTGAGCACCGGCGCGATCCAGGTGACGGTGCCGTCCTCGGCGCGTACGGCGGCGTCGGACAGCGATCGCATGATGTCGGCCGCCAGCGTCCGCCGCCTGCGGTCCAGGTCGTCGGTGTTCAGTACGGCCGGGAGCAGGCGCCGCTGGTCGGGTACGCCGCCCTCGTTCAGGTACGCGCTGACCAGGGCGGACTGGATCACCTGGTGCTCCAGCGCGAGGTCGGCCGACCGCCACCGGTCCAGCGTCCCCGCGATCAGGTCCTGGGCGGGACCCCACTGCGTGCCGCGCGGCCCGGTGAGCCGGCCACGGCGCGGCGTGGTGGCGAAGAACGGCACGTCGCCGTCCAGCAGCTCCTCGACCTCCGCCTCGATCACCTCGGGGTCGTCCGGCCGACCGGGCGCGTTGGCCGCCTGCCTGGCCAGCAGGTCCGCCGCGCGCCGCCGGGCGGCGGGCTCGTCGTGCAGCGAGTGCGGGTGCCAGAGCATCCGCTGCAGCTCGGCGTAGCTCTCGGTGGACCTGAGTACGACCCGGATCGGCAGGTCGGCGAACTCCCCCAGCCACCCCGCCAGCTCGCCGCCCTCGTCGAGCTTCCTGAGCCGCCTGGTCAGCCGGGTGAACCCGTCGACCACCAGGTCCCAGTGCTTGCTCAGCACGGGCTCGGGGTTCGGGTGGTTGAGCGAGAGCGGGACGCGTACGGGCGCGAGGCCGATCCGCGCCTCGTCGGTGCCGACGCCGAGGATGACCGGCAGCTCCGTGACCGGCTGCTGGCCGGGCAGTGAGCCGATGGCGGACATGTCGACGCCGCGCCAGCCGAGCGCCAGCCCCCGGCCCGGCAGCAGCCCGGTGCCCAGCACCGAACCGCCGATCAGCGCCCCCGCCCGGTCCGCCGCGAGCCCGTAGCCGGAGACCCGCGTCGGCGGCTGGGGCGTGAACAGCGTCTCGCAGTCCACGACGGTCGGGATCGGTCCTGCGGCGATCAGGTTCTCGGCGTGCAGGTCGGTGCCGCCGATCAGCCGCATCACGGCCAGCCAGTGCCCGAGGTTGCGGTAGAAGCAGCGCGTCTCCTCGTCGTCGGCGCAGTACCGATGGGCGACGTGCTCGGCCCAGCCGTAGCCGTCGCCGCTCACCACGTCGGGGACCCTGATCCGGGTGTCGGCGGGCTCGTCGGCCAGCAGCCGGCTCAGCAGCCGCGCCGCGGCCAGGTCAACGGCTACGGACCGCGGCTTGTAGACGACCTTGCCCGCGGCGCAGGTCAGGATCGCCACGCTCTGCCCGCCGCGATGGCTGTCGCCCGCGCCGAACTCGACGCTCACCAGCTCCCCCGGCTCGCCCCCCTCGAGCGGCCGGAGCAGCGTCGTGAGCAGTGGGCGGTCGGCGGCGAAGCGGCAGGCCAGGCTCATCGCCGCCGCGCACCTGTGGCCGATCAGCCGTCGCAGGCGTGGGAGCAGGGTCGGGTAGTGGCCGCCCAGTGACTCCCAGAACTCCGGGTTCGCCGCCTGGGACTCCCAATCCCGCCACCTGGCCTCCGGGTCGGCGCCCGTGAGCCTGCCGGTGATCCTGGCCGCGTTCAGCTCCAGGAGCAGCACCCGGTTGGTCCTCATGCGCACGGTGTTCAACAGCGCCGTGGCGGCGCCCGCGTGTACGGCCCGGCGCTCCGTTTCCGCCAGGCCCGCGACGGACCCGAGCCGGGCCGCCAGTCGCTCCAGTGAAGGTTCGAGCAGGCGGTCCAGCACGGTGTCGCTTACGGTGTATTCCCCCATGTCAGGTCAGCAGCACAAGCGCCCGGCGGAGGCGCTGCACGCGGTGCCGCAGCCGCCCTCGGTGAGCGGAGGGGGAGGCGGGTTGCAGCCCGACGCGGCGAGGATGGATTCGAGGGTGATGTCCGCTTCCGCGTACTCACCGCTGGCGAACAGCGGGCCAGCCGGGTTGTCCCATCCTTCGACGAGCTGCGTACCGCTCCGCCAGCCGGCCACGATCCGGTCGGCCTGCTCCGGGGTCAGTTTGGGCATGAGATCGGTCCCTTCCTTGAGCCGAACAATCCGCTCAAGATGCTGCCAACCGACGTTGCAAATCCGTTGCAGCCAGGACATCGAGCACGGGCGTGGCTTGCCGTGGCGCATGCTCGTGCCAGCTCATGGGAGACACGCGCTCGACCCGCTCGTGGGATCAGTCTTCTTCTGTCGGGACTTCTGTCGGGACTTCGGCCAGGACGCGCTGGGCGACGGCGAAGGCGGCATTGGCGGCCGGGACCCCGCAGTAGATCGCCGTCTGCAGGAGCACCTCGCCGATCTCGTCCGGGGTCAGGCCGTTGCGCAGGGCCGCGCGCACGTGCATGGCCAGCTCGTCCAGGTGGCCGCGGGCGACCAGCGCGGTCAGGGTGACACAGCTGCGGGTACGGCGGTCGAGGCCGGGCCGGTTCCAGATCTCGTTCCAGGCGTAGCGGGTGATGAGGTGCTGGAAGTCGCGGGTGAAGCCGGTCGTGGCGGCGACGGCCCGGTCCACGTGGGCGTCGCCGAGCACCTCACGCCTGGTACGCATCCCGGCCGTGTGACCGGAGTCGCCGCCAAGGTGGCCGACGATCGCGGACGTGACGGTGTCGGCCCGCTCCACGCTCGCCAGGTGAGCCGCGCCGGGCACCACGCGCAACAGCGCCCCCGGGATGCCTTGGGCCAGCGTGAGAGCCTGGTCCAAGGGCGTGGCCGGGTCGTCGGCACCCGCGACGACCAGCGTGGGGGCGGTGATGGCGGCCAGGCGTCCGGTCAGGTCGCAGGACGCGATGGCGGTGCAGCAGGCCGCGTACGACTCGGCGTCCACGCGATCCAGCATGTCCGTCACCCAGCGGCCGTCGTAGCCGACGGTGAACCAGCGGGCCGCCAGCGCCGGGGCGAGCTGGGCCACACCGGAGGCACGTACCAGCGCCGCCCGCTCCAGCCACGGCCCCGGCTCCCCGAACCGCGCCGACGTACAGCACAGCACCAGACTCCGCACCCGACCCCGCCGACCGGCCTGCCGCTGTCCGGCCGGCTGCTGATCGGATTCCTGCTGACCCGGCTCTTGCTGACTGGCCTGCTGTTCGCCGGATTCCTGCTGACCGGCCGCGATCGTGGTGGCAATGGCGCCGCCTAGAGAGATGCCGCCGACCGCGAACTCTCCGGCCTCCGTGTCCTCCACATCGCCCACCAGGTCCAGTACGGCCCGCGCCAGGTCGTCGATCGTCAGGCCGCAGGTGGCAGGGGCCGAGCCGCCGTGGCCCGGCAGGTCATACCGGAGCACCCGCCACGACTGGGTGAGCGCGCTCAACTGCGGCTGCCAGATGTCCAGCGTGGTGCCGAGCGACGGCCCGAGAACCAGCAACGGCGCTCCGGCGGGACCGTCGACGCGGTGATGCAGCTTCATGCTCACGATCACTTCCGGTAGTCGTCCGGGACGCGGCGCTCGCGGTGTTCGCCCGGGACGCTGCGCTTGCGGTAGTCGGAGGGGACGCGACGCTCTCGGTAGTCGGCCAGGAGGCGATCGACGAGTTCCGGCGCGGCGCCCAGATAGCCCTCGGGATCCAGCAGCTCCTCCGGCCCTTCCAGCGGACCTGGACGGCTCAGCGCCTCGTTGAGCGCATCGCGGCCGAGGTGGACCGCGAGCCGTTCCGACACGATGCGCCCGCCGGTCAGGCAGGCGTTGTCCCGCATCCTGTCCGGGAACACCTGAAGCCCGGCGACCAGCTCGGCGGCCGTCTCCGCGGCGCCGCCGGTCAGGCGGAGGCATTCGCGCAGCGGCGACCACTCCGCCTGCCAGGCGCCCGCGGCCCGCTCGTGCTCCCCCGCCTGTCCCAGCAGCTGGGCGTACGCGGGCACCTGCAGCGCCGCCGACCGGATCAGCACCGACAGGGCCGGGTTGCGCTTCTGCGGCATGGCCGAGGAGTTGCCCCGGGATGACTCGGCCACCTCGCCGACCTCGGTCTGGGCCATGAGGATCACGTCGGTCGCCACCTTGCCGAGCGCGCCCGCCGTACCGGCCAGGGCCGCGCCCAGCTCGGCGACCACGGACCGCTCGGCATGCCACGGCGCCAGCGGAGCGGCCAGCCCGAGCTCCCCGGCATAGAGCTCGACCAGCCGAAGCACCCGCGCCTGCGCACTCTCGCCACCACCGGGTTCGGGGTCGGCGGTGCGGCCTGGTTCGGCGTGGGCGAGTTCGGGGTCGGCGGTGCGGACGGTTTCGACGAGGGCGGCTAGTGTGCCGGCCGCGCCGCCGAGCTGGGCGGGGAGGCGTAGCGCGGTCAGGCGGTCGCGGGCGCGCAGGAGGCCGGTCAGCCAGCCCGCCGCCTTCAGCCCGAATGTCGTCGGGACCGCCTGCTGGCTCAGCGTGCGAGCCGCCATCAGCGTGTCGCGATGCCGCTCCGCCAATCCGGCGAGCACCTCCATGGCCGCGTCCAGATCCGCCGCGATCAAGCTGACGGCACGCGCGGCGACCAGCATGGCGGCCGTGTCACAGATGTCCTGGCTGGTGGCCCCCCGGTGGACGAAGACGGCCGCCCCTCCGCTCCCGATGGCCTCTCGCGCGTCCCCAGCGCTTCCGGTAGCCGCGCTACCAACCCCTCGGGGCCCGGTGGCACCGGAGGCACCGGAAGAGGCGGCGGCTTCGGAGGAGGCGGCGCTGGCCCCGGCTGCGGTGACGGCTTTGCGCAGGTCGGCGACCAAGGGGACGACGGGGTTGGCGGCCTGTCTGGCTCGGTGGGCGAGGTCCGGTAGGTCAGCGGTGAACCCCGAGGCCACCCGGTCGATCAGGGCCGCCGCCGCACCGGGGATCAGCCCGGCGCGCCCCTGCGCACGAGCCAGCGCCGCCTCGGCGTCCAGCATGGCGCGCAGCCAGGCCGCGTCCGACGTCACCGCCTCCACCCGGGTGCCCGCCCGCACCGGCGCCAGCAGCCCGCTGTCCGCGGCAGCCCCGCCGGAGTGGCCGCCAGAGGCCACCCCCGCAGCGCTGTCAGAAGCTCCGCCGGCAACCCCGCCAAAAGCGGCAGTCCCGTCAGAAGTCAAGGAACACCGTCTCCCCATCCCCCTGGAGCCGCACGTCGAACCGGTACCGGTCCCCCGACCCCGTCGCGATCAGTGTCCCCCGCCGTTCCGGCTCCAAGCCGTCCAGCAGCGGATCGGGCAGATCCTCCAGGTAGACGCGGGTCAGCAACGACCGCAGCAGCCCCCGGGCGAACACCTGCAGCGACAGGTACGCCCCCTCAGGCCGCGCCGTACGGAAGCGAAACGAACCATCAGGAGCCGTAGCGCAACGCCCGAAGCCGGACACCTCCCCGTCGCCCCGCAGCAGCGCGCCGCGGTCGCCGGTGCGGCCCAGCCAGAGTTCCAGCAGCGCGTCCGGCACCGGCTCACCGGCGCCGTCCAGGACGCGGCCGGTCAGCATGATCGCGCCCGCGTGCCCGGCAGGCACCAGCTCCCAGTCGTGCGGGTACGGCAGCGCGTGGCTGAAGAACGGCCCCACGGTCTGGGAGGGCGTGAGCTCTATGAAGGCTCCGTCCTGGGACGGCGTGAGGTTCATGACGACTCCATCGGGGTTCGGCCCAGCACGATGTCGAAGGAGTAGCCCAGCGACCATTCGGGCTCGGTCAGCTCCATGGAGAAGGCCGAGACGAGCCGCTGCCTGGCCGGTTCGTCGGGGATCGACTGGAGGATCGGGTCGAAGGGCATCAGCGGGTCGCCGGGGAAGTACATCTGCGTGACGAGCCGCTCGGTGAAGGCCCGCCCGAACACGGAGAAGTGCAGGTGCGCGGGCCGCCACGCGTTGTGGTGGTTGCGCCAGGGATAGGCGCCGGGCTTGATCGTGACGAACCGGTAGCGGCCGTCCTCGTCGGTGAGGCAGCGGCCGGCGCCGGTGAAGTTCGGGTCGAGGGGGGCGGGGTGCTGGTCGAGTTCGTGGGCGTAGCGGCCGGCGGCGTTGGCCTGCCAGAGCTCCACCAGCGTGCCGCGGACCGGTTTTCCGGCGGAGTCCAGGATGCGGCCCGTGACGGAGATGCGCTCGCCGAGCGGCTCCCCGACGTGCTGCCTGGTCAGGTCGGAGTCGAGCGAGCCGACCTCGTCGTGGCCGAAGACCGGGCCGGTCAGCTCGATCGCGTCGGGATCGCTCCTGAAGGCCACCGGTGGCCGCGCGGGCGCGCGCAGGATCGTGCTGCGGTAGCCGGGGCTCAGGTAAGGAGGATGGGTCATGGCCGCCCTTCGAAGTTGATCATGGCAAGCCCACGTAGTTCTCCGCCAGCGTCGTCGCGGCCGACTCGGAGGAGGTCACGTAGTCCAGGTAGGACAGCTGCAGCCGCCGCCCGTAGTCGTCGTCGGAGTCGAACGTGTGCAGCAGGGTCGTCATCCACCAGGAGAAGTGCTGGGCCCGCCAGACCCGCTTCAGGCAGGACTCGGAGTAGGCGTCGAGCAGGTCGGCCGAGCCGGTGGCGAAGAACCGGTCCAGCGCCTCGGTCAGGACGCGTACGTCGGCCACGGCGAGGTTCAGCCCCTTCGCGCCGGTGGGCGGCACGATGTGGGCGGCGTCGCCGGCGAGGTAGAGGCGGCCGTACTGCATGGGCTCGGCGACGAAGGCCCGCATCGGCGTGACGCCCTTGTCGAAGATCTCGCCGGTGTCCAGGACGAAGCCGGGTACGGTCTCCAGCCGCGCCTTCAGCTCGGCCCAGATCCGCTCGTCCGGCCACTCCGCCACGGTGGCGTCGGGCGGAACTTGCAGGTAGAAGCGGCTGACCGTGGGCGAGCGCATGCTGTGCAACGCGAAGCCGCGTTCGGTCCTGGCGTAGATGAGCTCCTCGGACGACGGCGCCACCCGGGCCAGGATGCCGAGCCAGGCGAAGGGATAGTCCCGCTCGAACAGCCGCAGAACGCCCGGCGGGATGGACGGCCTGGACACGCCGTGGAAGCCGTCGCAACCGGCGATCACGTCGCAGTCGAGCCGCTCGCCGCCGAACGTCACGTAAGGCTCGGCCTCCAGCGAATGCACGGCCACGTCCTCGATCTCGAACCGCACGTCACCGCCCGCCTCCAGCCTGGCGGCGATCAGGTCCTTGACCACCTCCTGCTGGCCGTACACGGTGATGGACCGGCCGGGCACCAGCTTCTCGAAGGCGATGCGGTGGCCCTGCCCGCCGTACCTGAGCTCGATGCCCCGGTGCGGCAGGCCCTCGCGCAGCAACCGCGCGCCGACGCCCGCCTCGACCAGCGTGTCCACCGTCCCCTGCTCCAGCACGCCGGCGCGCACGCGGCGCTCCACGTACTCGCGGCCGCGCTTCTCCAGCACCACGGAGGAGATGCCGCGCAGGTGGAGCAGGTGGGACAGCAGCAGACCGGCGGGCCCCGCCCCGATGATCCCTACCTGAGTGCGCATGAAGGAAGCATCCTGCTTCGGCGGCCGATTGTTCGAGCTGCCTCTTCCACTGAGCGGAAGAATTGTGCAGGATTTGCGGTATGTCAGGTGGATCCCAGGGGCGCACAGTGACCTCCAAGGTGCTCGCCATCCTGGGCGCGTTCGACTCCGGGCACCCGCAGCTCACGCTGACCGACCTGGCCAGGCGCAGCGGCGTCCCGCTGAGCACGGTGCACCGGCTGGTCGGCGAGCTGGAGGAGTGGCAGGCGCTGAGCCGCGCGCCCGACGGGCGGCTCCGCATCGGGCTGCGGCTGTGGGAGCTGGGCCAGCTCGCGCCCGCCAAGCTCCAGGACCTGGCTCATCCGTGGTTGCAGGAGCTGTTCGCGAGCACCGGCGAGAACGTGCACCTGGCCGTCCGAGACGGGCTGGAGGTGCTGTACGTGGACAAGGTGGCCGGGCGGCGGGCCGTGCCGATCGTGTCCAGGACGGGTGGGCGGCTGCCCATGCATCCGACGGGCGTCGGCAAGGCCCTGCTCGCCTATGAGCCCGAGTGGTTCGTCCGGTCGTACCTGGACCGCGTGCTCGAACGGCCGACCCCGCACACGATCACCGAGCCGGGGCGGCTGGCGCGCGAGCTGGCCACCGTACGCGCCCAGGGGTACGCGCTGACGTATGAGGAGATGACGCTCGGCTCCTGCTCGGCCGCGGCCCCGGTCCTGGTCGACGGCCGGGCCATCGCCGCGCTCGGCATGGTGCTGTCCTCCAGGCGCGCCCGCGAGCTCCCCCGGCTGGTCGAGCCCCTGCTGACCGCCGCGAACGGCATCGCCAGAGCGTGTGCCGCCACGCCGTAGCCCTTGCCCAGAACTGCCCGTGGGCCATAACGTGCTCCGGTAAGCGCTTTCCAAAGGTCTCCCAAGGAGGTCGCCCGTGCCGTCCCCCCTGCGCGTCGCCATCGTCGGCGGCGGCGCGATCGCGAGCTTCGCGCACATGCCCGCCTTCCAGGAGCTGTCTGACGACATCGAGGTGGTCGCCGTCGTGGACGCGACCGCCGAGCTGGCCCAGGCGTTCGCCGACCGGTTCGGCGTGCCGTACGCCTCGGACGACCTCGAAGGCATGCTCGCCGAGGTACGCCCCGACCTGGTCGACGTCTGCAGCCCGCCCTCCCTGCACGCCGCCCAGGTGGCCGCCGCGCTGCGCGCGGGCGCGTGGGTGTGGTGCGAGAAGCCGCCGTGCCTGTCGCTGGCCGAGTACGACGCCATGGTCGCGGCCGAGCAGGAGGGCGGGCCGTACGCGGCGATCGTGTTCCAGCAGCGCTTCGGCTCCGGCGCGCAGCACCTGCGGCGGCTGATCGAGAAGGGCGCGCTCGGCACGCCGTACGTCGCGCACTGCCAGACCACCTGGTACCGCGACGACGCCTACTACGCGGTGCCGTGGCGCGGGCGCTGGGAGACCGAGGGCGGCGGCCCGGCGATGGGCCACGGCATCCACCAGCTCGACCTGCTGCTGGAGCTGCTGGGCGAGTGGAGCGAAGTGCGCGCCATGGCGGCCAGGCTGGCGCGTGACGTCGAGACCGACGACGTCACGACCGCGCTGGTCCGCTTCGAGTCCGGCGCCCTGGCCACGGTGGTCAACAGCGTGCTGTCGCCGCGGCAGGTCAGCCACATACGCATCGACCTCGCCGACGCCACCCTGGAGCTGACCCACCTGTACGGCTACACCAACGACGACTGGACCTGCACCCCGGCCGAGCACGCCGGCCCGATCGAGTGGCCGCCCGCCGAGGACGAGCCCACCTCCCACCTGAAGCAGCTGCGGGCCCTGGTGACGGACCTGCGCGCGGGCCGGCGGCCCCGGGCCAGCGGCCGGGACGGGCGCCGGTCGCTGGAGCTGATCACCGCCATGTACAAGGCGGCGCTGACCGGCGGTACGGTACACGCGGGCGAGGTGGGCCCCGGCGATCCCTTCTACCGCAGCCTGCACGGCGACACCCCCGGATGGAGCCCTTCATGAGCGCGATCGTCTTCGAGGCGCACGGCGTGGAGCTGATGCGCTACGTTCACGAGCCCGACCCGCAGCCGTTCGAGGCGCCCAAGCCGTACATCCACCCGATGCGTACGCTGGCCGGTGACGTGGTGACCTCCTACCGGCCGCACGACCACCGCTGGCACAAGGGCCTGCAACTGACCGCCTCGCACGTGTCCGGCCAGAACTTCTGGGGCGGCGGCACGTTCGTCCGCGAGGAGAAGCGCTACATCGACCTGGACAACAACGGCACGATGCGCCACGACAGCCTCGACGTACGCGAAGACGGCCTGTCGGGGCAGCTGACCTGGCGCAGCTCGCGCGGCGAGCCCTGGGTGGAGGAGCGGCGCGAGCTCACCGTCGAGGCGGTCGATCCGGCCAACGGCTCCTGGGAGCTGGTCTGGCACACAACCCTCACCGGCCTGCGTGAGGAGCCGCTACGTTTCGGCAGCCCCACCACGCACGGCCGCCCGCTCGCCGGATACAGCGGCCTGTTCTGGCGCGGCCCGCGCTCGTTCACCGGCGGCGAGGTGCTCGGCCCCGACGGGATGGGCGGCGAGGAGATGATGGGGCAGCGGGCCCGCTGGCTGGCCTTCCAGGGGCGGCACGACGAGGTGGACCGGTCGTCCACGCTGATCTTCGTACCGGATCCGGGGCCGGAATCGCACTGGTTCGTGCGCAGTGGCCCGTTCGCCGCCGTCAATCCCTCATGGGCCTTCCACCAGGAGTTCGAGCTGGCGCGCGGGCAGACGATCGCCCGCCGCTACCGGATCGTGCTGGCGACCGGCTGGTGGGGCACCGAGCGGATCGAGGAGCACCTGGCCAAGCGCCGAGCCGCCGACTAGCCGCTGACTCGCCGGCTGGTCGCCGAGCCGCTGCTGATCACCGGGCGCCTGGCTAGTCGCCGAGCCGCTGGATCCGGTCCTTGAACAGGGTGGTGGCGATGGCGGCCCGGTGCGGCTGGCCCTTGATGAACGCCTGGGCGAAGCTCTTGGCCTGGTCGTAGGAGACCTTGGCGGGCAGCGGCGGCTCGTTCGGATTCACCTCCACGTCCACCAGCGCGGGCCCGTCGTAGGCCAGCGCCTGCTGGACCGCGGACACGAGGTCGCCCGCCTTGGTGACCTTGGCCCCGAACCCGCCGCAGCCCCGGGCCCAGCCGGCGAAGTCGCCGGCCGGCTCAGGGAAGCGCACACCGTGCTCGGGGTAGCCGAGGACCATCTGCTCCCAAAGGATCATGCCGAGCGAGCGGTTGTTGTTGATGACGACCTTGACCGGCAGCCGCTGCTGGGCGGCGGTGAGGAACTCGGCCATGAGCATGGCGAACCCGCCGTCGCCGACGTACGCGATCACCTGCCGGCCCGGGTAGGCGTGCTGCATGGCGTTCGCGTACGGCAGGCCGGGCGCCATCGAGGCCAGGTTGCCCGACAGGTAGAACGCGCGCCCGCCGCGGATCGTCCAGTGCCGGGCGGCCCAGGTGGCGATCGTGCCGCTGTCGCAGGTCATGATGGCGTCGTCGGCGGCCAGGTCGTCGAGGACCGACACCACGTACTGGGGCGCGATGGGGTCGCGGTCGGCGTTCTCCAGCGCGTCCATGTCCTCACGCCACTTGACCATTTGCTTCTGATATTTCGCCAGATGGGCGTTCCCGTCGCGGGCGGAGAGCAGCGGCAGGAGGGCACGCAGGCCCTCCTTGGCGTCGCACACGACCGGCACGTCGGTGGCGATCCGCGCCCCGGCCCTGGCGGGGTCGGCCTCCAGCTGCACGACCCGCGTCCCTCCCGGCTCCGGCAGGAACTTGGAGTAGGGGAAGTTGGTGCCCACCATGAGCAGGACGTCGGCCTCCTCCATCAGGTCCTCGCTCGGCCGGGTGCCGAGCAGCCCGATCCCGCCCGTCGTGTACGGCGAGTCGTCGGGGACCACCGCCTTGCCGGGTAGCGTCTTGACCACCGGCGCGCCGAGCGCCTCGGCGACCGCCAGCACCTCGTCCCTGGCGTGCAGCGCGCCCGCCCCGACCAGGATGGCGGGCCGTTCGGCCGTGTTGAGCACCTCGGCCGCCCACTCGATGTCCTCCTGGCGGGGGATCCCGGCGGCCTCAAGGTAGACGGGCGCGGTCTGCGGGGTCCTGGCGGGGGCGACGTGCTGCCAGGGGTCGGCGTCCGCGTCGGCCACCTGCAGGTCGTTGGGCAGCGTGAGGTGGGCGACCCCGCGCCGCGCGTAGGCGGTGCGGATCGCCACGTCCACCAGCGCCGGCAGCTGGGCCGGATTGGTGATCATCATGTTGTACTCGGCCACGTCCGCGTACAGCCGATCCAGCTGCACCTCCTGCTGGTAGGCGGTGCCCAGCACGGAGCTCTCCTGCATCCCGGTGATGGCCAGCACGGGAGCGTGGTCGAGCTTGGCGTCATAGAGCCCGTTGAGCAGGTGGATGCCGCCGGGGCCGGAGGTGGCCAGGCAGACGCCGATCCGCCCCGTCGCCTTGGCGTAGCCCGTGGCCATGAACGCGGCGGCCTCCTCGTGGTGCACCAGGACGAAGCGCACCTTGTCGCGATGGCGTCGCAGGCCCTCCATGATGCCGTTGATGCCGTCGCCCGGCATGCCGAAGACGGTGTCGACGCCCCACTCGGCGAGCCGCTCTACCAGGGATTCCGCTGCTATGCGTGCCATGACCCCGGCCCTACCCTCGACCGAAGTAGACAGACCCTTTGACCAAGCATGCGATGAATTTCGTTGTCATTTCGGGAGAATTCCCAGGCTGCGGGTAGGGGCGGGGAATGCACATTCTGGTCACGGGCGCAACCGGCATGCTGGGCAAAGCAGTAGTGCCCACACTCCTCAGGACGGGTCACGCGGTGCGGGCGTTGAGCCGCCAGGCGCACTCGGGCCGGGACATCGAATGGGTATGGGGTGACCTGACTTGGGGCAAAGGCGTGTACAGCGCCGTGCGGGACGTCGATGCGATCATCCATCTCGCCACTTTCGCCCGTAAGGCCCACCGGGCCGGCTCCGTCGATGTAGCGGGTACCGCGGTGCTGCTCGACGCGGCCAAGGAAGCCGGGGTGCCGCATTTGGTGTTCACCTCGATCGTCGGCGCCGACCAGGCCGCGACCGGGTATCTCGAGGACAAGCTCGAAGCCGAGCGGCTGATCAGGGAGAGCGGGGTCGGCTGGACGATCCTGCGCTGCACCACCTTCCACCAGCACCTCGACCAGCTGCTCCGGGAACTGGCCGCCGCCTTCCCCGCGATCCCGGTGGACCGCACGCTCCCCTGGCAGCCCGTGGACCGCTCCGAGGTCGCCGTGTATCTGACCGACCTGGTCGCCGCCGGTCCCGAGCGGGGCGTGATCGAATATGGCGGGCCCGAGGTGATCGGCATGGACGCGGTGGTCAGACCCTGGCTGCAGGCCAAGAGGCTGCGCCGCCTGCTACTGCCGGTGCGCTATCCCGGCGGCAGGTGGGCCGCCCAGCGGGCCGGCTGGCACACCACGGACGCCACGCCGCTGGGGCGGATCACCTGGCGCGACCACCTCTTCCCCGCACCGCCCGAGCCGTCGGACGACTTCGCCGTGGAGCACACCGCCTCGCCGACCAGCCCGGCCACCCAGCCGGACCTCGACCCGAACTCGCACGTCTACGGCGGAGACGACGGCTACGAGCGCCCGACCCGCGCCTGACCCGCCCGCGCCCGCCCGACCCGCGCCTGACCCGCCCACACTCGACCGACCCGCGCTCGACCGGCCCGCGCTCGACCGGCCCGCGCCTGACCCGCCCTTAAACGGTCCAGGGGTCGTAATCGACCTCCAGCGGCTCCTGGGCCGGTCGCTGGGCCTCCGGGACGTGCTGGAGGTTGACCCGGATGCGATACCACACGCTGCTGCGCCCGCGCATGCCGTCGACCAGCACATCGGCAGGCTGGAGGTGGCCGGCGACCTCGGCGTGCCTGGCCTTCCACCGCTCGAACCCGGCCAGCGCCTCGTCCTTGTGCTGCGCCCTGGCGATCTCGACGACGGGAAGGTCCTCCCGCTCGGGGGCAGGCCCCTGCGACTCGGCCAGCTCCAGCAGCGACTCCAGGCCGCCCGCGTGCAGGTCCATGTCCGCCCACGGGTCGCCCAGCTCGGCGAACCTCTTGGGGACCGTGTCGATCGTGTGGTCGCCCGGCCGGCAGCCCGGCACCTCGTCCCAGGTCAGCGGTGTGGAGACGCGGGCGTCGGCGACCGGCCTGACCGAGTAGGCGGAGGCGACCGTACGGTCATAGGCGTTCTGGTTGTAGTCGACGAACACGCCGTGCCGCTGCTCCTTCCACCACCGGCTGGTGGCCACCTCGGGGGCGCGCCGCTCCACCTCCCGGGCCACCGCCTCGGCCGCCCGGCGCACCTCGGCGAACGTCCAGCGCGGCTCGATGCGGGCGTACACATGAAAGCCCCGTGATCCCGACGTCTTCGGCCAGGCGGTCAGGCCGTGGTCGGCCAGCACCTCGCGGGAGACCTGCGCCGTGCGCAGCACGTCGCCCCAGCGCACGCCCGGCACCGGGTCGAGGTCGATGCGCAGCTCGTCGGGGTGGGCCAGGTCGGCGGCCAGCACCGGGTGCGGGTTGAGGTCGACGCACCCCAGGTTGACCGCCCACACGATGTGGGCCGTCTCCGTCGCGACGACCTCCTCGGCACTGCGCCCGGAGCGGTAGCGGAGCTCGGCCACCTGGATCCAGTCGGGCCGCTTGGCGGGCGCGCGCTTCTGGAAGAACGCCTCCTCCTCGATCCCGTGCACGAACCGCTTGAGCACCATCGGCCGCCCGCGGACGCCGCGCAGCGCGCCCTCACCCACCGCCTGGTAGTAGCGGATCAGGTCGAGCTTGGTGTGCCCGCTGGCGGGGAACACCACCTTGTCGGGATTGGTGACGCGGACTTCACGCCCTGCGACCTCGATGTCAGGCATGAGGGTCACGATACGGGGCGCCTCCGACAGATCAGCTTCGGCTCCGCGCCTCCCAATAGGCCGTTTCCCAATAGGTCAGGCCGAGCCGCCGGTACGTGGCGATCGCCACCCGCCGGTGCTCGTCCGCCTCCTCGGTACGCCCCAGCCGTACGGCCAGCGCCGCGAGGACGTCGCGGACCGAGCCCCAGGCGCCGCTGCCCATGCCCATGACGATGAACTGGTCGGCTACCGGCAGCAGCCGCTCGTACAGCTCTTCCGGGTCCGGGGTGCCGAGCCGGGCGGCGATGAGGCCCCAGGCCGGGAACAGGAAACCCCCCGACCAGTCGTCCCGCAGCTCCGTGCCCCAGCGCGCGATCAGCGCCCTGGCCAGTTCCTCCTTGCCCACGTCGAGGGCGGCCAGGATGGCGAGCGGCCGCATCGGGATCATCTGCGGGAGGTCGCTCGCGGCGATGAGGTCGTCGATGATCTCGGCCACCCTGCCCTGGCCGCGTCTGCACGTGTAGAGCGTGGCCAGCCGGCGGGCCTCCGCGCCCCACGGGCTGGCACCGT
The DNA here is from genome assembly GCF_044460705.1 of Nonomuraea sp. NPDC050022. Classification (NCBI taxonomy): domain Bacteria; kingdom Bacillati; phylum Actinomycetota; class Actinomycetes; order Streptosporangiales; family Streptosporangiaceae; genus Nonomuraea; species Nonomuraea sp. NPDC050022. Next base: position 59,873 of record NZ_JBITKE010000012.1, read on the forward strand.
ACTTGAGGTCCGGGAAGTCGGCCACCAGCGCCTCCGCCTCGGCCCAGCGGCCGTGCAGGGTGTGTCCGCCCGTCTGCGCGACCCGGACCATGGCTTCCAGCTCGGGGCGGCGTACCTCCTCCAGGACCCGCTCGCAGCGGGCGAGCTCGCGCTCCCACTCGGCCAGGTCCCCCGCGCGGAGCAGGCAGGACATCCGCAGGCCGCCGGCCACCAGCCGGGCCTCCCTGGTCAGCCCTGGAATGGCCAGCATCTCGTCGGCGGCGCGCAGCCGGGCCGGGTTGTTCCCCATGACGAACCCGGAGATCAGGTAGTTGTTCAGCGTCCTGGCCAGCAGCGCCGGGTCGCCCAGGGCGCGGGCCAGCTCCACGGCGTCCGCGGCGAGCAGTTCGCCCTCGGCGCGGCGGGGTCCGTAGTGCAGCTCGACACCGAGCGTGCCCAGCAGCGTGGCCCTGGCGTGGTCGTCGAGCGGGCCCGCCAGCAGGTCCTCCAGGACCGACACCATCTGCTCATCCACCACGCCGTACGGCCGCCAGTTCCACACCGACAGCCCGCCGAACGCCGATACCGCCGTCACCAGCGCGTCGCGGTCGCCGAGCCGTTTGGCCGCCGCGATCGCCTCTGTCAGGTCGCGCATGGCGCCGTCGGCGTCGCCCACGGTACGTCGGGCCTGACCGAGCTCGGTCAGCAGGTGGCAGCGATCGGCCGAGTCGCCGGGCGGCAAGTGCGCGACCGCCAGCTCCCAGAACGTGACCGACTCGGTGTAGCCGTGACGGGCCACCGCCTCCCGGGCCGCGGCGACGGCATAGGCCACAGCCCGGTCCGCGCCGCCCAGCTTCGCGGCCGCGGCGAAGTGGCCGGCGAGCTGCGCGGGGTCGGCGCCGGGCATGGTCTCCAGGTACGTACCGGCCCTCAGGTGCAGCCGGGCTCTGGCCAGCCGGGTGAGGCCCGCGTCCAGCGCCTGGCGTACCAGGGCGTGCGAGAAGCGGTAGTCGGCGGGCCGCGCGTCCTCAGTCAGCAGGCCGACGGCAAGGGCGGGCTCGGCGAGGGTCATGACCTCCTCGACCGGCCGCTCGGTGAGCGCGGCCAGCAGGTCGACGGTCACCTCGCGGCCGGCCACCGCGGCCGCTCTGAGCAGGTCCTGCGTGGCGGCGGGCAGCCGGGCGAGCCGCCGGTCGATGACGTCGCGGGCACCGGCCGGGACCAGGTCCCGCTCGCTCTCCGGCAGCAGGAGCAGCTCGGTCAGGTAGAACGGGTTGCCGCCCGAGCGGTCGAGCATCGCCACCGGATCCGCGTCCACATGGCGCAGACGCAGGTAGTCGAGCACCTCGCCGGCGTCGAACGGGGCCAGCGGCACCCGGTGGCTCTCCCGCGCCAGCGCGCCCAGCGTCTCGCGCAGCTGCTCGGGGTGGTCGCCCGGCTCGGGCCTGAGCGTGACCAGGACGAGGGTGGAGGTACGGGCGAGCTCGCCGGCGACGTGGCCGAGCAGCCGCAGTGACGAGACGTCGGCCCAGTGCACGTCCTCCAGCACCAGCAGGAGCGGGCCACCGCGCAGCCGCGACACCACGTCGTCGTACAGGTCGAACAGCTCGGCCTGCGGTTGCGCGGGGATCAGCCCGGCCTGGGTCCAGGGCCAGAAGGGCGGGGCCGTCTCGTCGTCCAGGCAGCGCCCCCAGACCGTCTGGAAGCCACGCGCGGCGGCCACCTCGGTGGCGGCACGCGCCAGGCTGGTCTTGCCGATGCCCGCCTCGCCGGTCACCAGCAGCAGCCCGCCCCTCCCCCGGCGGGCCTCGGCCAGCAGCTCCTCGACCAGGTGCAACTGTCCGTCCCGCGCGATCAGCCGCTGAGCGCCCGTGCCTCGACCGCTGACCGAGTCGTCCGCCGACGCGCGCCGCCCCGCGAAGCGGTCGTCGGGAACGGGAGCGGTGAAGGCGGTCGGGGCGGTGAGGCCGGGTGCGGTGAGGGTCATCAGGTCGGGCGACTGGTCGAACACCGCCTGTTCCAGCCGCTTCAGCTCCGGTCCCGGCTCGATGCCCAGCTCCCCGTCAAGCAGCGACCGGACCCGGCGCAGCGCCCCGAGCGCGTCCGCCTGCCGGCCCGCCCGGTAGAGCGCCAGCACCAGCAGCGCCCAGGCCCGCTCCCGATAGGGATGGGCCTCGACCAGCGCCTCCAGATCCGGCAGCCCGGCCTCGCCGAGCGCCAGCCGCGCCTCGAACCGGTCCTCGGCGGCTCCCAGCCGCAGCTCCTCCAGCCGGTGTACGGCCCGCCGCGCGAACTCCAGGTCGGCGAACTCCCCCAGCAGTTCGCCCCGCCACAGCCCGAGCCCCCGGTCGAGCACTTCCAGCGCCTCGGCGTACCTGCCGCCCCGCAGCACCCGCCGCCCGTCCTCGGCCAGCGCGGTGAAGCGGCCCGCGTCGACCTGTCCCGGCGCGATGTCGAGCAGGTAGCCGGGCTCGCGGGTGAGCAGCAGGCGGGGCGGCGTACGCGGCTTCCTGCCGGGTTCCAGCACCCGGCGCAGGTGGGAGACGTACGCCTGGAGGGTCGCCGTCGCCTTGGCCGGCGCCTCCCCGGCCCACAGCTCCTCGATCAGCCGGTCGAGCGGTACTACGCGCCCTGGTGAGAGGGCCAGCACGGCGAGCACGGCCCGCTGCTTACGCGTGCCGAGATCGAGCCGAACACCATCGGCGGAGTCGACCTCAAGCCGGCCGAACAGACGGACATCCACAAACCCCAAGTCAACCCCAAATCCCCCTCAAATGGTAAAACGCACACTTGGTCCCATGAATGACATCCAAGTGAACGGCAACCTGCTGCTCCCCGGCGACGCGGGCTTCGACGCGGCCCGCAAGCCCTGGAACCTGGCGGTGGACCAGCCGGTGCGCGCGGTGGTCGAGGCGGCCGACGCCGACGACGTGGCCGCCGTGGTGAGCTACGCGCGGCTCAACGGCCTGGCGGTCACCGCCCAGCCGAGCGGCCACGGCGCCTCCGGCGACACCGACGGGACGATCCTGCTCAAGACCACACGTCTTGGCGGCGTGAGCGTCGAGGACGGCGTCGCGCGGGTCGGCGCGGGCGTGAAGTGGGGCGAGGTGCTAGCGGCCGCGGGCCCGCTCGGCCTCACGGGCCTGGCGGGCAGCTCACCGGTGGTGAGCGTGACCGGCTACACCCTTGGCGGTGGTTTGAGCTGGTTCGGGCGCAAGTACGGCTTCGCGGCCGACAGCGTGCGGGCCTTCGAGGCGGTCGACGCCACTGGGGACCGCGTCAGGGTGACGGCGGAGTCGGATCCGGAGCTGTTCTGGGGGCTGCGGGGCGGTGGCGGCGACTTCGCCTTGGTCACCTCGCTGGAGTTCGGCCTGCACCCGGCCCCTGAGCTGTTCGGCGGGCGGATGATGTGGCCGGTCGAGCGGGCTCGGGAGGTGTTCGACGCCTTCGCCGAGACCACCGCCGAGGCGCCGGAGGAGCTGACGCTCTGGTTCGACCTGCTGAAGTTCCCCGGCGCTCCGGTGGGGTACGTCGCCGTCGACGTCACCTTCCTCGGCGAGCACCCCGGCGCCCTGCTGCGCCGCTTCGACCGGATCGGCGGGCTGATCAGCGACACCCGGCGACCGACGCCGGTGGCCGAGCTGGGCTCGATATGCGCCGAACCCACGGACCCGAGCCCGGGATCGGGCCGGTTCGAGCTGCTCACGGGGCTGGAGGGCGTGGCGGACGTGCTGCTCGGCGCGCCGATCGATCCGCTGATCAGCGTGCAGGTCCGGCACCTGGGCGGAGCGCTGGCCCGGCCCGCCGAGGGTGGCGGCGCCGTAGGGCATCTGGCCGAGCCGTACTCGGTCTACATGTTCGGCCGGCCGTCGCCGGACACGGCCGAGCGCGTCACCGACCTGACGAAGGCGCTCGTGCCGCACACGAGCGGGCGTAAGACGTACACGATGCTGACTCAGGGCGAACGCGCCGCGTCCGCCTTCCCCGCGAGCACGCTGGCCCGGCTGCGCGACCTCAAGCGGGCCCGCGACCCGTACGGAGTGATTCGTGCGAACTTCCCTGTACTGGGGTGATCACGGGGTCGCTAGAACGTGCCGTGGCGGCCCGACCGCCGAGTCGCTAGAACGTGCCGTGGCGGCCCGCGCCCGCCGCGAAGCGGGCCGCGCCGCCGACCGCGTCGGGCAGGGACACCAGCCCGTGGCGCAGCTCGTTCCGCATCGCCTCCCGCTCCGGCAGCCCGTCCTGCTCCAGCGCCGACAGCCGGTCGCCGCGCAGGCAGGTCTGCGGGAAGCCGGCGATCTCGCGGGCCAGCTCCTCCGCCTGGCGCCTGGCCGTGCCGGTGGGGACGACGCGGTTGGCCAGGCCCATCTCGTACGCCTCGCGGGCGCCGACCGGACGGCCGGTGAGGATCAGGTCCATGGCCCGGGAGGTGCCGATGAGCCGCGGGAGCCGTACGGTGCCGCCGTCGATGAGCGGCACGCCGAAGCGGCGGCAGAACACCCCGAACACCGCGTCCTCCTCGGCCACCCGCAGGTCGCACCAGAGCGCCAGCTCCAGCCCGCCCGCGACGGCGTGCCCGGCGACAGCGGCGATGACCGGCTTGGACAGGCGCATCCTGGTCGGGCCCATCGGCCCGTCGCCGTCCTCGCCGACGTGGTTGTCGAGCGTCTTCAGGTCGGCGCCCGCGCAGAACATGCCGCCCTCGCCCCACAGCACGGCCACCGCGGCGTCGGACTCCTCGAACGCCCTGAACGCGTCCACCAACGCGTCGGCGGTCTTGCGGTCGACCGCGTTGCGGACCTCCGGCCTGCTCAGTATTACGGTCGTGACCTGGCCTTCTCGCTCCATGCGTACGGTCATGGCTGCCTCCGTGATGGGTGGTCGCCGGAACGTGAGCGTACGGCGGCGCCGGAGGTCACGCCAGCGCCGGATACGGCCACCCGTATCTGGATTTTAGTCCCCCAGACGGTCGAGGAGGTCAGGGCGGCCCGAGCACGTCGTCGGCGACCAGGGCGCGGGCCGTGTCGGCGAAGTACTGCTCCGGGGCCGTGGGGGTCAGGCCGAGGATGACGCCTTGGCTGAGGCCGACCAGCAGGGCGCGCAGCGCGGTGGCCAGGCGGTGCGCCTGCTGAGCGGTGAGGGCCGCCCCGTCGTGCGGTCTGCCGGTCAACAGGGCGGCCAGGCGTTGTTCGTGCTCTCGTACGGAGGCGGCGAGCTTGGGCCGTAGCTCGGGGTCGCGTAGTGCCAGGTCCTGCAGGCTGATCTCGAACGACAGGTCGCCCAGCGCGTCCGGCTCCTCGCACAAGCGGTGGTAGTGGCGGGCGAAGACCTCCACGGCTTCGACCAGGTCAAGGCCGGGGGTGACGGCCTGTTCGATGCCGTCGTAGTGCGGGCCGAGGTAGTCGGTGACCAGGGCGATCAGCAGGCCGTTCTTGCTGCCGAACAGCGAGTAGACAGCGCCGGTGGTCAGCCCGGCCTGTTCGGCGATCTCCTCCAGCTTGGCCCGGTGACCGTCTCTGGCGACGATCTGGTGCGCGGCCGCCAGCAGGGCCCGCCGGTTGCGTTCCTTGGCCTCCGCCCTTGTCATTCTCATAATCTTATTATTACCGTAATCTCATTATGAATGTTGCGGAGTACATGAGCCGGGTTCCCGGCTACCCGGCGTTCCCCACCGTCGACGCGCTGCGGGCCGAGCTGGAGGAGCTCACCGCCGCCCATCCCGACCTGATACGGCTGCGCCGCATCGGCGCCTCAAGGCTCGGCGAGCCGCTGCACGCCCTCACCATCGGCACCGGGCCGGCGGACGCGGTGGTCATCGCCGGGCCGCACCCCAACGAGCCGGTCGGCGCGCTGACCGTCCTCACGCTGGTCAGGCTGCTGTGCCAGGACCCAGGACTGCTGGGCTACCGCTGGCACCTGGTCGCCTGCGCCGACCCGGATGGCGCCCGGCTGAACGAGGGCTGGTACGGCGAACCGGGCGACCGCCGCGCCTATGCCGAGCACTTCTACCGCCCCGACCTGGCCGACCAGGTCGAGTGGACCTTCCCGCTCGTCAGCGGCGACTACCGTTTCGACCGGCCACTGCCGGAGACGGCCGCGCTCATGCGCCTGATGGACGAGGTACGCCCGTCGCTGGTCTGCTCCCTGCACAACGCCGAGTACCAGGGCGCGTTCTTCTACCTCAACCGCCGCGACACCGTCCTGGCCGAACGGCTGGCGGGCCTGCCCGGCATGGAGGGCCTCCCGCCGCACCACGGCGAGCCGGAACTACCTGGCGCCGAACCGATCGCGCCCGCCGTCTTCCTGACGCTGGGCGGGGCGCGGGTGGGCGCGGCCTTCGGCGCCGGCGGCAGCAGCGCCGACTACGCCGCCAGGTTCGGCGCGCTCCACCTGATCACCGAGGTGCCCTCGTGGACCGACCAGCGGGTGGCCGACCGGAGCGCGACCGACCGCACCTACCTAGAGGTGGCCACCAAAGCGGCGGCGGCGCGACGCGAGCTGATCGAGACGCTACAGGCGGGCATGCGGGCCGTCACCAGCGACCTGACGGTGCGCTCCCCGTTCCGCCGCTCGACCGAAAGCACCCTGGAGACCTTCCGCAAGATCGCCGACCTCGAAGAGGAAACTCTGCCCGAGCTCGATCGGCCGGCCACGGTCGCCGAAGAGTACTCCCACTGTCAGACAACGCACATGCTGCGGCTGCGCCTGGTGGGGGTGTTCCTGCGCATGCTGGACGCCGAAGTGGCCGCCGGCAACGTCACACCGGCCATCCGGCGCCAACGCCACCTGCTCGCCGAACGCTTCGACCAGTGGTACGAACAGGCCGAGACCGACTCCCCCGGCCCGCCGATCGAGCCGCGCAGGGTGGTCGCGGTGCAGCTGGGCGCCATCCTGACCGCCGCCGCCCGCCTGACAGAGCGGGAGGCGTGAATATGGACATCAGCACCGCCATCGCCGCCGAGCGCACAGAGCTGGCGGCGATGCTGGCCGAGCTGTCACCCGCCCAGTGGGAGGCGCCGAGCCTGTGCGCCGGATGGCGTGTACGGGAGGTCGCGGCCCACATGTCGATGGGTTTCCGCTACCGGCTTCCCCATCTGGCGCTCGAGCTCCTCAAGGCCCGCGGCGACATCAACCGGATGGCCGATCGGCTGGCCCACCAGGACGCCGCCATCCTGTCCACCGCCCAGCTGATCAGCGCGATCCGCGACAACGCCCGCAACCCCTGGAAGCCTCCGGTCGGCGGTCCCACGGCGGGATTGGGCCATGACGTGATCCACGGCCTGGACATCACCGTCGCTCTGGGCATCGACCGCCGTATCCCCGACGACCGCGTACGCATCCTCCTGGACGCCATCAGCTCCAGAACGGCGCGCTTCTTCGGCGCCGACCTCAACGGCGTCCAGCTTCGCGCCGACGACCTCGGCTGGTCCTTCGGCACCGGCACACCCTTGATCGGCTCCGCGCAGGACCTCCTCCTGGTCGCCTACGGTCGCAAGCTGCCGCCCGGCCATCTGCGCGGGCAGACGAGCGACCGGTACGTCGCCACATGAGGGAACCGCCGAGAACGGGGTGAGGGGCCAGATTCGCTCCTTTATGCACCGCGAATATATCCTCAGGGTATAGTCCGTCCACATGATCGACTCCCCGAACCGGACCACGCCGGACGACGGCCATGGCGAGCTGCGCGAACCCCGGCGCCGTGACCGGCTGGCCATCATCACCGGGCTCGTCACCGTCCTGGCCGCCACCGGACTCGTCCAGGCCCTGCCGGCCGCGGCGTCCCAGACGGTCACGCCGTTCCTGCCCGCACCGACCGGCTCCCAGCCGGTCGGCACCACATCCCTGTACCTGAAGGACACCTCGCGCCCCGACCCCTGGGTTCCCACCGTCAAGTACCGCGAGCTCATGGTCTCGCTGTGGTACCCGGCCAAATCGCCAGGCCGCAAGCGAGCGCAGTACATGACGGCGAAGGAGTCCGAGCTGCTGCTCAAGGACGGAAAGATCACCACCATCCCGTCCGACACGCTGAGCAAGACGCGCACCAACGCCTTCACCGACGCCCGTCCCGCCGGGCGTGAACACAGCCTGCCCCTCGTGGTGCTCTCTCCCGGACACAGCAAGCCCCGCAGCGAGCTCACGGGCCTCGCCGAGGAACTGGCGAGCCGGGGGTACGTGGTGGCCGCCGTCGACCACACCTACGAGAACGTCGCCACGACCTTCCCGGACGGACGGGTCACCACCTGTGTCACGTGCGAGATCACCAAGGGGCAGGGCTGGTGGGTGAAGCTGGAGAAGAGCCGGGCTGCGGATGTGTCCTTCGTGCTCGACCAGCTGACCGGCAAGCACCCGAAGTGGAAAGGCGCCGGCCTGATCGATACGTCGAAGATCGCCATGGCCGGTCAATCGGCCGGCGGCGCGAGCGCCGTCACGGCCCTGCTGGAGGACTCCCGGCTGCGCGCCGGCATCGACATGGACGGAACCGTGGAGAGCACGGTCCCCGCATCCGGGTTGTCCCGGCCATTCCTCTTCCTGGGCAAACCCGCGACCTACGCGCCGGGCAAGGGTGAGGCCGCCTCGTGGGAGCATGTCTGGACGGGACTGACCGGCTGGAAGCGCTGGCTGCTCATGGACGGAGCCGTGCACCTGTCCTTCACCGACCTGGGCGTGCTGGTCGACCAACTCGGTATCGACGTCGGCGCCGACATACGCGGCGCCCGCGCCATGGACATCACCCGCAAGTACGTCACGGCCTTCTTCGACCAGCACCTGCGCGGCAAGCCTCAGCCCCTGTTGAACAAGTCCTCAGCGAGCTACCCCGAGATCACCTTCTGCAGTCCGCCAAAGAAGACCTGCGCTTGACGCCCTCGCCGAGTAACCCAGCGCGTTCCTACGGAAGGCGCTGCCGGCCGATCAGCACGGCGACCCCGTCCAGCAGGAGCTGCAGGCCGTTCTCGAAGAAACCGGCCAGGTCGAAGGCCGACTGATCACCCGCGGGCGCCACGCGCGCGGGGAGGCCGCTGGAGGGCAGGCCGGCACGGAACCTCGGCATGTGGACGGAGTACCACTCCCCAGCGGACAAGCCCGTGTGCCGCTCCGATTCGGCCTGCGGCTCCAGGTTCGTGGCCGTCCCCCGGACGTAGTTGGTCACCGCCCACCACACGAACCTGCCGGTATCCGGATCGATCCCCAGCTCGCGCACGACGCCCATCCCCCAGTCCCCGTACCGAAGCATGTTGGGCGTGGGCTGCGGGTGGGTGAGCGAGACGAGCCGGGGCAGCCAGGGGTGCCGCAGGTAGAGTCGCCACTGCAGGCGGGCCGCGAGTTCGAGCCGCGTCCGCCAGCTCGCCGGGGGCATCGCCGGAAGTTCCAGCTCGCCGAACGCGGTGTCGGCCATGAGCGCGGCCAGCTCCTCCTTGCCGCGCACGAGCCCGTACAGCGACATGGTGGGGATGCCGAGCGCGGTCGCGACGCCGCGGATGGACACCGCGTCGAACCCCTGGGCGTCCGCGATGGCGATCGCCGTACGGACCATCCGCTCCCGCTTGCCGTCGTGGGCGGGCTTCCGTTCTGGGGCACTCGGCACCCTGGGAGGCGGGAAGGTGCCGGGCGCGAGCTCCGCCACGACGGTGCCGACGCGGGAGATGGCCACCACCACTCCCTCCTGCCGCAGCGTGTTCAGCGCTTTAGCGGCGGTGGCGCGGGCCACCCCCCACTGCTCGGCGACCTGCCTGGTGGAGGGAACGCGGTCGCCGGCCCGCAGCTCGCCGGTCTCGACGCGCCGCTTGATCTCACTGACGATCCGCAGGTACGGCGGCGCGATGCCGTACCGGTCCATGGTCGATCGTCTCCTCACGCCGGAAGCGGCCGCTGTCCTAGTACAGAGGGTATGGCTGTCCCCCCGCGAAGGACGCCGTCACCTGCCTGGTGGAAGCGGTGAGAGCGATGAATCGTGTCCTAGTACAGGGCTGATTGCTGCTCACTGAACCGCTGGTCACCACCTATACGCAGGGTACCGTTCCGGTCGTACGCCGTACCACAGCAGGAGAGGACCATGCAGACCGAAGACCGACGCAGCCGCTACTTCGAAGGCCACTTCGCCCCGGTCAAGGAGGAAGTCACCGCCTACGACTTGCCCGTGACCGGCCGTCTGCCCGCAGATCTGGAGGGCCGCTATCTCCGGATGGGCCCCAACCCGCTGGGCGTGGAGGATCCCGCCACCCACTTCTACGCCTTCGGCGCCGGTATGGTGCACGGCGTCCGCATCCGGGACGGCCGCGCCGAGTGGTACCGCAACCGCTGGGTCCGCTCGACAGAGGTCGCCGACGCCCTGGACCGGCTACGGCGCGGCGAGGAGCCGCCCGCGTTCCTGCCTCCGTCCCCGAACGTCCACGTGATCGGCCACGCCGGCCGCACGCTCGCCCTCGTCGAGGCCGGCGGGCTGCCGCACGAGCTCGGCTACGAGCTGGACACGATCGGAGCATGCCCGATGGCCGCCACGCCCGAGGGCTCCAGCGCCAACGCGCACTCCAAGGTGGACCCGCGCACCGGCGACCTGCACTCCCTGGCCTATGTGATCGGGCGGCCGTTCGCGCAGTACATCGTCACCAACCCCGCAGGCATGGTGACCCGGGTGACGGACATCCCGTTGTCCGGCGACACCCCGTTCCTGCACGACTTCGCGCTGTCGGAGAACTACGTCCTCGTGTTCGACATCCCGCTGACGTTCAGCATGACGAAGATGCTGTTCCAGTGGGATCCCGGGCACCAGGCGCGCGTCGGCGTGCTGCCCCGGACGGGCGGTGACATCCGCTGGCTGCCGGTCGAGTCCTTCTATGTCAGCCACGTACTCAATGCCTACGACGACGGCTCCACGATCACGGTCGACCTGATCAGGTCCGAAGGGCCGGTCGACGTCGCCGACCCGGGTGCGGTCGCGCCCACACTCGACCGCTGGACCATCGATCGGGCGAGCGGCAGGGTGGACCAGCGCCGCATCGACGACCGGGCTTAGGACTTTCCCCGCGTGAACGACGCGTTCGCCTCGCGCCCGCACCGCTACGGCTACTCTGCGGTCAGCCCGGTGTACGGCGTACCGTTCACACTCGACGGCCCGCACCCCGACGAGGCGTTCACCAACGCGCTCGTCAAGCACGACCTGCGGCGTGGCATGACAGAGGTGCACGGTTTCGCCCGCGACGCCGCCGTCGGGGAGGCGGCGTTCGTCGCCAACCCGTCCGGCGGCGGCGAGGAGGACGACGGCTACCTGATGGCCTACGTCGCCGATCCCGAGCGGGGCGCCTCCGACCTGGTGATCCTGTCGGCCCAGGACTTCACAGGACCGCCCGTGGCCCGTGTCCACCTGCCCGTGCGCGTCCCGCTCGGCTTCCACGGCAACTGGATCCTCGACGCCTGAATGGGTGAGTTGCTGATCATCGGAGGGCCCTGAGATCACTGGCCGTACACGCTCCTGAGGTCGCGCAGAGCTAGATCCACTCCTGACGCGGGCGGCGCCGTCACTCCGGATGCGCGGGACGCAAGCAACCAGGAACTTGTCTGCGCTTAAGCCAGGTCACGGATCCTCCGTCAGAACTCGTCCGCGCAGAATCTCCAGTTCCCGCCTCATAGCCCACGGCCCGACGAGCATCAGAGCATGTACGGCGCTCACTTCTCGAGCGGATGCCCAGATGCCCGATCTGGGAGTCCGAAAGGAGAGGACGTCGATCGAATGGACGCGGAACACAGCCGGATCCAGATATCGCATTCCCCCGGTACCGCAGAGATAGGTCGTCGCACCGGTCAGCCAAGCGAGGTCGGCCAGTCTCTGCGACCTCTCACCCCGTACGAGCAGATCGCTACTATGCAGGATCTGCCCCGGCCACCCCACCTCCTCCAACAGCAAGCGTGTGGACACCTCCGTCACGTCGACCAGTCGGTCGGTTCTCTCGAACTCGGCGAGCACGGGTTCGAGGCGTCTCTTGAACGCCGCCCAGTGAGCACCGTGCCGATAGTGGTCGGCAAGAAGCTGGGCGACACGGCGTCGGCAACGGACGGGATCGGCCAGACGCGCTCCGCGGATGGTAGTGGAGCGGCCGTGTGGCAGATGCGTAGCGATGGAAAGCCACTGTGTCTGTCCTGAGTCGTCGAGCGAGGCGAGGCGCGCACGATGCTGGTAATCCCTGCGGGCGAACTGTACGTCGTCCAGGACGATCCAGTAGTCCGCAGTGAACAACTTGGCCAAGGTCGAGAGCCGGGCGAAGAGGTTGGGCTGGTGGATCGCGCACACCTCGCCGTACGGGAGGTCAGGACGATAGGAGCCTGCTGTCGAATCCGGCGCGGAGAAGAGCCTGGTAGGCGTCATGGACCTCTCCTGGGACGGGCTGCTCGATGGCGTAGCCGAGCTTCGGATACTCGATCACGCGCTGGAGGTCGCCGACGAGCATGTCGATGACCAATTTCGGGTCGCCGATCGAACTGACGTAGTCGTCCAGCTCCAGCGACTCGGAGGCGCACACCACCTCGATCTCGGGCCAAACCTTTCGTGCGGTGGCGTAGGACCGACGCTCCATGTACGGCTTGGAGATCAGCAGGACCGAACTGGGCTGGACTCCGGCGTCCGCCAGCACTTCCCGGGACAGGCTGATGTTCTGCCCGGTGTTGGTCGCCTTCGGCTCCAGGAGGACGCTCTTGTCGGGCACGCCGGATTCGAGCGCGTACTCGCGATAATGGACTGCCTCACCACGAGGGAAGCGGGCCGCGGTGGTGGGACTGGTGGCTCCAGAGAAGACAAGCAGCGGGAACCAGTCGGCGCGATAAAGCTCGGCTGCCGCGCGCGCGACCCCCAGGTCGTGGCTGCCCAGGCCGATGGCCACATCACACCGGCGCAGGTCGTGGTGCATCTGGTGGTAATCCCAGATCGCGCGCGCGTGCCGCCACTGCTCGTCGGTGATGACCTGCTGCTTGACGCTCACTCTGCTGCTCCCTGATCGCCGTGACAGAGGGAGGCGGGTCTCCCCCTGGATGGACCGCTGGATGCCCTCGATGCTGCGCAGTTGGTGCGCGAGCCCATGCCGTGCGGCCTCGCACGCGGCACGGTCGAGGATCATCAGCCCATCATCCACGGTTGCCCGGTCGGAAAGCAGGATGTGCCCGTAAGCCGTCTCCAGGCGTACCCGTTGCATGGGCACGTCGGTAACGGCGGTGGCGCGGGCGAGGTCGATCAGGCGCAGCGCCTCCGAGAGGTTTCCCGCGCCACGGTGTGCCAGGGCCAGTTTCTGGTGCGCGACGGACCAATCCTCGGGCTCGCCGAGGTTCTCGAACTCGCGGATGGCGGTCGTCATCAGGCGAGCGGCGTAGTCGTTCTTGTCGTTCTTGCTCAAGGCGGTGCCGACCCACAGCCGGGCACGTGTCCGGTCACGAGGTGAGAGGCGGTCGTCCACCGCCAGCACCTCATACTCCTTGGCGGCTTCGTCCAACCGGTCCGACATCTCGGCCACGACCGCCAGCGACAGGTCGAGTTGGGCGATGCGGCGGGGGATGTCGAGCTGGCTATAGATCGAGCGCGCGTTGAGGTAGGAGCGGCGAGCGGACAGAGGGCCGGCCACTGCGCCTTGGTCACGTTGGAGGTCACCGAGCAGTGTCGTCGATCGGGCGAACAGGTACAGACCCTTGTCGTCGAGAGCGTGGGGATCGTAGCGGGTGAGCCATCGGTTCAACAGGTCAGTGGCGTAGCTGAAGCTCTGGCGACTGAGTGCGACCACAGCGCGGTCGAGGTCGTCGGTCCACGTCTCGTAGTCCCAGGCCCGTGGGCCTACGCGGGTGACTCGTAGACCTTGGCCGGTGTTCTGACCGAGTTCCAGGAGCAGGGTCTCGAACCGCAAGTGGGTCGCAGAGTCCGCGCGGGCGAGCGCGGTGTCCAGGATGGCCTGGGTGTCAGGGCGGGGCCGGGTTGCGGACCCGAGATGGTCCCACTTCGCCACGGTGCGGGGAGCCACTCCGAGGTGCTGGGCGAACACCCGCACGCTCATCCGCAAGGCAGACGAAGTGCACGCGCTTCAAGGCCGGTCCACTCATGCACGGTCGTCACGTCGCTCCTCCCTTCCACGGCCCATGGAAGCACGCAGAGACATCGAGTGACTACGGAAGTGCAACGTAAGTGCGACAGCCGGTCGTATCCGGCCGGGCCGGAGCTGGCCATGCTCGAAGGGCGAGCCAAGAACCCTGACCACGGTAAGGACGGCTACCTTGTGGACACTCACCGAACAACAGGATGTGGATCATCCGATCGTCTACGGGTACCTGCGGCTACACCGCTCGACGCCTGAGCGGCAGGCAGCGCTGACGGTGACCCTCGCCCAATACTGCGACCAGCACGAATTGCGGCTCTGCGGAATCTTCACCGATCGAGGAACCGCGTTGGTGGACGCCCCGGCATTCGCCGGCCTGCTGGACGTCCTGCTCCTGTCGGGCGCCTACGGGGTGGTCCTGCCCACCGCACACCATCTGGGCGAGAAACACGTCGCCGCTCGGCAGCGGGAACAGCTCAACGCGATTGGGGCACGGCTGCTGTTCGTACGTGGCCCTCTCCGTACGGCCACCTTCACGGCCGACTGGGACATCCACAGCCCGGACGCCATTCGGAGCACCAATGACCGCGCTGAGGAGACATCAGACCTGGCCGACGTCCCCCGGAGAAGTTGAGCACGGCCTGGCAGCCAACAGCCGCGGAGATACAAGCCCGAAGCGCTGTGCTACCACGCCGAGCGCGAGCGGCCCGGTGTAGTCGTCCCCGCCGTATCGCGCCTTCGGCGCAGGCCGAGCGGTTGCTTCGGTCGGCCTGCGCCATCAGAACGTCCCTGTTACCAAGGAGGAGCCCATGCTGGCCAGTGAGGCCGAAATCGCCGCTGACACGGCAGCGAGGAGGCAGGTAGCAGACCTTCAGCGCCGCGCCTGCGGCTGGTTCTTTCTGATGTACTCCCTCTACTGGCGCCGCTACATCGCCATCTACATGGGGGAATCCGATCACAGCATCATCCTCCAGGCAGATGACCCAGACGAGCTTTGGCAGCTCATGGATGGCGTGGCGCCGCCTGATTGGCAGGCGGACCGTCTACCGCATCTTGTTGTGGGGCGGCGCTCCGAAGGCGGCAGTGTTCAAGATGCTCTTCCCGGGCTCCAGAGGGGGCTCGGGTGACAAGACGAGACGTGGCCAGGCAGGCGACCCCGTGCGCAGTCGGGGATGCTACGCCGCGTCTTGGCGCGGCCGGTCGGGGACAGCTCATCCATGGCCGACCGCGCACTCCGGCACGGGCCTTGCCCAGCCCGCGCCGCCTACAACTCGCAGTCCCACGGTGGAGCCCCTGGCCGCCAGGGGCCGCGAGCCACAACTCCCGGCCGTCTTCTCTTCCCCTGGACGCCGCCTCATCGGGCGCCGTTGAGCAATCGGCCGGGACCGAGGGAGGCGGTTTTGGGCGACCATCTGGCCGCCTCCCTCACCCCCTCTGGGCGTACAACACCGGGGCGCCCAACGGGAAGGACACGCCATGGACGCCGGTTACGCTCTGGTACTGGTTCCCCTGGCGCGCCGATCAGCCCGGTGGACGACGTCCTCGCGGCGGCGGACCGGGTCGAGCGAGTGCTCGCCGAGGTCGGGCGGCCGACTCCGTGAACGACGCGGCGGCGTAGACCGCTCCGGGGGCATCCCCGCCGTCGCGCCTTCCATCCGATGACCTCGTACGAAGCCGTTCGGGAGGGACCGGCGTCGTGCGACGCGGCGGCATGGCCACGGGGTGCGTCACCATCCCGGACAACCATGCCGCCGCAACCATGAAGGGCTGACATGTCGATTCCGCCGGAATTTCACGGGGTGCATCTCGCGCCACTCGGTGCTGTCCACAAGCAAATCGAGTGGGATCTTCCCACTTCGCGTACAGCCAGGGTGCGCGTACGCCGCCACACCTGCTGTTGCGGGAACATTCAGTTTGAGCTCTGCGAGGCGGGCGGGCTGATGTTCATCCGCCGTCTGGAGTCTTCTCACGACGGCGGCGTTGTAGTTCACGAAACGGAGCGGGTACGGACCGCGCAGGCCGTACATCTGTGGGACCTTCTTCTGCGCGGTCAGGCTGGTTGATCGAGGTCCCTAACAGCCTTTCGGAAACCCCTGGCTCGCCTCTCCCGATTTAGCGCAAACCGAGTCGTCGTTTGCGCTTGGTGAGCCGGTCGAGCTCCTCTTGATACTCAGCTGACGGCAGCCCGTCCAGGAATCGCTCCAACGCCTGGCACACCTCCCTGGCTTCTCGGAGCTTTCTCTGCGAGACCGCTTGCTCGATCATGCCGAAAAGGATGGCCACCTGGTTTCTGTCCACGTGGGCCGCCTTGGACGCTCGCGGTTTGGAACGGGCCGATGCGGGCGCTGGCAATGGGATCGCTTTCGGGGGCTTGCCGGAGCGCATCTTGGCCGGCTCGCTGCTGCGCTCCCGTTCAATCTCGGCTTCTCGGACGATGTTCCGCTGTCGATTGAGCCGTTGGTCCGCCTCGCTCCGCTCCGTCGCGCCCAGCCGCTCCATAAGGGCTTCGACCTCCTCGTACAGGCCGGCCCAGGTGTCGGCATCCCGCTGCGTCTCTGCGTACTCCAGCGTCGCCAGAATGGCCTGCGTCCTTGCCCATGCATCCGAATTGGTCTGGGCAGGTTCCTTCGATTCCTCATCCACCTGATCCGCGTCGTCAGCAGGAATGAGGACAAGGTCTTGTACCTGGAGCTTCCACACGATCTCGGTGGATCCCATGGGGGACGTTGCGGACAAGAGTGCAGGACCAGCGACTATGTGAGAGCGACCGATGACTGGCGCCGAGTCCGCTTCCGCGATGATCACGCGGACCGATGTCGTGGGTAGAACGAAGTCCGTACACGCGATATCGGCATCGATCTCGCGATGTGTCATCGTCCTTCCCGAACGGGGAATGAGGGTGAGCGACTCCTCGTGCACAGCGAATCCGACCGCGGCAAGGGGATGAGGCACCGCTGCCCCCTGCTTTGGCTTCTCGATTGACGCGGCCCTTGTGTTCGCTGGCTCGGCCGTCGATGGCCAGTAGGGAGCCTGCGTCGTTCGGTTCCGAGGAAGCTCGGCCAGGTGCGGGGTCCGGACGCGCCCGCGTTCGTCAATCGTGCAGTCCTGGAGATTCGCCCACAGCGGGATCTTGCCACCGACCTTCGTTCCGATTTTGACGATGCGCCGGAACCCGTCGGTTTCACAGCCGACAACGAACGCATGCCCCTGGCGCTTGGTCATGTGCCGGACCATGGGAACCGACGGAGCGAAAAGCCACTCGACGCTCCTGTGTGATCGCCGGAGTTGGGCATCCCGCTGAGGCCATTTGCCGTTCGAGTCTTCGCGCAGGTCATTGCGGAGCGCAACGGCGATCAGACCGCCCTTGGCCATTTCGATCGTCATACCGGTGCATGAGCCTCCCTCCCGGGGGACCGAGCCCTCCAGGTGCACCGCCTTGACTTGGTGGCCACACCGCCTCAACCAGTCGGTGAGCTCCTGCCGGATGTACAGATGGTCGGCGCTCTGCTCATCAGTGCTAGACCGTCGGCAGTTCACGGGCCCATCACTGCTCTCCGGGTGGTGGGCGAAGTGCGGCACCCGCACCGGACCGATGCGCGTGTACAGCTCCTTACCGCAGCCGCCCAGCCACTCTCCGCAGAAGAACCGCTTCGCGCTGTACTTCCGCCGAAGCAATTCGGCGTCGACCCGCTCGAACGGCATCATGATCGGCTGGTGCGAGCCGGGTAACCCGAGAACAGCAGTTTGGACCTTCCGAGTGTCGCGCATTTCAACCTCCGAGATGTGGGCAGCATGGCGATCCGCCCGAGTACTCACCTCGTGGGCTGGAACAGCGGCGGAACAGGGCACCGAAGGCCCTGTCCCCATCAGAGTGTGAGAGCGCCCGCAAGAAGATCGTCAAAGCGGTCCAAGCCCTCTGCCGGACGGTCGATCCCCCGCAACGGACCATGATCGACGAGGTGCGCGTCGGCGTAGAGCCGGGCCACCAGCGCCTTGCGGTCGGTGCCGAACTCCCGCGCCTCCCATGCCGCCTGCTCCAGCAGCAGCGCCGCCGCGTAGACATCCGCCATGTACGTGGCCAGCGCGAACAGCTGCGCCTCCGCCGCGACGGGGTCCAGGGAGGACCAGGCGGTGATCGCCTTTCGCAGGTCCTCGATGCGGCCGCGGACGAGAGACGCTGTCTCAGGGTCGACGGACGAAGCGGGGTCGACGGCGGAGACGAGCCGGTCGAGGAAGGGCTCGTGGGCGTTCTCGCGCAGCATCGCCCGCCGTACGTCGAGGCACAGGATGTTGTCGCCGCCCTCCCAGATCGGATTGACCTGGGCGTCGCGCAGCAGCCTGGCCACCGGCCACTGCTCGATGTAGCCGTTGCCGCCGTGCACCTCGATCGCGTCGCTGGCCGCCGTGACGCCGAGCCGGGCCGCCCGCAGCTTGATCAGGGCGGGCGCGATGCGCAGGCGCGGTCCGACGAGGCCGTCGAAGACGAGCGCCTGGGCCGCCTCGACCTCGACGATCAGCTCGGCCAGCTTGCGGCGCATCAGCGGCTGTTCGATGAGCGGCCGGCCGAACGCCTCGCGAGAGCGCGCGTAGCAGAGCGACTCGACCAGGGCGCGTCTGGCCACGCCGGCACCCATCATCGCCACGCCGAGCCGGGAGGCGTTGGTGAGCTTCATCATCGTGCCGAGCCCCGAGCCGGAGCCGCTCCCAGCCAGCAGGAACGCCTCCGCGTCGGCGAGCTCCACCTCGGCCGACGCGACGGAGCGAGTGCCGAGCTTGTCCTTCAGCCGCCTGATCCGCACCCCGTTGCGCGAGCCGTCACGGCGCTCCCACAGCACCAGGAACGGCGCCACGTCACCCTCGGGAAGCCGGGCGAGCACGACGAAGGCGGAGCCGTTGGCGTTCGAGGCGAACCACTTGAGCCCGGACAGCAGCCAGGAGTCGCCGTCCGGCACCGCCGTGGCCTCCAGGGCGGCCAGGTCGGAGCCGCCGGTCCGCTCCGTGAACATTTGAGCGGCCTCACCGGAGTAGAAGCCGTTGGCGAAGATCGCCCGCACCCGGTCACGTACGTCCTCAGGTGCGTGCCGTTCGGCCAGCGAGACCACCATGTCCCCGCCCGTTCCGAGCGCGCAGCCCATCCCGATGTCTGCCTGGTCGAGCAGGTACGTCCAGGCAGCGGCGAGTGCGGCGGGATTCGCGCCGTTCGCCCGAGCCTCGTCGGCGAACGCCGGTGCGGTGAAGTTGTTGGTCATGAGGGCGTTCCTGGCCGTGTGGAAGGAGGGCGGCATCACGACCTCGCTGACGTCCCTGCCCCACTTGTCGTACTTCTCCAGCCGTGGCGGGTGCCGATCGGTCTCCTCCGCGCACTCGGCCACCGTGCCGCCCATCAGCGCGCCCAGCTTGTCCAGGTACGGCGTGGCCCAGGCGAAGCCGTCGCCCAGGTGGCGCCGCATGAGCAGTTGCAGCGTCGGATCGCAGCTCCACCAGTTACGCCCCGCGGCGCCCTGATAGCGCTCGGTCGCGTAACGGTCGCTGCCGTCGATCGATTCGATGAGATAGCGCCCCATACCCCGGACATTACATATACTCGACACGCGATGGAAGAGCGTAACAATCTCAGTGCGAGGTCGGCTGTGCTGAGCGCGCTGCTCGGCAGCCATCCGCCCCGGCTGGCCGCCCGTCACCTGGTGCGCATCGGCGCGCTGTTCGGCATCGCCGAGGGGACCGTGCGGGTGGCGCTGTCACGCATGGTGGCGGCCGGCGACCTGGTCCAGTCCAGCGGCCGCTACACGCTGTCCGACCGCCTCATCGAGCGTCAGGGCAGGCAGGACGAGAGCCGCGACCCGCACACCAGATCGTGGGACGGCACCTGGGAGATCGCGGTCGTGACGGCCGAGCGCCGCGCCCCGGCCGACCGGGCCGCCTTCCGGCACACGATGATCGCGCTACGCCTGGCCGAGCTCCGTGAGGGCACCTGGCTGCGCCCGGCCAACCTGCTGCGGCGCTGGCCGGAGAGCGTCACCGCGCAGTGCACGCTGATCGACGGCCGCCCGCACGACGACCCCACGCCGCTGCTGTGGGACCTCGACGGCTGGGCGGGCGAGGCGCGCCGGCTGGAGAGCGCGCTCGACCGGGCCGAGGGCCTGACCGAGGGGTTCCTGGTGTCGGCGGCGGTGGTACGCCACCTGCTGGCCGACCCGCTGCTGCCTGAAGAACTGCTGCCCGGTGATTGGCCCGGCCCCCGGCTGCGCGCCCGCTACGACGACTTCGACCGCCGCTACCGCGAACTGCTGTACCAGCACCTCGGCGATTGACAGCACCTCACAGATTGACCGCGAAGATCACCCGCTTGTTCCTGAACTCGGTGACGCTCCACAGTCTGCCGTCCTGCACGGTCAGGTCCTCCGGCCCGATGGGATACGGGCGGGTGACGAGCTTGCCCTCGGTGCTGACGTGCAGCTTGCCGTTGGTGTTGCCGTCGGCCGCCTGGCTCATGTACCACTTGCCGCCGCTGGAGAGCGCACCCTGGATCTTCGGCAGACCCATGACGTAGGCGTCCCTGGGGACGCCGCCGCTGAGCTCCAGGTCCCATCGGGCGACGCGGCCGTTGGCGTCGTTCTCGTGGTATTCGCCGCAGACGAGGGTGTGCGGGGTGGTGCTGCGGTCGATGGAGGCGAACGAGAAGAGGGCGCCGGTCGTGGCGAGGCGCCAGGAGTCGCTCTGCGGGATGACATAGCGGTAGCCGAACGCGTGGTACTTGCCGCCCTGGCGGCCGATGCGCGTCGGATCACCCAGGTCGTTCTGGGCGGTACGCAGGTCGAGCAGGTGGTTGAGGTCGAAGACCCGCAGCCCCTTGCTCGTGTCGGCCACGTAGAGCAGGTCGCCGTGCCAGGCCACGCCGCCCGCGTGGATGTTGATCGCCCCGTACGACCCGTCGGGCTTGGCCTCGACGAGGAGCGCGTGCTGGTACTTCAGCGTCTGCGGGCTGAGGAAGCTCACCCTGATCCCGCGTTCGACCACGGGCGCCTCTGGCTTGAAGTACCAGCTGGCCACGAACACCGGGACCCCCGCCGAGCCGGAGTCCTCGCCGCAGGTCAGGCCCTGCGGATACCAGTCGGTCGTGTCCTGGTCCTTGGCGTCGAAGGCGTACCAGTCGACCGGTTTGGGGTTCATCGAGCCCAGCGCCCCCGTCGCCCCCTTGTGTACGCCGGTCCGGTTGGCGTGGGCCAGCACCGCCTCTACAGAGACGGCGCCGATGCCGCTGGCCAGCTTGGCCGCCCCCTCGGCCAAGGTGCCCGTAGCCCTGCGTAAGGTGAAGGGCGTCTTGTCGATCGGAACCATCCCCGGTGCAGCCATACTTCCCTCGCTTTTCCGTCGATGTCTCGTGTATTCGACGGATCGGCGGGCGGGAAAGTTCGGCTAGCTCCAGGTATGTACGGGTTGACCGGAAAGGGCGAGCTCGTGATACCGCCGTACCAGCCGCTCCGCGTCGCCACCGAACTCGGCCAGCGTTTCGCGCTGCCACGCCGCTCCGGTACGGCGCAGCCGGGTCCGCTGCCTGATGACGTCGAGCGCGCCGTCGGCGTCCGGCGGCGCGACCCCGGCCGCGAGCAGCCCCTCCCTGGCCTCGGGCAGCAGCTCGAGTACCAGGTCGGCGGCCGCGAAATCGCCGTCCCGGCCGGGCCAGGACAGCTTTGCGTCGAGCCCGTGCATGGCGGCCCGGTAGAAGTTCTGGTACGCCTCGGCGAAGGCGTACTCGGTGAGGTCCCGCTCCGCCTGCGACATCGTCAGCCCGATGAGGAACGCGGTGTTGGCCGCCATGTCCGCGCAGGACGGTCCCGCGGGCAGGGCGCGCATCTCGATCCGCAGGTGGCCGCCGTCTGACGGGTCGTAGACGGGCCGGTTCCAGTGCCAGATCGTGCCCTGGTGCAGCCGCAGCTCGGGCACGTCCAGCGGGTCGGGGTTGTCCGTCATGTCGGGCAGGACCGGGTCGTAGTCCCGTACGTACCGCTCGAACAGCTCGTAAGCCCCCTCGCGCACCCAATCAGACCCGAACGTGACCCGGCCGTCCTTCCGATAGCGCCGTTCCAGGTCCCGGTCGTCGGCCGCCTCCTCCATCAACGCGATCCTGGTCTCCTCCCGCAGCTGCCTGCCGAGGAAGAACGGCGAGTTGCCGCAGGCCGCCAGCACCGGCCCGGTGGCCAGCTGCGCCGCGTTGAACAGCCGGGCGAACCGGTCCGGCGGCGTGCGGATGTGCACCTGCCACGAGGTGTTGGCGCTCTCCAGGATGACGTCCTCGACCGCCAGCTCCAGGTCGTCGATCTTGACCAGGAACGGCTCCAGCCGCAGCCGCCGCAGCCCTCGGCTCATCGCCCGGTAGCGGTTCTGGTCGCTGATCGCCTCCTTGGTGAAGTCGTCGGCGCTCAAGGTGGGCAGAATCCCGATGGGCACCGCGCCGCCGCCCTCGACCGCCCGGTCCACGCTCGTCAGAGTCTCCTGCACCTCCGCGCCCAGCTGCTCGAACGGCCGCCCCTCCAGCGGCAGCGGAGTCAGGTTGACCTCCAGGTTGAAACGGCCGAGCTCCAGGACCACGCGGGGGTCGCCGAGCGCGTCGCGCACCTCGGCGTTGCGCGGCAGCGGGCGGCCCGCCTCGTCGATGAGGAACAGCTCCAGCTCCGCGCCGATGGTCGTCGGCCCCTCGCCGAAGCCCGGCCTGTCGAGCAGCTCGCGCAGCACGTCCAGCTGCTCGTGGAGACGCTCTCCGAAGCGGGTGTACTCCGCTTCGGAAAACCGCTCTTTGTCCAAATCTTGTCCCATAGCCTCCTTACTGTCCGGACATCTCCCTTCCACACCTCACCAAGTCAGCGGGCCGTCTTCGTCCAGGAAGGCGCCGGTCGGGCCGTCGGCGTCGAGGGTGGCCATCCGTACGGCGATCGTCGCGCCCTGCTCGGGTGTGCGGTGGCCGGAGTGCCCGTTGAGGTCGGTGGCGCAGTAACCCGGGGTGACGGCGTTCACCTTGATCGAGGTGTCCCATAGCTCCTTGGCATAGGAGACGGTGATCATGTTGAGCGCGCTCTTGGAGGAGTTGTAGGCCATGAGGTTGCGCTCCCAAAGGCGGCTGTCCGGGTCCATCACCATGGACAGGGAGCCGAGCTCGCTCGACATGTTCACGATCCTGGCCGCCTCGGCCCGGCGCAGCAGCGGCAGCATCGCGTTGGTCACGGTGACCACACCGAACACGTTGGTCTCGTACACCTGCCTGAGCTCGTCAGCGCTGCTGGCGCTGGGGCGCGGGTCCTCCGCCCAGACCATGACCCCAGCGTTGTTCACCAGGATGTCGAGCGTGCCGTACTCCTGCTCGATCCACTTGGCGGCGGCCTGCACGCTGTCGGCGTCGGTCACGTCGAGCCGCACGTACGGCTGGCCGATCCGCTCGGCGGCGGCCCGGCCGCGCTCCTCGTCGCGCGCCCCCACGATGGCGGTGACGCCGCGCTCGCCGAGCAGCCGCGCGATCTCGAAGCCGATTCCCTTGTTGGCACCTGTGATGAGGGCAGTTGTCGTCATGGCTCAACGCTCGCGCGGATCGGGCCGCAGCGTGAGAGACCTCCTTAGGCTGGGATCGGCGGTACCACCCAAGGGGCCACGATCTGCCCGAAGATAGTGGGATGGACCGCACCAAACTCGCCGAGTTCCTCCGCAGCAGGCGCGCCCGCGTCACGCCCCGTGACGTGGCGCTGCCCGAGGCCGGACGCCGTCGCACGCCGGGCCTGCGCAGGCAGGAGGTCGCGCAGCTCGCGGGGATGTCGATCGACTACTACATCCGGCTGGAGCAGGGCCGCGGGCCCCATCCGTCGCGCCAGGTGCTCAACGCGCTGGCCAGGGCGCTCATGCTCAGCCAGGACGAGCGCGGCCACCTGTTCAACCTGGCCGGCCAGGCGCTGGAGACGCCGCGCATCAGGGCCGACGTACCCGAGGCCATCCTGCACCTCATCTCCTTCCTGGAGGAGGTGCCCGCCTATGTGGTCGACGCCAAGTACGACATCCTGGCCTGGAACCCGCTCGCCGGCGTGGTCATGGGCGATCTCGACGCACGCTCGCCCGACGATCTCAACGTCATCCGCTGGGTGTTCCGCTCCTCCGACGTCGGCGGGTACTTCGAGGACGAGGAGAGGAGCCGCTTCGCCCGCGGCTCCGTGGCCGACCTCCGCGTCGCGGCGGGTCGTTACCCGGATGACCAGGGCCTCCAGGCGCTGGTCGCGGAGCTGCTCGCGTTGAGTCCCGAGTTCGCCGAGATCTGGGCCAGGCACGAGGTGGCGGTCCGCCGGCACAACACCAAGCGCCTCGACCTCCCGGACCTCGGCGTCATCGACGTGACCTGCCAGGTCCTGGCCGTGCCGGACCGCGAGGACCTGCGCCTGGTCATCTACACGGCCGAACCAGGTTCACCCTCGCACCAAGCCTTGCGCAAGCTGCGGCAGTTGACCCTAAGCTCATGAGATGCGAGCCGTTGCGTTTGACCTGTTCGGTGGGGAGCTCGACCTGCGCGAGCTGCCCGACCCCTCCCCGGCGCCGCACGGGGCGGTGATCAGGGTCGAGGCGACGGGCCTGTGCCGCAGCGACTGGCACGGCTGGCAGGGCCACGACCCCGACATCCGCGTCCTGCCCCACGTGCCGGGGCACGAGCTCGCGGGCGTCGTGGAGGCGGTCGGCGCCGAGGTGCGCGGCTGGCTGCCCGGCGCCAGGATCACCGTCCCGTTCGTGTGCGCCTGCGGATCCTGTACGGCCTGCGCCGCCGGCCAGCAGCAGGTGTGCGAGCGGCAGACCCAGCCCGGCTTCACCCACTGGGGCTCCTACGCCGAATACGTGGCGATCGACCACGCCGACGTGAACCTGATCCCGGTCCCCGAGGAGATGGCCTACGTGACGGCGGCCGGGCTCGGCTGCCGCTTCGCCACCGCTTTCCGCGCCATCACGCAGGTGGGGGCCGTACGGCCGGGCGAGTGGGTGGCCGTGCACGGCTGCGGCGGGGTCGGCCTGTCCGCCATCATGATCGCCACCGCGGCCGGAGCGCGCGTGGTGGCCGTCGACATCAACACCGACGCGCTCCAGCTCGCCGAGCAGGCGGGCGCCACACACTTCGTCGACGGCTCGGCCGGTGACGCGGGCGCCCAGGTCAGGGAGCTGACCAGGGGCGGGGCGCATCTGTCGATCGACGCGCTGGGCAGCCCCCAGACCTGCGCGGCCTCCGTCGAGAGCCTGCGCCGCCGCGGCCGGCACGTACAGGTCGGGCTGCTGCCCGGCGCGGCGACCCCGGTGCCGATGGACCGGGTGATCGGGCACGAGCTGCGGCTGCTCGGCAGCCACGGCATGGCCGCGCACGACTACGCGCCGATGATGGAGATGATCAGGGCCGGGATCCTGCACCCCGACCAGCTCGTCACCCGGACCATCGGGCTCGCAGACGCGGGCAAGGCCCTTTCCTCGATCGGCAGCGTGCCCGGCGTGACGATGATCACCCCGCGGTTCCCCCTGTAGCGGCCGCTTGGTATGCCGCTGACCGCTTTGCAGCGGATGCCGGATACGTCAGACTTGTAAACTGGCAGGCTTGCTGGCTGACCGTGAGGACAACAGTGATCCGAACCTTGCTCGCTGAAGACATGCATCTGGTGCGAGGAGCGATCGTGGCATTGCTGGCCTATGAGGAGGATATCGAGATCGTCGCGGAGGTCGACCGGGGTGATCGCATCCTCCACGTCGCCCAGACGGTCCGGCCCGACGTCGCCGTGCTCGACGTCGCGCTGCCCGGCAAGGACGGGCTGGAGGCCGCCGGTGAGCTGCACGACAAGCTCCCGGAGTGCGGCGTGCTCATCCTCACCGGCGTCGGCACTCCCGGGCTGTTGAAGCGGGCCCTGGACGTGCACGTGCGGGGGTTCATGGCCAAGGACGCGCCGCCCGGCCGGCTCGGCGACGCCATCCGGAGGGTGGCCGCCGGGGAGCGGGTCATCGACTCCGAGCTGGCGATCGCCGCGATGAGCCCACCGGAGGCGCCGCTGACGGAGCGGGAGCTGGACGTGATCGGGGCCGCGGCCGAAGGGGCCACGGTGTCGGAGATCGCCGCGTCGCTGTTCCTCGCGGAAGGAACGGTCCGAAATTACCTCCACCGGAGTACGGCGAAGCTGGGGGCGCGCAGCCGGATCGACGCGATCCGCATCGCCCGCGAGTCCGGCTGGATCTGACCCCGCCCGCTGAGGACCCGGCGACTTAGGGCGTCGGTTCCAGGGCGGTGCGCGTGGGGAGGGCTCAGGGCATCGGTTCCAGGCCCGTGTGGGCGGCGGCGAAGGCGAGCACGTCGGCGGCCAGAGCGATCGATCTGCTGATCGCCCTGGCCCCGTGGCCGACGTCGCGCTCGTGGCGCAGCAGGATCGGCCGCTCTCCCGCCGTCGCCCATTGCAGGGCCGCGCACATCTTGCGCGCGTGCATCGGATCCACGCGCGAGTCGGCGCCGGAGACCGTGAACAGCGTCGCCGGGTAGTCGGTCCCCTGGCGTACGTGGTGGTAGGGCGAATAGCCGAGCAGCCAGCCCAACTGCTCGGGAAGGTCCGCGGAGCCGTACTCACCGGTCCAGGCGGCCCCGAGCCCCGACCGCTCGTACCGCACCATGTCCAGCAGCCCCGCGGAACACACGACGGCGGCGAACAGCTCCGGCCGCCGCGTCATCGCCGCCCCCACGAGCAGGCCGCCGTTCGACTCGCCCCAGACCGCCAGCTGTTCGGGCGTCGTCCACCCGTCGGCGATCAGCTTCTCGGCGGCGGCGGTGAAGTCCTGGAAGACGTTCTGCTTGCGGTCCAGCATGCCGTCGCGGTGCCACGCCTCGCCTTCCTCGCCGCCGCCGCGCAGGTTGGCCACGGCCAGCACGCCGCCCGCCTCGACCCAGGCCAGGGAGTCGGCCGCGTACCCGGGAGTGAGCGACATCCCGAACCCGCCGTAACCGGTCAGAATCGTCGGACGGGGGCCGCCGGGGTGCGGGCCCGCCACGACCACCATGCGGACCCGGGTCCCGTCTGCGGAGACGTACTCGAGCTGGTGACTCTCCACCCGCGAAGCCCCCACCGCCGCGCCGCTCGCGGCCGGTGACCAGCGGGTCGTCGTTCCCTGGCGGGCGTCGTGGCGCCAGACCTCCGCCGGGGTGACCGCGTCCGTGTAGACGAACCACGCCTCGTGGCCGCCGCCGGGGCGCGCGGTCAGCGAGGCGATGGAGCCGCTGCCGGGCAGCGGCACGGTGCCGGTGCGCTCACCCGTGGCGGCGTCGTGGACCGCGAGCTCGCCGACCGCGTGGCGGGTCCTGGCGATCAGCAGCCGGCCGCCGTCGAGCAGCGTGAACGTCCCGAGGACGGCCGCGGGGTCCTCGGGTACGAGCTCCTCCCACGCGGCGGGGGTGGCCGGGTCGGCGACGCAGAGCCGGCGGCGGGGCGCGTCCTGGTCGGTGAGGATGTACAGGCGGCCGTCCGGGCCCATCGCCGCCGCGGCGCGCGCCGCCACCCCTTCCTGGATCACCTTCAGATCGAGGTGCTCGGGCGGGCCGGCGGACAGGTCGGCGAGGTAGAGGTCGTTCCGGGCGGGGGTGCCCGCCGAGATCACCAGCCAGCGGCCGTCCGCGCTGATCTGCAGGCCGTACGAGAGCGCGCCGCGCGTGAAGACCTGGACGTCGCCGCCGTCTCGCCTGTGCAGGTGTACGCCCTGATGGAAGCGGACGTAGAAGAACTCCCTGCCGCCGGGCAGCCAGGCGACCGGTGAGTAGCGGCAGCCGCCGATCGGGCCGTCGACGATCTCGCCGGTGGCGACGTCCATGACGTACAGGTCCGCCCGCTCGTCCCCGCTCCTCGACAGCTGGTACGCCAGCAGCCGCCCCTCCCAGTCGGGCTGCCAGTCGTCCAGCGTGGTGAGACCGGTGGCGTCGAGCTCCATGGGATCGAGGACGGCCCGGTCGTCGCAGTACAGCACCGGATGCTCCTGGCCCGCGGACTGGGACAGGTGGAAGCGCCGGTCGCCGCGCCATACCGGCGGGGTGGTCATCCCTGTGACGCTGAGCTCGGTCAGGCGCTTCTGGAAGTGCTCGCGGAGGGGCAGGCCGGCGGCGTGGTGCCGCCAGAGCCGGTCCTGCTCGGCCTGCCAGCCTCGGGTGGCCGGATGGGCGTCGTCCTCCAGGCGGCGGTAGGGGTCGGTGACGAGGTAGCCGTGCAGCTCCTCGACGAGGGACAGACGCTCTGCGTCCGGATATTTCATGACACGGGCTCCGGTTGCCAGTGGCCGGCCAGGTCGGCGTAGGTGGGTGAGAGGCGCATCAGCTCGTCATGCGTGCCGACCATGGCCTGGCCGGCGTCCATGAGCAGGATGCGGCGGGCGCGCGTGGCCGAGGTGAGGCGGTGGGCGACGACGATCAGCGTGCCACCCCGCTCCGCGAACGCGGCCTCCACCCGCGCCTCGGCTGCGGGGTCGAGGTGGCAGGTGGCCTCGTCCAGGATGACCAGGCGGGCCGGGGCCAGGTAGGCGCGTACGAGGGCGATCAGCTGACGCTGTCCGGCGGACAGGGCGCCGGGGTCGAGCTCAGGCTCCATGTCCGCCAGCAGGCCGGTGGCGCCGAGCGCGGTTACGGCGGCCTCGACCTGGTGGGGCGACGCGTCGCTCAGGTAGGTGAGGTTCTCGTGCGGCGAGCCGCGGAAGACGTACGCCTCCTGGGGGATCAGCACCCGCGCGGCGGGAGGCACGTCGGCGGCGGGCACTCCGCCGATCCGGACGTCACCCGCGTCCGGCGGGAGAAGGCCGCTGACCAGGGCCGCCAGGGTGGACTTACCGGCGCCGCTCGGGCCGACGACCGCCAGGTGATCGCCCTCGGGGATGTCGAGATCGAGACCGTCGATCACCGCCTCGGAGTGCGGCCCGTAGGCGAACGTGACTCCTCTCAACCGCACGCTGCCCGCCGGAGCCTCGGACGCCCGCCCCGGCCCTGCCCCCGATCCCTCAGACGACCGCGCTGAGCCGGTCGTGGGGATCGATCCCAGGACCACAGGCGGGATCGGCGCCGGGACCAGGGCTGGGAGGCCGGAGGCGGCGATGCGGCGGAGGGTGGCCACCAGGCTGACGCCGCTGACGCCGAGGCCGTGAACGAGGCCGTTCAGGGCGGGGGCCAGCGACTGGGTGACGTAGGCCAGGGCGCCCACGACGACGCCCGCGCCCATGCCGCCGCTGAGCAACCAGGGCGTACCGGTCAGGAGGAGCACCACAGGCAGCCAGGCGCCGACGGCGAGGGCGATCGTGCGCGCGGCGGTCACGCGGGCCAGCGCGCGCGCCGCCGACGCCTGCGCCTCGACCCGCTCGGCCAGCGCCGCGCCCACGCGGTCCTCCGCCCCGCAGGCCACGATGTCGCGCAGCCCCCCGGCCATGCCGGTCATCGACTCGGCGAGCAGTTCGTCGGCCATCAGGAACGCCCGCTGCCGCCGCGCCAGAGCCGGCAGGGACACCAGGAACAGCCCCAGCCCGGCGACGAACGGCGGCAGCACCAGCACCGCCGCCTGCGGAGCCAGCGTGAGCAGCCCCAGCACCACGCTGACCACGGTGAACGCGAACCCGCGCACAGTGGTGATCACCGCCGCGAAAGCGTCCCTGGCCAGCTCCACCTGGAGACCGGCCCGGGTGACGGCGGCGGTGTCCGGGCGGGCGGTCACCGATCGGGCGGCCCGGCGCATGGCTCCGCCGACCACGTGAGCGAGCAGGTCGTCCCGGAACGGCTCCGCGACCGCCGCCACGGCGAGAATGATCTGGCGGGCGGCGACGGCGGCGACCAGCCACGCACAGCCGAGCGCCGCCAGCCAGACCAGCCCAAGGGCGGGACGGCCCGCCGCGAAGCCGTCCTCGATGGCGCGGGCGACGGCGTGCCCGATGAGGAACGCGGGCGCCGCCTCCAGCACCGACCACAGACAGAGACGCACCAGCGCGTACGGCCGCCGCCGCAACGTCTGCCAGAGCAACCGCTTCATGAGACGTCTCCCCGGGGTCCGCGGGATTCCTGGGGCCCCTGGAAGACGGCCCGGTAGTGCGGGTTCGCCCACAGTTCGTGGTGCGGCGCGTGGCCGAGCACCCTGCCGTCCTCCAGCCAGACAACCCGGTCGGCGCGGGAGGCCGTGGTGAGTCGGTGGGCCACGATGAGCCGGGTCCGCCCCCGGGGGTCTGCGGTGAGGGCGTTGCCGACCTGGCGTTCGGTGACGGTGTCGAGGCTGGAGGTGGCGTCGTCGAGCACCAGCAGGCGTTCTCCCTGCGCGAACGCCCTGGCCAGGCCGATCCGCTGCCGTTCGCCGCCGGACAGCGGGGTGTCGGCCATGGGGGTCGCGTACCCGCCGGGCAGGCGGCGGATGAACCCGTCGGCGCACGCCGCCGTCGCCGCCGCGGGTACGACCCCCTGGTCATCCGCTCCGAGCCCGATGGCCGCGCCGACGGTGTCGCCGACCAGGACCGGCCGTTCGAAGGCGTACCCGATGGCCCGTCTCAGCTCGGCGCGGTCCAGCTCCGGCAGCGGTACGCCGTCGAGCAGCACCGTTCCCCCGGCGGGGTCCGCCAGCCGCGCCGCCAGCGCGGCCAGCAGCGACTTGCCGGATCCCGAACGCCCCACCACGGCCGTGACCGACCCACCGGCGATCACCAGGTCGTCCACGGCCAGACCGGGCATCGTGACCCCCCGAAACGCCACGCTGCCGAGCCCGGCAGGTGGTCTCGAGGTGCCGTACCGGGTGGCGGGCAGGCCGAGGACTTCGGCGACGCGTTCGGCCGCCGCGCGCGCCCTGGCCAGGCCGCCGATGTGGCCGAGCGCGGTGCTCAGTGCCGCGCCCAGGACCGCGTACCTCGCCGCCGCGTACAGTTCGCCGATCGTGAGCTCGCCGGCGGCCAGCCGGAGTCCGCCCACGGCGAGTACGGCCACCTCCACCAGCGGCACGACGAGGCCCGCCTGGACGCCGGCCGAGGCGTTCGCCCGCCACAGTGCCATGCCGTGGGCCCGTAGCCGGTCCATGGGCGCCAGGACCCGGCGCGTCTCGCGGTCGGCGGTCCCGGCGGCGGCGATCGTCCGGGCGCCGCCGAGCGCGTCCACCAGCCGGGCGGCGATCTCGCCCTGTACCTCCTGGTAGCCGCCCGCGATCGTGGTCGTGGCCCGGAGAAAGGCCCGCAGGACGAGCAGGATGAGCGCGATCCCGGCGACCAGCGTCGCGGTCAGCACGGGGTCGATGAGCGTGAGCGCCACCAGGGCGCCGAGCGTGGGGACGAGCAGCGCCAGCGCGCCGGTCACGGATTCGGGCGCCCGACCGGCCTCTTCGGTGTTCAGGCCGGCACGGGTGACCAGCTCGCCTTCGGGGAAACGGCGGGTCGCGGCGGGGCCGACGCCCAGGACGTGACGCAGCACCGACAGGCGCAGCCGGGCGGCCGCGTACGCGCTGCTCGCGCCGCGTGCCCAGACCCCGGCGCTCTCGCAGAGCATGATCGCGGCCACGATCACCGCGCAGGCCGTCAGCCAGGACGCGGTCTCGGGCCGGGCGGAGACGAAGCCGTCGACGGTACGGCCGACCGCGTAGGGCAGTGCCAGCTCGGCGGCCGCGCCCCCGATCGCCGTGACCGCGAGGACGGCGGGCCATGGGCCGCTTCGCCGTACCGCGTCCATCACCAGCCGGTCTCCGGCCCGCACGACCGTCTCCTTCATCTGGCGCCTCCTTCATCTGGCGCGACAGAGGAAATGCCAGTGACCAATCCCCGCGCCGCCGTAAGCGACGCGGGGATCGGCGCTAATGTGATCAGTGACAAAGTGCGACACTGAGGTTGCTCGGGTGGCCTGACTGACACGTCAGAGCGGTCAGGGTGCTGCCGCCACTGGCGACATCGCTGCCGGCCGGGGTCTCGAGACCCTGCAGGTCGAGAAGTACCATGGTTTACACCTCCTTCTGGGACTGGTTGGAGACAGGCCGCCGGTCGGCGGCGGCCTCGAGGAAGGGCAGGCGTCCCGGCTGTTCGCCCATCACTGTGCCTAGGGCGAACAGGACGCCTGCCGTTCCGGTCGCGAAATCCATGGAGAGGCGCAGCAACTGGTCGCCGGGGAAGGCCAGACCTCCGCCGTACGGCAACGCGTGCCAGCGCATGCCCTTTACCTGGGCCTCGGACGCGCCGTCAAAGTCGAGCCCGCAGCCGAGCGCGGCGACGATGCCCGCGCGCCCGGTGAACAGCCCCGGCTGGACGAAGAACCCCGACCGCGCGACCAGCCGCAGCTCACGCAGCGCGGTGGCGAACTCCTCGTCCTCCCGGTGCGTCAGGTAGCGGGCGAGCACCAGGCCGATCCCGACGGACCCCTCGTCCAGGTACGGCAGCAGCCGCCAGCCCTGGTTCACCTGGAGTGAGCCGTCCTCGGCCGCGCGACAGCGGCGCAGGTCCTGCCGGAGCGCGACGGCGGCCAGGTCGAGCAGCGCCGAGTCACCGGTGCGCTCGTAGGCGTGCAGGAACAGCAGGGCGGGTCCGCAGGAGCCGTACATGAGCCCGGCCCGCGGATTCGTGCCGCCACTGAGCTCAGGGACGTCGTCGGCGCCGCCGAGCCGGTCCGCGCAGATGTCGACCGCTCGCAGCGCGCTGCGCTCCAGTTCGGGCTCGCCCAGGTGGAAGAGGTTCAGCCCGATGCCGGACAGGCCGGAGAAGAGGGCCGATTCCAGGCCGTCCCATTTCTCGCGCAGACTGATCTCGACCACGTCGAGCGCGTCCTGCCGGTGGCCGAGCAGGTCAAGGGTGTAGGCGATGCCGTGCAGGCCGTCGTAGAAGCCGAGGCCGGAGCCGGACACCGGGCGCTTGGCCCGCGCGAGCAGCCAGCTCTCATACTCGGGGAAGCGGCCGGCTCCGGTCGCGGCCAGGGCGTACAGGACGCCGGCGGCGCCGTAGGCGAGGTTCAGGCCGCCGCCCGGCTGGAACTGGGCCACGTCGCCGGGGAAGAGCCGGTCGTCGCGTCCGGGCGTCGCGGATGTCGTGATGGCCCGGCACATCGCGGCGCGTAATTCGGGCCAGGTGGCGCTGCCGGGCATCGGCAGGGCGCGCATCTCGCCCTCGTCGCGGTCGTCGCCCGCTATCGTGGACACGGCCGGCGCGATCTCGCGGGTGAAGGTGTCCGCCACGATCTCGCCGAGGTGCGCGACCTTGGCCCGGTGCAAGGGCAGCATGATGGTGCACTGCGGGGCGAACAGCCCGAGGCGCAGGCAGGCCATCGCGTACCTGTCGACGTCGGTGCCCCGCCGGTCGGCCGGCGCCGCGTACGCCGGGTGGGCCAGCGCGGCGCGGCCGCCCTCCTCGGCGAGCGTGGCCACCTCGTAGTCGATGAGCACGACCCGGCCGCTCTCGGTCAGCAGGATGTTGTCGGGATGCAGGTCGCCGAAGACCACGCCGCGCTCGTGCAGCGACGCCAGCGCCCGGTCCACCCGGTCCAGGGTGTCGAGGGCCCAGTCGGTGTAGCCGGCGAGGTCGTCCGGCGTGCACGTCGCGCGGGTCAGCGGGTATCTGTGCACCAGGCGGCGTTGCAGCGTGGTCCCGTCGACGAACTCCTGCACCAGGAAGTGATGCTCACCGAGGGTGAAGTAGCCGAGCAGCTCCGGCGCGGCGGGCAGCTCGGCCAGGCGGCTCAGTATGTCGCGCTCGTGCGTCAGCCGCGCCACCGCGTCCCGTCCCGCGTTGTCGAGCCCGGCGTACGGCCTGGCCTCCTTCAGCACGACCCGGTCGCCGGTTCGCTGGTCGCGGGCGAGGTAGACACCGCCGCCGTTGGAGAAGTGCAGCACGTCCTCGATCGCGTACGGCAGGCCGGTCGTGGTCACGGCGTTGCGCGCGGCGAGATGGGGCTCGAGGAACTCGGGCAGCGTGGTCCAGGACGGCACCGAGAACGTGGCGCCCCGCACGTCGGGCACGAGCTGTCCGCCGCCGTCCTCGACGGCCAGCACCCGCTCACCGCCGGACAGGCAGTGCCGCTCGGCGAAGCCCCCGTAGCGGACGAACAGCGGTCCCTCGCCGTAGCGCAGGTCGCTCAGGATGTACGGGCCGCGTACGTCGCGCAGGAGTTCGTGCAGCTCTTTGAGAACGAGTTCGAGCTGACTCTCGTCCCTGGGATAAATGGTGACCAGTTTGCCGCTCGACGCCCTGGAGGCGGCCTTGGAATTGAGCATGACCAGGACCGGCAGGCCGCGCAGGAACTTGAACGCGATCCCGCGGGGCAGGCAATAATCCCAGACGGCGGCCAAGGCCCGTTCCGCGTCGTCCACGCGGGCCGAGACGTGAATCTTCCAGCCCTGGGAGGGCAGGGGCGCCACGCCGCCCGGCGCGTAGTAACACCAGGTCTCCGTCGCCTCGTGCAGCCATCCCTCGGGGACCGGCCGGTGCGCGATGGGAAAGTCGGCGTCCTCGGCGGTGCTGTGCTCGAGGGTGTCGTAGAAACGACCATCCGCGAGGCAGTACAGCTCATACTGGTCCATCCGGCGCGACCTCCCGTGCGTTGTCATTAAGAGAATGGCAACGCACGGGCAAGGCGTCTAGTAACACACGACATTACCGAGGCGTGCTTACCTCATAGCCATTTGTGAATTTCACACGTTTGTTTATCTGGGGCACATATACCGAGAAGGTGAATTGCCCGGTGCGGACCGCGGTGATCTCCAGCCAGCCGCCCACATCGGCCATTCGCTCGGTCAGGTTCATCAGCCCTTGGCCCGACTCTCCCGTCCTGCGTACCGGGTGGACGCCGTCGTTCTTGATCGACAGCCGGACCAGTTCGTCGCGTTCGAGCAGCTGGATGGCACATTGTCGCGCCTCCGCGTGGCGCAGCACGTTGGTCACGCCTTCGCGCAGGGCGTG
This sequence comes from Nonomuraea sp. NPDC050022, assembly GCF_044460705.1. Classification (NCBI taxonomy): domain Bacteria; kingdom Bacillati; phylum Actinomycetota; class Actinomycetes; order Streptosporangiales; family Streptosporangiaceae; genus Nonomuraea; species Nonomuraea sp. NPDC050022. Next base: position 94,819 of record NZ_JBITKE010000012.1, read on the forward strand.
CGTGAGCGCGTCGGCGACGTCGCCGGGCAGGTCGGGGCACGCCACCCGGATCTGGCACCGCACTCCCACCGACTCCAGCAGGGCGCGCGCCGAGCTCATCTCCACCTCCAGCGAGGAGCGCCGCCCGCCGTGGGCGACGGCCCGTACGTCTCCCGCCAGGGTGCGCAGCAGTTCGAGGGTCTCGCCGACCTCCAGCTTGGCCTTCTCGTTCTCCTCGTCCACCAGCCGATCGATGAGCTGCGTCTTCAGGACCAGGGCGGTGAGCCGGTGGCCCACCAGGTCGTGCAGGTCCCTGCTGAAGCGGCGGCGTTCGAGCGCCACGGTCGTACGGATGGCGTCGGTTCTGGCGGAGGCCAGCCACTGCGCCCGCGCGGCCAGGCTCACCAGGGCGTACTCCATCAGGCCGAGCACCGGGGCGGCCAGCGCCCACCCCCGGTCGGCGAGCCCCTCATGAGGAGCCGCGAGCAGGACCGGCCCACAGCACACGGCCAGCGCCACCAGCGTGGCCGACCTGATGCGCCCGGCCACCACCAGCAGCGCGCCGGCCAGCAGCCCGCACATCGGCGTCCACGCCGCCCCGAACAGGGCCAGCGGCACGAACGTCAGCCAGGCCTGCACGCCGACCAGCCACCACCCCCCGGGCCTGCCGGCCAGCGTCCCCAGCACGAACCGGGCGTGCACGGCCAGCAGGAGGAGCAAGGCCACCGAGGCGGCCGATGAGAATCCCGAGCCGGCGAGCTCTGCCTGCACCGGAACCGTCACGGTGAGCAGCCCCGCCATCAAGGTCAGCCAGGCCATGTCCAGGGGAGACGAGGGAATGTCGCCGAGAAGACGTAGCCGGGGAGCCGGCTCGCTTCCTAATCCATTCACTTGTCCCCCGTTGCGCTGCGTCACGAGCACCGAACCGTCCGTTGTCCCTCTCCAATCGACCCGATGTACCGCGTTCTGTAAAGCGCAATGTCGGCTTCGAGCAGAACTTTCTGCCCGCACCCGCCTGACTTAGGCCGCGTGACGTCGTCATAGGGTTGCGGCTATGGATTACAGACGACTTGGTGACACCGGCCTGCGGGTCTCGCGCATCTGCCTCGGCATGATGAGCTTCGGAGATCCGGCCAGGCAGGAGTGGGCGCTGCCCGAGGACCAGGCCGAACCGCTCGTCCGCCGGGCCGCCGACGGCGGGGTCACGTTCTTCGACACGGCCGACGTTTACAGCGCCGGCGAGAGCGAGGTCGTGACCGGGAACCTGCTGCGCAAGATCTTCCCCAGGCGCGAGGACTACGTACTGGCCACCAAGGTCTATTTCCCGATGGGCAAGGGGGGCAACGACCGGGGCCTGTCGCGCAAGCACATCTTCGACGCGATCGACGCCTCGCTGCGCCGGCTGGGCACCGACTACGTGGACCTCTACCAGATCCACCGATGGGACGACGAGACGCCCATCGAGGAGACCATGGAGGCGCTGCACGACGTGGTCAAGGCGGGCAAGGTCCGCTACATCGGGGCCTCGTCGATGTGGGCGTGGCAGTTCGCCAAGGCGCAGCACGTGGCGCGGGAGAACGGCTGGACCAGGTTCGTGTCCATGCAGAACCACTACAACCTGCTCTACCGGGAGGAGGAGCGGGAGATGCTCCCGCTCTGCGCTGACCAGGGCGTGGGCGTGATCCCGTGGAGCCCGCTGGCACGCGGCGTGCTGGCCCGCGCGGGCGCGGCCCAGTCGACGACCAGGACCGGCTCCGACGCGCGCATCGACGCCCTCTACGACCCCGACAACGACCGGCTCATCCTTGACCGGGTGGCGGAGCTCGCGCGCGAGCACGAGCTGCCGGCCGCCCAGATCGCCCTGGCCTGGCTGCTCCAGCAGCCGGCCGTCACGGCCCCCATCGTGGGCGCCACCAAGCCGGGCCACGTGGACGACGCGCTCGGCGCGATGTCCGTGTCGCTTTCCGACAAGGACCTGGCCTCCCTCGCGGAGCCTTACCGGCCGCGCGAAGTGCGCATGTAGCTCGTACAGCCTTTAGCTCGTACGGCCTTTAGCTCGTACGGCCTTTAGCTCGTACGGCCTGCCTGGGTGGGAGCGGGCGGCCGCCGAGTCGCTCGCGATCGTCGGCGCCCGCATCGCCGTCGCCGTTTGTCGGAGGGGATCCCTAAGCTGGCTCCATGGCTAGGGCTAACGATGATGCGGCGGCGGCGCTCTCCGAATACGCGGAGCTGTTCGCGCTGACCGGTGGCGACGCGTTCCGGGTGCGGAGCTACCAGAAGGCCGCTAAGGCGATCGCCGGGTTCCCCGAGGACATCTCGGTGGCCGACGTGCGGAGCGTGCCGGGCGTGGGCGAGGCGATCGCCAAGAAGATGGAGGAGTTCCTGCAGCGCGGGAGCTTCCGCCAGCTCGACGACCTGCGCGGGCGGGTGCCCGAAGGGGTGCGGCGGCTGACCCGCGTGCCGACGCTGGGGCCGAAGACGGCGATCATGCTTTTCGAGGACTACGGCATCGACTCGCCCGTGGCGCTCGGCGAGGCGATCACCGCCGGGCGGCTCGACGGCGTCAAGGGGCTCGGCCCCAAGACCCTCGCCAACCTCCTCAAGGGCATCGAGCAGCTCGAGCAGTCGGGCCGCCGGGTGCACATCGGCGTCGCGATGTCCCTGGCCGAGCAGGTGATGGCCTCGCTAAAGGCCGAGCGGCTGGCCTACGCCGGGTCACTGCGGCGGATGAAGGACACGATCGGCGACATCGACATCCTGGCTGTGGCGCCCGAGTCCATCATGGAGGACTTCCGCGCCCAGCCCTATGTCGCGGAGATCATCGCGGCGGGCGACAAGAAGACGTCGATCCGCACGACGTCGGGCCTTCAGGTGGACCTGCGCGTGGTGCCCGCCCAGTCGTGGGGCGCGGCGATGCAATACTTCACCGGCTCGAAGGAGCACAACGTCGCCATCCGGGAGATGGCGGTGAAGAAGGGCTGGAAACTCTCCGAATACGGACTGTTCGAGGGTGAGACGGTGATCGCCTCGGAGTCCGAGGAGGACATCTACGCCGCGCTCGGCATGCAGTTCGTACCCCCGCCCATGCGCGAGGACGGCGGCGAGGTGAAGGCCGCGCTCCGCCACGAGCTGCCGGATCTCCTCCAGCTCCCCGACCTCAAGGGCGACCTGCACACGCACACCAACCTGACGGACGGCATCGCCTCGCTGGCCGACATGGTCGCGGCGGGACACGCCCGCGGCTACCTCTACTACGCCATCACCGACCACGCCCCCGACCTGGCCATGCAGCGGATGACCCTGGACAAGGCACTGGAGCAGCGGCAGCAGGTCGCGGAGCTGCAACAGAAATATCCCGACATGCGGCTCCTGCACGGCACCGAGCTCAACATCGCCCCCGACGGCTCCGTCGACTGGCCCGGCGAGATCCTCCGCGAATTCGACGTGTGCGTCGCCTCGGTCCACTCGCACTTCGGCATGTCCCGCGACGAGATGACCCGCCGCTTCATCGCCGCCTGCGAAAACCCGTACGTGGACATCATCGGCCACCCGACCACCCGCAAGATCGGCAAGCGCCCGCAGGTGGACGCCGACTGGGACGCCGTCTTCCGCGCGGCCGGCCGCACCGGGACGGCCATGGAGATCGACTCCTTCCCCGACCGCTCGGACCTGCCCGCGGACCTGGTCCGCCTGGCCAAACACCACGGGGTGAAGTTCTCGATCGACAGCGATTCACACGCCATCCCCCACCTGGCCAACCAGCGGTTCGGCATCGGGATCGCCCAGCGCGCCTGGCTGACCACGGATGACGTCATCAACACCTGGCCACTGGAGCGCCTGCTCGCCTTCCTCGGCCGGTAGGCGCGACCATCGCCCGCTCACCTTCCTCAGCCAACAGGCGCGACCGTCGCCTGCTCGCTTTCGTCGGCCGACGGCGCGGCCATCGCTCGATCGCCCGCGTGGAACGGGCTCAGGCGCGGTGATCTCTTCAAGACACCCCCTGAGCCGCCGCGCCGCGCGACTTCTTCGCCACCTCGAACCTCAAGTGCGTGGCGAACGGAGACTCCAGCACCCGAGTCCGGTGCGGCCGGACCTGCTCGCTCCCGATCTCGAACATCCCGGTCCCTTCCGTCAGCGGCACGGGCGCCAGACAGATCCGCAGGCCGTCGACGGAGCCCGGCACGTAAAAACCGCCGTCCCACATCGGCCCCGCCACCGATCGCGACGCCCCGACCTCCAGCCACCGCCCGAACCCGCGCCAACGCACTCCCAACACCATCAGTGACACGCCAACACGCCCTCAAAACCGTCGGTGACGAACGTGAACGGCGGGCCGTCCCTGACCCACTCCTCCGGTGGCCGAGAAGTCATCACAAGACGGGGGCAGTCCACCCGGAGAATGACCACCCACAGGTGGATGTGGCCACCAACGGATTACGCGAAAGTAGTCCCACCTTCACCCCACGAAAAGGACGGCGATCATGTCACCGGCGCCCAAGCGATCGAGAGCCCGCAAGATCTGGACCCGGGCTCTCGCAGCGCTGGCCGTGCTGCTCATCGCCGCCATCGCCGGCGTGGCGGTGGCCTACCCCTCCGTGGCCGCCACGACGTGCCCCGGCTGCTATGGCCTGACAGAGCTCCACCCAGGCGTCTACATCGAGCGCGACCTATCGCCCCAGCAACGTTCACAGGTCAGCCAGACGGTCGACGCCGCCACGAAGAAGGTCGACACCTTCTACGCCGGCAGAAAGAGCTCGCCCAGCCTGCTCATCTGCGCCACCGAGGAGTGCTACCAGCACATCGGCGGCCACAAGGAACGCGGCATCGCCGTTCTGAACCGCTCCGTAATGCTGTCGCCTCGCGGCCTCGACACGGTGATCGCTTCACACGAGATGTCCCACGTCGAGCTCCACACCCGCCTCACCTCCGGGGCAGAGGTCCCGCAGTGGTTCGACGAGGGCCTCGCCGTGGTCGTCTCCGACGACCCGCGCTACCTCGCCCCGCGAACGACCGGCGACCGCTGTCTGGTCCTACCGACCGCGCCGCTGCCGGTCTCTTTAGACGAGTGGCTGAGTACGGCCAGCAAGGATACGAACACGTACGCCAAGGCCGCCTGCCAAGTAGACCGCTGGCTCCGAGCCAATGGGGACCGGCAGGGCTTGGAGTCCCTCATTCAGCACCTCAACAGCGGCGAGACCTTCGACTCCCTCGTCCCCAACCGAGCACCCGATCCTTCACCCTGAGCTCGACCTCGCCCATCAGCGTCCCCGAACAGCGAACCGTGAGAGCAGACCCGAAGAGCGGACCCCGAGAGCGGCCCTGAACGGCGGACCCGGAGGGCCCGCGCAAGCAGCCCATCAGCCCCGCCCTGCGGGAATCTCAGGCGGTCTGAGGAGGCGAATACAGCCACGGGTCGCGCAGGTCGAAGTAGGTGAGTTCGCCGTCGAATAGGTCCTTCCACTGCTCGAAGAGCTCTCGCATCTCCGGCGGGAGCTCCTTGCCCTCGCCGTCCCTGGCCGCCTGCTCAGAGGTGAAGTACGCGACCTCGGTGTATCCGCCGTCCCGGTGCAGCGCGGCGAACCCGCCGATGAGGTCGGGCCGGAATGCGGCCATGTCCCGCTCGCTCTGGGCGGTGATCTCCCGCATCCGCCGGAAGTCCCGGACCTGTCCCTGCATCACCTGGACGAACCCCGCCGCATCGGACCCGCCCTTCAGATACGTGTACGCCTCGGCGCAGTCGTGGAAGGTGACCTCGCCACTGAAGAGCTTCTGGGTCTCGGCCCACCACTGACCCTGCTCCGGCCGCTCGCTGTTGCGCCGCGCCACCTCCTGCGACTCGAAACGCACCGTGTTTACGAACATGCCGTCGTCCGTCACACCGGCGGTCGTGCCGAGCCAGCCGTCCACCCCTGGCGCGAGCTCGGCGTGCCACCGATCCAACGCCGCCCGCATCTCACCGACGTCCCCGACCTGTCCCTGAATGATCTGGATGAACATCGCGGCCCCCTCGCTGTGTACCTCAGATCCACGCTAGGAGCCTGCCTATGAAGGTCGAGATGTCGAGGCCCCATGCCATGCCCAAAACTTGCCGTCGCTCCGTTGACCTCGGCGGACGCCCGGCCCGCCGACCCCAGGTGGCCACGTTCGCCTGGCGGCCGACCTGCGGAAACCCGCGCCAGGCGAGAGAGGTGTACTGCCGGTACGCCCTTCGGCAGAACCTGTTTGCCTGGGCGTAAAGCCGGTTACCTGGATGGTGTGGATCCCATCTGTCGGCGTCTGGGGCGGAGGCAGGAGGGGGCCACAACCCTACGTACAGGCCGCCTGGGTGGGCGAAACGGATGACCGCAAGGTAGCCCGGCAGCCCTCGAGGCCAAGGGCAGCAGACAGCTCGCGCAGGTCGACGCCGCCCGCGAGCTGGGCTCCGGCCCCGCCCACACCTGACACATCTCATAACCTCGTTTGTCTGAGAGAGACACCATGGAATTCGTCAAGCAGCAGGCCACCACCAAGGCTCCTGCGGACTGGTTCACCGGCGACGTCTGGTTCGACGTGATCTACGCGGGCCAGGAGCCGTCCCGGATGCGTGCCAACATGGTCCGTTTCTCCCCCGGCGCCCGTACCCACTGGCACTCCCACGTGCTGGGCCAAACCCTGCACGTCGTGTCCGGCGTCGCACTGATCGGCACCCGCGACGGCACCGTCTTCGAAGCCCATCCCGGCCAGACCGTACGCTGCCCTCCGAACGAGGAGCACTGGCACGGCGCCACCCCCGACCGCTTCATGGAGCACCTCGCCATGTGGGAAGGCGCGGGCGACGGCAGCACCGAAACCACCTGGAACGAGCCGGTCACCGGCGAGCATTACAACCGCGCCCGCAGCCACTGACCAGATAACCGTCCTTCTTTCCACGCCGCCACGCGCCGAAGGACGGCCAGCGAAAGGATCTTCGATGACCGAGCAACCCCGGCAGATCGGCGGCGGACGCCGCATGATCGGCGATTTCGCACCAAAGCTCGCCGAGCTCACCGATGACGTCCTGTTCGAGGACGTCTGGAACCGCACCGAGCTGGCCGCCCGCGACCGCAGCCTGATCACTGTCGCCGCCCTCGTCGCCGGCGGCGATGCCGATCAGCTCCGCTTCCACCTCGGGCGCGCGAAGGAGAACGGCGTCACCGAGACTGAGCTCATCGAGGCGATCACCCACCTCGCCTTCTACGCCGGCTGGCCGAAGGCCATGACGGCGATCACGACTGCGAAGCAGGTCTTCTCAGGATGAGCGTCGGGGGAAGGGGGCATCGGGGTCGGATCTTGGTCACCGGCTCCACGGACGGTCTTGGGCGTGCTGCGGCGGGCCGAGCTCGCGGCCGCCATGCCGACCCAGCTCGGCAGCGAACTCGCAGTCGTCCAGCAGCTCACGCCCCCAGTCCAGCAACGGCCGCGCCGCGTCTCCTGGACGCGGCGCGCCAGTTGGCCCTTCCGTCAAGGCCAGTTGGCCCTTCCGTCAGGGCCAGCTCGACCTGCACCGATCCTCCAGAAAGGCCGATCCTCCCGAGAGAACATGCGCTGGACCAGGCCGACCGCGTCGAGGCGGTTGATCAACCTGTTGGGCGCCGCGCTGGCCTGCACGGAAGCCAGGCGACTTCCCGGACGACCTCATGACGCTCCCTGCGCGATTCACCGTCACCTACACGCGATTCACCGCCACCTGGAAAGGTGGTGGCGCCAGCCTGGCACGGACTCCGCCACAGCGATTAAATGGTTTTCCAGTAGGAAATACATGCTGCGGAGGTAGCGCCCATGGAGCAAGCTCTGGCGACGATCGTCAAACCGCTGCCGGCCCACCTGTTCACCGTGCACGACGGCAGCGCCGAGATGCGGTGGGAAGCCATGGCCGGGCAGGGATACCACACCCCTATAGACCGATTTTTCGTGCGAAATCATACGTACACGCCCCGCATCGACTCCCCGACCTGGCGGCTGCGGCTCCACGGGGCCGGGCTGCGATGTCCGGGCGAGTACGACTACGGCCAGCTCCGTGCCATGCCGTCACGCACCATCGACGCCGCGATCGAGTGCGCCGGGAACGGCCGACGCCTGTACGCGACGCAGCAGCACAACCCGGCCCCGGGCGCGCAGTGGGGGCTGGGCGCCATCGGGGTCGCGCGGTGGCGCGGAGTGCCGCTCAGTTACCTGCTCCGGCACGCGGGACTGCGGCCCGATGCCGTGGACCTGCTGCCGAGCGGTCTCGACGCGCCGTTCGAGGACTACGGGCACGTACGCCGGCCGCTCCCGGTCGACAAGGCCATGGCGGACGTGCTCGTCGCGTACGAGATGAACGGCCGGCCGCTCCCGCCCGACCACGGCTTTCCGGTACGCCTGGTGGTGCCGGGCTGGGTGGGAATAGCGTCGATCAAATGGCTGGGTGATATCGAGGTGGCGACCCGGGAGCTCACTTCCCCGTGGAACACCGTCTTTTACCGCGACGTGACGATCCAGCCGGTGAAGAGCGCTTTCGAGCTGGCCTGGAATGCGCGCCTAGTGGCCGGCCGGCCGCACATCCTGCACGGCAGGTCGTGGTCAGGGCGGGGACGGATCGTCCGGGTCGAGGTCAGCGTCGACGGCGGACTGAGCTGGCGGCTGGCCGCACATCACGGCCCGCACCTGGTCAGCGCCTGGTTGCCGTGGCACATCGGCTGGACCCCCCGGCGGCCGGGGCCGTACGAGCTGATGGCGAGGGCGACCGACGAGACGGGCGAGACGCAGCCGCTGACGACGCCGCACCACGCGTTCGGATATCACTTCGACGCTGTCGTGCGGCATCCTGTTTCCGTTGTCCACGGATAGGGAATTGTCACCGATCGGGGGTGAGCTGCGCATTTACTAAATGATGGGACAGCGCATCCGAATTCATCTGGAAGACTCTCGCGGAAACGTCGCGGCAATCCTCGCATGTGATGGTGGCCAGATTCCGTGAGAAAGGGAGAGCAGATGCGCCAGCTCACCGCACTCGACGCCCAGTTCCTCAACGTCGAATCCGCGACCACCGCCGCCAATGTGGCGGGCCTGGCGATCCTCGACCCCGCCGAGGGCCGTGTCACCCGCGACAACCTCGCGGCCCTGCTGCTGGAGCGGCTGCACCTGTCGCCGGCGCTGAGCCTGCGGCTGGCGGAGGTGCCGTTCGGGCTGGACCGGCCCTACTGGGTGCCCGACACCGAGTTCGACATCGGCAACCACCTGTTCGAGACGACCCTGCGCGCGCCCGGCGGCGAGCGGCAGCTGGCCGAGACGGTGGCGGCGATCCACGCCCGGCGGCTCGACCGGACACACCCGCTGTGGGAGATGCACCTGATCAACGGGCTGGCCGACGGCTTGGCCGCCGTCTACACCAAGGTGCACCACGCGGCCATCGACGGCGTCTCCGGCGCGGAGACGCTCGCCACCCTGCTCGACCTCTCCCCCGACGCCCGCGACCCGCTGCCGCACGACTGCCGGTCAGGCCGGACACCGCACCAGGCGAACCAGCCGGACCAGGCACCACACCAGACCGGCCAGACCGGCCAGACCGGCCAGACGCCGGGCAAGGCGCAGGACCTGGTCCCAGAAAGGCAGGCGCCCGGCCTGGTGGGCATGACCCCGGAAAGGCAGGCGCCCGGCCTGATCGGCATGCTGGCCGCCGCCGCCGTACAGACCGCGACCCACCCCATGCGCGCCGTCCGCTCGGTGGTCAAGGCCGCCGGTGACCTCGACGCGATCCCCCTGGCCTCCGCCCTCCCCGGCTCGCGGCTGATCGCCAAGGCGGCCAGGTTCGTCGCCGGTGACAACACGCAGCGCCCCGAGCTGCCCGGTCTGACCGTCCCGCGCACGCCGTTCAACGGGCCGATCAGCGGGCGGCGCCATCTGTCGTTCGGGTCGGTCTCGCTCAAGGACGTCAAGAGCGTGGCCAAGGCCAACGGGATGAGCGTCAACGACATCGTCATGGCCCTGTGCACGTCGGCGCTGCGGTCGTGGCTGGAGGAACGGAACGCGCTGCCCGACGAGCCGCTGGTCGTCGCGGTCCCCGTCGCGGTCCGTACGGCCGGCGCCGGGGAGACGGTGGGCAACCAGATCTCCGCCATGATCGCCCCGATGCCCACGAACGTCGCCGACCCGGTGCGACGCCTGCGGGCCGTCGGCGCGACGATGAGCGCGGCCAAACGGCGCTTCGCCCTGGCGCCGCCCGCCTGGGTGAACGAGCTGTGCTCACTGCTGCCCGCGCCCATCACCAGCCTGGCGACTCCGGCGATCTTCCGGCTGGCCTCGGTGACGTTCCCGCCGATCAACCTGATCATCAGCAATGTGCCCGGTCCGCAGTTCCCGCTGTACCTGTGCGGGGGACGGGTCCTGTCGTACTACCCGCTGTCGGTGCTGACCGACATGAGCGGCGGCGTGAACATCACCTGCTTCTCCTACGACGGCATGCTCGACTTCGGCGTGGTGGCCTGCCCCGAGCGGATGGACGATGTGTGGGGGCTGCTCTCGCACCTGAAGACGGCCCTCGACGAGCTGTCAGACGAGCGAGTGGGCGATGAGTTCCGCGACCGCGTCGGGGTCGATCTGGTGGCCGGTTAGCTGGCAGAGGTTCTCCTGGTAGAGCAGTACGGCCGCGAACGTGGCCGCCGCCACCTCCAGCCGGGCCGCGTCACCCCGGGCGCCCGGCAACGCCAGCTCCAGCGCGAACCTGGCCCGGCTGATCAGCTCGCCGTTGAGCCGGCCGAGCCGCTCCTTGACCGAGCCGTGCGTGTCGGCCTCGCGGAACAGGATGCGGCGCATCGCCGGCGAGGCGCGCAGCGGCAGCCTGCGGGCCAACCGCGACAGCGTGCCCGCCGGGTCGCCGGGCACCGCGTCGATCTCGTGCCCCTCCTCGACCAGCGTGCGCTCGTCGATGAGCGCCACCAGGACGTCGATCTTGCGCGGGAAGTAGTGGAAGATCAGCCCCTTGGGCACCGCGGCCAGCCTGGCGATGACCGCGGTCGGCGTGGCCTCGTAACCGCCACCGGCGAACAGTTCCTCCGCCGCGTCCAGAATGCGCGTCCGCGCGTCACCGACCTCCACAGCCGCACCCTAGCGTCACCCTGTAGCCCCTGGTAAGAGCACGGAAGTCGACGACATCCTCACTGGGCGCCGATGGCCCGGCTGAGCATCGGGTAGGCCCGGTGCAGCTCCCGCTGCCAGGACTCGTGGTTGTGCCCGCCGCGATAGAAGTGCGTCCGTACGGGCACACCCAGCCGCTCAAGCCGCCCCGCGAACGCCCGCGCGGCCCGGTTGGCCAGGTCCTCGACCAGGTCACCCGCGCCCGCGGCCACGTACAGCTGGACCCCCTTGAGCTTCCCGGCCTGGTCGTAGGGGTTGTGGGCGCGCCAGACGGAGCGCTGCGCGGCCGGATCCCCCCAGACGCGCTTCCAGTCGGTGCCGAAGCAGCCGATCGTGGTGCCCGCCATGACGGCCTGCGGCACGCCGGGTTCGAGGATGTGCACGGCTCCGCTGAAGGAGGCCGCGGCCTTGAAGTACCCCTTGGCGGCGTACAGCATCGCGCCCTGACCGCCCATCGAGTAGCCGGCGACGGCCCGCTCCCGCCCGGCGCGGTAGCGGGATTCGAGCAGCGGCAGCAGCTCCTTGAGGTGGTACGTCGCCCAGCGCGGCGGGCCGCCGTCGCCGCCGTTCCACCAGTCGGAGTAGCTGCCGCACTTGCCGCCGTCGGGCATGACGACCATCAACCCGGAGTTGCGGGTGAACGCGTCGACGTCGGTCTTGGCGGTCCACGAGGCGTAGTCGTCGAGGCCGCCGTGCAGCAGCCAGAGCACCGGCCAGTCGCGCCGCGACTCCCATCCCGAGGGCAGCAGCAGCCGGACCTTCGTGGTGCCGGCCAGCGCCGGCGACCTGATCGTCAGCTCCATCCTGCGCTCGTCGAGCCGCTTCTCCTCGACGACTTCGACCGCCTCGGCCGCCCGCGCGCCGCTCGACGGAACCGGCCGGGAGGCGGGCTCGCCACCACGATGGAGCAGTACGGCCACCGCCCCCACCGCGAGAAGGCCGCCGACGACCAGGCAGCCGCGTAACCGGGGTGCCATCGGAGCCTCCCCTTTCGATGCGCGGATAATAGCCAGATGAGATCAATCTCCACCACGGACCTGTCCGTGTTCCCGATATGCCTGGGCACCAACGTCTTCGGCTGGACCGCCGACCGGGCGGCGTCCTTCGAGGTGCTCGACGCGTACGTGGCGGGCGGCGGCAACTTCATCGACACGGCCGACGTCTACCCCTACTGGGCCACCGGTGAGTCCACCTCCGAGACGATCATCGGTGAGTGGATGGCGGAGCGCGGCAACCGCGACTCGATCGTGCTGGCCACCAAGGTCGGCATGCTGGAGGGTGTGAAGGGCCTGGCGCCCGCGACCATCCGCACCGCCGTCGAGAACTCACTGCGCCGGCTGCGTACCGACCGGATCGATCTCTACTGGGCGCACGTCGACGACAAGGACACCCCGCTGGCCGACACGCTGGCCACGTTCGGGCAGCTGATCGAGGAGGGCAAGATCCGCCACATCGGCGCCTCCAACTACGGCGCCGAACGGCTGGCGGAGGCGCTGCGGGTGGCCGACGACGAGGGTCTGCCCAGGTATGTCGCGCTGCAGCAGCAGTACAGCTTGATGGAGCGCGACTACGAGGGCGCGCTGCGCGACGTCGTGGCCGCGGAGGGGCTGTCCAGCACCCCTTACTCCTCGCTGGCCCGCGGCTTCCTGACCGGCAAGTACGCCCCGGGGGTCACGGTCGACAGCCCGCGAGCGGGACAGGCGGCCAAATACCTGGAGACGGAGCACGGACGGCGGACGATCGAGGCCCTCACCAAGGTGGCCGCCGAGCACGACGTCGAGCCGGCGGCGGTGGCGCTGGCCTGGCTCGCCGCCCAGCCCACGATCACCGCGCCGATCTCCAGCGCCCGCGATGTCAGGCAGCTCCAGCCGCTCCTCATGGCCGCCGCGCTCACGCTGACCGCCGGCGAACTACGCGTCCTCGACGAAGCCTCCCGCCCCTGACCACAGGAAACCGTCCAGAACCAGTGGGAGCTCCTACCCAGGTGCAATCTTGAATTCGCCTTCAAGATCATGTGATACTCCACAAGAGTTTTGACTTTTGTTGTGAAATGTCCGTCAGGTGAGACGGGCAGTTGGAGGATCGCGTGGCGCCCGGGCTTCCAGCCGGTGAACAAGAACCCCAAGTCCTCCCCTTTCACCGAACCATCCCCCGGCTGCTGAGAGACCCGGTCACCGAGCTGGCCAAGATGGGCACCGACGCCGGGGGGCGGATCGTCCGGCTGAACATCGGGCCATTCCAGCCCTACCTGGTCTCCCATCCCGACCACGTCCAGCAGGTGCTCAAGACCGACTGGTCCAACTTCGTGCGCGAAGGCATGTTCTGGCGGCCGCTGCGGCGCGTGACCGGCCAGAGCATCCTGGGTGAGGGCGAGGGCTGGGAGTCCAGCAGGAAGGTCCTCCAGCCGCTGTTCACCGCGAGGTACACGGCTTCGCTGGGCGAGGACCTGGCCGACATCATCGCCGGCCGCGTCGCCGAGCTGGACGAGCACGCGCGAAGCGGACGGCCGATCGACGCCGCGCAACAGATGACGGCGATCGTCAACGAGAGCGTCATCAAGGTGCTGTTCGGCGGGCGGATCCCCCGGGACGTCGCCGAGCGGCTCCTGCCCGAGTTCGCCACGTGCGCCACCTCGATCGGCTTCCGGCTGCTCCTCCCCTTCATGCCCTACTCCGTCAGAGTGCCGGGGGACCGGGCCTTCCTGGCGGCCACGAAGAAGATCGACGAGATCGTCTACCCCCTGATCGAACGGGCTCTCAGCGAGGGGACCCGCACCAACGAAGTGCTCTCGGCGCTGCTCAGGGTCAGGATGGAAGAGACGGGCGCGGCGGATCCGCGGCAGGTCCGCGACGACCTGGTCAGCGTCTACGGCGCGGCGTCGGAGACCACGGCGGTTTCGCTGACCTGGCTGTGGTCGGTGCTGCACGATCATCCCGACGTGTACGCCAGGCTGCGGGAAGAGGTCGGCCAGGTGGTCGGCGACGGCCCGGTCCGGCCGGCCCACGTGCCCGGGCTCAGATATCTCCGCATGGTCCTGCAGGAGGTGGTGCGCCTGTACCCGCCGGGCTGGATCATCCCCCGCCAGGCCGTAGCGGACACGGAGATCGGCGGGGTCCGGATCAAGGCCGGCTCGCAGGTGCTGGTCAGCCCGTACACGACCCATCGGCTGGCGGAGTTCTGGAAGCGGCCGCTGGAGTTCGACCCGGAGCGCTGGGCGCCCGAGCAGGCCGAGCGCCGGCATCGCTACGCCTCGATCCCGTTCGGCGCCGGCCCGCACGTATGCCTGGGCCAGCACCTGTTCTATCTCAAGGCGCCGCTGGTGATCGCCAACCTGCTGAGCAGGTACCGGCCGGCGCTGACCAACCCGCAGCGGCTCACCTTGGTGCCGGGAGCGTCGGTGCGACCGAAGGAGAAACTCATGCTGAAGCTGCTGCCGATCGAGCGGAGCCGTCAGGCGTGAGCGGCGGGGAGGCAGCGGAGCTGCTGACGGATCTCATGTTCCGGCCCTGGGGTCAGGTCTCTTCCTCGGTCTATGAGACCGGCCGGCTGGTCACGCTCGTTCCCTGGCTGGTCGGTCACCAGGAGCGGATCGATTACCTGGTCGCCGCCCAGCGGCAGGACGGCGCCTGGGGGGCACCGGACGGGTATGGGCTGGTGCCGACCCTGAGCGCCACTGAGGCGATCCTGTCCGCGCTGCTGCGCGGGGAGTCCGGCACGGACGGGCAGAACCTCGGGGAGGCCGCCGAGCGCGGCCTGCGCGTTCTGGCCGACTGGCTGGCCGGCCCCCTGCGGCTGCCCGACATGCCGGCGATCGAGCACATCGTGCCCTCGCTGGTCGCCCTCATCAATCGGCACCTGGAGAGCCTGGCGGGCCACGGCCCGCTGTCGCTGCCCGACGGGATGAGCTACGACACGCTCGACCTGGTCAGATCGTGGATCGAGTCGGGGGCCGAGGTGCCGGAGAAGTTGCTGCACGCTCTGGAGATCGGCGGCCCGGCGGCCAAGGGGGCGCTCGTGGCCCGGCCGACGGCGATCGGCACCGTCGGGGCCTCACCCGCGGCCACCGCCGCCTGGCTGGGCGAGCGGGGCGCGCGCGACGTGCACGACCCGTCCCGCGGGCACCTTGAGGCGGTGGCCAGGCGCCACGGTGGCCCGGTGCCCGTCGGGCTGCCCATCACGGTGTTCGAGCGGGGCTGGGTGCTCAGCTGGTTGATCCGCGCGGGCGTGCCCGTCGAGGTCCCGCCGGAGATGGCGGCCGACCTCAGGGCGGCGATCGGTCCCGCCGGCGCCACCGCCGGCCCCGGGCTTCCCGCCGACGCCGACACGACCTCTGTGGCTCTGTACGCCCTGGCGCTGCTCGGCATGCCGTACGAGCCGGACTGCCTGGGGGCGTTCCGCTCCGGCACGCACTTCTCCACCTGGCAGGGAGAGCAGGGCACCTCGGTCAGCGTCAACGCGCACGTGCTCGACGCCCTCGGCCAGTACGTCACCTGCGTGCCCGCGGCCGCCGGCCGCTATGACGAGACCATCGCCGAGGTGGCGGCCTGGATCTGCGAGCGGCAGGAGCCGGACGGGAGCTGGACCGACCGGTGGCACGCTTCGCGCTACTACGCCACGGCGGCGTGTGCGCTGGCGCTGGACGAATTCGGCGGCGACCTCTCGGCGGGCGCGGTGGACGCGGCCGTCGGCTGGGTGCTGGAGACCCAGCGGCCGGACGGATCGTGGGGCCGCTGGGTGGGCACCGCGGAGGAGACCGCCTACGCGATGCAGATCCTGCTGCTGACCCGGTGGCGGGCGGACCCGCGATGTGAGCGGGCCGTGGACCGCGGTCACGCGTATCTGACACGGTCGTCAGGCGAGGAGCATCCGCCCCTCTGGCACGACAAGGACCTTTACACGCCGGTCGCCGTGGTCCGCGCCGCCGTCATCGCCTCGTCTCATCTCGCCCGGCGGACCTGACCCTCATGGGACTCCAGATCTCCGGCCAGTTCGTGGACGGTGTACGCGTGCGTGTCCCTGGCCAGGTACCAGCGGCCGTTGAACGACACGCTCCTGCGCTGCCCCTCCGCGATCTCCGCCAGGTCGGCGGGCAGGTCGGCGAGCGCGGCTCTGAACTCCGCGTCGAGCTCGCCGATGTGCTCGGAGACCCGCGTGACCGCTCGCGCCGTGCCTGTGCCCGCGTTCTCCAGGATGCTGATGGAGTTGGGCTTGCCCTCGGCCTTTTCCCGCTCGAACGTCCTGATGTCGTTGGCCAGCCGCATGCAGGCCGCGCCGAGATGGGTGGCCGGCTCGATCGACGCCCAGTGGGCGGCCTCGGCGGGGACGGGACCGCGGATCGCCAGGGCGGCGGCCCACCAGGTGGGATAGAGGATCGTGAGCAGGCCGTTCGCCAGGTAGTCCGCGTACTCCGGCCAGGGGGCCCGGCCCGCCGCCCAGGCGCGCTCGCGGAGCATGGCCGCGCCGGCGAGCTCCAGCCGTCGTGCCAGGTTCGGCGCGTGGACCGCCGCACCAGCGTGGCCGTGGAAGCGGGCACACCACGCCTGCCAGGCGCCCAGGACCTGCTTGATCGGCCCTTCGGCGGCCGGCTCGGGCGCCGCGGCGAAGGGCATGCCGGTGGTCATGGCGCACAGCCGGGCGACGAAAGCGGTGAAGTCGCGGTCGGACCAGTCTCCGGCGATGCCGTCGGCGATGTCGTCGAGGCCGAACAGGATCGCGGTCAGCGCCCCGAGCTCGGCTATCTGGTCGCGGCGGGCGAGCGGGAACGTGGCCGCGGCCGACAGACAGCTGAAGGCCAGCCGGCTCGCCGAGCTCTCGCCGTCGGCGAACAGGACGGGAAAGGGGCGCAGCAGCCCGGCCGCCTCGGGGACGGCGTCGAGCGCGGCCCGCAGGACGGCGCCTCGGTCCCCCTCGGGCACGCCCGCCAGCTGATGCGATCCCTTGAGCAACCGGTCCGCGAGATCGTTGCGGATGCCGAAATACGGGCGATCCTCCGGGTCACTCACCCACGGAGGATATCCATCAATACATCATTTGACTAATTGAGTCATGAAAACGGATATTTCACCGCAAATGAATACAGTCAGGTTGAGGCAAGATCGCCCTCTTTGCTAGGGTGCCCACGTCTTCAGCGCCGGTATGCCACTGCATGTCCTGGTGGTCAGCCATTTCAAATGACTTTCACAGGGTAGGTATGATGCGCTTCCGCAATTCACGACTGCGGACCAAGATCATTGCTCTCTTGCTCTCCATGGCGGCGCTGTGGGTGTTCGCCGCCTGGGTGACCCTTCGCGAGGGCGTCAACCTGCTCTGGGTCTCACAGCTCGACAACGCCGTGGTCGGGCCGAGCGAGCCGCTGCTCGTCGAGTTGCAACGGGAGCGCCGGCTGTCGATCATCCGGCTCGGCGACGGGACGATCCGCGCCCGCAAGGATCTGGAGACCCAGCGCAAGCAGGCCGACCGAACGATCGCCACCTTCGAGGAGGCGGCGAGTTCGAGCGTGGTCGACTGGGCGACGGACGGCGACGGGGCCAAGCGAGTCGCCGACGTCTTCCGGCGGCTCGACACGCTCAAGACCACCCGGCAGGCCGTCGACGCGGGCCGGATGAACCGGGTGCAGGCGACCGATGCCTACGCCGACGTCATCGACTCCATCTACCGGCTCTACGGCTCGGTGGCGACCCTCGACGACAAGATCGTCGCCAAGGACATCCGCACACTCCTCGCGCTGAGCAGGGCCCGCGAGGTTCTCTCCCGGGAGGACGCGCTGCTCGCCGGCGCCCTGGCCGAGGGGCGGCTGACCCCCGCGGAACACGCGCAATTCGCCGAGACCGTGGGCGCCTGGCGCATCCTGGCCGAGCAGGCGGCCGGCGAGCTGCCCGACTCCGAGAAGGCCGCCTACGACAAGCTGGCCGCGAGCGCCACCTTCGACAACCTGCGCGAGCTCGAGAACCGGCTCGTCGAGCAGGACGCCAGCATGGAGAGCGTCCCGTTCGGCGCCGGGCAGTGGAAGACCACGTCCGAACGCGCGCTCACCGACTTCAACGCCTTGGTGCTCAGCGCGGGTGACCGCCTCGTGGACCGCGCGACGCCGGTAGCGATCGGCGTGGTCGTGCGGCTGGTCCTGGCCGGCGGCCTCGGGCTCATCGCGGTCATCGCGTCGATCGTCCTGTCCATCACCACGGCCCGTACGCTCCTCGCCCAGTTGCAGAAGCTGCGTGACGCCGCGCACGAGCTGTCCGACGAGCGGCTGCCCCGTCTGGTGGAGCGGATCGGGCACGGCGAGGAGGTGGACCTGGCGCGCGAGGCCCCGTCGCTGGACTTCGGTGAGGACGAGATCGGGCAGGTCGGCCAGGCGTTCAACACCGTGCAGCGCACGGCGGTCAGCGTCGCCGCCGAGCAGGCCGAGCTGCGGCGCAGCATCCGCGACATCCTGCTCAGCCTGGCCCGCAGGACCCAGGGCCTGGTGCACCGGCAGCTGACCGTGCTCGACGTGATGGAGCGGCGCGAGACCGACCCCGAGGAGCTGAAGGAGCTCTTCCGGCTGGACCACCTGGCCATCCGGATGCGGCGCAACGCCGAGAACCTCATCGTGCTGTCCGGCTCCTCCCCAGCCCGTGTCTGGCGCCGCTCGGTGCCGATGGTCGACGTCGTACGCGGCGCGCTGGCCGAGGTGGAGGACTACACCCGGGTGACGCTCATGCCGATGGGCGACGTCGTGCTGCTGGGCCGCGCCGTGGGTGACGTCATCCACCTGCTGGCCGAGCTGATCGAGAACGCGGCCTCCTTCTCCCCGCCCTACACCACCGTCGAGGTCCGCGGACAGCTGGTGGCCAACGGATACGTGGTCGAGATCGAGGACCGTGGGCTCGGCATGAAGCCGGAGGACCTGGAGTCCGCCAACGAGCGCATCGCGGACCCGCCGGAGTTCCGCATCACCGGCACCGCGCGCCTGGGACTGTTCGTGGTCAGCCGCCTGGCCGGGCGCCACGGGATCCAGGTCGTGCTCAAGTCCTCACCGTACGGGGGGACCACGGTCGTGGTCCTGATCCCCCAGGAGCTCGTCCAGCTGGGAGAGGCGCCGGAGGAGGGCGATGAGCCGGCGCGGCTGCCCCGTAGGAAGGCGGTCACCGCGGCGGCGCGGACGGCCGCTCCGGAGAACGTGCGCCGGCTGACGGTGGCTCCGCCCCGCGAACCCGCC
The DNA here is from genome assembly GCF_044460705.1 of Nonomuraea sp. NPDC050022. Taxonomy (NCBI): domain Bacteria; kingdom Bacillati; phylum Actinomycetota; class Actinomycetes; order Streptosporangiales; family Streptosporangiaceae; genus Nonomuraea; species Nonomuraea sp. NPDC050022. The sequence goes on from NZ_JBITKE010000012.1 coordinate 114,125, forward strand.
GACCCGGAGCCCGCACGGGAGCGCGTCCGCCCGGAGTCTGAACGCGAGCGCGTCCGCCCGGAGTCTCAACGGGAGCGCGTCCGCCCGGAGCCTGAGCAGGAGCGCGTCCACCCGGAGCCGAGGCCCGCGCGACCGGAGCCCGCGCAGGATCAGCCCGCCGCCGAGTTCACCCCTTCCGGCCTGCCCTTGCGGGTGCCGCAGGCCAGCCTTGCCCCCGCCCTGCGTGACGAGGCGCCCGCCACGCGACCGAACCCCGAGGAGGACGATGACGAACGCTCGCCGGAAGAGATCCGCGCGATGATGGGATCTCTGCAGTCGGGCACCAGGCTGGGCAGGACCGAAGCGGCCAAAATCATGGACGGGCTCGATGGAGAGCAACCGGGAGGCGAGACGTGACACCTGGTTCCGGCACGGATCTGAACTGGCTGCTCGATGATCTGATCGGCCGGGTCAAGGAGGCCGAGCACGCCATCGTCCTGTCTTCTGACGGACTGCTGATGGCCTCGTCCGCGGCGTTGCAGCGGACGGACGGCGAGCACCTGTCGGCGGTGGCCTCCGGGCTGCAGAGCCTGGCCAAGGGCTTGTCCGAGCACGTGCGCGGCGGCACGGTCAAGCAGACAGTGGTGGAACTGCGCTCGCGGTTCCTCATCGTGACCGTCGCGGGCGAGCGGGCGTGCCTGGCCGTCCTGTGCACGCAGAACGCGGACATCGGCCTGGTCGCCTACGAGATGGCCATGCTCGTCGCCCGGGTCGGCCAATACCTCACCTCGGGCGCCCGTGCCGAGGCCGTGGCCAGGGGTGATCGGTGAACACCCCTGGCCACGGCCCCACGGACGGGCCCGAGGACGAGCACTGGGTCGATCCGGAGATCATCCGGCCCTACGTGGTGACGCGGGGGCGGACCCAGCCCACCCATGGCAAATTCGACCTGATCTCCATGGCCGTGGCCATCGGCCCGACGCCCGGTCCCGAGGCCGGGCTCGACCCCGAACATCTGTCGATCCTGCGGCTCTGCCGCGAGCCCAAGTCCGTCGCCGAGATCGCCGCGCACCTGGACCTGCCCGCCGGCACGATCCGGGTGCTCCTCGGCGACCTGTTCGACAAGGAACTCGTCTCGGCCCAGGAACCGCAATCCGAGGTGGACATGAACGATATGAAGATGTACAGGGCGGTGCTCGATGGCCTTCGATCGCTCTGACCGCCCGCGCCTGCCGACCGCGATCAAGATCCTGGTCGCGGGTGGTTTCGGCGCGGGCAAGACCACGCTGGTCGGCGCGGTCTCCGAGACGCGCCCCCTGCGGACCGAGGAGGTCCTGACCGACCGCGGCATCGGCATCGACGACATCTCATCCGTGGAGGCCAAGCGGACGACGACCGTGGCGATGGACTTCGGCCGCATCACGCTCAGCCCCGATTACGTGCTGTACCTGTTCGGCACGCCGGGGCAGGAGCGGTTCTGGTTCGTCTGGGACGAGTTGGCCGAGGGCTCGCTGGGCGCGGTCATCCTGGCCGACACCCGCCGCCTGGCCGACTGCTTCCCCTCGATCGACTACTTCGAGCGCCGTGGCACGCCGTTCGTGGTGGCGGTCAACTGCTTCGAGGGCTCGCGGACGTTCGAGCTCGACGAGGTACGGCTGGCGCTCCAGCTGAACCCGTCAATCCCGATCATCATGTGCGACGCCAGGAAACGCGACTCGAGCAGGGAGGTGCTGATCACCCTGGTAAAGCATTCCGCCAAACTCCGCGCGGAGCCTGTGGCTCCTTGACGCCGGTCGGAGCGCGGCATCGGGCTGGGCGGGCAAGCTGGTGGCGCTCGTGCTGGCGGCGATGTTATTCATCTGACTTGTGGCGTGAAAACCCGATCCGTCAGGGGCGCGAGCAAGCGCACCCCTCCTTTCGAAAACAGTATGTAAAGACTCGGTCGCGTTCGGTAATATGTGCGGTGGGTGAGGCCGCTGTGACAGGAGGTGCGCGATGGCGATCCGCCGCTCCACTACCAAACGCCACGGCCTGCCCACGATCGTGCAACTGCGGCTCACGCCCGCCCCGGCCCAGGCTGAGGCGCTGGCGGCGGCGGTGCTTTTGTGCAATCAGGCGGCCACCGTGGTCTCCCGGTTGGCCTGGCAGCACCGCACGTTCGCTGTGGTGGAGTTGCATCGGCTGGCCTACCACGAGGTGCGGGCGCAGGTGGCCGGGCTCGGTGCGCAGGCGGCCGTGCGGGCGATCGCCCGGGTCGCCGGCGCCTACGCCAACCAGCGTTCCACCAAGAAACGCGCGCACATCTTCCGCCCGCACGGTGCTGTCCCCTACGATGCCCGGCTGATGAGCTTCAACCGGTACGCCCGGACCGTGTCGCTGTGGACCCCACCGGCCGCGTCACCGTCCCCTACACCGGCCGACCAGAAGACCTCAAGGCCGTGGATGCCTTGCCGATGGGCGAGGCCGACCTGATCTGCCGGCGCGGGGTGTGGCTGCTGCAGGTCGCCGTTATTCTGCCCCACCCGGCGGTGCATGAGCCGATCGGCGGCTTTCTCGGGGTGGATCAAGGGGTGGCGAACCTGGCGGTCACCTCCGACCGGGCGGTGCTGCCCGGCCCGGCCCTGCCGGGGCCGATCGGCGGTAACGGCCACGCCCGCACCCTGCGGGAGCGGCGGCACCGGCAACGCCAGCGCTTGCAGAAGAAGGGCACTGCTGCGGCGCGGCGGGTGCTGCGCCGTCTGTCCGGTCGTGAGCACCGGATGATGACCGACCTCAACCACCAAATCAGTAAGTTTGTGGTGCGTGAAGCCGAACGCACCGGCCGTGGGGTCGCCCTGGAGGATCTTCAGGGCATCCGCGGCCGGGTAAGGGCTCATCGGTTCCAGCGGCGCACCCTGCACGGCTGGGCGTTCGCCCAGCAGATCGCCTTCACCCGCTACAAGGCCGCCCGCGCCGGGATCGCCTTCCTGCTGGTCGACCCCGCGTATACGTCGCAGGCCTGTCCGGACTGCGGGCATATCAGCAGGGCGAACAGGCCGGCGCGGGGCCGGTTCGTCTGCGCCAGGTGTGGCCTCGCTGGGCACGCCGACCACATCGCGGCCCGCAACATCGCCACACGCGGCATAGCGGGCTGGGCTGCCATCAACCAGCCACACGCTACCGGCCTCCCCTTAGCCAGACGGGACCGCGAGAGCAAACCACCAGCGCCAGCCAGTGGTAGTTGATCATCACCGTGGTCTACAACTACTCCTTCGCCCGCCTGATCTTCGCCTCAGGGCTCGACCGGCGGCTGCCCCAGGTCGTCTCGAACGTCAACGCGCAGCCAGCGCCGGACGTGGCGTTGTGGATCCAGACGCTGCTGGCCTCGCTCGTGGTGGGGGCCCTGCTGTACCTGCTCGGCGCGGGCAGGCGAAAGGGCCCGGCCTGAGCCGGGCCCTTCGACCAGCGGGTGTCAGTGCTCGGTGGCCTTCTCGGCGCCGACACCGGTGAGCGAGCGGACCTCGATCTCGGCGTACTTGGCCGCGTTGTACTCCTTGCTCAAGATCGTGCCGAGGTAGCCGAACAGGAAGCCCAGCGGGATCGAGATGATGCCCGGGTTGCTCAGCGGGAACCAGTTGAAGTGCGCCGTCTTGAACAGGGCCGTCTCCGAGCCGGACACCACCGGCGAGAAGATGACCAGCAGCAGGGCGGAGATCAGGCCGCCGTAGATGGCGCTGACCGCGCCCGCCGTGTTGAACCTCTTCCAGAACAGGCTGTAGAGGATCGCCGGCAGGTTGCCCGAGGCGGCCACCGCGAACGCCAGCGCCACCAGGAACGCGACGTTCTGCCCCTGCGCCAGGATGCCGAGGCCGATCGCGACCGCGCCGATGACGAAGGCCGAGATGCGGGCCACCAGCACCTCTTCGCGCTCGGTGGCGTTGCCGCGCCGGAACACGTGCGCGTACAGGTCGTGCGAGAAACTGGAGGAGGAGGCCAGCGTGAGCCCGGCCACCACGGCCAGGATCGTGGCGAAGGCCACCGCGCCGATCAGCGCCAGCAGGATGGTGCCGCCCGCCGAGCCGAGGAACGTCTCGCCGACGGCCTTGGCCAGTAGTGGTGCGGCCGTGTTGCCCGCCTTGTCCGAGGCGGCGATGGCCTTGCTGCCGACCAGGGCCGCCGCGCCGAAGCCCAGGACCAGGGTGAGCAGGTAGAACACGCCGATGATGCCGATGCCCCAGAGCACCGACTTGCGGGCGTCCTTGGCCGTCGGGACCGTGTAGAAGCGGATCAGGATGTGCGGCAGGCCCGCCGTGCCGAGGACCAGGGCGAGACCGAGGCTGATCAGGTCGATCTTGCCCGCGAGGCCCTGCGCCTCGGTGCCGTACTTGAGGCCGGGAATGAGGAAGTTGCCGTTCTTGCCGCTCTGCGTCGCCGCGTCGCCCAGCAGGGACGACAGGTTGAAGCCGTAGTGGCCCAGCACCAGGAGGGTGATCAGGGCGGCGCCGGTCATCAGCAGCACGGCCTTGACGATCTGCACCCAGGTGGTGCCCTTCATGCCGCCGAACACCACGTACACGATCATCAGGGCGCCCACCCCGACGATCGTCCACGCCTTGCCCGAAGGGCTGGTGATGCCGAGCAGCAGGCCGACCAGGGCGCCCGCGCCGACCATCTGCGCCAGCAGGTAGAAGATGCTCACCGTGATCGTGGACACGCCCGCGGCGGTCCTGACCGGGCGCGGGCTCATCCGGAAGGCCAGCACGTCGGCCATCGTGAACTTGCCGGAGTTACGCATCAGCTCGGCGACCAGCAGCAGCGCCACCAGCCACGCCACCAGGAAGCCGATGGAGTAGAGGAACCCGTCATAGCCGGACAGGGCGATGATGCCGGCGATGCCGAGGAACGACGCGGCCGACATGTAGTCGCCGCCGATCGCCAGGCCGTTCTGCACACCGCTGAACGAGCGGCCGCCGGCGTAGTAGTCGGCCGCGGTCTTCGTCTGCCTGCTGGCCCAGAACGTGATGACCAGCGTAAGCGCGACGAAGGTGAGGAAGAGAATGGTGGCCAGGGTCTCGGACTTCACTGGGTCTTCTCCTCGACCTCGTGGCGGAGCTTGTCGGCGATCGGGTCGAGCTTCTTGTCGGCGTGCCTGGAGTACGCCCACGCGATCCAGAACGTGGAGACGAACTGCAGCAGGCCGAAGACCAGCGCCACGTTGATGTTGCCGAGCAGCTTGATCCCCATGAAGTCACGCGCCCACCCGGACAGCACCACGTAGAGCAGGTACCACACCAGGAACGCCGCGGTCATCGGGAACGTCCACCGCCGGAAGCGCCGCTTCAGGTCCTGGAATTCGGCGCTCCTCTGGATCTCTTCATAGACGGATGCGTCATGTTTATTAGTCGTCACGAGTCCTCCACTGTGATGCGGATCACGCACAAGATAGGAGCGAAACCTATCCTTCGTGGAGGCCCCTGGGGAGGCTGTTCGGCGAGCCGCCGCAGCTCAGCGCCTAGTTGGGAGGGAGTTGCGGCGAAAGGTCGCATCCGCGCGATGAACGGTCACGACAGTTCGCGCTTGCGCCGCAGCAGTGCCGCCCGTCGCAGATGCGCCCGTACGGCCAGGACCGCCGAAACACCGATCAGCACCGCCCCGACGACCGATGCGACACCCTGGCGGGGGACGACCGCCACCAGGCCCGCGGTCGTCACGACGGAGGCCGCCAACGCGATCCAGGCCGCGACGACCCGGTCCAGCGCGAACATCGGCACCCTTCGCGTCAGCGCCCAGCCCCCGTATCCGCTCCACACCAGGCACAGCGCCATCAACCCGCCGAACGCCACCTGCGTACGGCCCGGCAGCCCTCCCGGCTCGGTGGCCCAGAGCAGCCCGACGAAGACCAGCCCGGCCAGGCCCGCGACGAGCGCCACCACGGCCCCGATCCGCCTCGTCCGCGACAGCGACCCCGACAACCTGGCCAGCGCGTCATCCGGCGAGGGCCCATTCGAATCCTGCGTCATTGCTGAAATCCCCTTTCCGTGAGGTGCTCGCGCAGCAGGCGGCGGGCACGGTTGAGCCGGGACTTGACGGTGCCGGTGGGGATCGCGCAGATCTGGGCACAGTCCTCCACCGACAGGTCTTCCAGGTAGAACAGGACAAGGATCTCCCGCTCACGTACGGGCAGCCCGGCCAGCCCGGCGACCAGCTCGGCCCGGTCCACCAGGGCCGCGGCCGGGTCGTCCACCACCGGATCGGCGGTCAGCTCGGTCTCGGCCGCGCCGTACTCGTGGCGCAGCCGATCCATCACCGTCCGCCGGGCGATCGTGAACAGCCACGGCGCGAACCGGCCCGGTTCCTTGAGCCGGGGCAGGCCGCGCAGGACGGCCAGCCAGACCTCCTGTGTCACGTCATCGGCCGCGCCGGCGCCGAGCATCCGCCTGACGTATGTCCACAGCGGCGCGTGCCAGGCCCGCACCAACTCGGTCAGCGCCGCGCGCTCGCCGAGCTGGCATCTCACCACCAGTAACTCATCTGCCACCTTGCCTCCTTGCCAGCACAGTCGGGGTGAAAGGCCATCAGGTTCATACTTACTCTGAGTGATCAAATGACTACCCTGAGAGGCGATTGTGGTGGGCCTTCCCGACATGCTGATGTGTCGGCGTGATTCCATCCGAGGATCGGCTCTTCCGCGAGCTCAACGCGGCGATGGGGCAGGGTGCGAGCCCCGACGAGCTGGGTGCGGCGATCTCGCGCGCCGTCTCGCGGTGGGTGAGTCATGACGCGCTGCGGCTGGTCGGCACCAGCCCGGCGACCGGGCTGGGACTCGGGTCCTTCAGCTTCTGGCACCGCTACGAGCCGGCGCTCATCCGCGCGCTCGCGATGAGCCGCTACCTCGACGACGATCCGTGCCGCCCGGCCGCGCTGGCCCGGCGGCCCGTGCCGGTGGGCCTGGTGGGCGCGGGATGCGGCGGCAGCCGCTGCAGGCAGCACGGCGAGGGGCCGTGCGACCTGCACGGTGACCGGCTGACGCGGGAGGTGCTGCTGGCGCACGGTGCGGGCTGCGAACTCCGGCTGCTGCTGCGTGACTCCCACGGCGTGTGGGGGCTGCTCGGGCTGATCCGCTCGGAGGGCGGCCGGCCGTTCGGCGCCGAGGACGCGGACAGAGCGGTACGGCTGGCCCCGGCGCTGCTGGCCGCGCTGCGCCGCTATGTGACCGTCGCGCCGCTGACCCCGTCGTTCCCGGTGCTGCCCGCGGGCCTGATCGTGATAGGTGCCGACCACGCCGTCCGCTCGGTCACGCCGCAGGCCCGCGCGTGGCTGGCGCAGATGTGGACGCCCGGCCGGTGCGACCTGCCCGGCTGGCTGGCCGACACCTCGATGATCGGCCTGTCACTCGACACGCGGACGTACGCCCGCGACCCGGACTCCTGGCGCCCGCTGATCTGCGCGCCGGCGGCCAGCTTCGGCCGCTGGACGGTGATCGAGGGCCAGCCCCTGTCCCCCGACGGCGACGGCGACGTGGCCATCGTCATCCAGGCGGCCACCGGCCCGCTGCTGCTCCCGTCGTTCTGCGACTGGTACGGCATCACGCCGCGCGAACGATGCGTCGTGGAGTGCCTGTACGACGGCGCGGCCCCCAAGCAGATCGCCCGCCGCCTCGAACTGTCGGTGCACACGGTCAACGACCACCTGAAGGCGGTCTTCCGCAAGACCGGCGCCAGCGGCAGGGACGAGCTCATGGCCGCGCTCACCGGCTGACGGTCGTCACCCCTTGACCGCACCGGCCGTGAGCCCTTCGACGATGTAGCGGCGGATCGCGGCGAACAGCACCAGCGTCGGCAGCACCGAGACCACGGTGGCGGCGGCCATCGAGCCCCAGTCGATGTCGTACTGGGTGATGAAGGAGTTCATGGCGACGGGGATGGTCTTGGCGTCCTCGCTGTCGATGAACGTGATCGCCAGGAACAACTCGTTCCAGCACTGCACGAAGGCGAAGATGAACGTCGCGGCGATGCCCGGCAGCATCACCGGGATCACCACCCGGACCATGGCGACCAGCCGGGAGGCGCCGTCGACCTGCGCGGCCTCCTCCAGGGCCACGGGGATGCGCTCGTAGAAGCCGCGCATGATGATCGTGGAGAACGGCACCAGCATGGCGACGTACACGAGCATGAGCCCGGCCAGCCGGTTGAGCAGGTCGAGGTCGGACATCAGCAGGTAGAGCGGGCCGAGCGCGATGAACAACGGGAGCATCTGGGTGACCAGGAACGCCAGCATGAGCGCGCCCCGCCCGGGGAAGCTGAAGCGGGCCAGCGTGTAGCCGCCGAGCACGCCGATCATGGTCACCGCCCCGGCCGCCACCAGCGAGACGAGCAGGCTGTTGAGCAGGTAGGTGCCGAAGTCGGCGAAGGAGAACAGGTCCGCGTAGTGCTCGAACGTCACGTTGCCCGGCCAGTATTTGATCGGCATCGAGAAGATCTCGGCCTTGGGCTTGAGCGAGGTGACGACGATCCAGTAGAGGGGGAAGAGCGTGATCAGCAGCCAGACGCCGAGCACGATCGCTTTGGCCAGGCGTCTCATCCTTTCTTGAATCATCGGGCCTTCTCGAATCGGGTGGCGTTCAGGTAGAAGACGCTGAAGGCGAGCAGCAGGCCGAGGACGAGCATGCCGACCGCGCCCCCTCGGCCGTAGTCGCCGCCGATCACCTGCTGGATGAGGAACGTGGTGATGATGTCGGTGCTCCCCGCGGGTCCGCCGCCGGTCATCGAGTAGATCAGGTCGGGGAAGTTCAGGATCCAGATGATGCGCAGCAGCACGATCAGCGCCAGCGTCGGCCGGATGTGCGGCAGCGTCACATGCCAGAACTGCCTGAGCCGTGACGCCCCGTCCACGTCCGCCGCCTCATAGAGCTCACGGGGCACCGACTGCAGGGCCGCCATGATCATGATGGCGAAGAACGTCACGCCGTACCAGACGTTGGCGATGATGACCGAGGTCATCGCCCATCCGGGCGTCGCGAGGAAGCCGATGCGGTGCTCGATGATGCCGCTCCTGAGCAGCAGGTCGTTGATCACCCCGAACTGCCCGTTGAACATCCACCGCCACAGCAGCCCGATCAGGAACCCCGACATCGCCCAGGGGAAGAACACCCACGCCTGGTAGAGCCCCCGGCCGCGGAAGTGCCGCCGCAGCAGCAGCGCCAGCCCGAACCCGAGGAAGAACTGGAAGAACAGCGACACGACCACCCAGGTGCCGGTGTTGCGGAGCGCCGTCCAGAACCGGTCCTCGGCCAGCACGGCGCGGAAGTTCTCCAGGCCCACGAACGGCGTCGAGGTCAGGTCGAACAGGTTGTACTGCTGGAAGGCGATGATCGCGCCGCGGATCACCGGGTAGTACGTGAAGAGCACCACGAAGACCACGCCGGGCAGCAGGCACAGGGCTATGAACCTGGCCTTGCGGGTGGTGAACGCGGGTCTGGCCGATCCCACGCTCACGAGACCTTCTTCGCCTGGTCCGTCCAGAACGCGTCCCACGACTTGAGCACCTCGGCCGTGGTCTTCTTGCCGGTGAGCAGCGCCTGCACATCACGGTCGGAGTCGACCTGGAACTGGCTCCAGCCCGGGTAGTCGACCGGCCGGATCGTGATCACCTGCTTGGGGTCCTGCTGCGCCTGGAGGTAGGCCTTCCAGGCGCCCTGGGAGAACTGCGGGTCGCTCTGGGCCTGCTTGGAGATCGGGATGAGCGAGTTGCCCTTGGCGAAGGCGACGCTCTGCTTGGCCTCCGACAGGAACTGCACCAGCTTGACCGCTTCCTTCGGGTGTTCGCTGAAGGACGTCACACCCCAGCCCGCGTAGCCGACCGGCTGGAAGGCGTAACCCGACGGACCCTTGGGGATCGGCGCCGTGGACCAGGTCTTGACCGAGCTCTCCTCGACCGTCTTGATCACCTCGGGGTCCTGGATGAGCATGCCGGTGACCCCCGAGGTGAAGCCCTGGACCATCTCCGGGTAGCCCCACGACACCGAGTCGGGCGGCGAGATCTCCTTGAAGATCTTCACGAACAGGTCCGTGGCCTGGACGGCCTCGGGGGTCGAGAAGATCGTCCGCTTGTCCTTGAGGAAGAAGGACTTCTCGGGGTTCAGGGCCTCGCCGTTGTAGGCGCTGATCATCTGGACCACGTAGTCGGCGCCGCCCTTGCCGCCCCGGAAGGAGTAGCCGAACCTGTCGCCGGAGGTCATCTTCTTGCCGGCCTCGTAGAGCTCCTGCCAGGTCGTGGGCGGCTGGGCCATGCCCCAGTCGGTCCGGTAGAACAGCGTGCGCTCATAGAAGCCGTACGGGATGAGGTACGGCTTGCCGCCGACCTCGACCGCCTTCTTCTGGGCCAGCTCGGTCAGGTCCGACCAGCCCGCCCATTCCGTGGTCGGCAGTACGGCCAGCCAGCCGTTGTTGGAGAAGGACTTGGCCGTGTGGTCGCGGACCTCCAGGACGTCCAGGCCCTTCTTCGTCTGCAGGATCTGGGTGATCTTCTGGTCGGCGCTGTCGAGTGGCGGCGAGATCAGCTCCACCTTGACCTTCGGGTTCGCCTTCTCGAAGTCCGCGATCAAGGTCTTGATCAGCTTCGTCCGTTCAGGGCTGGTCAGGCTCTCGATCATGCGCAGCCGTACCTCTCCGGAGGATGACCCGGAGCCGCAGCCCGCGAGTACCAGGGTTGCCGCGACCAAGGACGCGAGGAGGGGGGTTCTCATCTGAGCCTCCAGAGAGGAAAGACAGCGCTGTCAATCACGCTAGGGGACTGGCACCCTCCAGCGCTAGACCGAGGTCCTTGATCAATGTATCGGCGGGTTCCAGCCCGACCGACAGGCGGACCAGCCCGATCGGGATGCCCATGGTCGCTCGTACGCTCTCCTTGGTCGAGAGCGCGGGCGCGTTGACCAGACTCTCAAAGCCTCCCCAGGACACTCCGATCCTGAAATATCGCAACAAATCGATGAATGCTGCGACCACCGGCCGAGAGTCGGTGTCCAGTTCCAAGCTGAACAGGCTGGAGAAGCCGGACATCTGGCGAAGCGCCTGCGCGTGACCGGGATGCGAGGGCAGCCCCGGATAGTTGACCCGCCGCACCGCCGGATGATCCGCCAGGAACCCGGCAACCGCCAGCCCGCGTTCCTGGTGCGCCGCCATCCGTACCGGAAGTGTCCGCAGCCCCTTGATCACCTTGGCCGCGTCGTGCGGTGACATGGCCGCCCCGTAGAGCTGGTACTCGGTCAGCGCCAGCGGCCTGATGAGCCGCGACGGCCCGATCACCACGCCGCCGACCAGGTCGCTGTGGCCGCCGATGTACTTCGACAGCGAGTGCACGACCAGGTCCACCCCGAGCGTCAGCGGCTTCTGGAACAGCGGCGTGGACCAGGTGTTGTCCATCACCGTCACCAGCCCCCGCTCCCGCGCCCAGGCGGTCACCTCCGCGATGTCCACGACGGCGTAGGCCATGTAGGAGGGCGACTCGAAGTAGAGTAGGCGGGTGCTCGCCGTGATAGCGCTGTCACAGCCTTCGAGGTCATCGACGTGCGTATGCGTGACGCCGAACTTCTCCAGGTAACGCAGGAACTGGGTGGTGGGCCCATAGACCGCGCCCAGCACCAGCACATGGTCACCGGCCTTCACCAGCGAGGAGATGGTCGCGGCGATCGCGCCCATTCCCGAGGCGAAACACTTGGCCCGCTCCCCCCGCTCCAGCGCGGCAAGCTTGCGCTGCGCCAGGTCGACCGTCGGGTTGGTGCCCCGCCAGTAGACGTAGCGCTCGTCCTCGTTCCTGATCGCCTCACCCAGTTCGGCGGCCGTCTCGAAGGTGAACAGCGAGTTCTCGAACACGGGCGGGTTGACCGCGCCCAGCATCCACGGCTCGTCCTCGCCCAGCCGTCCACAGATCCATTCATCATCCATGGGGGCACCATATGACAGGCCACAAGGGAGCCATCAACCCGACCATGGCCGACGTCGCCCGGCGCGCGGGGGTGAGCCTGAAGACCGTCTCGCGGGTGGTCAACCAGGAGCCGCACGTGAGCGCGCCGCTGCGGCAGCGGGTCCAGGAGGCCATCAGCGCGCTCGGCTTCCGCCGCAACGAGGCGGCCAGCCGGCTGGCCCGCCGCGCCACCATGCTGACGCTCGGCCTGGTCATGGAGAACATCTCCAACGAGTTCTACTCCCGCCTGGCCAAGGCGGTGGAAGCGGCGGCGGCCGACCATGAGGCACTGGTCATCTTCGGCTCCTACGAGGAACGGCCGGAGCGGGAGCGGATGCTCGTGGAGTCCATGTACGCCCGGGGCGTCGACTCGCTGATCATCGTTCCGTCGGCCGCCGACCACGGCTGGCTCGGCGAGCACGGCGGCCTGACCACGGTGTTCGTGGACCGGGTGCCGCACGGCCTGGAGCAGGCGGACGTGGTGCTGCTGGACGACGTCAGGGGCGGCCGGATGGCGACGCAGCACCTGCTGGAGCACGGCCACCGGCGCATCGGGCTGATCTCCGACGACGACGGACTGAGCTCGGTCCACGACCGCGCCTCCGGCTACCGCGCGGCGCTGCGCGAGGCCGGGGTGGCGGTGGACGAGTCGCTGGTGGTGCGGGAGGTGTTCGACCCGTGGCGGGCCGGACAGGAGGTGACGCGCCTGCTGTCACTGGCCGACCCGCCGACCGCGTTCTTCGCCACCAACAACCGGGCCGCGATCGGCATCCTCCAGGCACTGCGCGAGCGTCCCGAACGCCCCGCGTTCGTGGGCTTCGACGACTTCGCACTGGCGGAGGTGTTCAACCCGGGGGTGACGGTGGTGCGCTACGACGTGACACGGCTGGGCCAAAGCGCGGTGGACCTGCTTCTGGACCCCTCGGACCAACCGCGGCGGGTCAAGGTCCCGGTCGAGCTGATCACCCGCGGCTCCGGCGAGCAGCCCCCTCAGGACCGGCCCTCTTAGGACGAGCGGGGCCGCCAGTCGCCGCGGTCCAGGTCGAGGTCCTCCGGGGTGTGCAGCCGGACCATGGTGCGCGCCACTCCCGCCGGGACCCGGTGCGGGGTCAGGAACGACACCGACACCATCACCGCGAAGGCGATCGGCACCGTCCAGGCGGCCGGCTGGGCCAGCAGCGCGCCCGCGAGCCCGTCGTACGGCCCGCCGGTGATCGTGGCCAGCACCGCCGCGCTGGCCAGGCCGCCGCCCACGAGCAGCCCGGCCAGCGCGCCCGTGGTGCTGAGGCGCCGCCACCAGATGCCGAGCACGAGCAGCGGGCAGAACGACGAGGCCGCCACCGCGAACGCCAGCCCCACCACGTCGGCCACCGGCAGGGCCCGCGCCCACAGCGCCAGGGCCAGCGGCACCGCGACCGCCATGAGCGTGGCGGCCCTGAACGAGCGGACGCTGCCCTTGAGCAGGTCCTGGGCGATAACCCCGGCCACCGACACGGTCAGCCCCGACGAGGTGGACAGGAACGCCGCGAACGCCCCCGCCGTGACCAGCGCGGTCAGCAGGTCGCCCAGGGTGCCGCCGACCATCCGCTCCGGCAGGGTCAGCACGACCGCGTCGGTCCCCACCAGTTCGGGTACGTACAACCGGCCCAGCCAGCCGTACAGCGCGGGCAGCAGGTAGAACGCGCCGAGCAGCGACAGGACCACGAGCGTGGTGCGGCGCGCGGTCCGGCCGTCGGGGTTGGTGTAGAAGCGGACGAGCACGTGCGGCAGGCCCATCGTGCCGAGGAAGGTGGCCAGGATCAGCGAGTACGTCGAGTACAGGCCGTACTCCTTGCCGCCGGCCAGCGGCACCTGCCAGGTGGCCGCGTCGGCGGCGCTCACCGCGGGCGCCCCGTCCGCGCGCCACGCCATGAGCAGGAACACGAGCGGTATGGCCAGCGCCGTCAGCTTGAGCCAGTACTGGAACGCCTGCACGAACGTGATCGACCGCATGCCGCCCGACAGCACGTTGACCGCGACCACGGCCGCCACCAGCAGCCCGCCCACCCACACCGGCGCCCCGGTGACGGTCCGCAGCACCAGGCCCGCGCTCTGGAACTGCGGCATCAGGTAGAGCCAGCCGATGAGCACGACGAGCACGCTGGCCGTGCGGCGCACGGTCATCGACTCCAGCCTGGCCTCGGCGAAGTCGGGCAGCGTGTACGCGCCCGAGCGGCGCAACGGCGCGGAGACCAGCACCAGCAGCACTAGGTAGCCACCGGTCCAGCCGACGGGCAGCCACAGCATGTCGGCGCCGAACGACAGGATCAGCCCCGCCACCCCGAGGAACGACGCCGCCGACAGGTACTCGCCGCCGATCGCCGAGGCGTTCCACAGCGGGCTGACCGAGCGGGAGGCGACGTAGAAGTCGGAGGTCGTACGGGAGAACCGGATGCCGAACGCCCCGATGAGCACGGCCGCCACCACCACGATGACGACCGCGGCGAGGCTCATGGGCGTTCGACCAGGTCGGCGAAGTGGCGCTCGTTGCGTTCGGCCTGCCGTACGTAGAGCCAGGCGCCCACGACGAAGGCGGGGTAGATGAGACCGGCGAGCACCGCCCACGGCAGCGGGATGCCCAGCAGGTCCGCCTCGCGCAGCTCCGGGATGGCCAGGAACAGCAGCGGCAGACCGCACACCACGCACGCCAGCACCGTGCAGACGAACAGCGCCAGCCGGAACTGGGTGCGCAGCAGCGAGCGCATGTACACCTCGCCGAGGTGCGTCTGCTCGTCGATCTCGCGGGTGGCCGGGTAGCGGGGGCGGCGCGCGGCGGCGGTGCGGGGGCTCGTCACCGTGACCCGGCGCGCGGTGTCGTGGCGGGCGAGCGGCGCCCGGCGGGCGGGGCGGGGCTCCGGGCTCACTCCGGCCGTCCTCTCTTGGCCCTGCGGACGAGCATGTCGCGCAGTTCGCGGGTGTGGCGGCGGCTGACCGGGATCTCGGTGTCGCCGACCCGGACCGTGCACTTGCCGGAGTCGATGTGCAGCTCCTCGATGTGCTTGACCGCGACCAGGTGGCTGCGGTGCACCCGGACGAACCCGGCCGAGGCCCAGCGGTCCTCCAGCGTGGCCAGCGGGATGCGTACCAGGTGGCTGCCGGCGGCGGTGTGCAGGCGGGCGTAGTCGCCGTGCGCCTCGACGTACACCACGTCGGCGCTGGAGACGAACCGGGTCACGCCGCCCAGTTCAACCGGGATGGTGTCGGACTCGCCGAGCTCGACCGGCACGTCGGCCGAGACGGCCACCCGTCTGATCGCCTCGGCCAGCCGTTCGGGGCGCACCGGTTTGAGCAGGTAGTCCTCGGCCTTGATCTCGAAGGCGTCGACCGCGTGCTCCTCGTACGCGGTGACGAACACGACCCGGGGCGGGTTGGCGAACTGCGACAGCAGCCGCCCGAGCACCACGCCGTCGAGCCCGCGCATCCTGATGTCGAGGAAGACGGCGTCGATCGGCCGGCCGTCGGCGATGGCACGGTCGAGCAGCTTCAGCGCCGCGGCGCCGTCCCTCGCGGTGGCCACCTCCCCAATGCGTGAGTCGGCGCGCAGTAAGTACGAAAGGTCTTCCAGAGCGGGTAGCTCGTCGTCGACGGCGAGGACCCGGAGTTGTGCCATACACAGTGATAAAACCGACAACAAAGATCGAGGTCAACGGGCCGAGACGCCGGGGTGATACTTCGGCAACCTGATGTTGACCTTCGTGCCCGCGCCGGGGCCCGTCTCGACGACCAGCCCGTACTCGTCCCCGTACACCTGGCGCAGCCGCTCGTCCACGTTGGCCAGCCCCACGCCGCCCGCGGGGGCTATCTCACCTGCGAGGATGCGGCGCAGCTTGTCGGGCTCCATGCCGAGGCCGTCGTCCTCGACGCTGAGGCGGCACTCGGCTCCGGCGTCCTCGGCGACGATCGTGATGCGGCCGACGCCGTTCTTGCTCTCCAGGCCGTGGCGGACGGCGTTCTCCACCAGCGGCTGCAGGCACAGGAAGGGCACCGCGACGGGCAGCACCTCGGGGGCGATGCGGAGGGTCACCTGGAGCTGGTCGCCGAAACGGGCGCGTTCCAGGATCAGGTAGCGGTCGATCGAGCGCAGCTCCTCGGCCAGCGTGGTGAACTCGCCGTGCCGGCGGAAGGAGTAGCGGGTGAAGTCGGCGAACTCCAGCAGCAGCTCGCGGGCGCGTTCCGGGTCGGTGCGGACGAACGACGCGATCGTGGTAAGCGAGTTGTAGATGAAGTGCGGCGAGATCTGCGCCCGCAGCGCCCGTACCTCGGCCTCCATCAGCAGGGTGCGGGAGCGGTCCAGCTCGGCCAGCTCCAGCTGCGAGTCCACCCAACCGGCCACCTCCTGGGCGGCCCTGACCAGCCCCGCCGAGGCGTGCGGGCCATAGGCCGCCAGCGCGCCGACGACCCGGTCGTCGGTGGTGAGCGGTACGACCACGGCGTGCCGGATCGGGCATTCGAGCAGCTCGCACTCGATGGAGAGCACCTGGGTGCGGCCGTCCTTCAGCGTCGCGCCCGCGTGCTCGAACGCCTGACCCGCGTGGTGCTCCCCCGCGCCGTCGTAGACGAGCAGCCGCTTCCCGTCGGTGATCGCCAGCGCCGACGAGCCGAGCAGCGTACGCAGGTGCCGCGACGCCTTCTGGACGGCCTCTTCGGTCAGCCCGGCGCGCAGCGGCGGCCCGGCCAGGGACGCGGTGTGCAGGGTCTCGAACGTGGCCCGCTCGGCCGGGCTGGTGCCCAGCTCGCGCCGCCCGCGCAGGACCCTCCAGAGCACGATCGCGGGCACGCCCACGAGCACGGTCACCACGGCGACTCCGACCAGGTATTCCACGCCGCCGGAGCCTAGTGCCCGCCTTGACGCTTTGGCACTCCCGATCTACGTTCCGACAAAGAGCAAGGAGTTCCTGTCATGGGCCTCGATCCGAAGAACTGGGCCGGCCTGAAACCGTTCGGGCTCGGCGAGCAGAAGCCCAACAACTACCTCGAGATCTGGAAGGCCGTCCGCGAGAACCGCGGTCAACGGCGGTATGCCTGGCGGATCCTGCGTGACGGCGCCTGTGACGGCTGCGCGCTCGGCACCACCGGCATGCGCGACTGGACGATGGACGAGGTCCATCTGTGCAACATCCGCCTGCGGCTGCTGCGGCTGAACACGATGCCACCGCTGGACGGCGGCCTGCTGGCGGACGTGTCGAAGCTGGCCGGCAAGAGCAGCGCGGAGTTACGCGACCTGGGCCGGCTGCCGTACCCGATGCTGCGGGAGAGCGGCGACGCCGGGTTCCGGCGGATCGGCTGGGACGAGGCGCTGAACCTGGCCGCCGACCGGCTCCGGCAGGCCGGGCCGGACAAGTTCGGCCTCTACATGACCAGCCGCGGCGAACCCAACGAGAACTACTTCGCCGCGCAGAAGGCCGTACGCGCGCTGGGCGGCAACTCGATCGACAACGCGGCCAGGATCTGCCACTCGCCCTCGACCGTGGCGCTGAAGGGGTCGCTCGGCGTGGCCGCCACCACCTGCTCCTACACGGACTGGATCGGCAGCGACCTGATCGTCTTCATCGGCTCGAACGTGGCCAACAACCAGCCGGTCGCGATGAAGTACCTCTACCACGCCAAGAAGGCGGGCACGAAGGTCGCGGTGGTCAACACCTACCGCGAGCCCGGCATGGACAAGTACTGGGTGCCGTCGAACATCGAGAGCGCGGTCTTCGGCACCAGGATCACCGACCGGTTCTTCCTGGTGAACGTGGGCGGCGACGTCGCGTTCCTCAGCGGCGTGCTCAAAATGATGATCGACAACAACTGGGTGGACCACGAGTTCGTCGACTCGCACACCGCGGGCTACGCGGAGCTGGCCGAGTCCCTGAGCAAGCGCTCGTACAAGGAGCTGAGCGCGCTCTCCGGGGCCTCGGAGGACGACATGCGCGAGCTGGCCAGGATGCTCCACGAGGCGAAGACGGCCGTGCTGGTGTGGTCGATGGGCGTCACTCAGCACGAGTTCGGCGAGGACAACGTCCGGTCGATCATCAACCTGGGGCTCACCAAGGGCTTTGTGGGCCGGGAGAAGTCCGGGCTGATGCCCATCCGCGGCCACAGCGGCGTGCAGGGCGGCGCCGAGATGGGCGCCTACAGCACGGCACTGCCGGGCGGCCTGGCCGTCACCCCGGAGAACGCCGCCACGTTCGCGGACCTGTGGGGCTTCGAGGTGCCCTCCTCGCCCGGCCACACCGCCCCCGAGATGCTGGAGGCCGACCTGGACGTGCTGATCTCCAGCGGCGGCAACTTCCTGGAGGTCCTGCCCGACCCGGCCGCCTGCCGCCGGGCGCTGGCCCGGATCCCGCTGCGGGTGCACATCGACATCTGCCTGTCGAGCCAGATGCTGGTGGAGCCCGGCTCCGCGGTGCTCCTGCTGCCCGCCCAGACCCGCTACGAGATGATCGGCGGGGTGACGGCCACCTCCACGGAGCGGCGGATCATCTTCTCCCCCGAGATCCCCGGCCCGCGCGTCCCCGAGGCCTGGCCGGAGTGGAAGATCACCACCGAACTGGCCGCCCGAACACGTCCCGAAATTTCGGAACACGTGCGCTATACCGGCACGCCGCAGATCCGCGAGGACATCGCCCGATCCGTCCCCACCTACGCGGGCATCGAGAGCCTCAAGGCCAAGGGCGACCACCTCCAGTACGGCGGCCCGCTGCTCTGCGCGGGCTGGAAGTTCCCCAC
The DNA here is from genome assembly GCF_044460705.1 of Nonomuraea sp. NPDC050022. Classification (NCBI taxonomy): domain Bacteria; kingdom Bacillati; phylum Actinomycetota; class Actinomycetes; order Streptosporangiales; family Streptosporangiaceae; genus Nonomuraea; species Nonomuraea sp. NPDC050022. Next base: position 132,797 of record NZ_JBITKE010000012.1, read on the forward strand.
CCCCGACGGCCGGGCGCGCTTCTCGGTGGTCGAGGTGCCACCGCTGAATCGCCCCGACGGCACGTTCGTGGTCACCACCCGCCGGGGCAAGCAGTTCAACTCGATGGTGTACGAGAAGCGCGACGCCCTGACCGGAGCCACCCGCGAGGCCGTGCTGATGAACCCGATCGACGCCGACCGGCTCGGCCTGAAGGACGGCGACCCGGTACGGCTGAAGAGCGACACCGGCGAGCTGACCGGGCGGGTCGTGCGCGCCCCCGTCACGCCGGGCAACCTGCAGGTCCACTGGCCGGAGGGCGAAGTGCTCATCGACCGGAACAAACGCTCGCCACAGGCGGGCATCCCCGACTACAACGCGGTGGTGAGGGTCGGATGAATCGCTGGTTACTCGCGGCGGCCGCGGTACTCTTCCAGCTCGCGCTGGGCGCCGTCTATTCCTGGAGCGTGTTCTCCAAGGCGCTCCAGGCCAAGGCGAGCGACTTCGACCTCACCAAGGCGGAGGCCGCGCTGCCGTTCTCGGTGACGATCGGCATGATCTTCCTGGGCACCTTCATCGGCGGCCGGATCCAGGACGTACGCGGCCCGCGACCGGTCGCCCTGTCGGGCGGCGTGCTCTACTCGCTCGGCATCCTGCTGGCCGGCTTCGCCGCCGACCACTCGCGGTTATGGCTGCTCATCCTCGGCTACGGCGTCATCGCGGGCTTCGGCCTCGGGCTCGGTTACATCGTGCCTATCGCCATGCTGCAGAAGTGGTTCCCGGACAAGCGCGGGCTGATCACCGGGATCGCGGTGGGCGGCTTCGGCTTCGGCGCCGTGGTGACCTCGCCCGTCGCGCAACGGCTGGTCGAGGCCAACCCGGCGGTGCCGACCAAGGCGTTCCTCACGCTGGGCGTGGCGTATCTGGTGATGACGCTGGTGGGCGCGTTCTTCTTCCGCAACCCGCCGGCCGACTACCAGGTGGCCGCGACGGGGCGGATCGCCGCCAGCGGACGCGAGTACACGCAGGGCGAGGCGCTGCGTACGCCGCAGTGGTATCTGCTGGCCGCCATCCTCTGCCTCAACGTGACGGCGGGCATCGCGCTCATCTCGGTGATCAGCTCGGCCGCCACGTCCATCGCCGGCTACACCGCGGCCGCCGCGGCCACGCTGACCGGTGTCATGGGGCTGTTCAACGGCGCCGGGCGGATCTTCTGGGGCTGGATCTCGGAGCGGACCGGGCGGATGTTCGCCTTCGCCGGGATGCTCGGCCTGCAGGGGATCTGCTTCCTGCTGCTCGGCCACGCCTCGCAGGTGGCGGTGTTCGCGGTGCTGTCGGCGGTGGTCTACCTCTGTTACGGCGGCGGGTTCGGCACCATGCCCGCAACCGCGGGTGACTTCTTCGGCCTGCGCAACGCGGGCGGCATCTACGGGCTGATGATCGTGGCCTGGAGCGTCGGCGGGATCGTCGGGCCGCTGCTCGCCGCCGCGCTCATCTCGGGCGACAACTACACCACGGCGTTCACCGTGATCGGGATCATCGCGCTGGTGGCCCTCGTGCTGCCGCTCGTCACCCGGCCGCCGAAGGCCGAGCGGGTCGTCACTGCGCAGGAAGCGCTTTAGCGATCAGCTCGGCGTAGGACCGCGCCTCCTCCTCCGAGGCGTACTTGGTGCGGGGCCAGAAGAAACCGCGCAACCCGTCCTTCGGGTTGCGCGGCACCACGTGGACGTGCAGGTGCGCCACGCTCTGGCTGATGCGGTTGTTCATCGCGACGAACGTACCGGCCGCCTCCAGCCCCTCCTCGACCGCGCGGGTCAGCAGCTGGACCCGCTCGAAGAAGGGGCCGACGTCGCCGAGGTCGCCGAAGGTCTCGACATGGAGCCTCGGTACGACCAGGACGTGGCCCTTGAAGACCGGGCGAACGTCGAGGAAGGCGACGACCACCGCGTCGGAGTGGACGATGTGGGCGGTCCGCTCGCCCGCGACGATCTCGCAGAACAGGTCGTTGCTCACCGGCCGACCCTACCGGGCGGCCTTGTCCGCGAAGGCCGTCCAGCTGGTCACGTTGGGCGCCGACCACTCCTCGGGCGCGTGCAGGAAGTGCTCGCCCACGTGCGCGCGGAGCCGGTCAGGAACCTCGGTCGTCTTGTGCCCGCGGCAGTGGTAGACCAGCCCGCCCTGGCGCTGCCCCATGGCCATCCACGGCAGCCACGGCGAGACCCGGCACCACGAGAACACGCACGGCACACTCGGCTCGCCGGAGTCGAGATCCTTGGCCGAGGCGAAGAACTGGAACAGCTCCAGCGCCCGGTAGGTGTCACTGGCGGAGTTGTCGGGATAGTCGGCGACCTTGAGCGGCGACGGGTAGGCCAGCCGGATGTCGGCGTTGAAGACGACCTGGTCACCGAGCCTGGTGGTGGGCACGGGGTAGGCGCCGAAGCGCTGGTTGACCGGGTCGTTGAAGACGTGCCGGACCTCGACGGACGCCCCGGTGAACGGGTTGTCCCAGGTGTCGAGGATCTCGCGGGACTTCGGGTCGAGGTAGGCCGCGGCCTCCCTGGTCAGCATCTGCCAGCCGCCGTCGGTCTCGACCGCCCTGGCCACGTTGACGCCCTCGAAGCCGAACAGGTGATGCGGGCCGTCGTCCTGCTGCCAGCCGTAGACGTCTCCGGTCCACCACGAGATCGTCTCCGCGCCGTCGACCGAGGCACGCACGCGCATGAAATCCACAGGTCTCCCCCACGGGTGCTCTATTTGACGACGACCGCGAAGATCGCCTCGCCCGACTGTGCCTTGCTCTGCTCGTCGACCGGGCCGGCGCTGGCGTTGGGGCAGCGCCAGCAGTCGTACAGCCTGATCTCGGTGTTGCCCGGGTGCTTGCCGTTGAAGACGAAGTAGCTGGTGCCGCCCGAGCCCGGCCCGCCGCCGGCGCTCTCGTGTTCCTTGCTGATGAACGAGGCCACCTTGGCGTCGGGCACCGCCACGAGACGCCACTGGTCACCGGTGGACACGTTGTCGGCCACGGCCAGCGAGAACCGCTGGCCCGCGCCGACCTCCACCGTGACGGTCGAGCCCTTGGCGCCCTTGATCACCTTGCCGTAGTCGCTGACGGCCGACCCCGCGCCGCAGCCCGTGCCGGCCCCCAGCATGAGGAGGGCCAGCAGGGCGGTGGCGGCCGTTCGACGAATCACTCAGGCAGGCTATCGGGATCGGGGCTCACTTGCTCCTGTTGCGCCTCATGATCCGGCGCAGGACCAGCGCCACAAGGGCGCCGGCGGCGGCGATGACCAGGACGGGGCGCTTCCTGGCCTCCGTGGTGACCTTGTCGGCCGCGTCCTTGACCTGGTCGGGGGTGACGTCTCGTACCTTGTCGGCCACCTCGGCGGCCTTGTCCTTGGCGACGTCCGCCACTACGACGGCCTTGTCCTTCGCCAGTTCGGCCACGGCGGCCGCCTTGTCCTTGGCGACCTCGGCCACTTCGACGGCCTTGTCCTTGGCGACCCCGGCCACCTCGGTGGCCTTGCCCTTCGCCGCCTCCGCCGCGTCGTTCGCCCGGCCCTTCACGTCCGCCTTGTCGGCCAGGGCAGCCACGGTGTCGCCAAGTTCCTGACGGGTGTCCTTGATGTTTTTGTGCACGTCGTCCTCTTCCTCATCCTCGTCGTTAGCGTGCTCCGCCCTCAGCGACTCCGTCTCGCCTTCCCGGGCCCCGGCCGCCTCGGTGCGCTCGTCCACCACGGGCGGTTCGGGGATGAAGGTCTCGTGCTCCCGGCGGGCGGCCTCCGCCTTCATCGCGTTCTCCACCGCGCCCGGCCTGGTCGGCGGTACGTTGACGGACTCGTGGTCCGTCGGCATACCGACCGTCGTCCGACGGGCGCCCACGTCCCCAGCGTGCTGCTCGCTATATCCAGAACCGTCATATCCAGAACCGTCATACCCCTGCTCGCCGAATTCGGGGTCCGTCTCACTCATCGCCGAGCCCTCTCCTTGACCACGTCGATATCGGCCTTGACACTGGCGATCGTCTCTGCCGGCACCAGCGGCGCGGCCTGCTTCACCTGGTTCTTGCCAATGAGACCCAGCACGGCGGCGACGACGAACAAGACACCCGCCACAACAGCGGCAGCCGCCCACCCGGGCATCACCAGAGCGAGCAGCAGAATGACGGCGGTCACCAGAGCGGCGCCGCCGAAGAACGCGGTCATTCCCGCGGCCCCGAACAGACCCGCGCCGAATCCCGCCCGCTTGCCCTTCCGCGTGAGCTCCAGCCGCGCCAGCCGCAATTCGTCCCTGACGAGCCGGGAGACCTGCTCGGAGAGATCGTTGACCAGCTTGTGGGTGTCGTTCACATCGCCTCCTCTGCCGAGGAGGCGACTACCCAGCGAAGTGGCTTTCTATCACCGCTTGGCGGCTCGCAGCAGGAAGCCGACGACGGACAGAACCGGGGACTTGGGAACGTCGCACCAGTTGTCGGGCTGCTTGGGCTTGCTCCACGGGGAGGGCAGCTCACACGAAGGAGCCGACGGCTTGGGCCGTTCGCACCACGATCCGGGAGGATTCATATTTTCACTGTACAACTTCAACTGCGGGCGTCACGGGAATCTTCACCGTCGGGCGTCGCCGGAATCGCCGGGCCGCACGATGATGCCGGGCTGCGCGATGACGTGGATCAAAGGGGCGACCCGCCGGTAGGGGTCGCTCGACCCGGCCCGCTCCTCGCACTCCAGCAGCAGGTCCAGGTCGTCGGGGAGAGGCGCGTCGTCGGCCGCCAGGTCCGTGAGCACCCGCACGCCGTACCACTGCCGGACGCCCAGCCCTCGTACGGCCAGGCGCCGCGTCAGGTCGTCGAGCCGGTCGGCCCGCGCCCGGACGCCCAGGCGGTTGGTGTACGCGTCCGCGTCGAACGCCTCCCTGGCCGCCGCCCAGTCCCCCGTCATCCCGGGCCGCATGGCCAGCGCGTCGCCGTTGCGCACGAGCAGCGACAGCACTCCACCGGGCGCAAGCACCGCCGCCATGGCGGTCAGGAGCGGGTCGGGGTCGTCGAAGTACATGAGCACGCCATGACAGAGGACCACGTCGAAGCTCCCGGGCCCGAACAGCTCCCCCATGCGCTCGGCGGGCGCGTGCACCACCTCGATGGCCATCCCCGGCTCGACCCGCTCCTTCAACAGCCCGAGCAGATCACTGGACGCGTCGAGCGCGGTCACCCGATGCCCCTGGGCGGCGATCCTGAGCGCCTGGGTGCCCTGCCCGCAGCCCACGTCCAGCACCCTCACCGGAAGGGGCGGGAGATGGGCCGCCAACTGGCGGCTCACCAGCTCCTGCCTGACCACGTCACGCAGGCTGCCCAGCCGCTCGCGCCACCGTTTCTCGCCTGCTGAGAACCCCATCATGAAGACCTTTCATAGAGTAAATCAATGGTCACGCAGTGTAGTATTTCCGATGACGCGAGCGAGAGGATGACCGCCATGGCCACCGGCACCACGCGCAGAAAGACACGCAGGCGCGCACCCGCGCCTGAGCCCGGCTGCGACTCCCGACCTTCGCCGGATTGGGGTCCGGGCTGGGGGCATTCCGGACCGACCGAGACCGAACTCAAGCGCGAACAACTCTGGCAAACCCTTATCCAACAGGACTGGAGAGCCGAGATCGTCTGTGGAAGGATAATAGTGAGCCCCTGGACGAAGAGGCGCCATGCAGATCTGGTCGACCAATTGATCGACCAGCTCAGCGACGTCAAGCGGGAGAACGGCTGGAAGTTCTACCAGACCTGGGCTGTTCACATCCCGCCCCATCGAGGCGACAAGCGGCTTCCCGATCTGCTGGTCGCACCACCGGGCAGTCCGGAGTTCGACGAGAACCAGGCGTACGGCCACGGCGCGCTCCTGGCCGTCGAGATCACCTCCCAGGACAGCCGGACTGACGATCTGCAAGTCAAGCCCGCCGAATACGCCCGGGCAGGCATACCCATCATGCTGATCGTCGACGAATTCTCCGAACCTCCATCGGTCACCCTGCTGTCGGACCCGCGTGATGGCGAATATCGCAACATGACCAAGGTGGATGAAGGCGAGCAGGTGAAGTTGCCGGAGCCGTTCGGGGTCGAGCTCGACACCGGCCTGATCTTCCGCTGAGCAAGGCACCCAGCCGGGGGCGCAAGTACGGGGCCTGAACAGCTTGATGACGCGAGCGAAAGGACAACCATGCCTGCCGGCAGCACGTACGGGAAGGCACATGGGCACGACCCCGCCCCGGGTCCAGAACGCCCGCCGATCGCCGCACCCACGTGGGGCCCTGGATGGGGCGCCCTGGGCCCCACGGACGAGGAGCTCCGCCGCGAACAGGTGTGGGAGAGACTCGTCGGGCAAGGACTGAGGCCGGAGATCGTGGATGGGCGGGTCTATGTGAGCTCCAGGGCCAAGAGGCGCCACTGTGTCCTGGTCGACCGGCTGGCGGACCAGCTCTGCGACGTCAAGCGGAAGAACGGCTGGGAGTTCTACCAGTCCTGGGCGGTGCACATCCCGCCGGGGCGCGGCGACAAACGGCTGCCCGACCTCCTGATCGCCCCGCCGGGGAGCCCGGAGTTCGACGGCAACCAGGCCTACGGATACGGCACGCTGATGGCCGTCGAAGTGGTGTCGTCCGACAGCCGCGACGACGATCTTGAAGCCAAGCCGGTCGCCTACGCGCGAGCGGGGGTCCCGATGATATTGATCCTCGACGACTTCTCCACCCCTCCGTCAGTCAGGCTGCTCCACGGGCTGTCCGACGGCGCGTACGACACCTCGATCGTCGTCGAGGCGGGGCAGCCGCTGCCACTGCCCGAGCCGTTCGGGGTCACGCTCGAGACCGGGCCCATCTTCCGCTAGGCGAGATACGCTGCCGAGATGCTGGTCGTACACGGGATCTGGGCAGGAGACGCCCTCGCCTTCTGGGCAGAGGACACCGACGGCACCTCACAATCTGCCGACGCGCCCACCGCCGGGACGACCGGCGGAGCCACCACCCACCCAGCCACCGACATCAGCGCGGAAGCCGCCCGCCAGACCACCGGAACGACCGCTGGAGCCGCTCGGCCGGACACCGGGACGACCGCTGGAGGCGTCGTGCGGCCGCACCCGTTCGCCGCGACCGCCGTCGCGCTCGGCGATCTGCTCGGGCTCGCGTCTGCCCCGGCCGTCACGCTCCGTGAGCACGTCTCCTCCGCCGAGGGTTCGCAGGGGGTCCTCACGGAACGGCGGCCAACCGATCGGCTGCCTCCGGTCCCGCTGGGCGGCTCCGTGCGCGGTCTGCGGTTGCTGTTGCCCGGTTCCGCCAAGGAGCCGCTGGCCTCGCCCGAAGCCGGGCGCCTGTCGGAGATCGTCCGGCCGCGCCTGCATCTGTGGGAGGTGCCCGCCGTCGTCCCGGCCACCGATGACGCGCTGCGGGTGCTTGCCGAACACCCCGGCGCCGCCACCGTACGCCACTGGAGCGTGGTGGCGGAGTTCGCGCGCGACCTCGTACGGCGGGGGCGGGTCATTCCCCAGCTCATCCCCCATGCCCACTCGGAAGAGGCCGGGGGGCGGGCCGTGTGGCGGGCGGTGCTGAGCGGGGCCGACGCCGCCTACTTCCGGGACCTCGCCCTCGCCATGCCGCCCGCCAGCCGTACCTCCGAGGTCGAGCGCCCCTCCGTGGAGGTGCTCGGCGCGGCGCTGGACGCGTTCGCCGACGCGCTCGTCAGGGCGGCGCTCACCGAGCCGCTCGTGACCGGCCCCCGTACGGATCAGGAGCGGTGGCTGGCGGCGCTGACCGGGGCCGACGACAGCTGCCCGGACAGCCCGGAGCTGCGCCGTGAGCTGGAGGAGTGGCGGGCTTCCGTGGCCGCCGCAGACGGGGCCGCCAGGGTGTGCTTCCGCCTGCTCGAACCCACCGGCGACCTCGACCACACGCCCTCTGCCGACGACCTCGACCTCAGCCTCGACCGCCTGGATAGCGCCGCCCCCGCTTCTACCGACGACCTCGACCGCCTGGATGACACCGCCCCCGCCGACCACACTCGCGGCACCACCGGCACCACCACTGACGATGGCCGTGGCTGGCGGGTGGAGATCGCATTGCAGGCCGCCGACGATCCCAGCCTCTACGTACGCGCCGAACGGGTGTGGAGCGGCGAGCCGGTGCCCGGACTGCCCAGAAGTCCGGAGCGCGAACTGCTGGCCGGGCTGGGCCGTGCCGTACGCCTGTACCCCGACCTCGACCGGGCTCTGCGGGTCGCCGAGCCGACCGGGCTGGAGCTGGACACGGCGGGCGCGTTCGGGTTCCTGCGGCAGGCGGCGCCGCTGCTGCAGGCCGCCGGGTTCGGGGTGCAGCTGCCGCGCTGGGCCGGCCGTACGAGGCTGGGGCTGAAGCTGACCACCCGCACCAAGAAGCAGAGCGCGGCCACCGCCCAGGGGTTCGGGCTGCGCGAGCTGGTGAACTTCCGGATCGACCTCGCGGTCGGCGACGAGACGATCAGTGAGGCGGAGCTGGCCGAGCTGGCCAGGCTGAAGGTGCCGCTGGTACGCGTCCGCGGGCAGTGGGTGGAGCTCGACGACCGTCAGCTCAAGGCCGCGCTGAAAGCCGTCGGGGGCGAGCGCACCGGCGAGCTGACCGCCGCCGACCTGCTGCGTCATGTGGTCCAGGGCGACGACGAGCTGCCGCTGCTGGAGGTCGACGCCGACGGCGTGCTCGGCGATCTGCTGTCCGGCCAGGCCGAGCGGCGGCTCCTGCCGATGGCCACGCCCAGCGGCCTGGACGCGACGCTGCGCCCCTATCAGGAGCGCGGGCTGGCCTGGCTGAGCTTCCTGTCGGAGCTGGGGCTGGGCGGGGTGCTGGCCGACGACATGGGGCTGGGCAAGACGGTCACCACGCTGGCGCTGCTCGTCCACGAGCGGGCCGACACGCCGACGCTGCTGGTGTGCCCGATGTCGCTGGTGGGCAACTGGGAGCGGGAGGCGGCCAGGTTCGCGCCGGGGCTGCGGGTCTATGTGCACCACGGCAGCGGCCGGGACGCCCAGGCGATCGGCGACGCCGACCTGGTGATCACCACGTACGGCACCGCCCAGCGGGACCTGGAGACGCTGCGACAGGTCGAGTGGCGGCGGGTGGTCTGCGACGAGGCCCAGGCGATCAAGAACAGCGGCACCCTGCAGTCCCAGGCCGTCCGGGCGATCCCCACGGGCACGCGGCTGGCCCTGACCGGGACACCGGTCGAGAACCATCTCGCCGAGCTCTGGTCGATCATGGAGTTCGCCAATCCGGGGCTGCTCGGGCCGCGGTCGCGGTTCAGGACCCGGTTCCAGGAGCCGATCGAGGCGCGCCAGGACGAGCAGGCCATGCGGGCGCTCAAACGGGCGACCGGCCCGTTCGTGCTGCGCCGCGTCAAGACCGACAAGTCGATCATCTCCGATCTGCCGGAGAAGATGGAGGTCAAGGAGTGGTGCCCGCTCACGCCCGAGCAGGCCAGCCTCTACCAGGCCGTCGTCGACGACATGCTGGGCAGGATCGACGACAGCGAGGGCATCGAGCGCCGCGGCCTGGTGCTGGCGGCCATGGCCAGGCTCAAGCAGGTCTGCAACCACCCTGCCCACCTGCTCAAGGACGGCTCGCTCCTGTCGGGCAGGTCGGGCAAGCTGGCCCGGCTGGAGCAGCTCGCGGAGGAGATCGTGGCCGAGGGGGAGAAGGCGCTGGTGTTCACCCAATACTCGGAGTTCGGCACGATGCTCCAGCCCTACCTCGCGCAGCGGCTCGACCGGCCGGTGCTCTGGCTGCACGGCGGCCTGCCCAAGAAGACGCGCGACCGCCTGGTCGAGCGTTTCCAGCATGATGACGAGCCGATGCTGTTCCTGCTGTCGCTCAAGGCCGCGGGCGTCGGTCTCAACCTGACGGCGGCCAATCACGTGATCCACGTGGACCGCTGGTGGAACCCCGCCGTCGAGGACCAGGCCACCGACCGTGCCTTCCGCATCGGGCAGCGTAAGAACGTACAGGTCCGCAAGCTCATCTGCGCGGGCACCCTTGAGGAACGCGTGGACGAGATGATCGAGCGCAAGAAGGCCCTGGCCGAGAGCGTGGTCGGCACCGGCGAGGACTGGCTGACCGACCTGTCCACCGGCGAGTTGCGTGAGGTCTTCCGCCTGACAGCCGAGGCGGTGAGCTGAAATGGCATGGTTCGAGGCCGCCAAGCCGATCAAGGTCGAGGGCGGGCTGCGGGCGCGCACTCAGCGGGGTTCGATCGGCTCCACCTGGTGGTCGCGGCGCTTCATCGACATCCTGGAGCGCGTCTGCGACAAGGGCCGCCTGTCCCGGGGCCGCGCATACGCCCGCGCGGGCCAGGTCCTGTCGATAGACCTCGCCCCCGGCCTGGTCACGGCGGCCGTCCAGGGCTCGCGGCGCAGGCCGTACGACATCAGGATCGAGATCGAGGCGTACGACGAGGCGCGCTGGACCGCCATCGAGGAGGCGATCGCGGCCCAGGCCGTCTACCGGGCGAAGCTGCTGGCCGGTGAGATGCCGACGGAGATCGAGGAGCTGTTCGCCGCGCTGGGCATCGACCTGTTCCCCCGGGACCTGGACATGGAGTGCTCGTGCCCTGACTGGGGTCTGCCGTGCAAGCATCTGTCGGCGGTGCTGTACCTGCTGGCGGAGTCGTTCGACGACGATCCGTTCCTGGTGCTGGCCTGGCGCGGGCGCAGCCGGGAGCGGTTGCTGGGGTCGCTGGCCGATCCGGAGCCGGAGCCGATCGCGGTGCGGGACGTGCCGTTCGCCGATCGGCTGGCCGACTTCTACGCCCCGGGCGCCACCGCCCACCGGCCCGAACGCCGTCCCACCGCGGTGGGCGCGGCCGATCTCCTGCCACGTGTCTTCCCGCCGCCGCGCGATCTGGCGGACCCGCTGGCCGCGGCGTACCGCCGCCTCGGCGAACCCCCGCATGATGAGAGCCGACCGGGGGTATCGCCACCGGATGGCATGCCGTATCAGTGAATTGGTGATCGATTGTCGAGACCCCGAGCGCCTGGCCGCGTTCTGGTGCGAGGTGCTTGACTACGTCATTCTCGAGCGGGACGAGGACGGCAGCATCGAGATCGGTCCTGAGGCCGAAGGCTTCGGCGGCCTCCAGCCGACGCTCGTCCTCAGCCCGGACGACCATCCGCGTACCGGAAAACTGCCGCTGCACATCGATGTGAGCCCCACCGACCGCGACCAGGACGCCGAGCTCGAACGCCTGCTGGCCGCCGGCGCCAAGCCCGCCGACGTCGGGCAGACGGGCGAGGAGTCCTGGTACGTCCTGACCGACCCCGAAGGCAATGAGTTCTGTCTTCTGCGCCGACGCCTGAGCGGCTAGTCGCCAAGCCTTAACGGTCGTCGAAGTCGGCGGGCACCATGACGCGCACCCCGTTGGGCACCACGCGGAGCCGGATCGGGGTGCGCAGGCGCACTTCGCCGTCGACGTCGGCCGCCATCGGCGGGTCGGTCTCCAGCAGCATCTCCCTGCCCATCACGAACGGCCCGCCGGCCAGGCTGCGCCAGCGGCCGGTCGTGGCGCGCACCAGCGTCTCGCCGAGCAGCCGCAGCTTCTTGCCCGAGCCGAGCTGGTAGGCGACCAGCATGCCGTTGTCGATGCTGACGTCCTTGGCCAGCTGCCAGCCGCCGTGGAAGCGGCCGTTGGCGATGTTGAGCTGGTGGGTGAACAGCTCGTGGCGCGTGCCGTCGACCGTGATGTACGCGCGGAACGGCCGGTGGCCGGGCAGGACCCGCAGCGCGGTCAGCGGGTAGGCGGGACGGCCGAGGATGCGCTTGAGCCACGGCTTGACCGTGCCCGCCACCTCGACGGACACGCCGAAGCTGGCCAGGTTGGCGAACGGCCGGTCACCCGCCATGCCGAGGTCGATGTCGGCCACCTTGCCGGTGGCGAACACCCCGACCGCCCCGGCCAGGTCGAGCGGCAGGCCCAGGCTGCGGGCGAAGTTGTTGGTGGTGCCCAGCGGCAGCACGCCGAGCGCCACGTCGCGGTGGGCCACGTGGCGGACCGCCGAGGACAGTGTGCCGTCGCCGCCACCGACGATCAGCAGGTCGGGCCGGGTCTCGAGTGCCTGGTCGAGCAGGGCGCGCAGCCGCTTGGGGTTGGAGACCGACAGCTCGGCCTGCGGCTCGAAGCCGAGGGCGTGGATCTGGTCGATCACCTCGAAGTAGTGCCGGCGGCCCCGGCGCGAGCGAGTGTTGACCACCACCGCCACCCGGCGGTCCTGACGGATCGCCTCGGTGTGCTCGGTCTTGGTACGCAATTCGCTCATGGTCATCCATGGTAGGTGCGCGGAGCGCCCCCTGGGGCCAGCCGAAGGGGCCGCCGGATAGTCCCGGCGACCCCTCGGTATCAGTTCTTCTGCTTACTTCTTCGGCGGGATCACCTGGACGATGGCGCCCAGATTGCCAGGCAGCGGCGAGACCAGCTTGAACTGGACGCCGAGCGCCTTGCCCTCGTCGCCCGGGTTGCCGGTGCCAGCCACGTGGCCGCCTCCCAGGTCCGTGCCGTACAGCTCGGTGGCCGGGGTTCCGTCGACGTTCACGACGCGGGTGCTGTACGGCTGGTCGCCCTTGGACGGGACGACCACCGACGCGTCGAAGTCGCGGTAGAACAGGCTGCCGTTCTGCAGTTCCAGACCTGGGTACCAGGTCTTGGCGTCGGTGAAGTTCGGCACGCCCTTCAGCGCCGGGATGTCCGTGCAGTACTCGCTGAACGGCTCGTCCGCCGCCTCCAGGCACTCCTTGAGCGGGTACGTCTTCCCGAAGGAGAACGCCGCGTTGGACGACTGGGTGCGACCTTCGAGGTTCTTGTGCCGCGACGGGTCCTTGGTCGCCGCGGTGCCGGTGCGGCGCAGCGGATCGAAGTGCGAGTCCACGACCAGCAGGCTGCCCTTCGACCCGATGCTCGGCTGGAGATCGAGGTTGTTGGACAGCGAGTTGTTGGTGAACGTCGAGTCGCGGTACCACACCAGCAGGCCGGGGGCGTTGTACTTGACCTTCTCCACCTTCCACGCCCCGTCGCGGGAGTAGTTGGTGTCGTAGGCGTACTGCAGGCCCTTGTCGAAGCCGTCGAAGTTGCGCCACTCGGCCAGGTAGAAGCGGGACACCTCGCGCGAGCCGTTGTTGATCGTCCAGCCCTGGCCGCTCGTGTTGGTGTGCGTGCCGCCGATGGCCTTCCAGCCGTTCTCGCCGCCTTCGACGTCGTCGCTCCACACGGCGGTGCCGCCGTTGGTGAGCTGGAAGTCGTCGGCGTGCCAGCCGCGCGGGGTGAAGGCCGCGTCGGTGTTGTACGCGAGGCGCAGCTTGATCGTCTTACCGGCGAACGCGTTCAAGTTGACGTAGTCGTGCCGCCAGCCGTTGGTGTTGCCGGTGAGCCCGTACTTCTTGTTGCCGAACGTCTTGAGGTTCTTGTTCGGGTCCGGGTAGCCGTCGGGCGTGCTGACCTCGTTGCCCGCCTCGTCGTAGACCTTCTGCTGGGCCCAGGTCTCGCCGCCGTCGGTCGAGACCTCGACGAAGCCGAAGTCCCAGTCCTGCTCGATCTCGTAGTTGTTCCACATCCAGAACCGCAGGTCGGTCCCGGCGGGCACCGCCACGTCACGGGTCAGCTTGACGTCCGCCCATTCCTGGTCCAGCCCGGACCACCAGGCGTTGGCGCCGCTGTGCGGGTCGACCATCTTCAACGGCGTGGAGGCCAGGTTCACCCGGACGCCGTCCTGGGTGAGCTTGGGCGTCCGCGACGACTGTCCGACGGTGACCAGCTTGGCGGCGTCGCCCGGGTTGAACGTCTTCGGGTTCGCCCAGCCGAGCACCCACTTGTCCCACAGACCCATGTGGGTCGGCATGGACTGGAAGATCGGCCCGGAGTGCGAGCCGCTCGACATCAGGTCCCAGAAGTCGACGGCGGAGCTGGCCTGGCCCGAGGTGTCGTACAGGTCGGGCAGACCGAGGTCGTGGCCGTACTCGTGGGCGAAGACGCCGACACCGGAGTCCTCCGGCTGCACGATGTAGTTGGAGATCTTCTTGTCGCTGCCGGGGATCTTGTAGCCGCCGGCCACCGCGCTGGAGTGCGCCCAGATCGCGTACGTGCCCTCGGCGCCGCCGTCGGACGACTTGTCCTTGCCCGCGTGCACCATGACCAGGTGGTCGATGACGCCGTCGGGCTCGCTGAAGTTGCCGTCACCGTCGACGTCGGAGACGTCCTCGACGTCGTAGTCGGCCCACGGGAAGTTGGGCTGGCTCTTGGCCAGGGCGTCCACCGTGTCGATGGCGAGCTGGCCCGCGCCGAGCGGGTTGTCCGGGCTGCCGGTCATGTCCTGGGGAGCGCCACCGCAGGCCGCCGCGCCGTACCAGGCCTCGGAGTGCGGCGCCTTGATCCAGCCGACCGCGGAACCGGTGACCGAGTAGGCGCCCTTGGACATCTCCTCGTACATCTTCTTCATGGTGAAGCCGGAGATGTCGATGCCGGGACGGCCGTCGCGCGGGTCCTTCAAGTCGGGACGTACGCGCTGGGTGATGCCCTTGTCGGTGTAGAGCATCGTGTTGAAGTGCGAGGTGCTGAAGTCCTTGACCCAGAAGCTGTTGTTGTCCTTGTGCGGCAACGTCGCGGGGTCGGGGATGTTGTTGTGCAGCGGGCCGTTCTTGACCGTGCCCGCCGGCTCGACCACGCAGTCGTCAGGCGCGCTGTCGACCGTGCGCAGGCGGTTGTAGCCGGAGAAGTCGTCGTTGGCCTGGTCGTTGAACTCGACCAGGACGGTCAGCAGCTTGGCGACGCGGGTCTGCTTGGACTTCTTGAAGATGAAGTCGGCGGGGTTGCGACCGGTCTTGATCGCCTCGTTCTCGCGGGCCGCGAGCACACGGGCGGCGGCCGGGTTACCGCTGGTGAACTTCCTGTCGACCTTCTGCGCCGGGCTGAGCGAGCGGCCCTTCTGGTTGGGCAGGAGAGGCTCGTCGGGCGTCTCTTCGACGCGGGGCGGCGCATAGTTGATGTAGAAGTCGGACGCGCCCGGCTCGTACCTGGCGGCAGAGGCGGGGGCGGCGGGGACCGTCAACGCGGCGCCGAGGAGGGCGACCGCGGGTAATGCGGCTAACAGACGCTTTGTGCTGGGCACTGAGTAACCCTCTCTGCCCGGGATCGCCGGGCGCATGGCCACAGGGTGTGCAATGCCGGAATTTAGAGGGTGGGTAAAGCAAACGTAAAGAGCCCAGTTGAAATGTGATGAAACTAGAACAAAAGCAGCGCCCCAGTCACACCACCCACGATCGCCCCGCCGTAGCAGAGCACCGCGATCAGCGAGTCGTACCGGGCGATGCCGAACAGCTCCTCGCTGGTGAACCGGATCCGGTGCGCGGCGTGGAACAGGCAGAGCACGATGACCACGAGCAGCGCGAGCCGTACGAGGACGTTGCCCAGGAGCGCGCGCAGATGCGCGACGGTCGGCCAGTCGATCACACCGAGCGGCATGAGCACGCCGAACAGCAGGACCAGCACCGGCAGCAGCAGCGCGGCGGCCACTCCCCCGCCGCTGAAGAGCAGCCACAGGTACGGCTCCAGTGTCCGCTTCACGGTGACCTCAGGATGAAGTAGGCGATCAGGACGGACAGGGCCAGCCACGCCGAATGGTTGCCGCCCTGGATCATCCAGGCGGGCACCCGCCAGCCGTCGAGCCGGACCACGGTGGCCTTCGGGGCCAGGTTGAGGAACGTGACGGCGTGGAAGACGGTCGCGACCAGGGCCACCACGTTGACGGCGATCATCCAGGGCTGGGCGGCCAGGGCGGTGAAGTCCTGGAAGGTGCCGCCCAGCAGGGCGCCGACCAGCAGGAGCAGGAAGACGATCGTCCACGCGACCAGCACGCTGGTCAGCTCGCGCAGGACGAAGATCGTGTAGTTGCGGGTACGGGCGAACCAGAACGCGTCCCGCGGCGGCCGGTACGTGCTCGTCGCTCGCTCCCTCCCGGGCGGTCTGGTCATCGCTTGCTCCAGGGCAGTACCGAGCGCAGGGCGGCGGTCAGCTTGCCGCGCTGGATCGCCTCGGCCGGGTCCACGTGCTTGGGACAGACCCGCGTGCACTCCCCGACGAACGTACAGCCCCAGACCGCCTCCTCCAGGTTGAGCACGTCGAAGCGGTCGCCCATGTCCCGGGAGTCGAGGTTGTAGCGCTGCGCCAGCGCGATCGCGGCCGGGCCGAGGAAGTCGGGGTTGAGCACGTACACCGGGCAGGCCGAGTAGCAGAGCATGCAGTTGATGCACATGCTGTACTGCTTGTAGGCGTCGAGCTGCTCGGGCGTCTGCGCGTACTCCGTGGTCAGCGGCAGTTCCTCGCCCTCCCTGATGAGCCACGGCCGCACCGACGACAGCTTGGCCAGGAAGTCGTCGATGTCCACGACCAGGTCCCTGATCACCGGGAAGCCCTTGAGCGGCTCGATCCTGATCGGCCCGTCGCCGTACTCGGTGAGGAAGGTCCCGCAGGTCAGCCGGGGCTCGCCGTTGACGGTCATGCCGCACGAGCCGCAGATGCCCATCCGGCACGACCAGCGGAACGACAGGCTGCCGTCGAGGCGGTCCTTGACGTAGTTCAGGCCGTCGAGCACCGCCCAGTCGGCCGTCAGCGGCACGTCGTAGCCCTGGAACACCGGCTCGCTGTCCTGACCCGGCCGGTAGCGGGCGATCTCCAGCCGGATCGTGCGGGTGGCCGCGGCCTGCCGTACGGACTCTTCGGTGTCAGTCACGTCCATAGACCCTTTCCCCCGGAGGCCAGCGGGTGATCGTCACGGGCAGCAGGCCGACCGACGGCGTGCCGTCGGGCGCGCGGTGCACCAGCGAGTGCGCGAGATAGGTGCTGTCGTCCCTGGCGGAGAAGTCGGTGCGCTGGTGCGCGCCGCGCGACTCCTTCCGGTTGAGCGCGCAGGCGACGATGGCCTGCGCGACGTCGAGCATGGTGTGCAGCTCCTGCAGGTTGATCAGCTCGGTGTTGAACGTCGTGCTGGAGTCGTCGACGCGCGCCTCTGCCGCGCGTTCGCGCAGCTCGGCGAGGGTGTCGACGGCCCTGGCGAGCACGCCGCCGGTCCGGTAGATCCCGGCCGCGCCCTCCAGCGTGTGCTGCATCTCCTCGCGCAGGTCGGCGATCCGCTCGCCCTTGCCCGAGGCGTCTCGCGCGCGCTCCAGCCGCCGCCGCTCGTCGTCCCCCTGTGTCCGTACGGCCTGGGGCTCGCCCTGCTCTTTGTGCTCTTTCGCGAACCTCGCGGCGGCCAGGCCCGCCCTCCTGCCGAACACGAGGATCTCCGGGAGCGAGTTCGAGCCGAGCCGGTTGGCGCCGTTGATGCTGACGCACGCGGTCTCACCCGCCGCGAACAGCCCGGCGACCGGAGTGGCGCCGTCGAGGTCGGTGTGGACGCCGCCCATCATGTAGTGCACGACCGGGCGGACCGGGATGAGGTCGGTCGCCGGGTCGAGGTTCTGGTAGCTCTTGCACAGCTCGCGGACGAACGGGATGCGGGCCTCGATCTTGCCCTCGCCGAGGTGGCGCAGGTCCAGGTAGACGACCGGTCCGTACGGGGTGTCGACCGTGCGGCCGAGCTGCTGTTCGTGCACGAACGCCTGGGAGAGGCGGTCGCGCGGGCCCAGCTCCATGCTGCGCAGCTTGGGGGTCGGCGTGGGTTTGCCCAGGTCGTAGTCCTGGAGGTAGCGGTAGCCGTCCTTGTTGATCAGCCAGCCGCCTTCCGCCCTGGCCGCCTCGGTGATGAGGATGCCGGTGAACGGCAGGCCGGTCGGGTGGTACTGGACGAACTCCATGTCCTTCAGCGGCGCGCCCGCCCGGTAGGCCAGGGCCATGCCGTCGCCGGTCTTGATCGCGGCGTTCGTGGTGAAGGGGAAGACCCGGCCGCAGCCGCCGGTGGCCAGGATGACGGTCCTGGCGGCGATGGTCTCGATGCGGCCTGTCCTGATTTCGACGGCCACGACGCCGTGGACCCGGCCGTCGTCGACGACGAGCTTGGTGACGTACCACTCGTCGTACCGCACGATGTCCTGATATTTCAGCGTTGTTTGGAACAAGGTGTGGAGTAGGTGGAAACCGGTCTTGTCGGCCGCGTACCAGGTGCGCATCCGCTTCATCCCGCCGAACGGCCGGACGGCCACCCGGCCGTCCGGCTCGCGGCTCCACGGGCAGCCCCAGTGCTCCAGCTGGATCAGCTCCCGGGGCGCCTCCTCCACGAACGCCTCGACCGCGTCCTGGTCACAGAGCCAGTCACCGCCGGAGATCGTGTCGTAGCAGTGCTCGTCGAGCGTGTCGCCGACGCCGATCACCGCGGCGGCGCCGCCTTCGGCGGAGACCGTGTGGCTGCGCATCGGGTAGACCTTCGACACGACCGCCACCGTGAGCGCGGGGTCCGTCTCGGCGACCGCGATGGCCGCGCGCAGACCCGCTCCGCCTCCTCCGACGATGAGCACGTCGATCATGTGCGATCAGCTCCCGTGGTCGGGTTGTATCGGGTCCTTCACCCGCTTGCCGTCATGGCGGATGGCGGAGAGGTGGATGCTGCCGTCGTGGTACTCGTGGCGGATCCTGCGGCAGCCGCAGTCGAAGAGCTGGTCGCGGATCACCAGGCCGTAGCCGTCATCGTCGACGAGGCGCTCGCCGGCGGACTTCTTGCCGCAGGGGGCCGTCTCGGGGGTGAAGGGAGTCTTCGTGCCGGTCATCGCCGATCTCCTTAGATGGGCGAAACGTCATCTCCACACAAGCACCCCGGCCTTCTTCGGAGAAGGCCCGGTTTGGGCGGCTTTCGGATGGCCTCTGGCTGCCGTCGAGCTGCTTTCGGGCGGCTTTCGAGCTGTCTTCGGGCTCCTTCGGGCGGCTTTACGGCAGAGGCCGGTCAGCCGGGCTTCTCCTCGGTCTCTTCCGAGCCTTCCCCTCCACCCCCTTCGCTCTCCACTTCCTTAGCGCCCTCATCAGCCTCCTTAGCCCCCTCATCCAGTTCTTCCCCGGGCGCTTCCTTCGGCAACGGCGGATAGTGCAGGTCGAACGCGGGCCGTTCGGACCGGATGGGCGGGAGGAAGGTGAAGTTGTGCCGAGGCGGTGGACATGAGGTGGCCCACTCCAGGCTGTTGCCGTAGCCCCACGGGTCGTCGAGCGTCACCTTGGGCGCCCGCCTGGCGGTCTTCCAGACGTTGTAGAGGAACGGCAACGTCGAAGCGC
This sequence comes from Nonomuraea sp. NPDC050022, assembly GCF_044460705.1. Classification (NCBI taxonomy): domain Bacteria; kingdom Bacillati; phylum Actinomycetota; class Actinomycetes; order Streptosporangiales; family Streptosporangiaceae; genus Nonomuraea; species Nonomuraea sp. NPDC050022. The sequence continues at coordinate 152,005 of NZ_JBITKE010000012.1, forward strand.
CGAGCAGGAATGCCCCGATGGAGGAGATCTCGTTCATCCCGGTGAAGCCGTCGGCCGCGCTGTAGTCGGCGTACCGCCGGGGCATGCCCATCGCCCCGAGCCAGTGCTGGATCAGGAACGTGGTGTGGAACCCGATGAACAGCGTCCAGAAATGCACTTTCCCCAGCCGGTCGTCGAGCATCCGCCCGGTCATCTTCGGCCACCAGAAGTAGAACCCGGAGAACATGGCGAACACCACGGTCCCGAACACCACGTAATGGAAGTGCGCCACCACGAAATACGTGTCGCTGATGTGGAAGTCGAGCGGCGGCGAGGCCAGAATGACGCCGGTCAGGCCGCCCAGCAGGAACGTCACGAGAAATCCGACCGCGAACAGCATCGGCGTCTCGAAAGAGAGATGCCCCCGCCACATCGTGCCGATCCAGTTGAAGAACTTCACGCCCGTCGGCACCGCGATGAGGAACGTCATGAACGAGAAGAACGGCAGCAGCACCTGACCGGTGGGGAACATGTGGTGCGCCCACACGGTCATCGACAGTCCGGCGATCGCGATCGTCGCCCCGACCAACCCGCCATATCCGAAAATCGGTTTGCGGCTGAACACCGGGATCACCTCGGTGATGATCCCGAAGAACGGCAGCGCGATGATGTACACCTCGGGATGCCCGAAGAACCAGAAAAGGTGCTGCCAGATCAACGCCCCACCGTTGGCCGGGTCGAAGACGTGCGTACCGAACTTACGGTCCGATTCGAGCACGAGCAGCGCGGCGGCCAGCACAGGGAACGCCATGAGGACGAGCATGCTGGTCAGCAGGGTGTTCCAGGTGAACAGCGGCATCCGGAACATCGTCATTCCGGGGGCCCGCAACCCGATGATCGTGGTGATGAAATTGACGGAGCCGAGAATCGTACCGAGGCCCGACAACGCGAGCCCCATGATCCACAGATCGCCGCCGATGTGCGGCGTGAAGGTGGCGGTGGAGAGCGGCGTGTAAGCGAACCACCCGAATTCGGCGGCCCCGCCCGGCGAGACGAACCCGGCCAGCACGATCAGCCCGCCGAACAGGAACATCCAGTACGCCACCGCGTTGAGCCTGGGAAACGCGACGTCAGGAGCGCCGATCTGCAAGGGCATGATCACATTGGCGAATCCCGCGAACAGCGGCGTGGCGAACAACAGCAGCATGATCGTGCCGTGCATGGTGAACAGCTGGTTGTAGAGCTGCTGGCTCACGATCTGCATCCCGGGCTGTACCAATTCGGCCCTGATCACCATGGCCATAATGCCCGCGACGAGGAAGAACCCGAACGAGGTGATCAGATAGAGATAGCCGATGACCTTGTGATCGGTCGTCGACAGCCAGGACACAATGATCTTCCCGGTGCGCCGGCGTCTGACCTGCTCGATCGAGGTCTCGCGAACAGTCGTCACGAGTGCTCCCTCCTTTGCGGAGTGTGCTCTGCCCCCGATCCTCCAATTCCACGCCAACGATCGCCATACGGGAAGCAATTTTCAACATTCGCCGCACACGTCTTTGCCTGACGCCCCTTTTTCGGTCCATATGGCATGCACGCGGCGCATGGATTCCATGCGAGATCGTCGCTGGTGGACCACCCTCGACCCCCCGTAACGTTTCCCAATATGTCCCCCACCCCACCCTCCACTGGCCCGTCCGTGGGACCTCCCACCGGACCTTCCGTGGGACCTCTCACCGGACCTTCCGTGGGACCCTCCCCCGCAGCTTCCGTGGGACCCTCCCCCGCAGCTTCCGTGGGACCCGCCACCGGGCCCTCCATCGGCCTTCATATGCCGAACGGCTTCGCAGCCGCGGACCGCCAGGGCGCGGCCCGCGTGGCAAGGCTGGCCGAAAGCCTGGGCTACGAGTCGCTGTGGACCGCCGACCACATCGTCCTCCCCAGCCCGCGAGTGGACTCCGCCCCCCTCGAACCGGACGCGCCGCTCCTGGACGCCGTGGTCTCGCTGGCCTTCCTGGCCGCCCACACCGAGCGCATCCTGCTGGCCACCGGCTGCGTCGTACTCCCCCAGCGCGACCCGCTGATCCTCGCCAAGCAACTGGCCAGCGTGGATGTCCTCAGCGGCGGCCGCCTGATCTTCGGCGTGGGCGCCGGCTACCTGGAGCCCGAACTCCGCGCACTGGGCGTCCCGATGTCCGACCGCGGCTCCCGCCTGGAGGAGTACCTGGCGGCCATCCGCTCCCTCTGGCAGGACGAGAAGCCCGCCTTCGACGGCCGGCACGTCTCCTTCAAGGACGTGGACGCCCACCCCCGCCCCCTGCAGCGCCCGGTCCCCGTCGTCATCGGCGGCCACTCACCGGCGGCCCACCGCCGAGCCGCCACACTGGCCGACGGCTGGTACGGCTGGATGCTGGGCCTACGCGCCACAGCCGACCAACTGGAGTCGCTCAGGGCCGTGTCGACGAAGCCCCTGCACATCTCAGTCACCCCCGCCCGCCGCCTCGACCCCGCCACCGTGAGGTCGTACGCGGAACTGGGCGTGGACCGCCTCATCGTGGCCACCCCACCGGGCCTGTCCTTGCCCGAGCTGGAATCTTTCATCCAACGAAACGCCCCAGCCGAATTCCTCACATAAGTCCCGAACCTTTCCCCGCTCCCCGGCATCCAACTCCGCATGAACATAAAGAAGATCACCTTGCTGACCGGCAGCGCCCTGGTTGCCGCCCTGCTGTTCCCGCCGGCGGCCGCCCTGGCGGCTCCGTCGATCCCGAAGAACTTCCTCCTGTACGAAAAGGAGGCCCGCAAGGACACCAAGCACGAACACTGGCTTCTCTCCCAGAACGACAACCTGATCGAGGTGGAAAACATCGAGTGCTCGAACGCCAAGCTCAAAAAGGACTGGATCGCCCGCCGCGACCTCACCTATGACCCGCACATGGGCGGCGGTGAGAAGACCAGCGCCGAACGCGGCGAACAGGTCCTCCTCTTCGCGAAGGCAAGCGCCGCGGAGAAACTGATGACCGAGTTCCGCACCCGCCTGACCAAGTGCGGCAAACTCGTCAAGGCAATCGACCCGAAAATCGGCGACGACTCGGTGGGCGCCTCGAGGGCCACCAAGTCGACGAAGTCCAATCCCGTACCCCAGACCCAGCAGTTCATCGCGGTCCGCAAGGGCGCGGCCGTAGCCATTTATTGGGACATGCACAACGACACCCCGGCCATCAGCACCCTGGCCAAGCACCAGTCGGACGCGACGAAGATGGCCGCCAAGCTCTGCCGCATCGGCAGTTGCTGAACGTCCTGGCCAACAGTCACTTCAAGGAAGATCCTGGTCCTTCGACGTGTTGCATGCCTACCCCCGCCGGCAGGACGCTGACGTCACCCGTTGTCCGCTCCTGTGCTGTGAGCGCAGCCATCAAGGCGCATATGGGGGCCGTCAGGTCGAGGAATCGAGACCAGGGCACTCCGTACTAAAGGAGATCGGCCAGATCGTCCGCGCTGATTCCCACGAGGGACAGGATGTTCCGCAAGGTCCCTTTGGGAAGATCCCGGCCATGATGGACGGGAACACTCACTGTGCGTCCGTCGTCATGGCGAAGGATCTGGTGACTGCCGCGGATGCGCGCGACGCTGAACCCGGCCTTCTCCAGGGCCCGGACGGCCTGGGCGCCGGTGATCGATGGAACAGGCGGCATCAGGCGACGTTCACCGTCACGGTCACCTCGGGTGACAGGCCGACCTCCTCGATCAGCGCGATCAGCGCTTCACGTAGGTCCTCCACCGCAGCCTCTGCTGTAGAACCGTCGCCGACCGCCCCAACTCCCGGACGAAGCTGGGCACTGGCGCACCACACTCCGTCCTCATCCCGTTCGAGAACGTACGGCACATGTTGGGTCCCGCTCATGACTCCATAGTGTACGGCCCTGGCCTGATCTTCGGCTTGGGCGCCGGCTACCTGGAGCCCGAACTCCGCGCCTTGGGCGTCCCGATGTCCGACCGCGGCTCCCGCCTGGAGGAGTACCTAGCGGCCATCCGCTCCCTCTGGCAGGACGAGAAACCCGCCTTCGACGGCCGGCACGTCTCCTTCAAGGACGTAGACGCCCCCCGCCCCTTGCCACGCCCGGTCCCCGTCGTCATCGGCGGCCATACCCTGGCCGCCCACCGCCTCGACGCCGCCACCGTGAGGTCGTACGCGGAACTGGGCATGGACCGCCTCATCGTGGCCACCCCACCGGGCCTGTCCTTGTCCGAGCTGGATTCGTTTATCAAACGAAACGCCCCAGCCGAATTGCTCAAATAAGTACCGAACCTTTCCCCGCCCGCCTGCATCCAACTCCTCATGAACATAAAGAAGATCACCCTGCTGACGGGCGGCGCCCTGGTTTCGGCCCTGCTACTCCCGCCTGCGGCGGCCCTGGCCACCCCGTCGATCCCGAAGAACTTCCTCCTGTACGAAAAGGAGGCCCGCAAGGACACCAAGCACGAGCACTGGCTTCTCTCCCAGAACGACAACCTGATCGAGGTGGAAAACATCCAGTGCTCGGGCGCCAAGCTCAAAAAGGACTGGATCGCCCGCCGCGACCTCACCTATGACCCACACATGGGCGGTGGTGAGAAGACCAGCGCCGAACGCGGCGAACAGGTCCTCCTCTTCGCGAAGGCAAGCGCCGCGGAGAAACTGATGACCGAGTTCCGCACCCGCCTGACCAAGTGCGGCAAACTCGTCAAGGCAATCGACCCGAAAATCGGCGACAACTCGGTGGGCGCCGCGAGAGCCACCAAGTCGACGAAGTCCAATCCCGTACCCCAGACCCAGCAGTTCATCGCGGTCCGCAAGGGTACGGCCGTAGCCATTTATTGGGACATGCACAACGACACCCCGGCCATCAGCACCCTGGCCAAGCACCAGGCAGACGCCACGAAGATGGCCGCGAAACTCTGCACGATCGGCGACTGCTGAGCCGCCGCCTCTGGAGGGCCTCCGCTCCGCTCCGGGCGTTCTTCCGGTCAAGATCCCGCCCGATACCCATTTGGGTGGTTAACCAGCTGATGCCCACCCCGCGCACAACGGGCTTCGGTCCATCGGCGCTTCGCGCTTTCGGGGCTCAGGCGCTTCTTCCAGTCGAGCCAACGGCTCGACCCCTGTAGGGCCTCGCGTTGCTCGGGCTGCCTTCCTCGGGCGCGCCTTCGGCGCGCAACCCCCCACGACTGGCGCTTCGAGAGGGTGGGCAGTTTATTGTGGCTGCCCACGAAATTTGCTGAGCCGGTCGCCTTTCCATACGCCGTGACTCCGGTCCTTTGCTTCCCGCAGGCCCGCCGAACCGATCACGTCTCTCTCAGATCATCACGGCGGGCCTGACCAAAGCCGAGTTAGGCCCGGCATCCTTGGCTATGACCCTTGCTTGCATCGATGGTGGTGTTTCAAGAGCCCTTCCCAGACCGGCCGGGCGTCCGAGTAACGGCCGCGGGCTGTCTCCTCGTAGTGCTTGCCGTTGAAGCGCAGGATGAGGAACTTGCCGCCCTCGCTGCACCACTCGTACTCCCCGCAACAGGAGGTTTCGGTTACCCGGAGAGAGCCATGGGGACTGTGCGGTTCCCATTCAGACATCGCGATCTGGCTCTGCCCCACCTTAATCGCCGGTGGCGATCACGGTCGGCGAGCTGGCCTTGATGCGGCGCAAGCGCAGCAGGGTCCTGCCGTAGATGTAGGAGGGTTGCCGCGCATGGCGGTCGAGACGCACCAGCCGAACCGTCCCTGTGGCACCGGGAGCCAACAAGCCGAGCGCTTCGGTCAGCAGTGCGGCAGCCCGTTCGGACTCAGCGGTGATGCCGCACGCTCCCCGCCCGGAGTGGTCGATGGCCATCCATGAGAAGAAGGCATCGGTCTCGAAGTGCATGAATACATCAGAGCCGTGCGTGGTAGCACGTCAGAAGAGGACACCAGAAGGCGCAGCCGGATGTCCGCCCCCGTGTCCGCCCGTCTCTGGAGGTGCGCTGGATGACCGACCACGTCCCGGCGGTTCCTGTCTGGGCCACCCGGCTGCTGGCCGCCCGTACCACCCAAGGCTGGTCGCAGCGAGAGCTGGCCCAGCAGCTGATCAGAGCCTCTGCCAAGCCGCTCCCTGAGCCGGCGAACCTGATCCGGCGCATTCGCGGCCACGAGACCGGCGAGCATCGGCCCGACGCCTTCTACACCAAGCTCTACTGCACTGCGTTCGGCGTGACGGAAGACCAGTTGTTCGGCACCGTCATCAAGCCGGTCCCCGCCCTCGCCCTTCCGTCACTGGCGCCCGACCCTGACCTGTACGAGCGCATCACCCGCGCCATCAAGAACCCGCCACGGGTCGATCTGGAAACCGTGCAATGGCTGGAACGCTGTCTGGCCGAACACCGCCGCGTCGAGGACACCATCGGCAGCCGTCCGCTGCTACCACTCGTCCACGCTCAGCTGTCCACCGTGGCAGACCTCGCGAGAGGCGCCAGAGGACCGCTGGCGGACCGCGCGGTCGCCGTCCTCGCCCAGTACGCCCAGTTCATCGCATGGATGTGCCAGGACTCCCGTGACCATCCCGCCGCGCTGGCCTGGTACGACCGCTCCCACGCCTGGGCCCTCGAAGCCGGAGACGCCTGCCTCGCTTCAACCACCCTGAACATGCGCGCCCACCAGGCATGGAGCCTCGGCGACGCACACCGCTGCGTCCGCCTCGCCGAGGCCTCCCGCTGGCAGTACGGCCGGACAACGCACGGCGTGCGAGGCATAGCCGCCCAGATGGCCGGCAGGGGACACACCCAGATGGGCGAGGCCAACCAGGCACGCACCAGACTCGCCGAAGCCGAAGACCTCATCAGAACCGCGGCCGAACACCCCGACGACGAGCCGCCCTGGATGTATTTCTACGGCGAGGGCTGGTTCCTCATGCAGCGCGGCATGGCCGAACTGGAACTCGGCGACGGCCGCCGCGCCACCGACTTCCTCGAACGCGGGCTGTCGACCCTGCCCGAGTCTTACCGGCGCGATCGAGCATGGTTCGGGGCCTGCCTGGCGCGAGCCCACATCATGCAGGGCGATGCCGAGGCCGCAACCTCCATCGCCTTGAACGTGGTTCCGGATGCTGCGGCGGTCAACGCCTACGCCGTGGCCGAGCTCCGACGTGCCGCGCACGAACTGGCGGAGGCAGGCGCGTCCGGTGGACAGGCGATCAGAGACTCGCTCCTCGCCAGATAGCGGTGGACTTGTCTCCGCAATGCGGCGCCTGCCAAGATCGCTCATGGCCTCCTGAAATCATGTCCACACACGTCAGACGGGCCGCCGAGCGCAGTCGGCCCCATAGGCGGCGTAGGAGGGGGCGTCGCATCGCTGCGTAAATGCCTGACAGGCCGCTTGATGGCGAGGAGCATCGTCATCAGGAGAGACTGTCCGCACTGGCATCGCCACGCAGTTCGACCAGCAGTCCGTACGGCTGGCGGAGCATGGCCCAAGCCTTTGATCTTGCGGTCGGGTTGAGACGTCACGGAACTCCAGCAGGTCGATGAGCCGTCCGGCGCTGGCGAAGCCGATGCGGAGCTTGCGCTGGAGCATGGATGTGGACCCGGCCTGGGGTTGCAGATGGCCGCATACATAGCCGGAGCCCGGCGGCGATAGTCCGGCAGCGCAAAGAGCCGGTGTTTTTCGAGATGGTCGCGGGCTTTCGGTACTTGTGGGGTATCCTGTCCTTCCGGCGCATGCTGCTACGGAGCGTTCGTTTCACGTAGCGGTGGCGCGGCGCCGCAGCTGGCGATGGAAGGTACTCTTCCCCACGGCCTCGGTCTCGTCCGAAATTCCGTGCGGCTATGGCCTCGACTCAGGGTCGTAGCGTTCTCGGCTGGTGGGACCTACGCGGGCTCGACCAGGCCGGGTGTTTGAGGGGCGCCCCGGGGCGTACATGACAAACGCGACCCCTGATGATCGTTGGTTGTCTACGCCAGTCGATCAAGAACAGGGGCCGCGTTCGCGTGCCATCATCCCCGATCGACGTGCTCGCCCGCCACCTGGAGCACGTCACCGTCGCCGACCCGCTGAGCGATCTGTTCGATCTGCTCGATCTGCCCGCCCTGGCCAAGGTGCTGGACATGGTGCCCGACCCGCGCAGCCGCCGGGGACGCCGCTACCGGCTCGGCCCGCTGCTGGCGTTATCCCTGCTCGCTGTGCTCGGCGGAGCAACCTCCCTGGCGAAGATCACCCGGGTCATCGCCGGATACGACCCCGACCTGCGCGCCCGCGCCGGCCTGCCCGGCACGCCGCGACTTGCCGCCAGCACTCTCGGGCGGCTGCTGGCCCGCCTGGATGGTGACGCCTTCGACACCGCCACCTGCGGCTACCTGGCCTCGCTCGCCGCCTGCGCCCCGCCCTCACACCGGGCCCCGCTCGCCGGCCTGGCCGTGGACGGCAAAACGTTGCGCGGCAGCCGCATCACCGGCGGCACCACGGTGCACCTGCTGGCCGCCACCCGCCACGACACCCAGACCGTCGTGGCCCAGCGACAGGTCGAAGCCCACAGCAACGAGATCCCCGCGTTCGCACCCCTGCTGGCGAAGCTGGACCTGACCGGCATGGTGATCACCGCCGACGCCCTGCATACCCAGCACGAACACGCCCGCCACATCATCGCCGCCGGCGGCCACTACCTGTTCCTCGTCAAGGGCAACCAGCCCACCCTGCACCGCCGGCTCAAGGCCCTGCCCTGGCGAGAGGCCATCCTCAACGACCGCACCGACGAGACCGGACACGGCCGCCGCGAGATCCGCCGCATGAAGATCTGCACCGCCCGCCCCGGGCTGCCCTTCCCGCACGCCGCCCAGGCCATCCAGGTCAAACGCCGCCGCACCGACCACAAGACCGGCAAGACCACCATCGTGACGATCTACGCCGTCACCAGCCTCCCACCAGGACGGACCACCCACGCCCACCTCGCCACGCTGATCCGCGGGCACTGGAGCGTGGAGACCTTGCACCACATCCGGGACGTCACCTACCGCGAGGACGCCTCCAGAGTTCGCACCGGCACCGCACCCCGGATCATGGCCGGCCTACGCAACCTGGCCATCGGCCTGGCCCGCCTGATCGGCTGGACCAACATCGCCGCCGCCACCGACTACTACCGCAGCCATCCCGCCGACGGACTCCAATTACTGGGTCTTACGACATGAGAACGCTTCGTCCCTGGGCCTCGACTGGCGCGGACGGCGGGCCATACCTCCGTGAAAGACATCCACGAGAAGGGCCGTCAATTCCTATCTTCTCTCTGCGGGTGCCACAGCCCTAGGCTTCATGCCTATGGCCCGTACCAGTTCCAGCCCTCCGGTCAACATCACCGAGCCGTTCCCTGAGCTGAGCGCGTATGCGAGGACAGCCGTCCTTCTCCATCCACGGCCAGGGAAGCCGAGCATGCATGACAGTCACATCGGCGGACCGCTGATCTGGCCGTCTGCGGAGCCGTGGCCGGCGTGCGATCGTACGATCACGGTGTATGACAGGGAAGCCGATTGTGGGACGCTACAGGACCGCACCCCTGAGAGCCCGGTGCCCATGGTGGGTGTTGCGCAATTCTACGTACGGGACATCCCCGAGGTCCCTTTTCCCGAGGGCACTGATCTGCTGCAAGTGCTGTGGTGTCCCAACGATCACCTCGTGGAAGACGACACCCCAGGGCCGTTCCCGCTGCTGGTCTGGCGCCGCACCTCAGATGTCACCGATGTTCTGGACGAGACGCCCATGCGGCACTATGCCACCCCGGATAGCCCACCTGGTGCTCCAGCGGCCGAGCTCAGCCAAAAGGGCTTTCTGCCGCGCCCTTGCGTACTGCATCCCGAACGGATCACCGAATATCCTGATCGCGATGAGCTTCCGGAGCAACTCCAGGGGGCCTTGGATGAATGGGATGACGAGGCCGGCCTCATCTACGGTGACCTCTTGTCCATCGCTCCGGGCTGCAAGGTCGGCGGATGGGTAGCCTGGAACCTCACCAACATGTACGAGTTGCCCTGCAATGTCTGCGGAACTGAGACCAAGCCATTTCTCAAACTGGACAGTAGCGAATGGGATGACAACAGCGAACCACGCTGGCGTCCTGTAGAAGAACGTCATCTCGAATGGGGGACAACCGAATACATGGAAACCCACGAGCCCACCACGCTCCAGCTTGGCCGCTACGCAGCCCTTATCCTCTTCCTCTGCCCCCAATCCACCGACCACGGCTACCGCCTGACTATCCAATAGCCGCCAACCAGGTGACCGCCAAGAACACGCTCGTCACCCCAACTGGTCAGTGTCCAGAGCAGGAATCTAAACACGGTGTTTCCTATCGCGCCCGATACCAGCCGATCGTCCAACGGGCACTTAGCGGTTCGCCGGCAAAAGACGCCCCATCTTCTAGCCGTGCTTCCGATCTCCTCTCTCTGCTGACGAGCCGATACGGGTGAATTGACTGGCGCAGTGCCGCACATCTCACCAAGCTCAGGCCTGCTTGCTGATCATCATTTCAGCAGCAGGCCGTCTGGCCCAGCCACAGGGCATGCGCCCCTACGAGGAAGATTTTACTGATGCCCCAACCGACAGCGGGGAGGATTAATTCAAGGCATGCAAAGTTGCCCACTCCCCGTCGTGCGACTGGCGTTGTTATGAACACATTTGTCAATGAAAGTTACACCGTCTAGCGTCGCGGTCATGCGAAATCTGTCAGGCCTTCCACTATGGCGCTTGTAGAAGATTGTTACATTATAATCCACAACACCCCTTCCATTGACCTTTCTAACCATATCAGCGACGTCATCTTCTATCGGCCTCATTGACCTATTGTTCACCGTCGATAAGCAGGGGACGAGATTGTCTACTTCTGTGCCCGACCCTCCGAGTTGACGGCCTATGACATGGCACCGATTATAACGCCAGGGCCTCGGGACTCTAGGATTATTACTGGGCCAGTATGTGGGATTTACTCTACTATTTGTTTTCGTTCCGCCACGTAGATCCGACGGGTCACAGTACCGGGCTATTCCGCCGACTGGACGCAAGGCAGGATCCACGATGTTCTCTTTAAATGGTTTGCAGCCAGGTTCCGGCTCACCGCCGGGCGGGGGGTTCTCCGGTTCGGGCTCAGGATCAGGTGTCGGCGCGGGTTCTGTCGTTGGCCGGTCTTCCGGAAGCTCGACGAAATCGGCAGGATCCAATCCCACAGGCTGCGCGATATCATCAATACCTACCACGATGATCGGGATCTCCTCGTCATCCTTCGCGGGATGGCCTTCGATCATGCATTTTTTACCACAGTTGTGCTTGTGTATTATCGGCCCGTATTCAAAGGCGGGGGACTTTGGACCGGGGTGCTTCGGATCGGGATGCTTCGGATCGGGATGCTTAACGGGATTGCCGGTGGGCTTATAGCCCGTAGGCTTAACTGTCGAATTTGGTTGAGATGTGACGCTAACTTTGGTTGACTTCGGTTTTTTGACCTTCTCGGGTTTGACGCCTGAACCGCTATCGGTGTGGGGAATACGGCAGCCGTTAGAAAACTCTGCGCATTTTCCCGGGTTGCAAGTGTTAGTCCTGCCAGCACCGTCTTTGCACACGTCGTCGTCCGTGACACCTGGGTTACAAAGGATGGAGCCCGGAAAATACCTACAGACGGGATCGGGTTCGTGTCCCGAGGGGTCTGTATGGATGAGCGGGCTGGCTTGTCCGTACCCGTAGCGGTTCATCCTGGCCGATGGGTTCGGTTCCAGGGTCCAGCTGTCCCGTGAGGTGAATGTGCCGGTGCTGGACTGGTACCAGCGGGCGTGCATATTGGTTTTGCCGGTGTCCGGATCGGTGTATTCGCTCTGATAGCCCAGCCTGGGTTGGGTGCCGGTTTGGGCGGTGACTTCGCCGTAGGGGTTGTAGGCCGTGGTGCTGGCCAGGGCGGTTCCGGAGAAGGTACCGATCAGGTCGTCGTGAATGTCGGTCATGGCCCCGAGGGCAGGGCCGCCGCCTTCTTGAGTGCTGACGAGGCCGCCGGAGGGGTCGCGGCCGTACTTGGCTTGGGTGGCGCCGTTCTGGTCGGTGATGGCGACGATGTTGTTGTCGAGCCCGGCGTAGGCGAAGCGTTGCTGGCCGCTGCCGGACTTTTGGCGGGTGGCCATGCGGTCGAAGGCGTCGTAGGTGTAGGCGGTGTCGCCGTCGTTGATGAGCCGGTCGAAGGCATCGAAGGTGAGGTTTCTGGTGGTGCCGTTCTTGGTCTCGGTGGCCAGAGTGCCCCGCGGGGTGTAGGTGTAGTCGGTGCCGTCGCCGCTGGTCAGGCGGTTGTGCTGGTCATAGGTGTAGGTCTTGTTGCCGGCTTTGGTGCGGTTGCCGGAGGCGTCCCACTCGTAGGCCGTGGTGGTGCCGTCCGGGCCGGTCCAGGAGGTGAGGCGGCCGGCGTAGTCGTAGCCGTAGGTGTTGCCAGCGCCTGCCGTCCCTGCGGTGATCTTGCTGGTGAGGTTGTCGTCCTTGTCCCAGCCGTAGGTGATCTTCGCGAGTTGGCCGCCACTGCTGTTCTTGAGGGTGTGGGTTTTGAGGCGGTCGACGTCGTCGTAGGTGTAGCTCTGGGTGTTGACCGGGTTAGTGGAACTGATGGTGGTCAGGCGGTCGGCGTTGTCGTAGTCGTAGGTGTTGGTGCGGCCGCTGACCGGGTCGACAACCGTCCTGAGGCGGCTGTCATTGTCCCAGGTGTAGGTGGTGGTGCCGGTGGAGTCGATGCGCTGGGTGGGGTTGCCCAGGTTGTCGTAGGCGAACGAACTCGAACCTGACGGGCCGGTGACCTTGGTGAGCAGGCTGCGGTCGTTGTATTCGAGGGTCTGGTCACTGACCGTGGTGACGCGGTCTGCCAGGTCGTAGCCGTAGGTCTTGTCGGGGGTCACGATGCCGGCACCCGAGCCGCTGACCTTGGTGACCCGGTTGAGCTGGTCGTACTCCCGATCGAGGCGGACGCCGCCGGGCTGGATGAGGGCGGTCTCGTTGCCTGCGACGTCGTAGACGTGGGTCCAGGTGCGGTCGGCCAGGTCGGGGTGGGCGGTGGTGGCGGGCTCGGTCAGCGTCTCGATCAGGCCGAGGGTGTTGTAGCTGGTCCAGGTGGAGTTGCCGCGGCCGTCGGTCAGGCGGGTGCGGGCGCCGGTGGCGTCGTAGCCGAAGCTGGTGGTGATCGAGTCGGTGGCCGAGACGGGTTCGACGAGCTGGGTGAGCAGGTCGGTGGCGTCGAAGGTGCGCCGAGTGATGTGGCCCTCGCCGGAGGTGATCTGGGTGAGGTTGTCGGCGGCGTCGTAACCGAAACCCTGGGACTTGACCGTCGCGCCGGCTTTGCTCAGGTATTTGAGGCTGGTCAGGCGGCCGGCCAGGTCGTAGTCGGCGGTAATGGAGTTGTCGAGCGCGTTGGATCTCTTGGCGGGCCGGCCGGCCAAGTCATAGCTGTAGGTGGTGATGTGATTCAGCGGGTCCGTCTCGGTGAGGACCTGTCCAGCAGCGTTGACCTTGTAATTGGTGGTCTTGTTGCCGGGCAGGGTCACCTTGGTGGGCGCGCCGGCATCGTTGTACTCGAGCTTGGTGACGTAGGCAGCTGTGGCGGGTTTGCGTTCGATCGTGGTCTGGGTGACCTGGCGGCCGAGATCGTCGTAGGTGGCCTCGGTACGTGCCCCGGTCGGGTCGATCGCGGTCAGCATCTCGCCAAGCAGGTCGTACTCTCGAACCCATCGTCCGGCGGGCTGGCCCGGAGCGGATGGCGGGTCGGTAACACGGACGGGGTTGTCGAGCGCGTCGTATTCCAGGGTGGTGAGCTGGCCGCGCGGGTCAGTGGTCTTGATCACCCGACCGGCCGGGTCGTAGCCGTAGCTCGTCTGGGGAGTGAGCGTGCTGCCGCCGGGCGGCGTGTAGGGCGCGCCGGTCACTGAGGTCAGACGTCCGGCCCGATCGAAACCGGAGGTGGTGGTGCGGCCCTCCCCGTCGACGGCGTGGGTCTGGCGGCCAGCGCCGTCGTAGCCGAAGCGGGTGATGACGCGGCCCTGCTGGGCGGTGCCCGCCTTGTCGATCTGAGCGGGCGGCGTCTTTACTTCGACCAGTTGATTGGCGAGGTCGTAGCGCAGGTTGGTGGTGTAGGCGGTCGGGTCCGCACCCGACACGTTGCCTCGCCCGTCGGTCGTCTCGATCACCAGGCCGCGGTCGTCGACCTTCCACGTGGTGGTCAGGTCCTGGCTGTCGTTCTTGACCGTGCGGCGAGTGAGGAGGTTCTCCTTGTTGTAGGCGAACTCGCTCGTTTCGATTCTGCTCGTGCCCGCGGCCGAGCGCTTGGCGGTGGTGATGTTGCCGTTGGCGTCGTACCCGTAGGTCGTCTTGCGGCCGAGTTGGGCCGGGTCGGGATCCTCCGGCGTCACCGGGTCGAGCGTCTCCGACGTCAGGCGGCTGGCCGCGTCGTAGACGTAGTCGGTACGAGTCGTCGTGCCGCCCAGCACTTGCTGCGTGAGATTGCCCGCGTTGTCGTAGGTGTCGTCCTCGATGACCACGTCCCTGGTCGCGGTCACGCCGTTCAGCATGGCGTCATGGGCGATCACCTGTTTCAGCAGGTCGTCCTCGTAATACACGTAAGTGGTCTTGCGAAGCATCGCGTCCATCTGGCCGGCCAGCCGTCCGGCCGGGTCATAGGAGTACGACTCCAGGGTGATCTCTTTGGCCGGAATGGGCGCCACCGGACTGCCGGTCCAGTTCTTCAGCGTGCGCTTCTCCAGTTCGCCGCGTTTGGTGTAGGTGTAGCCGAAGATTGAACCCAGTTCGTCGGTAACGGAGGTGCGGGCGCCTATTTCGTCCCAGGTTGTTCGGGTCACGCCGCCTTCCGGGTCGGTGACCGTCTCCTCGCGGCCGTGGCCGTCATAGGTATAGGAGGTGGTCCGGTCCGGGTCGCCGCCGGTCAGGTCCTTGTCGGTCTGGGACAGCACGTTGCCGTCCGGGTCGTAGGCATAGACCGTCTGCGCCGTGTGGGTGACGTCGGTGACCTCGTTCTTGACCCCCGCGCCGGTCTCGGTGGCCAGCCGACCCAGATCGTCATAGGTGTAGGTGGTCGTGACCCCGCCGGGCTGTGCCGCAGATACCTCGGTTCGGCTCTTCATCCGGCCCAGGACGTCGAAGGCGGAGTTGACGACCAATCCTTCTGGCTGAGTCTGCTGGGCGAGGTCGCCGGCGGCGGTGTAGCGGTTCGTGCCGGAGCTACCCCGAGCATCGGTCCACGATTTCACCAGCCCGGCCGGTGTCACTCCCCCACCGACTGCGGGCTCGCTGCCGTCGGTGTAGGCGATCACCGTCGAGCGGCCGCTGGGGAAGTCGGTCGTGGCCGGCGTTGTCTCCTTGGTTTGCTCGCCGTACTGGTTGTACTCGTAGCTGGTGGCGTAGGTGTTGTCGGTTGCACTGGACGAGCGCGCGTCGCGGGCCTTCAGCAGGTGGTCGTTGCGCGCGTCGAACTGGTCGTTCTTGTTGACATAGAACTCCGCGTAAGTGTCCTGGCAGCTGCTGTCTGTATGACATGTCGTGACGGACAGCGTGTTACCGCGGTCGTCGTTGTACCAGGTGGTGGCGTTGTAGTTCGGGTCCACCATGTCCGATAGGAAGCCGCCGGTGTCGTAGTCGTAACGAGTCGTCTTGCCGAGCTGGTCGGTCTTGGAGATCAGCCGATAGCCGCGCCAGACATCGTGGACGGCGGTCAGCTTCTCGTTCTTGGGGTCGGTGACCACGACTGTGGAGGTGCCTGCGGCCGGGTCGATGGTCGGCTCGGCCAGTTGCCAGGTGCCACCGTGCTGGTCGGTGTGGGTCTTGATCCGCTCGGTCGAGCTCTCGTAGATGTTGGCCGCCCAAACCCGCCCGGACGGCAACGTGATCTTGGCCAGCTCGTGCGGCGCCGCGACGCGCGCCGCGTAGTGACGTGCCACCTCGACCGACGACAGCGGCCGATCATAGACCGCCACTTCGTCGATGGATCCGGACAGGCCATCGCCGCCGATGTCCAGGTAATCCAGGCCCTCGGGGTCGGGGATGGTCGCGTTGAGCGTGCCGGCGATCTGCCCGTCCAGGTACAGCGTCTGCACATCGCCGCCGATGGTCAGGACGGCGTGATGCCATAGGCCATCCTTGACCGCGGCACCGCTCACGATCGGCGTGGAGGTCTCGTTGAAGGCAGCCGACAGTTTCCCGGCGCTCGTCACCTGCACCACCGGGTACGGGTCCGCGACCGCCGAACCGTCCGCGCCCAAAATCGAACCGTTGCCGGTTGTCTTGAACCAGGTCTCCACCGAGGCCCAGGTGCCCGTCCGAGGGATAAGGTAGGCGGGCAGGTTGATGTTGGGGATGTTCGAGGCGGTGATCTGGACGGCGGTGTCGGCGGTCCCCGCCAACGCGCCAGGTTTGGCGAGCGTGTAGTCGGTGTTGTAGTGGCCGCCCTCGCCCATCCAACCGAGGTCCTTCGCCTCCGAGCCGGAGCTTTCGCCCAGCCGCCAATACCCCATCGGGTCGGAGTCCAGCACCGTACTGCGATACAGCGAACTCGCATTCAGCTGGTAGATGGTGCACGCCTGAGCCGGATCGCACACCTTCTCCAGCGCATCGCCGTTATAGGTGTACGCCCAGCTCAACGCCTTGCCATCCACCGGGTCCGTGGAAACCGTGGTGACGTGCGCACCGGTCCAGGAGAAAGTCAGCGATCGGCCTCCGGGCGCGGTTACCTTGGCCAGCTTGCCATCCGTCCCATAGGTCAGCTCCTGGTCGCGGCCCCGGCTGTCAGCCACCTTCAGCAAACGTCCGCCGACATCGAACAGATACGACGTCGACGCCTTGTCCATCAACCGCCAACTGCCGTCGGCGTTCTTGGCCAAAGTGGCGTACATGCCCGGCGGCGGCTGATACGTCCCATCGCTCTTCTTGGCGAAGCGGACCTGACGGCCATCGGGATAGGTGACCAGAACGGCCTCGCGCCCACGCACATTTTCCGGCACGATCCGCATGTCCCAGCGAGTGGCCCAGCCCGCCCCGAAAGCGCCATCACGCCGCGGATCCATACTGTTGAACGAGCGCACCACCGACAACGGCGGCCCCGCCGTCGCCACCTGCGCATCGGTAAACGTCGTGGTGTAGTTGCCGGACTGCTGGTTGAACTCCTGCCCGTTGACACCCCGTACCGACAACTGCGAGGTGATCGTCGGTTGCCGCACACCCAACACGAAGGTGTACGTCGAGGAGTACGCGCTCAGCCCGCCGATAGTGGACGCGTCACTGACATTGACCCGCCACCAATACTGGCGGCCCCACGCCAACGTGCCCTCCGGCACAGTCCAGCTGCCGGACAGAGCGCAGCAGTCATCGTGGCGGGCACAACCCGACATCGATGGGTTGTCGCATATCTCGAAATGGAAGCCGATCGTGCCCCCTGACCACGTGGTGGCCTCGGCCGCCAAAGTGGGCTCCGTCGTCATCAACTGGATGCCATTGTCGGGAGACATCGACGTCACTGTGGGCGGCGGCGGCTTGGGGCAGTCTCCGATCAGCAACCAGCCCGTCGGTTCCTGCTCGGGCGGGTAGAAATTCAGGTTTGCCGGAATGTTCTGGATGGCTTTCCAGACGCGCCCGCCTGACGACACGTAGGTGCCATACGCCACATACACCGACCGCTGCCACGGCGAATATGAACCACACGGCGGAACAGCGGCCGCGACCCCTACCGGTGCAGCCCCACGCATCAATGACGGCGCCAGCGGACCGGCCTGCTTGGTGCGGAGGACCCCCTCCCGCACCTCCTTCGGCAACGCCTTCTTCGGGATCGCGATCTTCGCCTTCGGCGTACCCGGATCAACCTTCGCCTTCGTCGCATCGGCAGACACCAGCGACGGCAAACCGCCAGCAGTACCCAACATCTGCTTCGGCGTATCAGGCAAACTCCCGAAAACCGTAACCGCGTTCGCGACATCAGCGGCTACCGGCTGCGGCTGTAAAGCCAGAAGACCCGGAAGAGTCGCCGCCAAGGTCAAAAACACGAGGCCGAACCTGAAACGAGCAGAATGAGCCCATGCCAGCAAGCGGCGCATACGCCGTCACACTCCGAACCACGCGGGGCGCCCCAAAAAGCGCCAGACGAAGCCCCACCCCCACGACCCGAACCCGAAAGTCCCTAGTCGTGCGACTCGGAGCATGACTGCAAACGGACAAAGCGTAAGCTCGGCATAAATGGCACACAAGATCTATTTAAGTGATCAAATGTGACGGAGTGCGACTTACCGCTTCATTCATCCGGTTTTGCGGCAGCTTCCCGCAGCTGCGTCCTCCAAGTGCGTGGACCTTGCTGCGCGGCCGGCCATCCACATGGCGGACCGATTCCTGCTCAGGGCCGTACGTCTTCTATCCTTCGTATCCGACCCGATCGGAGGAGTAGATCCAGTGAACGCTCAGCGCGACTACGCCGAACTCGTCCAGCGTGGCCTTTCGCTCGACCTGACCCGGGGGAAGCCGTCGCCGCGACAGCTGGATCTCGCCAATGACCTGCTCAAACTGCCGACGTCCTACAAGGCGGCCGACGGCACCGACGGGCGTAACTACGGCAACCTGCAGGGGCTCAGCGAGCTGCGGGAGCTGTTCGGGCCGTTGCTGCAAGTGCCGGCCGAGCAGTTGGTCGTCGGCGGCAACTCCAGCCTTGCGGTGATGCACGACACGATCGTGCACGCGCTGCTCACCAAGGTGCCCGGGGCCGAGCGGCGGTGGGTGGAGGAGCCGGAGATCACGTTCCTGTGCCCGGTGCCGGGGTATGACCGGCATTTCACGATCTGTGAGCGGTTCGGGATCAAGATGGTGCCCGTGCCGATGAACGGCGAAGGGCCCGACATGGACGTCGTCGAGCGACTCGTCGCCGAGGACGCGAGTGTCAAGGGCATCTGGTGTGTGCCGAAGTACAGCAACCCGTCCGGCGCCACCTACAGCGACGAGACCGTGCGGCGGCTGGCCGCTATGTCCACGGCGGCGTCTGATTTCAGGATTTTCTGGGACAACGCCTATGCGGTCCACCACCTCACCGACACCCACGCCGAGCTGGCCGACCTGCTGGCCCTGTCCGCGGAGTACGGCAACGCCGACCGGGCCTTCGTGTTCGGGTCCACGTCCAAGGTGACCCTGGCGGGTAGCGGCGTGTCGTTCTTCGGGTCCTCGCCCGCGAACGTGAAGTGGTTCCTGGCCAACACCGCCAAGCAGTCCATCGGGCCCGACAAGCTCAACCAGCTCCGGCACGTCGAGTTCCTGAAGGACGCCGACGGGGTGGCCGCGCACATGCGCAAGCACGCCGAGCTGGTGTGGCCCAAGTTCGAGCTCGTCGACCGGGTGCTGGCCAAGGAGCTCGGCGACCTCGGCACCTGGACGAGCCCGCAGGGCGGCTACTTCATCAGCCTCGAGGTGTCGCATGCCGGTGAGGTCGTGGCCAGGGCCAAGGCGGCCGGGATCGCATTGACCCCGGCCGGGGCCACCCACCCCTACGGTCAGGACCCCGACGACCGGACGATCCGGATCGCACCTACCTATCCCGATCTGGAGGAGCTGGAGCAGGCCATCGCCGGTCTGGCCATCTGCGTCCGCGCGGTGGCCGAAGAGCGCGCCTGATCCGCCAACGGGTGCACCTGATCCAACGGTTCCGACTCAGCCCGCGCGCCTGGTCCGACGGTTCGCGGGTCTGATTCCGCCGTTTCGACTCGGCCCGCGCGCCTGACACACCTGCGGCTTCCGGTACGGCCTGCCCGCCGTACCGGAAGTGCGGGGCTGGCTAGATGGTGCGGGTCTGAGTCTTGCGGAAGCCGAAGATGTACTCGCGGGTCTCGCTCGGGTGGAACGACACCCCGACGCCCGGCTCGAACACCACGTTGTCCCGCGGGCAGTAACACAACCTCTCCCACACGGTGAGCGCCTGCACCCGGGCCGGCGCCTCCGCCGTGTCCCGCTTGCGGGCCCCGTACGACCCCAGCACGAACAGCAGCCCGAACCCCCAGAACAACCCGGTCAGGCAGAACGGCGCGAGCAGCACCTCGGTCCAGTTCGCGTCCTTGCCCATCGCGATCACCAGCGCGGTCACCAGGTGGACCAGGGCGGCCACGCCGAGCAGGATGTAGCCCTGGTTCCTGGTCCACGCCGTGTAGTGGCGGCTGGGGAACGACAGCCAGACCGCCAGCTGCGTACGGCTCATGAGGTGTTTCGAGGCGCCCAGCGAGGCCGCCGTCGGCAGGTCCACGATGTCGCGCGTGGCGGCCATCCGGGCGCGGCCGATCCGGTACGTGGTGCCCGCCGCCACCACTCCAGGGACTGCGGATACCTGGTCAGACTGGCTGCATACCGGACACGTGACTTCCACCTGGGCAGTCTGGCCTTTAGCCGCTGTCGGCGCAAACCGTAAGGTTTCCCTTGTGAGACCCATTGATGCCTTGGTGAACGCCCTGCCTGAGGGCCGTGTCCTGACCGACCCCGACGTCATCGACTCCTATGCCCGCGACCGTACGTTCCTGGAGCCCGGCAAGCCGCTGGCCGCGGTGCTCGCCACGTCGCGTGACGATGTGGTGACGACGCTCAGGTGGGCGACCGAGCACCGGGTCCCGGTAGTGCCGCGCGGCGGGGGTACGGGGCTGGCCGGCGCCGCCACCGCCGGCGACGGGTCGGTGATCCTCTCCGTGGCCAGGATGACGGCGATCAAGGAGCTCTCCCCCGCCGACGAGATCGCCGTGGTCGAGCCCGGGGTGATCACCGCCGACCTCGACCGGGCGGCCAGGGAGCACGGGCTGATGTACGCGCCCGACCCGTCGTCGTACGAGATCTCCACGATCGGCGGCAACCTGGCCACCAACGCGGGCGGGCTGCGGTGCGTGAAGTACGGCGTGACCCGCGACTCCGCGCTCGGCCTGGAGGTGGTGCTGGCCGACGGCCGGATCCTCGAGACGGGCCGGCGCACGATGAAGGGCGTCACCGGGTACGACCTGACCGGCCTGTTCGTCGGCTCGGAAGGCACGCTCGGCGTGATCACCTCGGCGACGGTACGGCTGCGCAGGGCACCGGACAAGCCGCCGGCGACGTTCGCGGCGGAGTTCGGCTCGCTGCGCGAGGCGGGTGCGGCCGTGTCGGCGATCATGGCCGCCGGGTGCCAGCCGTCGCTGATGGAGCTGCTCGACCGGGCGACGCTGGAGGCCATCGACGACTATCGCAACATCGGCCTGGAAACGAGCACGATCGCCATGCTGATCGGCCAGTCCGACGCGTCGGACAGCGAGTCGGTCGTCAAGCGCATGGAGCAGCTGTGCGTCGACAACGGCGCGTCGTTCGTGGCGGTCTCCTCCAGCCCGCAGGAGACCGAGGAGCTGATCGGGCTGCGCAGGATGGCCTACGACGCCAAGGAGCGTATGGGCGCGTGCCTGGTCGAGGATGTGTGCGTGCCGCGTTCGGTGCTGCCCGACATGATCATGGCGATCGAGGCCGCCGCCGTACGGCACGATGTGAAAATCGCCACAGTCGCGCACGCCGGTGACGGCAACCTGCACCCGGTCTTCATCTTCGAGCACGGTACGGCCGAGCCGCCGCCCGAGGTGTGGGCCGCGGCGGACGAGGTGTTCAAGCACGCTCTGCGGCTTGGGGGAACGCTCACCGGCGAGCACGGTGTCGGCGTCCTCAAGCGGCGCTGGCTCGGCCTGGAGTTCGGACCGGTGGCGCAGGAGATGCAGCAGGGCATCAAGGCCGTCTTCGACCCGCTTGGCCTGCTCAATCCGGGTAAAGCGATCTGAGTTCACCAAGCCGTGACCTAGTCCGGCCAATGTGGACACGACCTGCCCCGAAACACTGACATTCTGCGTCAAAAGACGAAACATCTGACAGGTCCGGGCAACGCCCCAAGGGTCACGCTGGTAGCGTTCGCACCATCTGACGATTTGTTATACGTGGTCTTGGGGGTACGGCGTGAATCAGCACCAGCCGCTGGCGGCGGACGACCCGCGGCGGCTGGGGGCCTACGACCTCGTCGCCCGGCTTGGTGAGGGCGGCCAGGGAGTCGTGTACCTCGGCCAGAGTGACACCGGCGAGCAGGCGGCGGTAAAGCTGCTGCACAACGCGCTGGTGGCCGACGCTGACGCCAGGAGCAGATTCCTGCGCGAGGTCGCGGTGGCGCAGCGGGTGGCCAGGTTCTGTACGGCTCCGGTGCTGCACGCCGACCTTGAGGGCAGCCGGCCGTACATCGTGAGCGAGTACGTACCGGGGCCGTCCCTCCGGCAGTTGGTGATCAACGAGGGCCCGCGCCGGGGAGCGGCGCTGGAGCGGCTCGCGATCAGTACGGCGACCGCGCTGGCGGCCATCCACCGGGCCGGGATCCTGCACCGCGACTTCAAGCCCGCGAACGTCCTCATGGGGCCCGAGGGCCCCGTCGTGATCGACTTCGGCATCGCCCGAGCGCTGGACTCCCCCGGGGCGACGGCCACGGGCATGGCCATGGGGACGCCGTCGTACCTGGCGCCCGAGCAGCTCAGCGGGGCGGCCGTCTCCGAGGCGGCGGACGTGTTCGCCTGGGGCGTCACGATGGTGTTCGCGGCGACGGGCAAGCCCGCCTTCGGCGCCGACTCGATTCCCGTGGTGATGAACCGGATCCTGAACGAGGAGCCGGAGCTCGGCGAGATGGAGGGGGCGCTCGGGCAGCTGGTGGCGGCGTGCCTGTCCAAGGACCCGTCGCAGCGGCCCAGCGCGGACCAGCTGATCGTGCACCTCACGGGACAGCCGGCGCCGCCCGCGGCCGTGGACCCGCTGACCACGGGCCCGAACCGCCAGGGCACCGGCCCTCAGCCTGACATTCAGACGGGCGCCGTCATGGGCGCCCCGGCAGGTACGGGGCCACAGCCGGGCGCGAACCCGCAGGACTCCTACCCCGGCCCCTGGATGCGGCCCGGCGCCGCCTCTCAGACGGGTCCGACCGGCCAGACCGGTCAGACCGGTCAGACCGGTCACTTCGGCCTTCCCGGCGCGACCAAGGGCGGCGCCCCGGCTCCCATGGCGGCGGCAGGTCCCTCGGCCGGTTCACCCGGCATGCCCCAGGGCAGCCCCCCGAGCGGCCAGAACATGCCGCACGGCAGCGCGCCGGCCGCCCCCGGGATGCCCGTCGGCGGCCAGGGAGCACCCGGCGGTCCGACGCGGCAGGACCCAATGGCCCAGGGAGCAGGCGCTCCCGGCCAGCCCATGGGCGGCGTACCGGGACAGCCCATGGGCGGCGTACCGGGACAGAGCGGCGCTCCGGGCTTCGGCGCAGGAGGCCCTGGCAGCCCGGCATATGGCCCTGGCGGCCCTCACAGCCCTCACGGCCCTGGCGGTCGCGGCCCCGACGCGGGCGGGCCGGGGCAGGGGCCGCAGGCGGCTGACGCCGGGTCGGCGAAGCAGCGCCGTACCCTGACCTTCGCTCTGACCGGCGCCGCCGCGGCGGCCCTGCTGGTCGTGGGCGGCGCGGTGATCGTGCAGGCCAACAGCGGCGGCATCCAGAAGGTGGTCGCCGTCGGCAACACCTCCGAGGCCACCCCCACCGACGGCTCCGGGGGCGGGCAGCCCGTCGAGCCGCCCTTGACGGAGGACAGCCCGGTCGTCTCGCAGCCGGTCCCGACGCTGAGCGAGCCCGAACCCACCAAGAGCAAGACCAAGGAGCAGGTGATCCAGGACCCGAGCAGCCAGGTCCCGGTCACCGTCCCCACTGTCCCGCAGACGTCGAAGCCTAAGACGCACAAGCCGGAGTCGGATCCCAGGCCCACCAAGACCAAGCGCACCGACATGGTGGACCCGGACCCCGATCCCAAGACCTCGCCTACTGAGGACAACACGGACGACCCGAACCCCCAGCCGAGCACCAAGCCCACGACCAAGCCGACCGTGAAGCCGACCGTGAAGCCAACGGTGAAGCCGACCGTCGCGCCCAAGCCGAACACCTTCAGCGCCGCGGCGGTGTGCGGCTCCGGCTTCAAGGTGATCGACAGCCACGGGCTGGGCAGCTTCGCGACGATCTACCTGCTGTACGGCAACGGCAAGAACTGCGTCGTGACGATGTCCAAGCTGGTGTATCCCGGCAAGGTCTCGATGAACGCCACCCTCCAGGTACAGAACGGCGGCAGCGGCAGCAACCCGGGCAAGTTCACCGCCTATGCGGGCCCGGTGCGAGTGGCGGCCGTCAAGAAGTGCGTGATCTGGGGCGGCTCGTGGGGCACCACGTCCTGGAAGTCCGGCTGGAGCCACTGCACCTGAGATAGCGAGGCCCACAAGCCCTCCGCGACGGAAAGGATCGTCGTGGAGGGCTTTTCGCGTGCCGGACAAGCGGGTTACCCTAGTTGACGTGATCGTCAAGTCCGAGCTGACCGCCCGAGGACGGCGTACGAGGGACGCGCTCGTTCGGGCGGGCCGGGAGGCGTTCGACGAGCACGGCTACGAGGCGGTGCGCATCGACGACGTGTGCGCCCGCGCCGGAGTCTCCCACGGCACCTTCTACACCTACTTCGACGCCAAGGACGCCTTGTTCCGCGAGGTGGCGGCGGCGGTGGTCGGGGAGATGTTCACGGCGAGCGTCGTGGGTCCCGGCGTGCCCGGCGACCCGTACGCGCGCATCGAGGCGGCCAACCGGCTCTACCTACGGGCCTGGGCGGCCAACTCGCGGCTGGTCCGGATGCTCGAACAGGCCGCCACCGCCGAGGAGGGCCTGCGTGGCCTGCTGCTGGAGCTGCGCGAGGTGTTCGTCCGGCGCGGTGCCGAGGGGCTGCGCCGGCTGCAGGAGCAGGGGCTGGCCGACCCGGCCCTCGATCCGCGGCTGACGGCCGTCATGCTGGGCGGGATGGTGGAGCACTTCGCCCACGTCTGGCTTGACCTGGGCGAGCGGGCCGACGAGCGGACGGCGGTGGAGCTGCTCACCAAGCTCTGGGCCAGGGCCATCGGGTTGACATCGGCGTCAAGTTGGCAACAGGAGGGCGTGTGATCCGAAGCAGGCTCGATCCCAGCGGCGCCGACCATCAGGAGCGGCGCGCGGCGATGCTGGGCAAGCTGGAAGAGCTCGACGCCGAGCAGGCCAAGGCGGTCGCGGGCGGCGGCGACAAATACGTGGAGCGGCACCGGAAACGGGGCAAGCTGCTGGCCCGCGAGCGGATCGAGCTGCTCATCGATCCCGACTCCCCCTTCCTGGAGCTGTCGCCGCTGGCCGCGTGGGGCAGCGAGTTCCCGGTGGGCGCCAGCATGGTCACCGGGATCGGGGTGATCGAGGGCGTCGAGTGCGTGATCACCGCGAACGATCCCACGGTCAGAGGCGGCGCATCGAACCCGTGGACGCTCAAGAAGTCGCTCAGATCCGCCGACATCGCGCTCCAGAATCGCCTGCCGTACGTCAATCTGGTGGAGAGCGGTGGCGCGGACCTGCCGACGCAGAAGGAGATCTTCATCCCGGGTGGGCGGATATTTCGGGACCTGACGCGGCTGTCGGCGGCGGGGATCCCGACGATCGCGCTCGTGTTCGGCAACTCCACAGCCGGAGGCGCCTATGTGCCCGGAATGAGCGACTACGTGGTGATGGTGAAGGAGCGGGCCAAGGTGTTCCTCGGCGGGCCGCCGCTGGTCAAGATGGCGACCGGCGAGGAGTCCGACGACGAGTCCCTCGGCGGGGCCGACATGCACGCGCGCACCAGCGGCCTGGCCGACTACCTGGCCCTCGACGAGCACGACGCGCTGCGGATCGGGCGGCAGATCATCCGGTCGCTCGACTGGCGCAAGCTCGGCACGCGGCCTCAGGCCGTACAAGAGCCCCGATATCCGGCCGAAGAGCTCCTCGGGATCGTGCCGCAGGACCTGAAGGTGCCGTTCGATCCGCGCGAGGTGATCGCGCGGATCGTGGACGGCAGCGAGTTCGAGGAGTTCAAGCCGCTGTACGGGGCCTCGCTGGTGACGGGGTGGGCGCGGCTGCACGGCTATCCGGTCGGGATCCTGGCCAACGCGCGTGGCGTGCTGTTCAGTGAGGAATCGCAGAAGGCGACCCAGTTCATCCAGCTCGCGAACCAGTCGCGCACTCCGTTGCTGTTCCTCCAGAACACGACCGGTTACATGGTCGGCAAGGACTACGAGCAGGGCGGCATCATCAAGCACGGCGCGATGATGATCAACGCGGTGTCCAACTCGACGGTGCCGCACCTCACCGTGGTGATGGGCGCCTCCTACGGCGCCGGAAACTACGGGATGTGCGGCCGGGCCTACGATCCGCGGTTCCTGTTCGCGTGGCCGAGCGCGAAGTCGGCGGTGATGGGGCCCGCGCAGCTCGCCGGGGTGCTGTCGATCGTCGGGCGGGCCTCGGCCGAGGCGCGCGGTCAGGTGTACGACGAGGAGGGCGACGCGGCCATGCGGGCGATGGTGGAGGCGCAGATCGAGGCGGAGTCACTGCCGTTCTTCCTGTCGGGGCGGCTTTATGACGACGGGGTGATCGACCCGCGCGACACCAGGACCGTGCTGGGGCTGTGCCTGTCGGCGATCAACAGTGCCGCGGTGCCCGAGGCGGCGGGATTCGGGGTGTTCCGGCCGTGATCACTCGTCTGCTCGTCGCGAACCGGGGCGAGATCGCCCGGCGCGTCTTCCGTACCTGCCGCTCGCTCGGCATCGAGACCGTGGCCGTCTTCTCCGACGCCGACGCCGGGGCGCCGCACGTGGCCGAGGCCGACTACGCGGTACGGCTGCCCGGCGCCAAGCCCGCGGAGACCTATCTGGACATCGAGCGGATCGTGGCGGCCTGCCAGGCGGCGGGCGCCGACGCCGTGCACCCGGGATATGGGTTCCTGTCGGAGAACGCGGACTTCGCCCAGGCTGTACTGGATGCCGGGCTGATGTGGGTGGGTCCGTCGCCGCAGTCGATCGCGGCCATGGGGTCGAAGATCGAGGCCAAGCGGCTGATGGGCGAGGCCGGGGTGCCGGTGCTGCCGTCACTGACGGCGGCCGTGACGGAGTTCCCAGTGACAGCGTTCCCCGTGCTGGTGAAAGCGTCGGCCGGTGGTGGCGGGCGGGGTATGCGGGTGGTGCGCGACCCCGCCGAACTGGAACGGGAGATCGCGTCGGCGCGGCGCGAGTCCGAGGCGGCGTTCGGCGACGGGACCGTGTTCGTCGAGCCGCTGCTCGAAGGGGCCAGGCACATAGAGGTACAGATCCTGGCCGACCGGCACGGCACCGTGTGGGCGCTCGGCGAGCGGGAGTGCAGCATCCAGCGGCGGCACCAGAAGGTCGTGGAGGAATGCCCCTCCCCCGGCATCACTCAGCGGGTCAGGGACGAGCTCTGCGAGGCGGCGGTCAGGGCGGCCAACGCCATCGGATACGTCGGGGCCGGGACCGTGGAGTTTCTGGTCAAGGGCGATCAGGTGGCCTTCCTGGAGATGAACACCCGGCTCCAGGTCGAGCACCCGGTCACCGAGCTGGTCTACGGGGTGGACCTGGTACGGCTGCAGATCGAGGTGGCCGAAGGGCTGGCGCTGCCGGGCTCCCCGCCGCCGCCTCAGGGGCATGCGGTCGAAGTGCGGCTGTACGCGGAGGACGGGGACTATCTTCCGCAGACCGGGGTCTTGCGACGGTTCGAGGTGCCTGGGGACGTACGGGTTGATTCGGGGGTGGAGGCCGGGTCGGTCGTCTCCGCTCATTACGACGCGATGCTCGCCAAAGTGGTCGCTCATGGCTCGTCCCGGGACGAGGCGGTACGGAAGCTGACGACGGCGCTGCGACACGCTCAGATCCACGGGCTCACCACGAACAGGGATTTACTGCTCAGCGTCCTGAAAAATCGTGACTTCAGGGCCGGGGACACGCACACCGGGTTCCTTGACGGACACGAACCCGGTCTGAGACACCTCGATGAGCTGGCCGTGCTGGCCGCCGCCCTGGCCCAGGCCGCCGCCAACCGGGCCGCCGCGCCGGTCCTGCGCAGCCTGCCCTCCGGCTGGCGCAACGTCCGGTCGCAGCCCTCGCGCGCCGTCTTCGACGAGGCCGAGGTCGTCTACGAGCCGCTTCGCGACGGAATCGAGCTGGTCCATGCGGACCCGTCCAGAATCGTCCTGGAACGCGGCGGCGTACGGCACACCTTCGACATCGCCCACTACGACGGTAAGGTCTGCGTCGACTCCCCCAGCGGTTCCGTCGAGCTGACGCCCGCTCCCCGGCTGCCCGAACCCGTCGAGCAGGTCGCGCCCGGCTCACTCCTCGCTCCCATGCCGGGTAGCGTGCTGCGGGTCGATGTCGAGCCGGGTGACCGCGTGTCGAAGGGCCAGGCGGTGCTGGTGCTGGAGGCGATGAAGATGGAGCATCAGATCGCCGCGCCCGCCGACGGCGTCGTCTCCGGCGTACACGTCGAAAAGGGACAGCAGGTCGAGGCGGGCGCCGTGCTGGCGATCATCCGGGAAGGGGACTCATGACGAGCCTGGTCCACAAGGAGCTGGCCGGCGGAATCGCGACGATCACGCTGGACTCGCCGGCCAACAGGAACGCGCTGTCCGTACGGCTGCTCGGCGACCTGGAACGCCGGCTGAACTGGGCGCTGACCGAGCCGGAGGTCCGGGTGATCGTGCTGACCGGCGCGGGCCCGGTGTTCTGCTCGGGCGCCGACCTCAAGGAGCAGCGCGTCGAGCCCGCTTCCGGGGTCGGCGACGCGCCGGTGACGGCGTCGTTCCCGGAGATCCTCTCGTTGATCTGGGAGAGCCCGAAGCCGGTCATCTGCCGCCTGAACGGCACCGCCCGCGCGGGCGGGCTCGGCCTGGTGGCCGCGTGCGACTTCGCGATCGCGCCGGTGACGGCCTCCTTCGCGTTCACGGAGGTACGGCTCGGCGTCGTGCCCGCGATGATCTCCGTACCGGTCCTGCGCAGGCTCGATCCCCGGGCGGCGGCCGAGTACTTCCTGACCGGCGAGGTGTTCGACGCGGCCAGGGCGGTGGAGATCGGGCTGCTGACGCGGGCCGTACCCGCCGAGGAGCTCGACGCTACCGTGCAGCACTACGCCGGGATGCTGCTCAAGGGCGGCCCCGAGGCGCTGGCCATCACGAAACGGCTGGTCAGGGAGCTGCCGCAGGTGTCGTTCGAGGAAGGGCTGCGGCAGATGACCGCGCTGTCCGCTCAGCGCTTCACCTCCGAGGAGGGTCAGGAAGGCATCGCGGCCTTCATGGGCAAGCGCCCCGCCAAATGGGTTCCTTCTTCATGACACTGCGCATCGCGAACTGCAGCGGCTTCTACGGTGACCGGCTGTCGGCCGCGCGGGAGATGGTCGAGGGCGGGCCGATCGACGTGCTCACGGGCGACTGGCTGGCGGAGCTGACGATGCTCATCCTGGCCGGCAACCGCCTCAAGGGCCGCCCCGGCTACGCGCCGACGTTCCTGAAGCAGCTCGAAGAGGTCCTCGGCACCTGCCTCGACAAAGGCATAAAAATCGTGACCAACGCCGGCGGGCTGGACCCGGCCGGGTGCGCCGCCGCCGTACACGAACTCGCCGCCCGCCTCGGCCTCTCCCCCAGGGTCGCCCACGTCACCGGCGACGACCTCACCGGCCGCGACCTGGACCTGACCAACGCCGACACCGGCGAGCAGCTCGCCGCGACGCCCCTGACCGCCAACGCCTACCTGGGCGGCCGCCCGATCGCGGCGGCCCTGTCGGCCGGCGCCGACGTCGTGGTGACCGGCCGCGTCACGGACGCCGCTCTGGTGACGGGCCCCGGCATCTGGCGGTACGGCTGGCAGCCCGACGACCTCGACCCGCTGGCGGGCTCGGTGGTCGCGGGACACATCATCGAATGCGGCTGCCAGGCCACGGGCGGCAACTATGCGTTCTTCCAGGACGTACCGGATCTGGCGCACTGCGGCTTCCCCATCGCCGAGCTGCACGCCGACGGCTCCTCCGCGATCACCAAGCACCCGGGGACGGGCGGCCTGGTCTCGATCGGCACGGTGACCGGCCAACTCGTCTACGAGATCGCCGGCCCCCGCTACCTCGGGCCCGACGTGGTGGCCCGCTTCGACACCATCACGCTGTCGGACGACGGCCCCGACCGGGTCCGCGTCTCCGGCGTACGCGGCGAGCCGCCGCCCGGCACGCTCAAGGTCGCGGTCAACTACCTGGCCGGATACCGCAACACGATGACGCTGGTCCTGACGGGCCTGGATATCGAGGCCAAGGCCCGCGCGGCGGAGGAGGCGATCTGGGCCAGGGTGCCGAAGGAGTCGTTCGACGAGGTGGACGTCACGCTCGCGGACGGGGGGCTGCTGCGGATCACGGTCATGGACGCCGACCAGCGCCGGGCCGGCCGCGCCTTCTCCTCGGCTGTGGTGGAGACGGGGCTGGCCAGTTACCCCGGCTTCTACGGTCTCGCCCCGCCAGGCAACGCGTCGCCGTATGGGGTGTACTGGCCGGTGCTGGTACCGGCTACGGAGGTGCGGGCCCGGGTCTTTCTGGACGGCGAGGAGGTGCCGACAGTCACGGACCGCGATGGAACCACCGTCTCATCATCTCCGCGACCACGGCGGGCCGATGACGCACGGCAGTCCCCGGCACGGGTTTCGGGCGCCCAGCCAACGGTCCGCACCCCGCTGGGCCGCCTGGCGGGCGCCCGCTCGGGCGACAAGGGCGGCAACGCCAACCTGGGGGTCTGGGTCGACACGGCGGAGCGGTACGACTGGCTGGCGGCGTACCTGACGACGGACCGCCTCAAGGAGCTGCTCCCCGACCTGGCGGCCCACCGGATCACCCGCTACGAGCTCCCGAACCTCCACGCGCTCAACTTCATCGTCCACGGCCTGCTGGGCAGGGGCGTGGCGGCCAGTCCTCGTATGGATCCCCAGGCCAAGGCCCTTGGCGAGCAGCTACGCGCCCAGCCGGTCGACGTGTGCGCGAGGTTGCTGCCCTGAGAGCGGAATCCACTTGCCCCATCACGTTCCGTAGCCATATGGTTGCGCTGGGATGACTATGCGGAGTCGCTAACTAGGCGACGGAGATCGTCATGGGTAAGCACGAAGGCGACCCCAAGAAGTACAAGCCGTACATTGCCCCCAAGGCCAAGGACGAAGACACCTTGTGCGGCGGAAACGGCAAGCACAGCGGCGGAAAGGGCGACAACAAGGACAACAAAGACAACGGGGACAAGAAGTGAACGCCCCCGGCCGAATCGAGCGGATGCTCGACGAGATCATGGCCGTTTCCCCACGCAGCAAGTGGGTGCTCAGCGCGCTGCGAGCCGTTCCCCGTCACCTGTTCATCCCGTCGATCGCGCAGGCGTTCGTCGGGCTGGAGGAGCGTGAGAGCGTCATCGACCGCGACGCCGACCCCGATACCTGGTGGGAGGTGGTCTACTCCGACAGTGTGCTCGTCACCCAGATCGATGACGGTGCCACCGAGATCCAGCTCGGCGCCAGAGGCTCCACCTCGTCCAATTCCGCGCCCAGCACCGTAGCCGACCTGCTCCAATGGCTGGACCCCGAACCCGGCCATCGGGTGCTCGAGGTGGGCACCGGCACCGGCTGGACCGCCGCTCTGCTCTCTCACGTGGCCGGCGCGACCAACGTCACCTCGATCGAGATCGACAGGGCTAACGCCGAGCAGGCGGCCAAGAACCTCGTCGCCGCCGGAGTACAACCGCATCTTCTCGTCGGCGATGGCGCGTACGGCTTCCCCGGCCACGCCCCCTTCGATCGGGTGCATGTCACGTGCGGCATCCACACCGTGCCCTACGCCTGGATAGCACAGTCCCGGCCCGGCGCGGTGATCGTCGCCCCATACTGTCCCGGCTTCGGCCTCAACAATGCGCTGCGGCTCGTGGTCAGGCCGGACGGCACGGCGATCGGCCGCTTCCCCGGCTTCGCCTCGTACATGATGATGCGCTCCCAGCGGAGCACCGACATCGGCGACTTCGACCCCGACCAGGCGCAACTGTCCACCACCAGGATCGACCCGCGCACCCTCGCCTACGCCCCGGCCGGAGCCGACCTGGCGATCTCGACGCTGACCGGCCTGCAATCTCGCACCTATCGCGAGGCTGACTTCTATCGCATGTGGGTCATCGGCGACAGCGACCGGTGGGCGGCGGCGACCTGGGAGCCGAAGCGGGACGTCTACGAGGTCTTCCAGATCGGCGACCGGGACGTCTGGCAGGAGGCCGTGGACGCCTACTACCGGTGGGTGAGCTGGGGCGAGCCCGACCGTGACCGGTTCGGCATGACGGTCACCCCCGAGGGCCAGCACATCTGGCTGGACACGCCGGAGCGTGTCATCAGCCGATAGGTCGTACGTGAGCCTCCTGGGCGCGCCAGCCCAGGAGGCCCGCGCCCAGGAGACCCGCGTGGACGCCGAGGGCCGAAACGCGCAGGGCCGGTGGACGGCGGAAGGTGAGCAGGGCCGCCAGCCGGTCGCGGAGGGGCGCGATCAGGGTGTCGCCCGCCAGCGAGAGGCCGCCGCCGATGACGACCAGGGCCGGGTCGAGCAGCAGCGTGTACGTGGCCAGGGCCAGGGACAGCGCCTCCACCGCCTCGTTCCAGACCGCCACGGCCTGGGCGTCGCCCCTCAGCACCCGGGTGACCACGTCGGCGGCGGAGTCCTCGCCGCAGCGGGCCGCGATGGCCGAGGCCGAGGCGTACGCCGCCAGGCAGCCGCGCTGGCCACAGGCACAGGGGAGGCCGTCGGGCCGTACGGGGATGTGGCCGATCTGGCCGGCCCAGCCGGCGGCTCCGCCGTACAGGCTGCCGGACAGGACCACCGCGCCCGCGATGCCGGTGCCGATGGGGAGGTACAGCACGTCCCCCGACCCGCCGCCGTACGCCAGTTCGGCCTCCCCCGCCGAGCGGACGTCGTGGCCGAGCGCGACCGGCAGGTCGACCTCTGTGAACGCCTCGACGGGCACGTCGCGCCAGCCGATCGCGGCGGAGAACACCGCGTGCGTCGCCGTCACCAGCCCCGGCACGGCCAGCCCCACGGCGACGGGCTCCAGACCGCCAGATGTGCAGCGGCGGGAGAGGTCTGTGACGAAGGCCGAGATGGCGGCGATCACCCGTTCGGGGCCCTCGGCGCGCGGCGTGGTCCGGCGCTCCACGTACAGCGGAGTCCCGTCGCGGCCGACGAGGCCGCCCTTCAGCGTCGTCCCACCCACATCGACCGCCACCACGCATTCCACACGCCTAGTAAATCGTTTGAACGAGCGGCCGGGGACCGGGAAGGCTGTGCGGCATGAACCCGCGCCTGCTGTCTGAAGCCGACCTCGACGCCTGCACCCGGCTGGCCCGGGACCGCGAGTGGCCGCCCGAGCGGCACAAGTGGGGGCTGCTGTTCGAGGTCGGCGAGGTGTACGGGATCGACGCGCCCGACGGCGACGGCCTCGCCGCGACGAACATCCTGACCCGCTACGGCCACGACCACGCCGTGATCAGCATGGTCCTCACCGCTTCCCGATACGGCAGGCAGGGATTGGCCGGCAAGTTGATGGAGCACGTGCTGCGGCAGGCGGGAGACCGCGTCGTCTGGCTGCACGCGACCGAGAACGGGCGCCCGCTGTACGAGCGGCTCGGCTTCCGTACCGTCGGCAGGGTCGCCGCGCATACCGGTGTCTTCCAGGGCGAGCGTTCCGGCCGGACCCGGCCCGCCACGCAGGAGGATCTCGGCGCGATCCTGGCGCTGGACGCGGAGGTGTTCGGCACGGACAGGTCGGCGCTGCTGCGCCGCATGTTCGGGTTCGGGGAGCAGGTGCGGGTCGCCGAGGGCGGGTTCGGGCAGGCGTGGCGCAACGACGGCAACGTGGTCATCGGCCCTGTCGTGGCGCGAGACCAGGCGACCGCCGAGGCGCTGATCGGCGACCTGGCTCTGGACGTGGGCGGCGTCGTGCGACTGGACCTCGATCTGGCCAAGGACGACCTGGTTAAGTGGGCGGGTGAGCATGGCATCGGCAACCCGTGGCCGGTCTCGCTCATGGTGCTGGGCGGCGAGCTTCCTGGCGATCGGGCTCGCCAGTTCCTGCCGTACATGCAGGCGCTCGGTTGACCGGCTGAACGTGCCTCTCATAAGGTACTAGAACTTCATTCTACTAAAGGGCGGCGATGACCTCCACCCACATCGACGTCGGCGCCATCGACTTCGGCGCGCTCGGCGCCTGGATGGACGCCCAGGGTCTGCCCGGCGGCGCCATCGGCGACGCCGTCCCGGTCCTCGGCGGCACGCAGAACGTCATGGTCCGCTTCGAACGCGGCGGCACCCCGTACATCCTGCGCAGACCTCCCCTGCACGCGCGGCAGCAGAGCAACGAGGTGCTGCGCCGGGAGGCGCGGGTGCTCGCGGCGCTGCGCGACACCCCGGTGCCCGCGCCGAGGCTGGTGGCCGCGCAGACGGCGGACGAGCCGGTCTACTACCTGATGGAGCCGGTCGACGGCGTCAACCCGTCGAACGGACTGCCCGAGCCGCACGCCTCCGACCCGGCGATCCGGCACCGGATGGGGCTGGAGGCGGCGGGCGCGCTGGCGGAGCTGGGACGCGTCGATCCCGCCGCGCTGCCCGGCTTCGGCCGGCCTGAGGGGTTCCTCGAACGGCAGGTGCCGCGCTGGCTCAAGGAGCTCGACTCCTACGGCCGGCTCGACGGCTACCCCGGACCCGACATCCCGCGTCTCGCCGAGACGGCCGAGTGGCTGGAGCGGCACCGGCCCGCGACGTTCACGCCGGGGGTCATGCACGGCGACTACCACTTCGCGAACCTGATGTTCGCCCACGACGGCCCCCGGGTGGCGGCGATCGTCGACTGGGAGATGTGCACCATCGGCGACCCGCTGCTCGACCTGGGCTGGCTGCTGGCCACCTGGCCGTCGAACAACGAACACGTCCCGGGCCTGCCACCGCCGGGAGAGCTCGTCGCCTACTACGCGGCGCTGTCGGAGCGCGACCTGTCGGCCATCGACTGGTACGCCGTGCTGGCCTGCTTCAAGCTGGGCATCGTGCTGGAGGGCACCCATGCCAGGGCCTGCGCCGGCCATGCGCCCAAGGACATCGGGGATCGGCTGCACGCCACCACGCTGGCCCTGTTCGCGAGGGCCCAGGAGTTCATGGCCAGCCCTTAAATACCGATTTTTCCCAAAACGATCATTTATGTCCGCCCGAGTCATACAATTGCGCGCAATTGCAGTTGATACTCGGGGAAGGATAGACATGCGGATGCGGTTCCTCGGCTCCACATCGGAGGCGGGCGCCTGCCCCACCCTGTACGAGACCGATCGGGGCACGATCGTCGTTCAGGGCCTCGAACTCACCGACAAAGAAGCACTCGCGGACCTTCGTGACATCCTCGATGGCGAGACGGCAGTGGAGGTACCCCGCGAGCTCATTACCGAAATAGCCCGCCGAGTCCTGGCCGAAACTCCGGTAACCGCTTTCCCGAGCAGGGACGGGACACCCCCCGCGACCGATTGATCACAATTGCAGACCGGGTCTGGCATGATCCACGCAAACCGGTCTAGCCTCATGCGGTGACGTCGTTTCAGCAGGCGCGCGTCGACCTCGGCAGCCAGCTACGCCAGTTGCGCGAGGCCGCCCACCTTTCGGGCAAAGATCTGGCCGAGAGGCTCCGGTGGCAGCCGTCGAAGGTGTCACGCCTGGAGAACGCCCGGCAGACCGCCACAGAGGACGACGTGGTCGTCTGGGCGGCTGCCGTACACGCGTCTTCGGAGACGGCCGACGACCTGATCCGGCAGTCCATCGCGCTGCTGGAGCGGCACGACGACTGGAAGCAGCGGCACCGCAGCGGCCTGGCCGCGCTCCAGGAGGACATCCGCGACCTGGAGGCCCGCACCAAGCTCTTCAGGGTGTTCGAGCCGGCGATCGTCATCGGGCTGCTGCAGACCTCCGAGTACGCCAGGCACGTCTTCCGCAAGGTCAAGCGCCTCTACAGCGCCGCCGACCAGATCGACGCGGCCGTTCGTGTACGGATGCAGCGCCAGGAGATCCTCTATGACCGGAGCCGGACGTTCAGGTTCGTCGTGACGGAGTCGGCCCTGCGCACCCGGATCGCCCCGCTCGACGTCATGCACGGCCAGCTCGACCGGCTGCTGGCGGTGAGCACGCTGCCGAACGTTGAGTTCGGGGTCATCCCGTTCAGCACCGAGATCCCCTCCTCGCCGATCAACGGGTTCTGGATCTACAACGAGGCCATGATCGGCCTGGCCACCATGACGAAAGACCTGGTGCTGCGCGACCCCGACGACATCGCCTTCTACGTGCGGGCCTTCGAGGACTACGCGAAGTGCGCGGAGTTCGACGAGGCGGGCCGGGACGTCATCATCGGCATTCTTAACGACTACCGCAAACAATCCTCACATTAACCATCGCAATTGCTTGCCTCCCACCACAAGATCGTGCAATTCTGTCGCGAGAACGTTGCGGAGGTGATGCATGATGCTTGACACCGCGCTCAGCCTCGAGCGGTTTGCTTGGTACGCGAGACGACACGCCGACCTGGCGATTCTGAACCTCGCGCTTTCCAGCGACCCCGCTTACGTGTCCGTGCGTAATCGCTTCTCCGCCAACCTCGCCGAAACCGTCACCCTTTCCGAGGGTGGGAGTTTCCTCACCTCGTGGGGCTATCGGCTCGGCACGACGGATGACGTCGAGGGCGCGGCCGCCCGGCTGGCCTTCCTCCTGGCCGCGTTGCCCGCGTAGCTCCTTTTTTAGGCCTGTCGGGAAAGCGCCTTCCCTACTCGAACGACGAAGGCTCGATCCCGGCCTCTCTGGCCGCCGCCGTGTGCGCGTGATCCAGCAGGCGGGAGCGGGTCAGGACCGCCGGGTGGAGCGTGTAGCGGATGACCAGGCCGTCCAGCATGGCGTCGATGCGTTCGGCGGAGGCCGCCGGGTCTTCGCAGCTGAACTCGCCCGACTCCGTACCGTCCGCGAGGACCTGAGTGAGGGCCCCCAGCCACGCCGACTCGAGCTCCAGCATGATCTCGCTGACCGCCGACTCGCGCAGGGCGGTGTTCCAGGCGTCGATCCACAGCAGCCAGCTCTGGTCGGAACGGGACTCCGGGATGTAATAGCGGAGAACCCGGTCCAGGCGCTCGACCGCGGTGCCGGGGCCGGCCGCCAGCTCCCCCAGGCGGGCGCCCTCGATGTCGAGGGTGGCCCGCAGCATGGCGGTGATCAGCTCGTCCTTGGTGGCGAAGTGATAGTGGATGAGGCCGCCGCTGACGTTCACCGACTTGGCGATGTCGGCGATCCGGGTGTGGGCCAGGCCGCGCTCCAGGACCACCTTGCGGGTGGCCTCCAGGAGCTCGGCCCTGCGCTGGTCTGCCTGTTCGGCCCGGTTCGTACTCCGCACCGGGTCAGCCTATCCGCCCTCAGCTGGCCCTTAGCAGCCTGACTTGTAGAGGACCTTCTGGATCTCGGGGGTGTTCAGGTTCTGCTTGGTGACGATCGTGGCGTCGGTCGGGATCGAGGCGGTGACCGGCTGGCCCTTCACCGCGGCGACGGCCTGCTCTACGCCCTTGGCGCCGATCTCGCCGGGCAGCTGGGCGATCAGGGCGGACACGACACCGTCCTGGAGCTGCTTGACCTGTGCGGGACCGGCGTCGAAACCGACCATCTTCACCTTGTCCAGCTTGCCCGCCTGCTGGAGCGCGGAGCCCGCGCCGGTGGCGGAGTTGAGGTTGGTGGCGAAGATCCCGGCCAGGTCCGGGTCCTTGGCCAGCGCGGCGTTGACGATCTTGGACGCTTCACTGACGTCGTTGTGCGAGTACTGCACGCCGAGATAGGAGATCCCCGGGTGGCTCGCCTTGATCTCCTCCTCGAACCCCTTGATCCGGGCGTCCACCGAGCTGACGCCCGGGTCTGTGGAGATGACCAGCGCCTTGCCCTTGTCGCCGATCTGCTCGGCCAGCGCCTTCGCGGCGGCGGCGCCGCCCTTGACGTTGTCGGTACTGATCCGGGACAGGCCGATGCTCGGATCCTCGACCACCGTGTCCACCAGGATGATCTTGATGTCCTGCTGCTTGGCCTGGGTGAGCGGCGCGATCAGCGCCTTCACGTCGGTCGGCGCGATCAGCATGGCGTTGGGCTTGCTCGCGATCACCGAGTTGACGATCGGCGTCTGCAGCGTCGGATCGAACTTCTGCGGCCCCTGTACGTCGAGCTGCACGCCCAACTCCTTGGCCTTGGCCTTCGCGCCACAGGCCATGGTCTCGTAGAACTCCTCGCCGGCCAGTCCCTGGATGAGCGTTATCTTGGTGGGCCCGCTCTGGGTTGTCGTCCCACCGCCACCACCACAGGCGGCGACGGTGAGCAACAGCGTCGCGAGTGCCAAAGCCTTGCGCATGGTTGTCTCCTTACTGGTCGCGCCTGCCGCGCTGCCACTGGTCTTACTGATCGCGCCTGCCCCGCTGCCACTGATCGACATAGACGGCGGCGACGAGCACGGCGCCCACCACCACCTGCTGCCAGAACGGCCGCACCCCGAGAATCTGGAACCCGTTCTGCAGCACCACCGGGATGAACACCCCGATGACGGTCCCGACCACGGTCCCCACGCCGCCGAACAGCGAGGTGCCGCCGATCACCACAGCCGCGATGGCCTGCAGGTTGTCGGTGGAGTGGGCGGAGACGCCGGTGATCCCGTACTTGGCGAGCGACAGGTACCCGGCCAGGCCCGCCAGCAGCCCCGCCAGGCCGTACACCTTGATCAAATGTTTGTTCACGGCCACGCCGCCGCGGCGGGCCGCCTTGGCGTTGGAGCCGATCGCGTACGTGTGGCGGCCGAAGCGGGTGCGCGCCAGCGTGACGCCGAGCACGATGGTGATCGCGGCGCAGATCCACGCGATCACCGGCACGCCGAGCCAGCGCGCCAGCCCCAGGCCGAGGTTGAGGTCGCCGGGCGCGCGCAGGTCCACGCCGCCGGTCAGCAGCAGCGCGCCGCCGAGCGACATGCCCAGGGTGCCGAGCGTCACGATCAGCGCCGGGATGCGGCCCTTGGCGATCAGGAAGCCGTTCAGCAGCCCCCAGGCCAGGCCGGTCAGTACGGCGGTGGCGGCGCCGAGCAGGAGTGAGCCGGTGGCGTCCATGAGCTTGGTGGCCGCGACCGCGCTGAACACCAGCACGCCGCCTACGGAGAGGTCAATGCCCGCGGTGATGATCACGTAGGTCATGCCGGTGGCGAGGAGGAGCAGGATGGCGGCGTCGCTGACGAGGTTGAGGAGGTTGAAGGAGGTGGCGAAGCTGGTCGGGCGGAGGATCGAGAAGAGGATCACGAGGGCGGCTAGGACGGCGGCTATCCAGACGACTTGGCGGTCGCGCAGGCGGGTCTTCTCGGGGGCGCTCGTTTCGGGCGGCGATTCAATGACGCTCACTTGGGAATCTCCGATTGCTCGGCGACCTGGCCTTCGGCTGGCTCGATTGTTTGACCGGAGGTTTGTTCGATGGCGCCTGTCATGGCGCCGACCAGATCCTCCATCGAGACCCGCGCCGTCTCGAACCTGGCCACCCGCCGCCCCAACCGCAGCACCTCGACCCTGTCGGACACCGCCTTGACGTCCTGCATGTTGTGACTGACCAGCACCACCGCCACCCCGGTGTCCCGCACCCTGCGGATGAGATCGAGCACCTTCTGCGTCTGCACGACCCCGAGCGCGGCGGTCGGCTCGTCCATGAACACCACCCTGCGCGCCCACGTCACCGCCCGCGCGACCGCGACCCCCTGCCGCTGCCCGCCCGACAACGTGGAAACAGGCGCGCTCTGCGACTTGAGCCGCACTCCGAGCGTTTCACAGGCTTCTCTGGTACGGGCCCGCATGGCCGCGTTGTCGAGCAGCCCGAGCCGACCGCGCAGACCTTTTTGCAGCAGTTCCCTGCCGAGAAAGAAGTTGGCCGCCGGACTCAGATCGGCACACAGCGCGAGATCCTGATAGACCGTCTCAATCCCGGCTTCCCTGGCGTCCTCCACCGACCCGAACTCCACCGTCTCGCCATCCACGACGATCTCACCGGCGTCCGGCCCTTCGGAGCCCGAAATGATGTTGACCAGCGTCGACTTCCCGGCCCCGTTGTCGCCGATCAACGCGACGACCTCGCCGGGAAGCAGCGCGAAGTCCGCGCCGCGCAGCGCCTCCACGTGGCCGTAACTCTTGACGATCCCCCGGGCTTCCAGCAGCGGTGCGGACATAGAACTATCAAGTGCTGCTAATGACATCGTTGTCAACCCACATCTTCACACGGCTTGGTATGGCCGTGCGAAGCTCCCTGAGCCCATGGACGCTTACGCTGTTGGGGACTTGGCGTCACGAAGAACCCGGACGCATACCGTACGTCCCTTTCCCGCACGCGGCCGGGCGGGGCGATGATGATCGTCCTTCGAGAAGATCATCACCCGGGCGCTCATCTCCCAGCTCCGTCTGCCAGGATGCGAGCTGTCCGATCGATTCGATCTAGAAGGAGGAAGTCTTGACATGGCAGTGACCGACACCGGAATACGGCGATTACTCGCGGACTCGGGAGAACAACGAGGCTGGGTGTCCCCCAGAACGGACCTGGTCACCGCGCTGCTGGGCGTCTGGTTCGGCATCGGCTTGATGATCGACGCGTGGGCGCACTCGAACCTGACGCAGCTGGAGACGTTCTTCACGCCTTGGCACGCGGCGTTCTATTCGGGGTTCGCCGTGGTCTCCGGCTGGATCATCTGGCAGGTGTGGCGCAACGTCCAGACCGGCCGCCAGGGGGTCGCGGCGGTGCCCACGGGCTACCTGGCCGGGCTGCTCGCGATTCCCGGGTTCGCCGTCTTCGGGCTCGCGGACATGATGTGGCACACCTTCCTCGGCATCGAGACCACCCTCAACATCCTGTTCAGCCCCTCGCATCTCGGGCTGATCGTGACGATGCTCCTCATCATCACCACACCGCTCCGCTCCCTGTGGAACGTCCCCGGCCTTGGCCCGAGCCCTTCGCTGGGCCGGATGCTCCCGGCACTGATCGGGCTCGCGTTCGCCACCACGCTGGTGTCGCTGTTCCTGGGGTACGCCGATGCCCTGCAGTGGAGCCCGCAGGGCATCGTCAGGGCCTTCTCCGACATGGAGGGCCAGGGCGCCGACCGGCTGGCCGCCGGCATGGTCATCAGCAACGTCGTCACGCTCGCCCCCGTACTGCTGCTGGCGCGCCGCTGGCGCCTGCCGTTCGGCAGCGTGACCATCCTGCACGCGGTGGGCATCCTGATGTCGGGCGCGCAGACGG
Organism: Nonomuraea sp. NPDC050022; assembly: GCF_044460705.1. Taxonomy (NCBI): domain Bacteria; kingdom Bacillati; phylum Actinomycetota; class Actinomycetes; order Streptosporangiales; family Streptosporangiaceae; genus Nonomuraea; species Nonomuraea sp. NPDC050022. The sequence goes on from NZ_JBITKE010000012.1 coordinate 193,239, forward strand.
CGTTCGGGAATCTGGCGGTGCTTCTGACGTTTGTGGCCGCGGGCCTCGTGAGTGACCTGCTGATCCTCTGGCTGAAGCCCTCGGGCGAGCGGCGGGGTGCTTACTGGGCGTTCGCTGGGTTGTCGGGCTTCCTCACCTGGTCGCTGTACATGGGGGCGGCGTCGGTGGCGGGCGGCGGGCTGCCTGCCGTCACCGAGCTGTGGACTGGCGCGCCGGTCGTGGCGGGACTGGTCGGGCTCGCGCTCGGGGCGCTGTTCCTGCCCAATGCGGTCACTGCCGAGCGTGTTCGGCCCAGCGCGGCCGACGCGGAGCCCGTTCCGCCCAGCGCGGTCAACCCCGAGCCTGTTCCGCCCAGCGCGGCCGACGCCGACCGGGCATGATCCGAGTCCTCCGGGTCCTCTGTCTGGCCGCCGTCCTCATGCTGGCGGGCGCCGCTCCGGCCGCCGCGCACAATGTCACGGTCGGAGCGGATCTGCGGATCGCCCAGACGATCGCGGGCACGGAGCTCACCATCGTGATCAAGGGGACGAAGCGGGTGCCCGGGCCTTTGCAGGTCGGTGTCATCGCCTTCCAGCCGGTGACCGACCTGCCGGTCGCCCTGGAGCTGCGCTCGGTCGCGGACGGCCGTACGGTGACGGGCGTAGCGCGAGCCGCGTACGAACCTCAGTACACGCAGCTCAAGGTGGACCGAACCGGCCCGCACGAACTCACGCTGCGGGCCGGGAACGAGACCGCCGTGGTGCCGTTCCGCGTCCTGGTAGATCGCGGGTCGGCGATAGAGCTGCTGATCTACGGCGGCCTGCTCGCGGCGGCCCTGCTGATGATCGGCGGCCTGCTCACCGGGGCACTGGCCCGCCGCAATCAGGCGATGCTGCTGACCGGCGGCGCCGCGATCGGTTTGACGGTCGCCGCCATGGTCGTCATCTTCGAGCCTTTACTCCCCGCCGCCCCACCCGACGGCGCCCCACCCACGGTGGCGCCGACGGTGGGAGCGGGGGCGGCATCTGGGACGGCGTCGGGGGCGCAGACCGGCGGGCGCCCGTTCGCGCAGGGCCGGATGACGACGCTCCCGGCCCGCCCGGCCTCCGGAGAGGAGTTCACGTTGCGGCTCGACCTGGTCGACGGCTCCACCGGCCGGCCCGTGGACGACCTCGTCCTGCACCACGAGGCCCTCGCCCACGTGATCGTGACAAGCGAGGACGGGCGCTATTTCCGCCACATACATCCGCTGCGCACGGCACCGGGCCGGCTGGAGGTCAAGATGCGAGCCGACCGGCCGGGCCGGTATCTGGCGTACGCCGAACTGGAGCGCGAGGACTCCGGCGGGCAACTCATCACCGGCGAGTTCAGCGTTAACGGTGACGCCGCTTCTGTTGGGGCGGAGACACCTGTTGAGGCCGTCACGCCGCTCCTGCAGCCCGCCGCTCCGGTCGCTGGCCGCCCAACGACGATCGAACTCAACACGTCCGGCACTCCACGCCCCTGGTTGGGCATGACCGGCCACCTGATCGTCCGCAGCCAGGACGGCACCTTCCTCGGCCACGTACACGAGATGGGTACCCCCGGCCCCCGGCTCCGCTTCACCTTCAGTTTCCCGTCGGCTGGCCGCTATCTCGCGTGGACCCAGTACTCGACCGGCGACCACATCGTGACCGCACCTTTCACTATCAACGTCACGGCATCGGGAGCCGCGCAGTGAAGCGCGCAGCGGTGGCCGTCGCCGTCCTCGCGGTGGCAGTGGTGACGTTCCTCATCGTAGGAAGAAACTCAACCCCTGATCCGCTCCAGGTGACCGCCAGGGGAACGCACTATGCCGCCACCGTCTCGATCGACCAACCGACCACGGGACGCGTCGTCGTGGACGTGCGGCTGACTTCAGGTGACGCGGACGACGCGGCCCTGTCCGCGGTGATGCCCACCATGGGCCACGCCATGCCGGAGATCACCGCCCGGGAGCCGGAGCCGGGCCACTTCGTCGCCGAGGGGGAGTTCTTTCCGATGACCGGCGTCTGGGAACTCTCGATCCGGCTGACCGGACCTGCGGGCGAGGAGGTGTTGACCGTGAACGCGCCGATCACCGGCTGATCGGCGCGTGACCGGTCAGCATGGCGCGAGATCCTGGTAGACGGCGGTCCAGATCTACCAGCTTGCACGGCCCACGCCCGAACCCTCTCGCGAAAACGGTAGGAACGTCTTCCTACCGTGCAGTTACCGTTGATGCATGACCGCACGGAAGCTGTCGATCTCGGTGCCGCCCGAGGTCGAAGCAACGATCAAGGCTGCGGCCGCCGAAGAAGGCAAACCGGTCTCCGCCTGGCTGGCAGAAGCTGCTGTCGAGAAGGCACAAATCGCTCGCCTGCACGCGCAGGGCCGCGCCGCTGCGCGTGAACTGGTAGCGGAGTACGAGAGCAAGCACGGCAAACTCCCCGAGGAGTCGAGGCAGCGCGTCCGCCAGTTCATCATCAAGGCCGGGCTGCTGGACAATGAGCCATGATCGGCGGTCGGGTAGTGCGCACGATCGTCTATGACACCGGCACCCTGCTGGCCGCCGAGCGCCGCAACCCGGACTTCCTCGCCCCGCACGACAAGCTCACCGCCGCACACATCCGCCCCATCGTGCCTGTCGTCGTCCTCGCCCAAGCCTGGAGAGGCGGACCGCAACACCAGATCTCCAGGGTGCTCAAGGGCCGCGACATCCTCCCCAGCGATCAGCGCACCGGCCGCGCCGCTGGCGGGACGTCGTCGACGCGATCGTCGTCGCGACCGCCGTCCAGCACCAAGCCTCCGTGGTCACCAGCGACCCCGACGACCTGACCCACCTCGCCAACTCCATTGGCGTCAAACTCCGCCTCTTCACCATCTGACCGCCATAGACGGTCAGCACCACGGAGGACGGTGGAGGGGGCTTTGGCCGGCGTCCCGCCCAGGTCGGGCATGGCCAATGGGCCGTACGCTGGCTCCGGCGAAGGGACAGATACCTGCCTGCCCGCCATTCTGCCCCGCAGCCCCCTGGCCTTGCCCGACGCGGGCCCGGTCCGGGTAGGTGAGTAGAGCGCGCTTCGCCGCTCGGCCCGCGCCCGAGCACCCAACTCAGCCATGGGGCGTCGACGCTGGGCCACTCTGCATCAGCAGTGGATGACGTGGGCGCGCATGCGTTCTTCGAGCCGTTGATGGACCGGACGCTGGTCGGTGATCTGTTACATGGCGCGCCAGCCCCGCCCTCGGTCAGTACGGTCGCCTGCCTTCTCGATTGCCTCGACTAGAAGCATCACCTCGTCCCCATTTCGCCCACACGAACGACCAACTTGGCGAGTCCTCGCGCCGTTGGCAGGCGAGCGCGCCGGTCATGGTGGTCTGCGAATTACGCACCAGCAGCGTCGGCCTATGCGGAGTCCGTGCCCACGCGACAAAGAGTCCGCACTTGCCGTACGGGCTCGGTCACTCTAAGCAGTGAAGGCTCCTCCGAGCAGTTCCTGTCCGAAGAAGGGGTGAAAGGCGCGACAGACATCGGGGTGACGCCCATCACCGGCCGCGCCGGTCTCAGCGCGCCTCGCCCAGCAGAATCCGCTGGTATAGGTGCTCCGCTGCGGCACTGCCCAGCCACACGCTCTCGTGGACGACTGGGCTGCCGGGCCCTCGTACGGTCCGGCGAACGAATGCCTGCCCGGCCGCGTGACAGAGCTCAAAGATCGTGGACAGGCACTCGCAGCTGTAGGTGGTGACCCTGATCCGCGATGCTCGAGGCAGGGGTGGATACCAGGTCAGCGGCTCGCAGTTACCCCTTCGAGGTGCAGGGTGCGGGCCGTGGACTGAGTAAAGGTCGCGCATGTTACGCGAGCCGTCCCTCGAAGCGTTCGACCACGTCGTGAAGGGCGTATTCGACGCGGGCGAGCACCAGCTCCCGGATATGAGAACTGTGGCCGGGAAGGCGGTAGCCGTGCTTCTCCAGCACCTGCTGGATGTCGGCGACGAACTGCGGCGTGAAGCGGGCGGCTGCGCTCGGATTGCCCATGGGTCGGACCTCCTATGTCCGATCAAGGGCCCGACCCGGCGCTTGCCTCGCTGGGGCGGACCCGTGAACACCTCCGCTATCGTAGCTCACTTCACCATACCTCACCATGGTGAACTATGGTTGCCCTTGGGTATCGCCGGTTCAGTACGGGGATCTACCGTTCTGAGTTGTGATCGAATGGCGTCTCAACCAGCCGAAGTGGCTCCAGGTGGCGAACATCATCAAAGAACGGATCGCCAGTGGCCAGTATCAGGTGGATGCGCCCGTGCCCAGCGAGCACCAGATCGTTCAGGAGTTCGGGGTAGCCCGGGGTACGGCACGCAAGGTCCTTGAACGCCTTCGCGAGGAGGGCGTCACCTACTCTGTGCGCGGGCTCGGCTCTTTTGTCGCGGCACCCGCAGCGGAGTAGGCGGACGCATTGAGAGCGGCCGCCTGGACCGGATGGGAGTGGCCTCGCTGCTCCGGAAAGCACCGTCGGCCCACCTAACGTCGATCTTTCACGAGGCTGATCGGGTTCGTAGTGGCTTGATTACCTCCTGTTTTCAGCGGTAGGTCAGCCACCTGACCCGACTGTCGCGTCGAGGGGGCGGGGTTTCCACAGGCCCGGGTGTTTATCCATTCATGCCTGTGATTGATCAGGCGTTTTGGGTGGCATCACGGGGTTTCCGGCCAGGGCGTCGACCGGGTGGATGCCGTGGTTGCGGGCGGTGGCGAGGTAGGAGCAGATGAGGCAGTAGCGGGCGAAGGTGCGTATGCTGCGCCAGCATCCGCCGGTCTTCATCTGCAGTTTGACCCTGCTCGCAGGAGTTGTTGGTGAAGGGCACTGCGAAGTCGACGGTGAAGCGCCACACCTGCACGGCCCGGATCTGCAGCCGCCTGGCCAGGTCGTACGCGGACACCAGGATGTAGCCGGGATGTCGGCCAGTCGCGGTGGCTGTTGGTGGCGATGCCCCAGGCCACCGGCTCGTCGTAGCGGGCGTGCAGCTCGTGGAGGATCTCCGGATCCATGGGGGTGGCGCCGTCGGCGCGGGCCTTGGCGACCGCGGCCTTGGCGTCGGTACAGCGCGCTCATGACCGGATCGGCCCAGCAGCGCTGCACCCGACTACCGTCGCCGTCCAGTTCGCCGATGCCGCGCAACGATCGCAGGAGGTGAACCTGGTGGAAACCGGCGCGTCGAGCAGCACGCCCATTACGTCGGCGGCCCTGGTGATGCTCATATGCCCGGCGCAGGCCAAACGCGCGGTCGCCGCGCGGACGTTGGGGCCGTGACAGCACGACTTTGGCCAGACCCGGCGAGGCGGCCGCCCCAATCACCCGACGGCAGGCCGGGCAGGCGACCTGCAGCATGCGGCACTCGGCTTGGAGGCCAGGCGTTTCCTCTGACGCCGCCAGTCTGCTACCGGCCTCCTGGGGACTACCCGGGCCGGCCTCACACCGGCAAGCGACGAAGAGCTTACGAACAGGAAGATCCACCGCTACGTCACGGCTTCGCCGCCTGCCCTGCTGGGCGCACGAGTCACCAAGGCTAGCCCTCATTAGGGCTGTCGCATCGCCATGTCCTACATCAAAATCTACAACCGGTCTCCCGCTCCGCTCACGGGTCGCTGATCAACCACAAGCGCTGCCCAAACTCCGAGCGGCGCTCAAGACCATCACGGGACACATCGACGACTACGCAACCCAAGCGCGCCTTTTCCTGGCGTCGTGAACCCGTAGAAGACCTACATAAGCCCCCACTAAAGATCGCTAGGCAGTCGTCACGCATTCGGAGCGGAAAGCACGTCAACTAGCCTACGCGCTAAATCGATAGGAAGATTTTCCGTGAGAAAAGACCTTTCAACAAACAGGTCCCTCTGATTGCGCTCTAGATCATACTCCAAGGCATAAATTCTATCCTCCACTTCCGAACGATAACTTCCTTCATTCCATTGACTCAAGATCATCCGCGCCATCGTGAGCCGCCGAGCGGCTTCTGTTATTACAAGGTATTCCTCGCCCGCGGGAAAACGCTGTAGAGTCAGATCTATTCCACCCCGGAACGAGACGTCCCTCATAGTGCAGCCCGTGAAATCGTTTCCGCGATAATCGTAATGATCCTTATCTGGAATTTCCGACCATGTATCACCGTCGAAAACTACACCCGTCAGATTCCCGGTGAAAATACAGTCGACCAGTTCGGCTTCTAGAAAGAGAACGTTCGAAATCTTCGTGTCACGAAATGTGCATGAGACAAATCTAGCCCTGCCCGGATCGATGTCTCGAATTGTTGCTTGATCAAAATTACAGTCTACGTATGACGTGAAGGTTGGGCCAGAACCTAGAGTCCCATTCTCAAGGTGAGTCCCCTGGAACGAACATCGAGTAAACGAGCTACCGTCTCCAATGGTAGGGCCAAGAATCCTGCGCCCTCCATAATTCTGGCTTTCTAGACTCACTCCCAGCAGTGTGAGCCGATTACCCACACTTGGATCTTGCGGTGATCCTGCGCCGCCGAATCTTTCCACTACTCCTCTTCTCCAAAGAGCAAATGACTGCACATGCTTCCTTTATATGGAGCAACTACTCGCAGCTTACCACATCCGCCCGAACCGTTCGGCTCATTGACGATCCTCCGCCGTAGCCACATCCACCGGTAGGCGAACTCGTCATTGAGCTATCTCCAGCGAAACCCTCGCGCACGAAATGCCCTAGGTAAGGTCCCGACCCTATAAAGCACATATGACGACCGCTGGTAGTTTACATTTGACCTTTCAAGATGCTCTTGATAGGCCCTAAAAGTGGTCAATTCAACATGCCGTCGATTCACGTTATCATAAAAGTCAACGTCCCCCGTCGGCGTGTACGTAAACCTGCCCCTAGTCGCCGGAAGTCTATTCAACTCTAATGCAGTGGCTCGATGATAGGCCGTACCAAAGAACCTACGCGCCGCCCCATATTTTCCATCTCGGATAAGCCGTGAATATTCTAGAAACTCTGATCGTTTCAGCGTCCGAAGCACATATGCATCACCTTTGGCCATTACTTTTTCGGCCGCGTCCCTGACCATTTCGGCAGACTGCTTTGCCTTTGCATCGTTCGCGGACACGTTGTTAACATGGAGAAGCACCCCGAACGTTGCCAGCGTGATATAGGCGAAGGCCTCTGTGCAGTCTCCGCCAACATTCTGACAAAAGAATTTATCGATGCTATTAAGATAGGGTTCCGGCTGAAAGAAATCCGGATTTGTAAGCGCAGCCTCGACGCGATCAAAGCCGTGCTTATCAATTGCCTGCTGTACGGCTTTAACGTAGGCCTTCTGCCATTTCCGCTCATCCTCCAATCGCTTGACACAGTAGGAGTGTGAGCCAACCTTTCTACACGCCGTATATTCAGAAGTGGGGTCATTGTCGGGCTCCATACCACCAGCACTGCCGCCACCAGATGCCACTTTTTTAGACATGCGCCATACCCCAAGAATATAATTCTCGGGCAGGTCCATATATGCAAGACTGATAATCATGGAACGCGTCTTCTTGTCGGCGCTCCAAAAGCCTTTTGGCACAGCCATTCCGTTGGGCAGAACCTTTTGCCACTTCATTTGTTCTTCGGTCATGACCGACACCGTGCGGGAAAGGTCGGCCGCGACGCATCCCCAGATGTCGCAGGCGATCGGGCCGCTGCCTCCGCCGATTCCGCAGCTTCCGATGCATTGGCCGCCGCTTCCGCCGCTGTCTCCGCTAACGATGCCGTGTTGGGCGTAGGTGTCGGCGACGGTTTGGTCGTCGTAGCCGGGGTTGTTGCTGCCCCAGCTGTCCATCTGGGTGGTGTAGTGGCCGGTGGGGTCGGTGCCGGTGAGGGGGGAGGCGTTGGCGTAGGTGTAGCGGTTGGCCTGCACCGACGGGTTCGGATCCAGCGTCGCGGTGTCGCGGCTGGCGAAGGCTCCGGTGCCGGGCTGGTACCAGCGGGCGTGCATGTTGACCTTGCCGGTGTCCGGGTCGGTGTATTCGCCTTGGTAGCCGAGGGTGGTCTTGACGCCGGTTTGGGCGGTGACGGTGCCGAACGGGTCGTAGGCGGTGGTGGTGGCCAGCGCGGTGGTGCTGTAGGTGGCGACCAGGTCGCCGTGCAGGTCGGTCAGTGTGGCCAGGGCGGGGTTGGTGCCCTCTTGCTGGCCGAGCAGCGTGCCTCCTGCGTCACGGCCGTATTTGGCCTGGATGGCGCCGCTGCTGTCGGTGAGGGCGGCCAGGTCGTTGCTGAGCCCGGCGTAAGCGAAATTCTGCTTGACCGCCCCCTTGATGCGCGAGCTGACGCGGTCGAGGGCGTCGTAGCTGTACAGCGAATCACCGTCGGCGATGAGGCGGTCGAAGGCGTCAAAGGTGTAGTTGGTGGTGGCGCCGGCTTTGGTTTCCGTAGCCAGCGTGCCGCGCGGGGTGTAGGTGTAGTCGGTGCCGTCGCCTGAGGTAAGGCGGCTGCGTTCGTCGTAGGTGAAAGTTTTGCTTCCGGCCTTGGTGCGGTTGCCGGACTTGTCCCACTCGTAAGCGGTAACGCTGCCGCCGGGGGCGGTCCAGGACGTTAAGCGTCCGGCGTGGTCGTAGCCGTAGGTGTTGGTGCCCGCTCCGGCCAATCCTGCGGTGGTCTTGGTGGTGAGGTTGTCTTCCTTATCCCAGCCGTAGGTGATCTTGGCGAGTTGGGTGCCGGTGGCGGTGCCCTTGCGCAGGGTCTGGGTTTCTAGCCGGTCGGCGTAGTCGTAGGTGAAGATTTGGGTGTCGACGGTGGTGGTACCGGTCTTTGCCGTCAGCGAAGCAAGGTTGTTGGCGGCGTCGTAGCCGTAGGTGAGTTTGCGGCCGGTGACCGGATCGGTGGCGGTTTCGGCGCGGTTGTTGGCATCCCAGGTGAAGGTGGCGGTACCAGCAGCGTCCACGCGCTGGGTGGGGTTTCCCAGGCCGTCGTAGGCGTAGCCGGTCAGCTGGGTCGTGCCACGCTTGATCGATAGGGGCAGGGTGCGGTCGTTGTAGTCGACGGTCAGATCGCCGATGGTGGTGGGGCGGTCGGCCAGGTCGTAGCCGAACGTGCGCTCCGCAGTGGCGGCACCGCCGCCCGCACCGCTCTCCTTGGTGAGCCGTCCGAGGTGGTCGAAGGTGCGGTCGATACGCACCCCGCCGGGCTGGATGACCACATTGGGGTTGCCGGCCGCGTCATAGCCGGTGGTCCAGGTACGGTCGGCCGGGTCCGGGTGGGCGGTAGTGGCCGGCTCGGTCACCGTTTCGGCTAGGGCGAGGCTGTTGTAGCTGGTCCAGGTGGCGTTTCCGCGGCCGTCCGTGAGCCGGGTGCGGGCGCCGGTGGCGTCGTAGCCGAAGCTGGTGGTCATCGAGTCAGTGGTGGAGATTGGCTCGATCAGTGAGGTGGCGCGGTTGAGCGCGTCGAAGGTCTGCCTGCTGGTGTGGCCTTCGCCGGAGGTAACGCTGGTCTGATTGCCGACCAGGTCGTAGCCAGCGCTGGTGGTGCGCCGAACCGTCGTACCTTCGAGGTCCTTGGTGCCGATTTGGCGGCCGGCCAGGTCGTACTCGGCGCTGGTGGAGTTGCCTCGGCCGTCGGCGGTCTTGATCAGGCGGCCGGCCAGGTCGTAAGCCATCGTGGTGGTGATCGCCGTGGCCGTGCCCTTCGCGGCGATCTGCGTCTCCACCTCGCCGGCCGCGTTCGGCGAGTAGTCGATGGTCTTGTTGCCGGGGGCGACCGTCTTGATGAGGAAACCGGCCTGGTTGTAGAACAGGTTGGTGGTATAGACGGCTGCGGCTGGCTTGCGTTCGATCTGGGTCTGGGTGACCTGACGGCCTAGGCCGTCGTAGGTGGCTTCGCTGCGGGCGCCGGTCGCATCGACGGTGGCAAACTTCGAGCCGTCCATGTAGTACTCGATGATCGACCGGCCTGGGGTCTGGCCGTCCGGGGCGGGGTCGGTGATGCGGACCTGGCGGCCGAGCTTGTCGTACTCGAAGGTGGTGACGTAGCCGCGCGGGTCGGTGGTGGTGATCAGCTGACCGGCCAGGTCGTAGCCATATGCGGTGGTGGGCGTGATGGCGGTGCCGCCGGGTGGGGTGTAGCGGGGGGCGCTCTGGCTGGTCAGTCGGCCGGCCTTGTCGAAGACCGAGGTGACCGTACGGCTCTCGGCGTCGGTCTCGTGCGTCTTGGCGCCCAGCGTGTCGAAGCCGAAGTGGGCTGTGGGGTGCACATCGCTGGACGTGCCGGCCTTGTCCACCTTCACCTGCGGGCCGCTCACCTCGATCAGCCGGCCAAGCGCGTCGTAGCGCATGGTGGAGGTGAAGTCGGCCGCATTCGCGCCCGAGGCGTTGCCGCGCGGGTCGGTGCTGGCGACGGCCAGGCCACGATCGTCGTAAGTCGTGGTGGAGACCAGGTCCTGGTCGCCGTTCTCCACGGTGGTCTTGGTGACCTGGTTGACCTTGTTGTAGGCGTACTCGGTGACCTCTGCGCGTGTGGAGCCGGCGCCGGTGCGGGTGCTCTTGAGCACGTTGCCGTTGGCGTCGTAGACGAAGGCCGTCTTGCGGGCCAGGTTGGCGGGATCGAAGGTCTGTGAGGTCAGTCGGCCGGCGGCGTCATAGACAGAGTCGGTGGTGATCGACTTATCCCCGCCGGTGACCAGTTGGATTTGGTTGCCTGCCGCGTCGTAGGTGTGATTCTCCAGCACCACATCCTCGGTAGTGGTCATGGAGTCGTTCAGCAGAGCGCCTACGGCCTTCTTCTTCTCCAGCAGGTTGTCCTTGAAGTAGCTGTAGGAGGTCGTGCGGAGCATCACGTCCGTCTGCGTCTCAAGGCGACCGCCTGGGTCATAGGTGAACGACTCCAGTACCTCGTCCTTGGCCGGTTTGGGGTCGACCGGGCTGCCGGTCCAGCCCTTCAACGTGCGCGAGGTGAGTAGGCCTCGTTCGTCGTAGCCGTAGTCGACTACCGCGCCGCGGGCGTCGGTGACGGTGGCCAGTTGGCCGATCGCGTTCCACGCCTGCCGGACGACGCCGCCCTCAGGGTCGGTGATCGTTTCGGGCTTGCCGTGGGTGTCGTAGGTGTAGACGATGGCACGCTCGGCATCTCCGCCGGTCAGGTCGGTGATGGTATCGCTGAGCTTGTTGCCGTCCGGATCATAGGCGAACGCAGTGCGCTTTGTGTGCGTAGCCCCGGAGACCTCGTTCTTCACGCCGGGCTCGGTCTGGGTCGCCGGACGACCCAGACCGTCATAGGTAAAAGCGGTCTTCACCCCGTCCGGATGAGCCTGTGACACCACTGAGTTCTCGCGTAGCCGCCCCAGAGCGTCGTAACTCAGCTTGACCAGCAGTCCGGCCGGATTGCTCTGCTCGGCCAGATCTCCAGCGGCGGTGTAGCGGTAGGTCCAGGTGTTCCCCCGCGCGTCGGTCTGCGAGGCGATCAGGCCGGCCGGTGTGGAGCCGCCGCCGATCGCTGACTCGCTGCCGTCGGTGTAGGTGACGCTGGCCGAACGGCCGTTGGGGAAGTCCGGCGTGATTGGGGACGTCTCCTTGACCTGTTCGCCGTACTGGTTGAACTCCCATTTGGTGGCATAGGTGTTGCTGTCAGCGTCGGCCGAGCGGGCATCCCGGTAGATGAGCATCTTGTCGTTGCGCGGATCGAACTCGTCATCCTTGTTCACGTAGTACGTGGCGTAAGCGTTTTGACAATCGGAAACTGTCGTACGGCAGCTCTGGCCCTCGATCGGATTACCGCGCTCGTCGTTCCACAGCTGGAACACGTTGCCGTTGCGGTCGGTCGTCTTCATGGGGAAGCCGCCGGTGTCGTATTCGTAGCTGGCCCTGGTGCCGAGTTGATCTTCCTCGAATACCAACCGATCACCGCGTCCAGCGTCATAGCCGTATTTCAATGTGCCATTGCGCGGGTCGGTAACCGTGATCGTGGTTTCGTCCTTCAGCCAGTCGATCTCGGACTCGCCGATCTGCCAGGTGCCGCCGTTACGGTCGATGTGTGTCTTGAGCCGGTCGGTGCCCTGGTCGTAGGTGTTCTTAGCCCAGATCCGACCCGACGGCAACGTGGTCTGCGTCAGCTTGTTGGCCACCTTGGTCCGGGCCGCCCAATGCGCAGTGATCTCCGCGTCGGTCAGCGGCTTGTCATAGACGGCGAACTCGTCGATCGAGCCCTTGAACGCGAACGCGCCCGAAGCCGTCTGCCCGCCGGGGATGTCCGACCAGGAATTGGCGCGATCGCCACTGCCGACATAGGCAAACTCGCGATGCTCCTCATACATCTGTCCACTCACCTGGCCGACGGCCTGGCCGTCCAGGTACAGTTTCTGCTGCTGGCCGGACACGGTTAGCACCGCGTGATGCCACTGGTTGTTGTTGACCGGCGCGGCCGAGGTGATCGGCGTGTACACGTAATCGCCGGAGCTGTTCGTGATCTCACCCAGTTGGCCGCGCAGCTTGCCGTCCACGCCCACATACAGCACCGGCATGGTGGCGCCGTACTGATAGCCGAACTGGCCGGCGGAGAAGATGATGCCGTTCTGCGAGGTCTTGAACCAACCCTCGACCGACACCTGATCACGTGCCCGCGACAGCGTGTTGAACGGCAGCTCCATCGTGGACGTAGTGAACCCGACCGCCTTGTCCGTGCTGCCCTCCAGCGCGCCCGGCTGCCCCACCGTCACACCACTGTAGATACCGCTTCCGCCGCTGCTGCCCAGATTGTCCGCCGCCGAATCGGTGGCATCGCCCAGCCGCCAATACCCCACCGGCTCCGAATCCAGCACGATGCCGCGGTAGCGCGACCCATCCGTGTAGCTGTAGCCGGTGCAGTTCGGCGCCGCCACCGGCGCGCACACCGTGGACAGATTGCCACCAACGTAGGTGTATGACCACGTCAACGCCTGACCGTTGACCGGATCGGTGGACACCGTCGCCACCCGCGGCCCATTCCAGGTGAAATGCAGCGCGCGCCCACCGGTACCGGTGATCTGGCTGAAGGTGCCATCGCTGCCGTACGTCAGCGTCTGACTGCGCCCCCGCCGATCAGCGATCTTCGACAGCCGACCCGCCGCGTCGAAGGTGTAGGTGTTCGACGAGGTGTCCATCAACCGCCAGCCGCCACCTGTCACGTCGGCCAGCGCGTCATGCATTCCCGGCGGCGGCTGGTAGGTGCCGTTGCCCCGGTTGGCGAACCGGACCCGGCGCCCGTTCGGATAGGTGACCAGCAGCCCGGTCACCGTCGTACCCGACCGCTCCGCGAGAACCTTCATGTCCCACTGCGTCGACCAGCCCGCCCCGAAGATCCCATCGGTGCGCGCGTCCAGGCTGTTGTAGGTGCGCGCCACCCACAACGGCGGCCCCGCCACCGCCACTTTCGCGTCGACGAAGCTGGAGGTGTAGTTGCCCACGATCGGCGCGAACTCCTGGCCTTCGCTGGCGCGTTCCCCCAGGTGCGGGCTGGTCAGCGGCTGCCGCGCCCCGGTCGTCACCAGCATCTCGACGCTGTCGGCCGTTCTGCCGCTGTCCAGGTCGCGCACATGGGCCGACCACTTGTACTCCTTGCCCCACTCAAGCTTGCCCGCCGGAACCCGCCAGGAATACACCCACCCCAGCTCACCGGACTCCACACACACCGGCACCGGGTCGGGCGGGAACGGATCAGGATCCTCCTCCGGAATGTCACAGATCTTGAACGAGACGCTCAAACCCTTGTCGGTGGCCGACCCCTCACCGATCTTCGAGTACTCCAGCACCAGCAGCGGCGTCGCGCTCACCAGTGCCCCGGTCTCTGGATAGGTGTCATCGATCATCGGAAAGGTGTTACCGGACGTCTGCTGATCCGCCAGCTCCGCACGCTGCACTCCGACCGGAAGGTCCGACTTCGCCGCCTGCTGCCGCACCGCAGGACGCACCTCCAACGGCAGCGCACCCCGCACGCGCTCCCGCCGCTCGGCGGAAGCGCCTCCCCCAGGAAGCTGGTCGGCAGAGGTACGTACGGACTTCGGCACGTGAGTGCCTGAGCCCATCAGCTGCTTCGGTGTGACCAGCTTCGCTTGCGCATCGGCGGTCTCATTGATCACCCGCGCCTGCGCGGCCACGGGGAAGGCGGCGAGCGACAACAGGCCGGGCAGCAGGGCGGCAAGAACCAGCACAGCACAAGGCCATGACAGCAAGCGGCGCATACGCCGTCACACTCCGAACCACGCGGGGCACCTCACGGCACCAGACGAAGCCCCAGCTCACCCGGCACGAACCCGAAGGCCCCCGACCGTGCGGTTCGGAGCAAGATTGCCAAACGGACCGAGCGTAAGCTCCACATAAAAAGGACACAAGATCGATTTTTGTGATCAACAGTCACGGAATGCGACTTACCGCACGATCAGGAACACATACCGACATATGCTCACGGAGGGGCCAGTGAGTGATAGATCGTGCAGCCGCTGGACAGAGGAGCGTTCAGGACAGGCCGATTGCAAGTTCGGGCCGATGAGTTGCTACCCGGGACCGCATTCGGGTGCCAGCCGAGGATTGCTCTGCTGTGACGGGTTACACATGCAGGAGTATGAGGATCCGCATGCTGGGCATACTCTCCACTGGACGCTCGGTCCTTCTGACTCAGTTCGTGGCGCCACGGATCTCAACCTTGTCTGCGGGCAGGACCTTCACGTCGCTTCCCCGTTCGACCACGGTTACCCAGCCGTCGTCGGCAAGGTCGCGCCCCCCACGCGCGGATTCGCTGGCCCCGCGGTTGATGATGCGCGTCCTGGGAGTCCATGAGGGTATGCGGAATGAAGTCCGCCCCGGCCCGTACGAAACTCCTGCGGTTCTTGGCTGTGTAGGCGAGGCCGCGATCTCGTAGGCCCGCGGATCGCGCGCCCGAGTACGCCAGAGCATCGGTCCCTTGAAGCTCTCTCTGCTCCCTTGAAGGCCGCTTTGGGGCGCCGCGTCGCTGCAAAACGCGGCGCCCCTTGGCTGGATCATGAAGAGCAGTCGTAGAGCCCGTCCTGGCCTGTCACGGCCTTGCAGTTGGCCTGGACCCAGGTGGTGACCTCAGTGTTGCCCCTGCCGGGGCCGCCTCGGTCTTCGCCGCCGGCCAGTACGTAGCGGAGCTTGCCGGATGCCACGAGCTCCTTGAGGCGGGTGACGGTCATGGCGGGGTCGCTGCCAGTGAAGCCGCCCATGGCCATGACCGGCTTGCCCGTGGACAAGATGATCGACGACGCCTGCATGGCACTGCTCACGGCCACGAGCCACTCCGCGTTGCCCTGGTTGGCCTCCAGGTAGGAGATCATCGAGCTGCTAACGCCACCACCGCCGAAACCGCCCATTCGTCCGAACCGGCCGTCCGCGTCCTGTCCGTCCTGCCTGTCCTGAGCCCGGCTGTCCTGTGCATCCTGACCGTTCTGGCCCTGTCCGTCCTGGCCGTTCGGTGGGGTCATGGGAGGCTGGCCGTTCTGACCGGGGCGCATCATGCCGCGGAAGCCGCCTCCAGGGCCGAAGCCCATCCCGCCCGTGGACGGTCCCGCTGTCGGGTTCGAGCCGTTGACCTGCGACCCCAAGGGTGACACCGCGTACGCGGCCGGTCCGGCGAGCCCGGCGATCACTGCCGCCGCCAGCCCGATCGCAGCTAGACGGACCGCGACCTTGCGACGGAACTTGGCCAGGACCAGCCCCACCACCGCCACAACGGTCGCGGCGAGCACCACCCAGGCCAGCCACGGCAGGAAGTCGGGTGTACGGCGCAGCACCATAAACGACCAGGCGCCCGTGATGGCGATGCCTAGGGGCAGGACCCACGCCCACACCCGCGAGTGCCGGTACGCGTCCCACATGGCCAGTCCGCCGAAAGCGGTGATGGCGGCGACGGCGGGTGCCATGGCGGTCGTGTAGTACGGGTGGAAGGTGCCGCTGGCGAAGCTGAACACCATGAAGTGAACGACGAGCCACCCACCCCAGACCAGCCACGCGGCAAGGCTCGCTCCGGGCTGAGCAGCAATCCCCGAAGCGCCGACGAATATCGGCGAGGCACTGACCTCGGACGCGGCACCACCCTTAGGCGCGGCGCCAACCACCGACGCGGTGCCAACTTCGGACGCGGCGCCAACCTTGGGCGTGACCAGGCCGACCCAAGGCGTGGTCGTCTCAGGCTTGGCGACGCCGCTCGCGTCCGCAGCGCCCCCAGACCTAGCGGCGGCGCTGGTGTCCGTGCCGGCCCCAGGCAGGGCAGTGAGCTTGGCGCGCCGCCATCGGGCGGACAGCGCGAACACCAAGGCCAGCCCGCAGAACGGCAGCAGCCAGGAGATCTGACCTGCCATCGTCTCGTTGAACAGCCGGTCCGCCCCCGCTGCCCCGCCGAACGAGGCGCCACCCCCACCGCCGCCCCCGGGACCGCCGCCGCCCTGGCCGAAGATCCGGCCCAAGCCGTTGTAGCCGATGACCAGGTCCCAGACAGTGTTGTCGGTCGAGCCGCCTACATACGGACGGGAGTCAGCGGGCCACAGGTCCACGATCACCATCCACCAGGCGCTCGACACCACCATCACGGCGCCCGCCGCCATCAGATGCCCGACACGCTTCACCCACGAGACCCGCGCACACAGCAGGTACGCCAGCGCGAGCGCGGGCACCACCAGGTACGCCTGGAGCATCTTGACATTGAACGCCAGCCCCACGAACAACGAGCACACCAGCAGCGACCCCAGCCGCCCGGTGCGCAGCGACTCCAGGCAGAACCAGGCGGCCAGCACTAGCAACAGCACCAGGATCGTGTCGGGGTTGTTGTCGCGGTTGATCGCCACCGTGATCGGGGTGAGCGTCATGACCACGGCCGCGATCAGGCCCGCCACGTGTGCCTGCCGTACCTCCGAGTGGGCAGACACGACGACCGGGTACGCCCGTCGAACGGCGGAGAACACCAGGCCGACGGAGGCCACACCGGCCAGCGCCTGCGGGATCAGCATGCTCCAGGTCGAGAAGCCGAAGATCCGCGCCGACAGACCCATCACCCACAGGGCCAGCGGCGGCTTGTCGACCGTGATGTACGAGCTGGAGTCGATCGCGCCGAAGAAGAACGCCTTCCAGCTCTTGGTGCCCGACAGGATGGCGGCGGAGTAGTACTCGTTGGCGTTGCCGCTCAGTGCCCAGGTGTAGAGGACGAGGGCGACAGCCAGGACGGCCCAGAGCGCGGGCCGGGACCAGCGGGGGTCCTCCGGGGCGCCGCGCCAGATCCGGGCCGGACGGGACATGCGACGGTGACTCGGACGGTCGAGGGTCATGGTCACGAGGTCCTCCGGCGAGGGTTGAAGAACGCGACGCGCATCGGTCATGACGTGCTCCGGCGAGGGTTGAAGACCCAGACGCGCAGCAACAGAAAGCGGACCAACGTAGCCAGCGCGTTAGCCACAACGACCGCCACCAGCTCCACCCCATGAGAGACCCCCTCCGGCAGCAGCGCCAGCACCCCGCTGGTCAGCGCCAGCCCCACGAGGAACGCGATCAGCCCCTCGAACTGGTGCCGCATGGCCCCCGCCGACCCCGTCACCCCAAAGGTGAAGCGCCGGTTGGCCGCGGTGTTGGCCACGGCCGTCACCAGCAGCGCGATCGCGTTGGCCGCCAGCACCGGGATCGCCTGCCGCAACCCCGAGAACAGCACCAGATACGCCAGCGTGCTCACCACCCCCACGACCGCGAACCGAGGCAGCTGCGCCGCCATCCCGCGCGGCAGCCGCGCCTGCGAGACACGGGCGGGCACCGGGATGCGGGCCGCGCCCGACAGCGTCTTGCGTGCCACCCTGACCAGGCCGCGCAGGTCGTCCATGGCGGTCTGAAAGACGTCCACCCGGCTGTCGGGGTCGTCCACCCAGTCGACGGGCACCTCGTGGATGCGCAGCCCGTGCCGCTCGGCCAGCAGCAGCAGTTCGGTGTCGAAGAACCACTGTTCGTCCTCGACGGCGGGCAGCAGCGCCTGCGCGATCTCGGTGCGTACGGCCTTGAAGCCGCACTGGGCGTCGGAGAACTTCGCGCCCATGACCGAGTGGAGCAGCAGGTTGTACGAACGGGAGATGAGCTCGCGCTTCGGCCCGCGCACCACCCGCGACGACCTGGCCAGCCGGGTGCCGATGGCCAGGTCGCTGTGGCCCGACAGCAGCGGGGCGACCAGGGGAAGGAACGCGTCGAGGTCGGTGGACAGGTCGACGTCCATATAACTGACGACGTCCGCGTCGCTGTCCGACCACACCTGGCGCAGCGCCCGCCCGCGTCCCTTGCCGTCCAGGTGTACGGCCCGTACGTGCGGCAGTTCGGCGGCCAGCTCTATGGCCAGCCGCCAGGTGTCGTCCGTGCTGGCGTTGTCGGCGATCGTGATGCGGTAGTCGTAGGGGAAGGTGCCCGAGAGGTAGGCGTGCAGCCGGCCGATGCTGTCGCGCAGGGCCAGCTGCTCGTTGTAGACCGGGACGACCACCTCGACCAGCCGGGTCTTCACTGTTGTGTGCATGACCCAGATCCCATCGCTGGGGTCTTTAACGGGAATTAGCCGATTATGAGTGAGGGGTGAGATTCCCAGGCAGTTCGACGATCGCAATCGCGCCGCCGCCAGAGGCGTTCTCCAGGCGTACCTTTCCGCCCGCCTCGGCAACGGCCTGCGCGACGATCGCGAGGCCGAGACCGGATCCGGGCAGGCCGCGTGCGGCCGGGGAGCGCCAGAAGCGCTCGAAGACGTGCGGCAGGTCCTCTTCGGGGATGCCGGGTCCGTGATCGCGTACGGTCAGCTCGCCCTGTCGCAGGGTCACCTCGACCTCGCCGTCCGGGCTGAACTTGGCGGCGTTGTCGATGAGGTTGAGCACGGCACGTTCCAAGGAGGCGGCGTTACCGACGACGTACCAGGGCAGGAGGTCGAGCGTGACGTCGGCGCCGCGCAGCCTGGCCCGTTCGACGGCGGCGGTGACCACCTGGTGCAGGCCCAGCTCGACGTGCGGCTCGTGGTCGGTGTCGCCTCTGGCCAGCTGGAGCAGGTCGCCGACGAGCGCGGTGAGCTCGGCGAACTGGGCCTTCACGTTGATCAGCAGGCGTTCCTTGGCACCGGGGTCGAGGCTGCGGCCGGTCTGCTCGCTGCGCAGCAGCAGGTCGATGTTGGTACGCAGGGTGGTCAGCGGGGTGCGCAGCTCGTGCCCGGCGTCGGCGACGAGTTGCTGCTGGCGCTCGCGTGATCCGGCCAGAGCGGTGATCATGCCGTTGAACGCCAGGCTCAGCCGGGCGATCTCGTCGCCGCCCTTGACGGGAATGGGGGTGTCGAGGTCCTCGGTCTGGGCGATGTGCTCAACGGCCTTGGTGAGGCGGCCGACGGGCGCCAGAGCCGTACGGGAGATGGCCAGGCCCGCCCATCCGGCACCGAGCACGCCAAGGGCGGCGACGGCGGCCAGCGCGAACGCGGTGTTGCGCAACGTGTCCTGAAGGTGGAACAGCGGCCTGGCCTCCAGGACGGCCACGCCTGGCGAGAAGTTCACCGTCACTACGCGCACCGGCATGCCGTCCTTGGTGACGCCGTAGCGGTAGATCGGCTTGCCGGGGTGGGGGATGGCCGGTTTGTCCTCCTCAGTCACCACGATCGGCGAGCCAAGCGAGCAGGTACTACCGTCCCCGGACAGCAACGTCACCAGGCCTGCGGCGTATTCGGCGGGGGTTCCCTCCACCGAGCAATGGTCCCTCAGCCACCTCTTGTCCTCTTTGTCCGAGGGATCCATGATGGTCTGGTCAAGCTGGCGGACCATCTGCTCGCGCACGATGAACCACGACAGCCCCGCACAGGCCGCGATGGCCAAGGCCACGGCGACCGTGACGAGGAGGGTGAGCCGGGAGCGCAGGCTATATCGCCTCACGGCGCGGCCCGGAGGGTGTAGCCGACGCCGCGGACGGTGTGGATCACCCGCGGTTCGCCGCCGGCCTCGGTCTTGCGCCGCAGGTACATCACGTACACGTCGAGCGAGTTCGACGTCGGCTCGAAGTCGAACCCCCACACCTCGCCCAGGATCTGCTCGCGGGTCAGCACCTGGCGCGGGTGCGTCAGGAACAGCTCCATCAGCAGGTATTCGGTCCTGGTCAGGTCCAGCCGCCGCTCGCCCCTGGTGACCTCGCGGGTGTCGGGGTCCATGCGCAGGTCGCCGTAGGTCAGCGTGACCTCCGGGACGGCCGAGTTGAGCGCGCCCCGCCGCAGCAGGGCGCGGACCCTGGCCAGCAATTCGTCCAGCTCGAACGGCTTGACCAGGTAGTCGTCGGCGCCCGCGTCGAGCCCGGAGACCCGGTCGCCGACGGCGTCGCGCGCGGTCAGCATGAGCACGGGGATGTGGTTGCCCGTGGCCCTGAGCCGGCGGCAGGCGGTCAGCCCGTCGAGGCGCGGCATCATGACGTCGAGCAGCACCGCGTCGTACGTCTCGCGCGCCACCTGGTCCAGCGCCGCCTGCCCGTCGTTGGCGGTGACGACCTTGTAGCCCTCGAACTCCAGGCTCGACTGCAGCGCCTCGCGCAACGCGGGCTCGTCGTCCACCACCAGCAACCGTGCGGGCTCACTCATAATCTTTACGCTAAGGCCCCATCATGAGAACGCCATGAACAGTTCCGAGGCCGTTTCATGAGTGCTAAAGCAGCTACCACGTGACGGGCATGGCGTTCGCCCCGAAGATGACCTGACTGTACTTGAATGACACCTCCTCCTCGTCCACCGCGAGACGCAGCGACGGGATCCGCTCGAACAGCGTCCGGTAGGCGATCTCCAGCTCGGCCCTGGCCAGGTTCTGGCCGAGGCACTGGTGCACGCCGTAGCCGAAGGCGACGTGGTGGCGGGCGCCGCGGTCGATGTCGAACTCGTCCGGCCGCTCGAAGGCCCGCTCGTCCCGGTTCGCCGAGGCGCCGAGCACGAAGATGCCCTCGCCCTTCTTGACGAGTTGCCCGCCGATCTCCTGGTCCTCGATGGCCACCCGGTCGAAGGCCACCCAGTCGACGATCGACAGGTAGCGCAGCAGCTCCTCGATCGCCATCGGCCACAATCCCGGGTCCTCGCGCAGCCTGGCCAGCTGGTCGGGGTGGCGCAGCAGGGTCAGGACGCCGAGCGGGATCATGTTGGCGGTGGTCTCGTGGCCGGCGATGAGCAGCAGCGAGATCATGCCGACGATCTCGTCGTGGCTCACCTGTCCCGCCACGATCAGCCGCCCGAGCAGGTCGTCCTTGGGCTGCTTCTCGGCCTCGGTGACAAGCCCGTCGAGGTATCCCTTGATCTCCATGATCGCCGCGATGCTCGCCTGCGGGTCGTCGCTCGACACCATCATGCGGGTACGCGACTGGAAGAACTCGTGGTCGCTGTACGGCACGCCGAGCAGCTGGCAGATGACCAGCGACGGCAGCGCCAGCCCGAAGTCGGCGACCAGCTCGGCCTCCGGGCCCTTGGCGAGCATGTCGTCGATGAGCAGGTCGGCGGTCCGCTGGATGCCGGGCCGCATCTCCTTGACCCGTCTGACGGTGAACTCGGGGATGAGCAGCCGCCTGAATCGGCCGTGCTCGGGCGGGTCCATGTCGATGAACTGGCCGACCCTGAACCGTTCCATGAACTCGCGCTGTTCCTCGGTGGGCTCCTCGGTGGTGAAGGCGTTGTTCGGATGGCCGGGGGTGGCCGGGCTGGTGCTGATGCCCTGGCCGTTCAGCACCTGCCTGGCTTCGGCGTACCTGGTGACCAGCCAGACGTCGCCGTTGGGCAGCGACGTCCGTACGAGCGGCGCCTCCTCGCGCATCCGCTCGTACTCGGGCGGCGGCGCGTACGGACACGTGCGCGGGACAGGAAAGGAGGTGGTCATAGTCTTGCTCCCTACGAAGCCGGAATCGCATTGCTTACTTACGCGAAAGTAAGCAATGGAGAGCCCGGCCGTCAAGCGAAACGGAGCGAAATGGCAGGGCGGCGGACCGATACACGTGAGCGGATCCAGCGGGTCGCGATGGAGCTGTTCGCCGAGCGGGGCTACGACAAGACCACGTTGCAGGAGGTCGCGGAGCGGCTGGAGATCACCCGGCCGGCGCTGTACTACCACTTCCGGACGAAAGAGGAGATTCTCGCCAGCATCGCCGACGGGTTCATCACCTCGCTCGACGAGCTCGCGGAGTGGGCCCGCGCTCAGCCGGACACGCCCGAGGCCCGGCAGGAGATCCTGCGGCGCATCTCCGAGTTGCTGGAGGACAAGTGGCGGCCGCTGATGCGCTTCGCGCAGATGAACCAGGGGGCCTTCGCCCAGTCTTCGGTGGGCGACCGGATGCAGGAGCGCATCGTCACGCTGGTGTCGGTGCTGAGCAGGCCGGGGGCCGACGCGATCGCGCAGTTCGAGGCGCGGCTGGCGGTGTTCGCGCTGATCCTGGGCGGGGTGCCGGAGCTGTTCGGCATGGACCTGCCGCCGTCCGAGCTGGCCGCTGCCGCCATGACCGTGGCGACCCGGCTGGTCTCGGACCACGAGTCCTCAGGTCAATAGAGCCATCGCCGCGTTGTGGCCGCCGATGCCGCTGACGCCGCCGCCCCGCCGGGCGCCGGCGCCGCACAGCAGGATCCGCTCGTGCCCGGTCTCCACCCCCCAGCCGCCTTCCTCCGCGTACGGCCAGCTCAGGTCACGGTGGAAAATGTGCCCGCCGGGCAGGCCCGCCTCGTTCTCCAGGTCCACCGGCGACTTGGCCTCGACACAAGGCGTGCCGTCGGGGGCGCGCAGGAGGCAGCTCTCGATGGGCTCGGCCAGCACGCTGTCGATGGAGGCCAGGGTGGCCTTGAGCGCCTCGTCCCGCGCCTTGTCCGGATTGTCGCGGAACAGGCGGGCGGGCATGTGCAGCCCGAACAGCGTCAGCGTCTCCGCCCGGCCGCGCAGCTCGGGGCCGAGGATCGACGGGTCGGTCAGCGAGTGGCAGTAGACCTCGGCGGGCGGCAGGTCGGGGATCCGCCCCGCCACCGCCTGCGCGTGGGCGCGGGCCAGCTGGTCACGGCTCTCGTTGATGTGGAACGTACCGCTGAAGGCCGCGCGCGGGTCCACCGAGTCGTCCTTGAGCCGCGGCAGCCTGCTCAGCACCATGTTGACCTTCAGCTGCGCGCCCTCGGGCACCTCCGGTGTCGCGCCGAGCAGCCGGTCGAGCACCGCCGGCGGCAGGTTGGCCAGCACGTGGCGTCCGGTGACCGCGTGCTCGCCGTCGTCCGCGCGGAACGCCACCTCACCCGATGGGGAGATCCCGATGATCTCCGCACCGGTCCTGATCTCCGCCCCCGCCTGTCTGGCGGCCGCTTCGAGCGCCCCTGAAACCGCGCCCATCCCGCCGACCGGCACGTTCCAGTCGCCCGTCCCGTCGCCGATCACGTGGTAGAGGAAGCACCGGTTGGCCAGCAGGTCCGCTGCGGGGTCGGCGAACGTCCCGATCAGCGCGTCGGTCAGCACCACGCCGCGTACGGTGTCGTCAGCGAACCGCTCGTCCACCGTCTGCCCGATCGGCCGCTGGAACAGCTCCCGCCACGCCTCGGCGCCCACCAAGCGCTCGATCTCGGCCGGGGTACGCAGGGGTTCGAGCAATGTGGGCGCCAGGACCCGGGCCACCTCGGCGGTCAGCCCGTAGAACTCCCGCCATGCCCGGTGGTCGGCGTCGCCTCCGGTGACGGTTCTGAACGAGGCGGCGGTCGCGCTTTCGTCGCCGTCGTCCACGAGCAGGCCGGTGTCGCCGTGGGGCGTGTAGGAGGAGTAGCGGCGCCGGCGCAGGTCCAGGCGGAGCCCCAGGTCGCGGACGATCTCCGTGGGCAGGAGGCTGACCAGGTAGGAGTAGCGCGACAGCCGTACATCCACGCCCGGAAAGGGGCGCGCGGAGATCGCCAGGCCGCCCACGTACCCGAGCCGCTCCAGCACCAGCACCCGCCGCCCGGCCCGCGCCAGGTACGCGGCCGCCACCAGCCCGTTGTGCCCGCCACCCGCGACAACGACGTCATATGACCCCATACCGGCACCATACATAGTGATCGCTCTCGAAGAGCGAGCACACGGCCTGCGTCACCAGGCGCAAGCTCTAGGTATCCGAGACAACGTCGGCCAGCGGTGTCGCGGGGTGGCCGGTCAGGCGAGGGATGGCGTCGCTGACCCCGTCCATCTCGCCGTTGGCGATGGCGGTGTAGGTGGAGACCCAGGCGTCGAGCTGCCAGTCCGGGGCGCCGTAGGAGGCGCGGGAGCGGTAGGCCTCTTCCACGTCCTCGGGGTGGTAGGTGATGGCGCGTCCCGTGGTCCGGGACAGGATCGCGGCGATTTCGGCGAGGGTGAGCGATTGCGGGCCGGTCAGGTCGTAGGTGGCTCCGGCGTGCTCGGGGGCATGGAGCAGTACGCCGGTGGCGGCGTCGGCGATGTCGTCCTGCGCGACGACCGCGGCTCGCCCCTGTCCGCCGGGACCGCGGATGACGCCGTCGTCGCCGACCAAGGCCGGCGTGAAGTCGGCGTAGAGGTTGTCGCGCAGGAAGGTGAAGGCCAGGCCACTGGCGCGGATGTGCTGTTCGGTGGCCCAGTGGTCGCGCGCCAGCGTGAACGTGGCATCGGGGGCGGCGCCGTAGAAGGAGATGTACACCAGGTGGGCAACTCCGGCCTCGGCGGCGGCGTCGACGAAGGTGCGGTGCTGCTGGAGGCGGTCAGGGGTCTCCGAGGCCGACACCATCAGGACCCGATCGACGCCGTCGAGGGCCCGCAGGACGGCGTCACGGTCGCCGAAACCGCCGCGGACCGCGGTGGCTCCGGCCAGCTGAGGGGCGCGGTCCAGGTCGCGTACCACCATGGTCTGCGGGATATCGGCGGCGGCGAGCCGGCGGACGACGCGCCCGCCGAGGCGGCCGGTGGCGCCGGTCACGGCGATCCTCGCTTGGCTGATCATGGATGGGCCTTTCCTGTCGAAGGCTCTCCATGGTGTCAAAGATCGGTGAGCCAGTCGGTGATCGATCGGTGCCGCGGGCGCCAGCCGAGGAGATCGCGGGTACGGGTGCCGCGCACGCGGCTGTTGGAGCCCAGGGCGTGGCGGGCGAACTGGGGATCCCAGACGTTGTCCGGTGAGTCGGGGTCCCAGGGCCGCGGGCCGGGCAGGCCGAGGGAGCGGGCGATGGCGCCGGTCATCGCGGCGAAGGACTCCTCGCCGTTCTCCACGAAATAGAACGTGCCGGCGGGCGTCTTCTCCAGGGCGAGAAGGTACAGGTCGGCCATGTCGTCGATGTGGACGTTGGACCAGATGTTGCCGCCGCTCCCGACGTGGCGGACCACACCGCCGGAGCGCGCCTGGTGGACCAGTGCCGCGATCAGGACGCTGTCGCGGCCCAGGCCCCGTCCAGGCCCATAGATCAGGCTGTTGCACAGGACGGCGGACCGTACGTCCTTCTCCGCGGCGCTCAGGACCAAGCGGTCGATGGCGAGGCGCGCTTTGCGGATGGGATGGTCGGGCTCCCAGGCGGAGCCCGCATCGAGGATGTCCTCGCCGAAGGTCGTCCCGGATGCCTCGCCATCGGCGCCGACGCCCACGATGCTGGAGCCGCTGGTGTGGATCAGCGGCTTGCCGGACCCGGCCAGCGCGGCGATGAGTGCTTCGACGGCCCCGCGATGGTCGCTGCTGGCGGCGTTGACGACACCGTCGGCGCGGTGGGCCTGCTCGGTGAGCACCGCCGTGTCGTCAAGGGTGCCTATCACCGCCCGGCAGCCGAGCCGGGCGAGGTCCTCGGCTTTGGCCTGGTCGCGGATCAGGCCGGTGACGGTGTGGCCCGCCTGTATGAGGCGGGCGGCGACGGAACCGCCGATGTAGCCGCTCGCGCCGGTGACGAAGACATGCATGGAGGAAAGGATCGGCTTGCGCTGAATGGAAGCGCAAGCTTCCTTGCCGAAGCGGCAAAACCCTCGGTCACGGACGGCTGGCGATCGCCAGCAGGGTGGCGGCGGGGGCGGCGAGTGAGCGGCCGCGGCGCCACACCGCGCGCAGACTCCTGACCAGGTTGATCCCGGCCAGCGGCACCTCCACCAGCCGGCCCGTGGCCACCTCCGCCTCCACGGCGTACCCACTGAGCACCGCGGGCGCCGCCCCGGCCTGGGCGGCGCCCTTGACGGCCGAGTTCGAGCCCAGCTCCAGGCGCGGGCTGGCCCGGTGCAGGCTCCTGAACGCCACGTCCAGCGTCTCCCGGGTGCCCGAGCCGGGTTCGCGGACGACGAGCGGCGTGGCGGCCAGCTCCGCCCCCATCAGCGCGGTACGACGCCGCGCCCAGGCGTGCCCCGGCGCCACCACGACCACCAGCCGGTCGGTGCCCACCACCCGGCTGGCCAGCCCCTCGGGCACGCTCGGCCCCTCGACGAAGCCCAGCTCCACCTCTTCGGCCAGGACCCGGGCGGCGACGTCGGCGGAGTTCACCACGTCGAGGCCGACCTGGATGTCCGGCTCCCGGTTCTGCAGCTCACCCAGCCAGCGCGGCACCAGGTACTCGGCCACCGTCATGCTCGCCGCCACCCGCAGATGAGCTGCCTCGCTGCGCCGTACCGCCTGGGCGGCGCGCATCAGCTCCTGGGCGGCGGCCAGCACGTGCGCGGCCCAGCCCGCCACCATCTTTCCCTCGGCGGTCAGCGTGGACCCGCGCGGCGTACGCTCCAGCAGCGGCAGGCCCAGGCGGCGCTCCAGGTGGGCGATCCGCTTGCTGGCCGACGGCTGGGCGATGCCCGCGACCTTGGCCGCCTGCCCCAGGCTGCCCAGCTCGCCCACGTCGACCAGGAGCTTGAGCGAGTCGAGATCCGGCAGCGTACTCATAGCCCAAGGCTATGACCTACCAGCCAACGCGTGGCTACCGAGCCCTCCCGGCGCTCAGAACACTGAGATCATGAACTTCACCACCCGCGCGCCGCACGATCGTCCGCCTGGTGATCGGCTGCGCGACGATCGCCTGCCCGGCATCGGCGCGGCGGCGCTGGCGGTGGTGTTCGCGCTGGTCGTGAACCGGTTCGTGCCCGTGCTCAGCCCCGCGGCCATCGCCGTGGTGTCGGGCGCGGCGCTGGCGAACCTGGTGGGTGTCGGCGAGCGGCTCAAGCCCGGTCTGCGGTTCGTCGCCAAGCGGGTGCTGCGTATCGCGATCGTGCTGCTCGGCCTGCAGATCGCGGTGCCGCAGGTGCTGGCGCTGGGCTGGCGGACGGTGGCCGTCGTGGTGATGGCGACCGGCGTCACGTTCACGCTCACTCCGCTGATCGGCCGTCGCCTCGGCCTCACGCCGGGCGCGTCACTGCTGGTCGCCACCGGCGTCTCAATCTGCGGCGCCGCCGCGATCGCGGCCATGCGGGAAAGTACCGACGGCTCCTCCGACGAGGACGCGGCCGGCGCGCTCAGCGTGGTGGTCCTGTACGGCACCGCGGCCATCGCCGTGATGCCGCTGGCGGCCTCCTGGCTCGGGCTGTCGGCGACGCAGCTGGGGGTGTGGGCCGGGGCGGCGGTGCACGAGGTGGCCCAGGTGGCCGCGATCGGTGCCGCCTCGGGCGTGCTGGCCACCGCCGTCACGGTCAAGCTGGGCCGCGTCATCCTGCTCGCCCCGATCGTCGCCCTGACCTCGTACCGGAACCGCGTTGACTCCCCCGGCCGGCTCAAGCGCCCGCCGGTCATCCCGCTCTTCGTGGCCGGCTTCCTGGCGATGGTCGCCCTCCGCAGCAGCGGCCTGGTTCCCGCCGCCGTGACCACCATGGTCCCCCAGGTCACGAACGTGCTCATGGCCGCCGCCCTGTTCGGCCTCGGTACGGGGATCGACGCTCGCGCGCTGATCAAGGACGGACGCGCACTGCTGCTCGGTGCCATAGCCACCGGCATGATCGGGACCATCTCGCTCGCGGGTGTCATGCTTCTCGTGTGATCACCGGCGGACGTCCTCCTCCGTAACGTGCTTATCCGGAACAAACTTCGTAAAATAGACCGTTCCACCAAGCCGTTCTACGAAGGAGCACGAAACCCACATGCGCAGCGCCGCCGACCCCATCCTCCGGCCGTCCGACGAGGTCGCCGAAGCCCTTGCCACCGGCGCTCCGGTCGTGGCCCTGGAGTCCACGATCATCTCGCACGGCCTGCCGCAGCCGCGCAATCTGGCGGTCGCCCGGGAGCTGGAGGACGTCGTCAGGGCGGCGGGTGCCGTACCGGCCACGATCGCGGTGCTCGACGGCGTGGCCCGCGTCGGCCTGAACGAGGTGGAGCTTGAACGCGTCGCCACCGAGTCGGGCCTGCGCAAGCTGGGCCAGCGCGACCTGCCGGTGGCGGCGGCGCTGAAGGCGAGCGGCGCGACGACCGTGTCGGCCACGTCGTTCCTGGCCGCCCGCGCGGGCATCCGGATCTTCGCCACCGGCGGGCTCGGCGGCGTGCACCGGGGCTGGACCCAGGCGCAGGACGAGTCGGCCGACCTCGACACGCTCGCGCGTACCCGCATCACCGTCGTGTGCGCCGGGGTCAAGTCGATCCTGGACGTGCCCTCCACCCTCCAGCGCCTGGAGACCCGCGGCGTGACCGTGGCGGGATACCGTACGGACACCTTCCCGGGCTTCTACCTGCACTCCTCCGGCGAGCCGATCGACTGGCGGATCGAGTCGCCCGACGAGGCCGCGGCCATCATGCGTGGACAGGACGGGTTCGGCGGCCAGGAGACCGCGCTGATCGTCGCCAACCCCATCCCGGTGGACCGGCAGCTCGATCCCGCGCTGCACGACCGCGTGCTGGGCGAGGCGCTGGCCGCCGCCGACCGCGAGGGCGTGACCGGGCAGAAGATCACCCCGTTCCTCCTCGACTACCTGGTACGCGGCACCGGCGGCGCCTCCCTGGAGGCGAACCTGGCCGCGGTCCGCGGCAACGTCGCCCTCGCGGCCCAGATCGCGCTCGCCTGGTCCCGAGCGTGAGCGGCGGCGGCCTCCTCATCATCGGCGACGTCGTCACCGATGTGGTGGCCCTGCACGCCACTCCGGTCATGTCGGGCACCGACACGGCCGCCGACATCGTGCTCCGTCCCGGCGGCTCGGGCGCGAACACCGCCTCCTGGGCCGCCCACCTGGGCGCCGACGTACGGCTGCTGGCCCGGCTCGGCTACGACAGCAGCGAGTGGCACACCGCCGAACTGCGCAAAACGGGGGTACGCCCGCACGTACGCGTCGATCCCCACCATCCGACGGCGATCGTGATCGCCATGGTGGACCGGACCGGCGAACGCTCGTTCCTCACCAACCGGGGCGCGGGCGGTCAGATCTCCGCCGAGGACTGGGACGGCTCGCTGCTCGACGGCGTGGGCCGCCTGCACCTGTCCGGCTACACGCTCTTCGCGGAGGCGGGGCTGGCGCTGGCCAGGCTCGCCATGGCCGAGGCCCGCGCCGCCGGGGTGACCGTCAGCATGGATCCCGCCTCGACCGGCTTCCTGCGCGAGTTCGGCGTCTCTCGTTTCCTGCGCGAATCCGCCCCCGCCCACCTCATCATCCCCAACCGGGACGAGGCCCTCCTGCTCGCCGGCGCGCAGGCGCCCGAGCGGGCCGCCGAACTCCTCAGCGAGAGGTACGGCACCGCGATCGTCAAGTTGGGGCCCCAGGGAGCTCTGGCGGCCTCGGAGGGCACTGTGACGGCGGCGGCAGCGGGGGTTCCAGCCGAGGTCGTCGACTCGACGGGAGCGGGCGATGCGTTCGCTGCGGGATATCTCACAGCGAGGTTGAAGGGTGCCGGTGAAGGGCAGTCTTTGGACGCCGGATGCCGGGCCGGAGCCGAGTGCGTGGCCCTGGTGGGCGGTCGGCCACGGTACGGTTTGGAGCTGAACCTTCTTTACCCTATTCACACCGATTGATAGCTTGCCGCGTAGGCTGCACCAAGAACCACATGCGTATTGAGTGGCATCACGCGGCTCACTGGGGAGGATAAGGTCCGCCGATGGAAGTCGAGTCATCGATCTGCCTGAGCGACCTGGTCCCTGCCTTGCGCTGGAGCCGTCCCCAGCAAGTCGCGGAGGCGCTGGGCGATCCGCGCCTGCCGGCCGGGTGGTGGTCGTCCGTAGCTCTTTCGAGGGCGCTCGGCACGACCGGACTCGACTGGATCTGCGACCGGCTCGCCCTGCTGGCCTCGGCCCGCTGGGACCACCTCGCCCTCTCGGACGTGCTGCCCGCGCTGACCGTGCACCCCATCGACCCGGCGCTGCCCGGCTGGCCGGAGGCCACCAGGACGGCGATCACCGGTCTGGGAGGCTGGCAGCGGTTGCGCCGGCTGTCGCCCGGCGACCTGAAAACGCCGTCGGCCACGCCTGAAGTGGTGATCGGCTCGGTGTTCCGTGAGGTGCTCAGCCGCATCCCGGTCCAACGCGAACCGGGTCAGCCCGTCACCCAGCCCGCGCAGCCTGGACAGCAGGGCCACCCGGCACAGCCCGCGCAGCAGGGCCACCTGGCACAGAACCGGCCGGGCCAACCCGCCCATCCCGGACAGGGCCAGCCCACCGCCCATCCGGGACAGGGCCATCCAGAGGTGACCCGCCCGCTTCAGCGCGGCACGGTTCCTGGCCAGCGCGACGGAGGTCCCGGCCAGCGTGACGGAGGTCCTGGTCAGCGCGACGGAGGCCCGGGGCAGAGCCCGGCGCACACCGGCCCGCTGCCCGCCGTGGCCCAGAACAACGGCGGCTCTCCCCGCCAGACCGGCTCCTTTCCCGTCCAGGGGACCCCGCAGTCGGGTTCCTTCCCTGACCAAGGTGGGCCGCAGACCGGCTCCTTCGCCGCTCTCGGCGGGGCCGCCCGCCAGACCGGCTCGTTCCCGGCGCAGAACGAGGGCACTCCGGCGCCCACGGCCGGTCGGCAGCCGCTGTCCGCTCCGCAACCTCAGTCCGACCCCCAGGCCGCCCGCCAGGACACGAACTCCCCCATCGCCAATCCTCCCATCGCCAATCCTCCCGGCGCCAATCCCCCCGGCACCGCCCAGCAGGGCGGCCTCTTCCCCGGCACCAACGCCCCGGGCACTGGCCAGCAGGGCACTGGCCAGCAGAGCGGCGGGTTCCCGAACACCGGCCTCCCGGCCGCCAACGGTCCAGGCACCGGCTCCTTCTCAGCGGTCGGGTCCGCCTCGGGCCCCGGCCTTTCGGGCGCTGGGCTTTCGGGCGCCAACGCCCCCGGCAACGCGGACCCCGAGCGCACCGGCCCGCACACCGGTCCCCATCCCACCGCCGGCCCGCACACGGGCCCGCACCCCACTGCCACCGGTCCGCACTCGACCGTCGGCCCGAATACCGGTTCGCACCCCACCAGCGGCCCTCAGGCCGGCACGTCGCCCACCGGCGGCCAGCTGCCGCCCAGCGGCGGCCCGCACACCGACCCCCGGTCCGGTGCCGACCGTCCTGGCGGGACAGCCCAACCGGGCGCCCAGCCGGGTGCTCTCCCCGGCGCCGACCGCCTCCCCGGCGGAACGCCCCACACCGGACCACGCCCCGCCACCGGGCCGCTCGCGGGCACCGGAACACCCGCGGGCAACGGGTCCGGCAGCGGCACCGGCTCCTTCCCAGCGGTCGGGTCCGTCGGCGGCACCGGCTCGTTCCCGGCCGTCGGGTCCGTCACAGGCACCGGCTCGTTCCCCGCTGTCGGGCCACTCGCGGGCAACGGAACGCCCGCAGGCAACGGATCATCCACCGGAGCCGGCCCGGGATCGCGCCCCGGAGGCGCCTTCCCAGGCGACCTGGGCACCACGTCCCGCACCCCGAACGCCGACCCCTCCGGCCACACCGGCGACGTCTCTCTGCCGGCGACAAACGTTCCGGGCCTCGGCGGCGCGTACGACACGCCCGCACCGGCGGCGACGCCCGCGCCCTCCGAGACCGACCACGCCATGGTCCGGGTCGTTGACAGCCTGTTCCGCAGCCTGGACAAGCTGGCGCTCGCGGTGGCCGTACACCGCCTGTTCGCCGAAGACCCCGTCAGCCTGCGTACGCTCGCCCACAAGATGCTCGTCGACCGTGACGCGCTCTCCCAGGCGCAGCGGACGGCCGAGGAGCGCGTGCTGCACTGGCTGCGTTCGTCGGAGTCGGCGCCGGTCACCGGGCACATGTTCCGGCTGACGGAGTGGCTCGGCGCGGCCGCCACGCAGGACCAGCTCATCGGCGCCGACCCGGCGCACCCGGTGATGGTGCCGTCGCTGCGCACTCCGCTCTGGCGGGTACTCGTGACGCTCATGCCCGACCGCCGCCTCCAGGACGGCTGGCTGGTGGTGGGCGACCTCCATGGCCTGCAGGCCCGTACCAGGCAGCTGCTGGCCGGTCAGCCCGCCGACGCCGACGTGGTGGAGCTGCTCAGCGAGCTGGGCATCCGCGCGCACTCGGCCAAGGCGTGGTTCGACGCGCTGCCGGAGCCGTCGGACCCCGTCGCGTCCGCCCCCTCACCGGCCCAGCCGCTCCCCCGCCGTACTCCCGGAGCCAACGGCCACCACCACAGGGGCGGCCAGCCCATCCCTTCGGCCGAGACCAACTCCATCGACCCGTCGGCGGCCCTCGCCACGCTCTCCGCCCTCTCGGGCGGCCGGTCCGGCATGCTGCCCCCCACGCTCGCGGGCACTCCCGCCACCCCACCGCCGCCGCTGCCGAGCCCTTCCTCGGACCCGCGCCGCTGGCAGCGCATCGAGGTCACCAACGAGCACCTCCGGGGCGGCCCGGTCCCGGTGCCCGAGGGGTACGCCACGCAGCTCGGCATGCGCCCCGGCACCCTCCTGTCGGTGACCGGTCCGGGCGACAACGCGATCGTCCTGGTCTGGCAGGGTCACCAGCCGGTCTTCGATTCGCTCCAGCCGGTCCTCATGCGCCTCAACGCCCGCCCCGGCGACCAGGTGTACGTCACGGTCGACGGCTACCGCCTGGAAGCCCAGCTCACCGGCTGACCACAGCCGCCCGGGATGCCGCTTGACCCCAGAGGCCAAGCGGTGTCTGGTGCCTCGGCACCGGAGGTCAGCAGCGACCGCGCCTTGCTGCCGGGGTCACGCACTCGTCGGCGACAGGCACCGGACCGCGAAGCCGATCACTTCTCGGCGGTAGACACCGGACCGTGAGGCCGGTCAGTCGTCGGCGAAGAGGCGGATCCGATGGGCCACCGCGGATGCCTCGCCGCGGGAGGCGACGCCCAGTTTGGCCAGGATGTTGGAGACGTGCACGCTCACGGTCTTGACGGAGATGAACAGCTCCCCCGCGATCTCCCGATTGCTGTGCCCCTCAGCCACGTGCCGCAGCACCTCCAGCTCGCGCGCCGTCAGCCCCAACGGCAGCCCGTCGGGCGCCGGCTCGTCGGCCACGGCGACACGGCCCCGCCGCGCGAACGCGTCCAGCCGCTCGACCAACGGCGCCGCACCGAGTTGCTCGGCCAGCTCCCGGGCTCTCGCCAGTCTGGCCCCCGCCCCCTGCCGATCACCGGCCTCCAGCGCCGCACGGGCGGCACCTTCCAGGGTCCAAGCTTCGGAGTAGGGCTCCCGCAGCCCCGCCCAAGCCGCCACCGCCGCGTCCCACATCTTGAGCCGCCAGGACGCACCATCGAGACCGGCCGCGGAACCAGCCTCAGATCCGACACCGGACCCAGAACCGGACTCCAGCTCGGACTCGGACAGCCCCGTCAAAGCCATGAACGTGAGCCGGTGCGCCTCCTGGCAGTCTCCCTCAGTCTCGAGCCGGCCCGCGACCGACCGCAACTCCGCCACAAGATCCCCGCCAAGCTGCGCGATCACCACCAGCAGCGGCCAGGCGTAACGCGGGCTGGCCACCAGATCCTGCGCACGCAGTGTCCGGGCCGCCGCCTCCCGCGCCTCGTCCAGGCGCCCCCGCGCCACCAGAAGCTCGACCTCCCTGCAGGCGTGCGGCAGCACGCTCTGGTCGCGGAACCGCCCGCGCGCCAGCACACTGCGTGAGGCCGCGAACAGCTCCTCGGCCCGATCGACCCGTCCGCGCGCGAGCGCGATGTCGGAGGCCAACCCCTGCAGGCTGGCCCGGTAGGGCGGCGGCGGCATGAGCTCCAGGGCGTGCTCGATCACCTTCAGCGCCTCGTCCCAGCGCCCGAGCGACCACAGCGGCTCCGCCAGGTTGATCGACAGGAACGTGCCCGACGTGCGCGCCACGCCATAGCGTTCGGCCTCGGCGATGCCGTCGCGGGCGACCTGCGCGGCGCGTTCGTGGCGGCCGGCGCCCTCCAGCACGTCGGATTCGGAGATGGCACCGCGCAGCATCGCGTTGTGGGCGTCGGCCGTGGCCGCGATGCGGCGCGCTTCGGCGAACCCGTCCAGATAGGTGTCGATGTCGGAGAACTGGCAGCGCGCCCAGGTCAGGCTGATCAGCGCGTGCGCCTCGGTGTTGGCGTCGCCTACCTCGTGGCCGAGCTCCATGGCCAGTTGGGCCGTCGAGATCCTCTCCTGCCAGTCGTCGTAGAGCATGCGCGCCAGGCTCTCCAGCACTTGGGCCCGCAGCCTGCTGGGCTTGTCGGCGGGCACCAGCGACGCCGCCCGGCGCAGGTCGTCGACATGACCGGGCCGGCTGAGGTCGTAACCGGTGAGACCGCGCTGGCGCAGCAGCCTGGCGGCCCTGGCCGGCTCTGCCGTCTCGTCGATCTCGGCGAGCCCGGCGGTGGCCAGGGCGATCGAACGTTCGTACTCGCCCGCCAGATGGGCGACCGTGGCCGTCTGCCTGAGCACGTCGACATGGTCGGTGCCGATGCGCTCCGCGGCGTCGGGCACCTGATCCCACAGCTCCAGCACCCGGGACAGCATCCTGAGCTGCTCGTCATAGGCGGCGGAGCGGCGGGCGGCGGCCGCGGCGTGCCAGGCGCTGATCAACGCCCACGTGGTGTCGTGGGCGGCGTGCCAGTGGTGGGCCAGCTCGATCGCCCCGCGCGGGACGGGCAGGATCGACAGGTCGCGCTCCAGCGCCTCGGCGAAGCGCGTGTGCAGGCGGGTGTGCTCGCCCGGCAGCAGGTCGTCGTGGAGCGCCTCGCGGATCAGCGCGTGCCTGAAGGAGTAGCCCTCGCCGTCGACGACCAGCACGTTGCCGGCCACTGCGGGCCGCAACGCGTTGGACAGCGCCACGTCGTCCCGACCGGCGACGGCGGACAGCAGGTCGTGCTCGATGCGCTGGCCGCCCGCACTGGCCACGCGGAGCAGCTCCTGGGTGTCGTCGGGCAGCCGTTCGACGCCGGCGAGCAGCAGGTCGCGCAGCGACTCGGGCAGCGCCTCCCCGACGCCGGACTCGCTGAGCAGCGCCTCGACGAACAGCGGGTTGCCCTCGCTGCGCGCGTAGATCAGGTCCATGTCGGAGCCGGACGGCTCGCGCTCCAGGATGCTCGCCGCCTGCTCGACGACCTCCTTGCGGGTGAGCCTGCGCAGCTCCAGCCTGGCCACCCAGTCGATGCGGCCCAGCTCGGCCAGCAGCGGGCGCAGCGGGTGGGTGCGGTGCAGCTCGTCGGCGCGGTAGGTGACGACGATCAGCAGCCGTACGCCTGCGCGCTGGTAGCGGACCAGGAACGAGAGCAGGTCGCGGGTGGATCGGTCGGCCCAGTGGGCGTCCTCGACGACCAGGACGACCGGCCGGTCCTCCGCCAGCCGCTCCAGCAGGCCGAGCAGTTGCTCGAAGAGCCGGGCGCGGGCCTCGGAGCCGTCACCGTCGGGCTCGCCGAACTCGGGCAGCAGCCGGGCCAGCCCGCGCGTGGTGCCGCCCGGCACGAGCGCCGCGACACCGTCGCGGCCGAGCTCGCGCACCAGGCCGCGCAGCACCGCGGTGAAGGGGGCGAACGGCAGGCCCTCGGTGCCGAGCTCCATGCAGCCGCCGACGAGCACCATCGCCTCGCCCGCCCGGTCGGCGAACTCCCTGACCAGGCGCGTCTTGCCGACACCCGCCTCGCCGCCGACCAGCACGGTGGACGCCGCGCCGGTCCGGGCGCCGGCCAGCGCGCGCTCGAGCGCGCTCAGCTCGCCGGCGCGGCCGACGAAGAGCGGGCTCACCGCGTGGATGCTCACGCCCCAAGAATGCCATCAGGCGGCGACAGAAACGGCCCCGGCCTGATCATTAGCACAGGTGATGCGCCTCAAGCGCGGTTCTCCCAGAACAACCTCTCGTCCTTGTCCGGATCGGTGACGATCTCGCACTCGGCGTCGAGCCACATCGTGGCACGGTCTTTCAGCGTGTAGGCGGGCCATCTCGGCACGTCCGTCGCCGTGGGGCGGCCCTTACGGGCGAAGCCCGCCCACAGTGCGCTCATGTGCCGCGCGGTCGCCAGCCGCCCCGGCGATTGATCGGCGTAGAGGAAGAAGTCGAGGTTCTTGTCGGTGTTGGCGAATTTGAGGTTGATGTCTGACGCGTGCGGCGAGCCGATGGGGAAATCGGTGCCCGGCACCACGGTCGGGTTCTTGTAGGCGAGCTGGTACATGAACACGGGCGCGGCGCGCTGCGCCACCTTGGCCTCCGCGATCTTGATCGCGTCGCGCCAGATGGGCGAGGTCGTGATCGCGAAGTAGAGCTGCGCTGGCGTCGCGTCGGGCCGCGACGCGTGGAAGATCCTGATGATCTGGTCGAGCTCGGCACCCTGGTACGTGCGGCTCAGCTCCCTGCGCAGGCCGGCCTCGTCGATGCGGAAGATGTCGGGCGGCCCGAAGAGACTGAAGAACACCGTTTCATCGCGGCATGTGCCGCACATCAGCGGCTTGCCGGCCGAGAAGGACGCGACGCCGTCGGCGAAGGGATGCCGCGGAATGATGGCGCCATCGACGAAGGCGCCGAAGCCGGGGAGCGGGCCGGGGTCGCCCCAGGGCGCGACGCCGTTCGCGGCTTCGGACTGCTGGATCTCGAGCAGCCTCCCGGCCGGAATGTCGTGCAGCTGGGGAATGTCGGCCGTGGTCAGTCCCAAGAGCTCCAGCGTGCGCTCGGCCCGCGCGGTGGCGCCTTCGCGGGTGGGAAAGCGCAGCGGTGCGGCGCTTTCGATCGAGGCCTTGTGGAACAGCGACGCGGCGTCCGGCATGGTGTAGACGGCCGCGGTCTTGGCGCCGCCGCCGCTCTCGCCCCAGACCATGATGTTGTCGGGGTCGCCGCCGAAATTCTCGATGTTCTCCCTGGTCCAGCGCAGCGCCGCGAGAATGTCCAGCATCCCCTGGTTGGCCGCGTAGTCGCCGCCGGCGAGATCGCCCAGGAACAGATAGCCCAGCAGGCCCAGCCGGTGGTTGGACTCGACCACCACCACGTCATAGAGCTGCGCCAGATGGGTGCCGTCCTGCCCGGTGGCGGAACCGGAGC
The DNA here is from genome assembly GCF_044460705.1 of Nonomuraea sp. NPDC050022. Lineage (NCBI taxonomy): Bacteria > Bacillati > Actinomycetota > Actinomycetes > Streptosporangiales > Streptosporangiaceae > Nonomuraea > Nonomuraea sp. NPDC050022. Next base: position 230,501 of record NZ_JBITKE010000012.1, read on the forward strand.
CGATCATGTAGCCGCCGCCGTGGTTGTAGAACATCACCGGCCGCCGCTCGCAGTCGGCGGCCGGGGTCCAGATACTGAGATAGAGGCAGTCTTCAGAGGGTGCCGGCATCCGGCCGTTGCCGTTGGGGCCCATCTCGTTGTCCGCTGCCTGGAATGCCGGGTTGGGAAAGTCCACCGCGTCGCGCACGCCGGTCCAGCGCGTGGGCGGCTTCGGGGCCTTGAACCGGAGCTCGCCGAGCGGCGGCGTGGCGTAGGGCACGCCGAGAAACTTGACGATGCCGTCCTCGCGTCTCCCGCGCACCCTGCCGTAACGGGTTGCCGCCTCGTCCGTTCGCCCAGTTCCCCGCGCGAGTGCCGGGGAGCCCTCACCCATCACGGCGGCGACCACGGATAACGACGTGCCGATCATCGCCCTGCGGTTCATTCCCGAGCCCGCCATCAGGCTCCTCTCTTGGAGAGCGCACACGCATGCAGGACTAGCCTGCAGTCAATGGGTAACGTTTTCCACGCTTCCCCCGACCATAGGCGTCGATGCCCTCATAGTCCATCGCGAAATATGGGTAACGTTACCCATTCACCTACCGAAGCGCCCTGGACGGTGCGACGCCCTCGGCGCTAGCGGAGGATCTTCCTGAACATCGTCGCCGACGCCTCGTAGCCCAGCGCGTGGTAGAACTCGGGCGCCCGCCGCGTGGCCATGGCCACATAACCGGCCTGCCGCGAACGGGCCCACGCCTCGAACTCCACCAGCAGCGCCCGCCCGATACCCTGCCGGCGCGACCCGCTCTGCACCATCGCCTCCTCGACCCAGGCGACCGGCCCGTTGGCGAACAGCGTCAGGTGGACGAACCCCAGCAGATAACCGTGCACCCGGCCGCCCACCACGGCCGCGATCAGCATGACGTCGTCATCGCGCAGCAACTGCGGCAGCGCCGCGTCGAAGGCGTCCCGCTCGGGCCTGAAGGTCAGCCCGAACTCCATCGCCAAGGCGAACAGCTCGTCCGCGTCGGCCTTCTCCGCTCTCCTGATGTGGAGATCGTCTGACGTCATGTCGTACGACCTTAAGTCGTGGCGTGGCCGCCGTCCACTCAGGTCAGCCCGTCAGCCCGGTCATGTCGCCTCGTCAGCCCGCTCAGGACAGCGGGCCGGTCTGGTCAGGTCAGCTCGTCAGCGCCTTGACGGCCTGTTCGGCGACCTCCTGGGCGCCCTTCATAAGCACGTCCTCGGCGACCGGCTGGGTGTCCTTGCCCTGGGCCAGGATGTCACCGTTCTTGTTGTCGGTGCCGAAGTAGCGGACGTTGATCGTCGTGTTGCCCATCACGATGTAGGCCCAGACGTTCGTGGTGCCTTTGAGGTTCTGGGTGTACATGGCGTGGGTCTCGTCGCCGACGCCGTCGAAGTTCTTCATCTCACCGTACGTGCTCAGAAACCGCAGGCCGGGGTTCTCCTCCTTGGTGCCCGCCATGTCCTTCATCGAGCGGAAGTTGAACTCGGCGTCGTCCCTCGCGGCCGCGACGCTGGGCCAGACGTTGACGGCCAGGTGGATGGTCCGCGATTCCAGGGTGCCGTTCTTGATGTTCTTGGACGTCTGGGTCCACTCGCAGCCCTTGCGCAGCGCTCCGTAGCCGTCCTTCTGGACGCCCGGCGCGGACTGCGACTTGGGCGCGAGCCGCGTGGTCAGGCTCGCGGGCAGCAGGTCGCACACCTCCGGCACCGCTTTCAGCGGCGGGAAGGTGGAGGTGGCCGCGGGCGTCTCGGCCGGATCCGACGAAGCCGCCTCCGAGGGCAGCCCGGACGACGAAGGCAGCCCGGACGACGAGGGCAGCGACGAGGGCAGCGTGGACGGCAGGTCGAACGAGGGCGACGGCAGCGCGACCGGAGGCGCCTCCTGACCGACGTTGCGTACCGCGATGAGCGCCCCGCCCAGCACCGCCACCGCCGCGGCCCCCGCCAGCACACCCTTGGCCCAGCCGGGCGCCTTCGACGAGACGGGCCGCTCGCCACCGGCGTCCGGCCAGTACGAGGCCGGCGGAACGGGCGGCGCCTGCGGTGCCTGCGGGCCCTGGATCATGGCCACCCCTCATCGCGGCGGATCATTACGAATGGGATGCTGTTGACGCGTCCGGGATGGAAATATAGCGAACCGAAAGTCTTGCACACTATGGTCTCCAACGTGCCTGGTCTGGGGGATTCCAAAATCGCAGGCCGCTATCGGGTGCTACGGGCGCTCGGTCAGGGTGGCATGGGCACCATCTGGCTGGCTCACGACGAGCTGCTCGACCGCCAGGTCGCCATCAAGGAAGTACTGCTCCCGCAGTCCCTCGCCCCGGCCGAACGGGCGGAGGCGCTTCAGCGGGCCATGCGCGAGGCGATGGCGGCCGCCCAGCTGCGGCATCCGGGCATCATCACCATTCACGACGTACTGTCCGAGGACGGGCGGCCGTGGATCGTCATGGAACTCCTCCGAGGCCGTGACCTCAAGGACGCGGTGGCCGCCGAGGGCCCGTGGTCGCCGGAGCGGACGGCGGCGATCGGGTTACGGGTGCTGGAGACGCTGTCCGTCGCCCACGCGCACGGCATCCAACATCGCGACGTCAAGCCCGCCAACGTGTACCTGACCGACGACGGCCGGGTGGTGCTGACCGACTTCGGCATCGCCAGGCTGGAGGACCAGGCGACGATCACCGAGTCCGGGCTGCTGATCGGGTCGCCCGGGTTCATCGCCCCCGAGCGGCTGCGCGGCGAGCGCGGCGGGCCCGAGTCGGACCTGTGGTCGCTGGCCGCCACGCTGTACGCGGCCGTGGAGGGTCAGGCTCCGTACGTCGGCACCTCCCCTATGTCGGTGCTGCGTGACGCCCTGACCCTGCCGCCCCGGCCGCCCCAGCGCGCCGGGAACCTCGGGCCGGTGCTGATGATGATGCTGGCCCGCGACCCGTACCAGAGACCCGCCCCACAGGCGGCCGAGCAGCTGTTGCGGCGGGTCGCGGAGGGCGGCCCGGCACTGGCGGTCACGCAGCCGATGGCCGGGCGCGCGAGCCGGCTGCCGCTCATCGTCGGCGGCGCGGTGGTCGCGGCGGCGGTGGTGGCGGGTACGGTGGCGTTCGTGGCCCTGCGGCCCGCGGACACCCCCGCGACACCCGTGGCGGAGACCGTGACGCGGCAGCCGCACACCACGTCCCCCACTCCCACCCCCAGCGAGGAACCCGAGCCGGCGAAGACCCCCAAGTTCACCGCAGCCGTGAACCTGTGCACACTGCTCACCCCAGCGCAGGTCGCCAAGCTCGTGCCCGGCGCGGGCAAGGGCAAGCGCGACGGCGACATGTGCGAGTGGACCACCCGCGGCAAGGGACTGTCCGCCGAGGTACTGGCCAACATCGGCGGGCCCGAGAGGTGGAGCACGGTCCCGGAAGACGCCGAGGAGGACTACATCGGCCGGCGCAACGGTGCCTACGAGGGAGCGGAGATCACGTGGACCTGGCCGGAGGTCGGCCTCACCAAGGGGATCAAACAGCAGCGCCGCCACGTCGAGGACATCGACGGCATCGGCGATGAGGCGTACGGCTACGAGCTCGTCAGCCCCAAGGGCAACGCCGAGAACGTCACCGTGGTCTTCCGGCTCAGCAACGTGAACGTCCAGATCGGCTACGTCAACGTCAACAAGATCGGCGACAACGCCGCCCTGCGCAAGGGGGCGCGCGACGCCGCGCGATGGCTGGCCGAGGCATTGAACCGCCAGGAGTGAGGCAATGAACCAACCGCGACTCGTGGGCGGCCGCTACCAGCTGCTCGAACAGCTCGGCCGCGGCGGCATGGGCATCGTCTGGCGCGCGCAGGACACCATGATCGGCCGCGAGGTGGCGGTGAAGCAGGTACTGCTCCCGCCGAACCTCTCCCCCGCCGACCAGGCCGCGCTGCGCCACCGTACGCTGCACGAGGCCCGCGCGGCGGCCGGGATCCGGCACCCCGCCGTGGTCGGCATCCACGACGTGATCGACGACGGCGGCCAGCTGTGGATCATCATGGAGCTGGTCCGCGGGCGCTCGCTCGACCAGGTCGTCAAGGCCGGCGGGCCGATGGGGGCGCCGTGGGCGGCCTCGATCGGGCTGTTCGTGCTCTCGGCGCTGGCCTCGGCGCACACGCGCGGCCTGCTCCACCGCGACGTCAAGCCGGGCAACGTGCTGCTCGCCGACGACGGCCGCATCCTGCTGTCCGACTTCGGCATCGCCGCCCCGACGGGTGCGGCCCAAACGGGTCCCCAGCAGGGCGGCGTGCCGGTGGGGACTGCGGGGTTCACCGCGCCCGAATGCCTCACCGAGAGCGTGGCGCCGGGACCGCCGTCCGACCTGTTCTCGCTCGGCGCGACGATCTACACGGCGGTGGAGGGCGTACCGCCGTTCCAGCGCAACACCGCGTTGGCCACGCTCGGCGCGGTGATGACCGAGCCGCCCAGACCGGCGCAGCGGGCCGGCGCGCTCACCCCGCTCCTGCTCGGCCTGCTGGCCAAGGACCCCGCCCACCGGCCCGACCTACGCGCGCTGCGGCGGGGACTGGAGCAGGTGGCGGGCCACGCGGTGCCCACCGTCAGGACGCCCGCGCCCGCGTGGGTGGTCTCGCGCACGGCCGCGTACGGCTCGGCGGCGGCCGTGGTCGTGGCGTTCGTCGTCGCGGTCACGCTCATCCTGACCATGGGGTCGTCCGCCGCGCCGCCGCAGGCCACGCCGTCGGCGGCGGCACGGACCGCGAAACCGGCGCCGAGCAAGGCCGCCCCGACGAGCGCGGCGCCCACGGCTTCGGTATCCGCCAGTCCCTCGCCCGCGGTCACGCTGCCGGCCGGCAAGTTCTCCAAGGTCCCCCGGCCCTGCCAGCTGCTCACCAGGGCGCAGGCCACCCAGCTCGTCGGCGCGTTCATCACGTCCTCGACCGACCCGACGTTCAGATGCGCCTGGTCCACCACGGGCCTGCCTCCGGCGGGCAAGGAGCTGAGCGTCTTCCTGACGCTCTGGCTCTACGCGCCGCAGGGCGACGGCTACGAGACCACGCTCGCGCAGGAGCACATCGCCGGGGCGCGGAAGGAAGCCGAGGACAAGGCGGGCAGGGGCGGCTCGGGCGAGAAGCAGGGCGAGGTCTTCGAGATCCCCGGCGCGGGTGAGGAGGCCATCGCGTACGAGATCTCCCGGGTGAAGTTCAACGACAAGGCGGAGGCCGAGGTACACGTGCTCTTCCGCACCGGCAACATGGTGGGCGAGTTCCGCTTCGTGCACGACGTGGCCAAGGACGCCACGCTGCGGGACAAGGCCGCGCGGGCGGCTAAGTTCCTGGCCGCGAACCTCGACGCCAAGGCCTCCTGACCATGCGCGTGATCGCCGGACGCTACCAGTTGCTCGCCCCGCTCGGGGCGGGTGGCGCGGGCACGGTGTGGCGGGCGCGTGACGAGCTGCTGCACCGCGAGGTCGCGGTCAAGGAGGTACGGCTGCCGCCCGGCCAGGACCAGCAGCGGGCCCTGATCGACACGCTGCGCGAGGCAAGGGCGGCGGCGGCGCTGAACCACCCGTCGATCATCACCGTGCACGACGTGATCTCCGAGGGCGGCCAGCCCTGGATCATCATGGACCTGCTCGCGGGCACCTCGCTGGGCGAGCTGGTCAAGACGCGCGGCCCGCTGCCGCCCGGCCACGTCGCCACGATCGGCCTGCGCGTGCTCGACGCGCTGGAGGCCGCCCACCACCGCGGCATCCTGCACAGGGACGTCAAGCCCGGCAACGTGATGATCACCGATGTCGGCGAGGTCGTGCTGACCGACTTCGGCATCGCCGCGCACACCGGCGACGCCCCCGGCGCGGGTACAGCCGCCGCCGCGGCGCACGCCGGTGACGTCGCGGGCTCCCCCGGCTACATCGCGCCCGAGCACCTGCGCGGCGAGCCCGCGGGCCCGATGGCCGACCTGTGGTCGCTCGGCGCCACCCTGTACCTGGCCGCGGAGGGCCGGGCGCCGTTCGAGCGCGACTCGGCGATGGCGATCGTCGCGGCCGTGCTCACGCTGCCACCACCGCCACCCGTCAACTCGGGCCCACTGGCCGGCCTGCTTCTGGCGATGCTCGACCGCGACCCCGCCGCCCGTCCGCACCCCCGGGCCATCAGGGCGCACCTGGAGTCACTGGCGGTCCCGCTGCCCGTCCGGCCGCGCGAGACCGCGCCCGCCACGATCCCGGTCCGCGCTCACCCGCGCCGCCGTACGCCGCTCGTGCTGGGCGGTCTGGCGGCGGGTACGGCCGTAGCGGTCACGGCGGTCGTACTCGTCAACAGCTCCGGAGGCTCTCCCACCGCCACGGCGCCGGCCACCCAGGTCGCCCAGCCCGCCTCGACCACGGCGCCCCCGACCCCGGCGCCCTCTCCCACCACGGCGCCCCCGACCGCACCGGCCAGGGGCGACGGCCAGTTCGGTCAGCCGCCGAAGGCGTGCGCCCTGCTCACCGACGACCAGGCGCGGACCGTCCTGCCCGGCTCCCACTCCAAGCAGCCCGCCCTCTACGACGAGAGCGAATGCTACTGGTCGGTCGGCATGGTCGGGCTCCTCGACCGCCCGTCCATCAACCTCAAGGTCAAGTACTCCGGCACGGTCAAGGCCGCCGAACGTGCCTTCACCCAGACCGTACGGTCCCGCGACACCAAGGCGGGCAGCCAGCAGACGGTGACGATCTCGCGCACCAGGACGGTGCGCGCGGGCGACGAGGCGGCCGCCCAGGACAACGAGGCCGGCATCACCCACACCTCGACGACCACCATATGGATGCGGGTCAGCAACGTGATCATCCAGGTGGAGGCCAGCCATCCGAAGCGAACGAAGGTGACCCCCCAACTCCGGGACACCGCTCTCAAGACCGCCCGCGCGGTGGCCGACACCCTCCAGAAGGCACGATGAACCAGCAAAATGACTTCCCAACCGCGGCCGTGCCGCGCACCGCTCCCACCCAGCAGTCCCGCCCCGGGCTGCGGGTGACGCCGGCGATCCTGAGCGGGGCGGCGGCCGTGGTCGTGCTCATGCTGTTCACCGTCCTGTTCCTGCTCACCCGGCAGCCCGACAAGTCGGAGGCCGTGGCCGTACCCGTCAAGACCACGCGGGCGGTCGAGCCCTCAGTCAGCCAGCCTTCGCCCAGCGAGCAGGCCACCACGAGCGAGCCCGCGCCGACCGGGGCCGCCATGTTCACCAAGACCGTCGACCCATGCACGGTCACGGACGAGGACCTGGTCAAGAAGCTGACGTTGTTCCCGGACAAGTCGCAGATCAAGGCCGAGGAGTGCGAGTGGTCGACGCTCGCGCCCGGGTCGGGGATGCCGGGCAACATGCAGTTCCGGCTCCAGGTGTACGTGAAGGTCTTCCCGGGTGACGTGGCAGCGGCGCACGAGCAGTTCGTCGCGCAGCGGCAGGAGGCCGTACTTCTGGCCAAGACCTCCACCCCCGCCGTGCCGCCCGTCGGCGACGCCTCCTGGACCACCCTCTACACGCTGCCCGGCGACACGGGTAAGGGACCGACCACCGCGACCGTCGGCGTCCGGGTCAGCAACGCGGTGATCCAGGTGGCCTACCAGCGGCGCGTCACCGAGGACCCGACGGGCAGGCTCACCAAGGGCGCCCTGGACGTGGCCAGATCGGTCGCCGAGAAGCTCGGCACGTCGAACTGATCGGTTTACAGGTCGCCCAGCCCCAGCTGGCGGGCGATCAGCATGCGCTGGACCTCGCTGGTGCCCTCGCCGATCTCCAGGATCTTGGCGTCGCGGTAGAAGCGGCCCACCGGGAACTCGTTCATGAACCCGTAGCCGCCGAAGACCTGCGTCGCTTCGCGGGAGTTGTCCATGGCGGCGTTGGAGGAGACGAGCTTGGCGATCGCCGCCTCCTTCTTGAACGGCACGCCGGCCAGCATCTTCTCGGCCGCGTGGTAGTAGGCCAGGCGGGCGGTGTGGGTGCGGGCCTCCATGTCGGCGATCTTGAACTGGATGGCCTGGTAGTGGCCGATCGGGTGGCCGAACGCGCGTCTGTCCCTGACGTAGCGCAGGCATTCGTCCACGCAGCCCTGGGCCAGGCCGACGCCGAGGGCGGCGATGGCGATGCGGCCCTCGTCGAGGGTCTGCAGGAACTGGGCGTAGCCGCGGCCGCGCTCGCCGAGCAGGTTCGCGGCGGGGACGCGGCAGTCGGAGAAGGACAGCTCCCTGGTGTCGGAGGCGTTCCAGCCGACCTTGGAGTACTTCTTCGAGACCGTGAAGCCGGGCGTCCCGGACGGCACGAGGATGGTGGAGATCTCCCGCTCGCCGGTCAGCGCGGCGACGCCGACCACGCCGGTGAGGTCGGTGCCCGAGTTGGTGATGAACGCCTTGGTGCCGTTGATCACCCACTCGGCGCCGTCGAGCGTGGCCGTGGTGCGCATGCCGCCGGGCACGTCGGAGCCGCCGCCGGGCTCCGTCAGGCCGAACGCGCCGAGGGTCTCGCCCGCCGCCATCTCCGGCAGCCAGGTCGTCCGCTGCTCGGGCGTACCGAATCGGTAGATCGGCATGGCGCCCAGCGACACCGCGGCCTCCAGCGTGATCGCCACGCTGGAGTCGGCGCGTGCCAGCTCCTCCAGGGCCAGGCAGAGCGCGAAGTAGTCGCCGCCCATGCCGCCGTACTCCTCGGGGAAGGGCAGGCCGAACAGGCCCATCGCGCCCATCCGGCGGACGATGTCGTACGGGAACTCCTCCCGCTCGTAGTAGTCGCCGATCACCGGCGCCACCACGTCGCGGGCGAACGCCTCGACGGTCTTGCGCAGCTCTTCGTACTCGTCGGTCAGCATGGTGGGTCAGCCTTTCGCGAGGGCCTGGACGACGCGGGACGGGCTGGGGCGGCCGAGCCGCTCGGCCAGCCAGGTGCTCGTGGACACGAGCTTGTCGAGATCGAGACCGGTGTCGATGCCGAGTCCGTGCAGCATCCACACGAGGTCCTCGGTGGCGAGGTTGCCGGTGGCCGACTCGGCGTAGGGGCAGCCGCCGATGCCGCCGGTCGAGGCGTCGACGACGGTCACGCCCGACCGGAGCGCGGCCAGCGTGTTGGCCAGGGCCTGGCCGTAGGTGTCGTGGAAGTGCACGGCCAGCCGGTCGGGATCGCGGAACGACTCGATCAGCGCGGTCACGTGGCCCGGGGTGCCGACGCCGATCGTGTCGCCGAGCGACAGTTCGTGGCAGCCCAGGCCGAGCAGCCGCTCGCCGACCGCGACGACCTGGGCGATCGGTGTCGGGCCCTCCCACGGGTCGCCGAAGCACATCGAGACGTACGCGCGGACCTTGACGCCGTTGTCGATCGCCCTGGCCACGACCGGCTCGAACATGTCGAACTGGCTCTCCAGGCTCCGGTTCAGGTTCTTGGCGGCGAAGGTCTCGGTGGCGCTGGCGAAGACGGCGATCTCCTCGACGTCGTGGGCCAGCGCCCGGTCCAGGCCGCGCGCGTTCGGGACGAGCACCGGGTAGCGGACGCCCGGCCGCCGGTCGAGCCTGGTGAGCAGCTCTTCCGCGTCGGCCAGCTGGGGCACCCAGGTCGGGTGGACGAAGCTGGTGGCCTCGATCACCCGGTGGCCCGCGTCGGCGAGCCGGTCGATGAACTCGGCCTTCACCTCGACCGGGACGATCGCGGACTCGTTCTGCAGGCCGTCGCGCGGCCCCACCTCGTAGACGGTGACCTGGTGCGGAAGGCCCTCCATCGGGTACGGCCTGCGCATCAGGACTCCCCGGCGGTGACCACGGCCAGGACGGCGTCCATGTCGACCGGCTGGCCCGCCTGCACGGGCAGTTCGGTGACCCGTCCGTCGCAGGGGGCGGTGACGGTGTGTTCCATCTTCATGGCCTCCACGATGAGGAGCGGCTGGCCCGCGCTCACCTGGTCGCCCGGCTGGGCCTTGACGACCAGGACGGTGCCGGGCATGGGGCTTCTGACCACGCCGTCGCCCGCGTGCGCGGTGCCGGGGCGGTCGCCGGGGTCGCCGATGCGGTGGCGGGTCAGGGCCCAGGACTGTCCGTCCCAGCCCAGCCAGAGGGTGTCGTCGTGGCGGGCGTGGGTGTAGTGCTGGGTACGGCCGGCCAGGGTGACGGTCAGCTTGGCGCTATCGATCAGGAGCCTGGCCGGAACGGCCTCCCCGGTCTCCTGGGTTGCGCACCCAATGCGGATTTCTGATGATTTTTCGGGCAGGCCGCGTACCTGGATCGTGTGGACGCCGTCCCGTGACTCCAGCCGCCAGGTCGTCCACGCGCGCTCGCCGACCCGCCAGCCGTCCGCGACCTCCCACGGATCCGAGCCCTGAGGCACGGTGTGGAAGACCAGCGCGGCGGCCGCCAGCACCTCGTCCGGCGGTCCGGCGGCCGGGACCAGCGCGGGCAGGACCCGCTCGACCAGCCCGGTGTCGAGCTCGCCCGCCCGCACCTCCGGGTGCGCCGCGAGCGCCCGCAGGAACGGCACGTTCGTGATCACGCCCAGCACGACCGTCTCGGCGAGCGCCTGGTCGAGCCGCCGGAAGGCCGCCTCCCGCGTGGGCGCCCACGCGATGACCTTGGCCAGCATCGGGTCGAACTCGCTGCCCACGACACCGCCCTCGACGAGCCCCGAGTCGACCCGGATGCCACCCTCGACCAGTCCCGAGCCGATCCGGACGCCGCTGTCTCCCAGTCCCGAGCCGCCCCGCACGCCGCCGGGCTCCGCAAGGCGCAGCACCCGGCCGCCCGTGGGCAAGAAGCCGCGCGACGGGTCCTCGGCGTAGACGCGGGCCTCGACGGCGTGGCCGCGAAGCCGTACCTCGTCCTGGGTGAAGGGCAGCGGCTCGCCCGCCGCGACCCGGAGCTGGAGCTCCACCAGGTCGAGGTCCGTGACCAGCTCGGTGACCGGGTGCTCCACCTGGAGGCGGGTGTTCATCTCCATGAAGTGGTACTCGCCGGTCGTGCCGTCGACGATGAACTCGACCGTGCCCGCGCTCACATAGCCCACCGCGCGGGCGGCCTCCACCGCCGCGGCGCCCATCCGCTCGCGCATCGCGGCGTCGACGAAGGGGGACGGCGCCTCCTCGATGATCTTCTGGTGGCGGCGTTGCAGGCTGCACTCGCGTTCGCCCAGGTGGACGACGTTGCCGTGGGTGTCGGCCAGCACCTGGATCTCGATGTGGCGGGGGTTCTCGACGTAGCGCTCGATCAGCAGGGTCGCGTCGCCGAACGCCGAGCGGGCCGTACGGCGGGCCGACTCCAGCGCGTCGGGCAGCTCGGCCGCCGAACGGACCAGCACCATGCCCTTGCCGCCCCCGCCCGCCGACGGCTTGATCAGCGCGGGGAAGTCCGTCCAGGACAGCAGCGAGTCGCCGGGCTCGGCGCCGCCCGGCACCACGGGGACCCCGGCGGCCGAGACGGTGGCCTTGGCGCGGATCTTGTCCCCCATGGCGTCGATGGCCGCGGGCGGCGGGCCGACGAAGACCAGCCCCGCCTCGGCGCACCGGCGGGCGAACTCGGCGTTCTCCGCGAGGAACCCGTATCCGGGATGTACGGCCTGCGCCCCGGACGCCTCGGCCGCCGCCACCATCGCCCCCATGTCCAGATATTTCGGGATCTGGAGGGCGGTGTCGGCCTCGCGGACGTGGCGGGCGTACGCGTCCGAGGCCGTGTGGACGGCCACCGACGTGATGCCGAGCGCGCGCAGCGTGCGGATGACCCGGACGGCGATCTCGCCCCGGTTGGCGACGAGAACACGGGTGAACATGGGCAGCGTGGTCAACGTGGTCACATCCGGAAGACGCCGTAGCCGACGGGGTCGAGCGGGGCGTTGGCCGCCGCGGAGAGTGCCAGGCCGAGGACCGTACGGGTGTCGAGCGGGTCGATCACGCCGTCGTCCCACAGCCGGGCCGTGGAGTAGTAGGGATTGCCCTGGTGCTCGTACTGCGCCCTGATGGCCTCCGGGTCGGCGTTGCCGACGGTGGTGAGCACGTTCGCGGCCTGCTCGCCGCCCATGACCGAGATGCGGGCGTTCGGCCACATCCACAGGAACCTGGGAGAGTACGCCCGCCCGGCCATCGCGTAGTTACCCGCGCCGAACGACCCGCCGATCACCACGGTGAACTTCGGCACCCTGGCGCAGGAGACCGCGGTGACCATCTTGGCGCCGTGCTTGGCGATGCCGCCCGCCTCGTACGCCTTGCCGACCATGAACCCGCTGATGTTCTGCAGGAACACCAGCGGAATGCGTCTGCGGTCGCACAACTCGATGAAGTGCGCCCCCTTCAGCGCGGACTCGCTGAACAGGATGCCGTTGTTGGCGATGATCCCGACCGGGTGCCCGTGCAGGTGGGCGAAGCCGGTGACCAGCGTCGCGCCGTACTCGGCCTTGAACTCCAGGAACCGCGAGCCGTCGACGAGCCGCGCGATGATCTCCCGCACCTCGTACGGCCGGCGGGTGTCGGCGGGCACGATGCCGTAGAGGTCGCGCGGGTCGTGGCGGGGCTCCTCGGGCTCGACCCGGTCCCAGGGCCGCTCGGCTCTCGGGGCCAGCGTGGAGACGATGTCGCGGACGATGGCCAGCGCGTGCGCGTCGTCGTCGGCCAGGTGGTCGGTGACGCCGCTGACGCGGGCGTGCAGGTCGCCGCCGCCCAGCTCCTCGGCCGTGACCTCCTCGCCGGTGGCGGCCTTCACCAGCGGCGGGCCGCCGAGGAAGATCGTGCCCTGGTCGCGGACGATGACGGCCTCGTCGCTCATGGCCGGGACGTACGCGCCGCCCGCCGTACACGATCCCAGCACGGCGGCGATCTGCGGGATGCCGCGCGCGGACATCGTGGCCTGGTTGTAGAAGATGCGACCGAAGTGCTCCCGGTCGGGAAAGACCTCGTCCTGCTTGGGGAGGAAGGCGCCGCCCGAGTCGACCAGGTACACGCACGGCAGGTGGTTGTGCAGCGCCACCTCCTGCGCGCGCAGGTGCTTCTTGACGGTGATCGGGTAGTACGTGCCGCCTTTCACGGTGGCGTCGTTGGCCACGACCACGCACTCGCGCCCGGTGATCCGGCCGACACCGGTGATGATCCCGGCGGCCGGCGCCTGGTCGTCGTAGAGGCCGTTGGCGGCCAGCGGCGACAGCTCCAGGAAGCGGGAACCGGGGTCGAGCAGGCCGTCGACGCGGTCGCGCGGCAGCAGCTTGCCACGTTCGACGTGGCGCTGCCGCGACCGCTCGGGACCGCCCGCGGCGGCTGCGGCGAGGCGCTCCAGCAGGTCGGCGGCGAGCCGCTCGTTGAGCTCGGCGTTGTGCTTGTACGCCTCGCTGCCGGGGTCCGCGGCCGAGTTCAGCACCGGCCAGTCGCTCATGTATCCCCCTCCGTTATGAGGCCGATGTTAGTCATCATTAACGTAACCGTCTACCATGTGAGACGTGACGACGACGCGGAGCCGGGGCAGCCGGCGCCTGGAGATCCTCGGCGCGGCCGCGAACCTGTTCGCCGCGCGCGGCTTCCACGGCGTCTCGATCGAGGACATCGGCGGCGCCGTCGGCGTCTCGGGCCCGGCGCTCTATCGCCACTTCAGCGGCAAGGAGGCGCTGCTCGCCGAGATGCTGCTGGGCATCAGCTCGCGGCTGCGCGAGTCGGCCGCCGCGGCGGTCACCTCGCCCGGCGGGCCCGAGGAGACGCTCGACGCGCTCCTGAACGTGCAGATCACCTTCGCGCTCGAACAGCCCGCGCTGATCACCGTGCACGACCGGGAGCTGGGCAACGTGCCCGAGCCGGAGCGGCGGCAGATCAGGCGGCTGCAGCGGCTGTACGTCGAGGAATGGGTCACCGTGCTGGCCGAACTGCACCCGTCGTGCCCGCCCCCGCGCCTGCGGGCCGCCACACACGCCGTCTTCGGGCTGCTCAACTCCACGCCGCACAGCGCGGGCGAGCTGCCCGCGCGCGCCATGCGCCTCCTCCTGCACGCGATGGCGCGGGCTGCCATCGCGGCCTCGGTTAACGCTCACTAACACGGCGCCACAACACCAAAAATGGGGCTATTCGTGCCAACTATCTAGATATATCGTCACGCTATCTCGATAGTTGGAGGCGTGATGCGTGATCCACACATGTGGGAGGGGCCGCCCGGCGCCCCACCGTCACCGCACCCCCCGCACCCCCCGCACCCCCCGGGCCCGCCTGGTCCGCCGGGCTTTTCGGGCGGCGGGCCGGGAATGGGAGGCGCGCCGGGGATGGGCGGCATGCCCGATGTGCCGCCGATGGGCTGGGAGGGCGGCGCTCCGCGGGTACGGCGGGGAGACGTCAGGGCCGCGCTGCTGAGCCTGCTCGCCGAAGGGCCGAAGAACGGCTACCAGATGATCCAGGACATAGAGGAGCGCAGCCGCGGAGTGTGGCGGCCCAGTCCCGGCTCGGTCTATCCGGCACTCCAGCAGCTGGAGGACGAGGGCCTGGTCACCGGCGACGACACCGGCGGCTCCCGGCTCTACAGCCTGACCGAGCAGGGCCGTGAGCGGGCCGTACGCCACCTCGACGGCGAGCCGCCCTGGGACGAGGTGGCGCGCTCCGTGCCCGAGGACCGGCACGAGCTGCGGCTGCTGTGGGCGCAGCTCAACGAGGCGTTCAGCCACCTGGCTCGGACGGCCAACGACCAGCAGGTCGCGCGGGCCAAGAAGTTGCTCAGGCAGACGCGCAAGTCCGTTTTCCAGATCCTCGCGGAGGACTGAGCGATGACAGACGCGGCGGTGGCCGTACACGGTTTAAGGAAGGACTACGGGAAGATCGAGGCCGTCAAAGGCGTCGACTTCGACGTGGCCCCCGGCGAGGTCTTCGGCTTCCTCGGCCCGAACGGCGCCGGGAAGACCACCACGATCAGCATGCTCTGCACACTCGTCAACCCGACCGGCGGCAGCGCGACGGTCGCCGGGTACGACGTGGTGCGCCAGCGCGACGAGCTACGCCGGAACATCGGCCTGGTCTTCCAGGACCCGACGCTCGACGGCTACCTGAGCGCCGAGCAGAACCTGCGCTTCCACGCCGAGCTGTACGGCGTGCCGAAGAGCGTCGTCGGCGACCGGATCCGGCAGGTCATGGAGATGGTCGCGCTCTGGGACCGCAAGGACGCCAAGGTCATGACGTTCTCCGGCGGCATGAAGCGGCGGCTGGAGATCGCCCGCGGGCTCCTGCACTCACCGCGGGTGCTGTTCCTGGACGAGCCCACGGTCGGCCTCGACCCGCAGACCCGCTCGGCCATCTGGGGCTACATCAACCAGCTCCGGCGCCTGGAGGACATCACCATCTTCATGACCACCCACTACATGGACGAGGCCGAGTACTGCGACCGGATCGCGATCATCGACCACGGCGAGGTCGTCGTCATCGACTCGCCGGAGGCGCTGAAGGCCAGCGTCGGCAAGGACCGGGTACAGATCCAGACCGGCGACGACGACGCCGCGATCCGGGCGCTGCGCGAGGAGTTCGGCCTGGAGGCGGCCGTGCACGAGGGCGCGGTGACGTTCGCCGTGGCGTCGGGCGAGGAGTTCGTGCCCCGGCTGTTCGCCGAACTGGGCATGCCGATCAGGTCGGTGAGCGTCTCACGGCCCTCACTCGACGACGTGTTCATGAACTACACGGGCTCCACGATCCGCGACGCCGAGGAAGGCGCCGAGTCGGGCGGCCGGACGTGGATGAGAGCGATGGCGAGGCGGTAGTCATGGCCTGGATCAACGCGATGGCGCGGATGAACGCGAGGGCGGGGCGGTAGACATGGCGACAGAGGCGATCGCCGTCCGGGTGCCGGTGCGCGGCACCGGGCACGACCTCCGGGCGGTCAAGGTAGTCCTGCATCGGGAGCTGCTGCGGTTCGTCAACGACCGCACCCGCATGCTGTCGATGCTGCTGCAGCCGGTGCTGTGGTTGTTCGTGATGGGCACCGGGCTCGGCTCACTGGTGCGCGGCGCCATCCCGGGCATCGACTACCGCACCTTCATGTATCCCGGCATGATCTCGATGACCGTGATCATGACCGGCATGTTCTCGGCCGGGTCCATCGTGTGGGACCGCGAGTTCGGCTTCCTGCGCGAGATGCTCGTCGCGCCGGTCTCACGCGGGGCGATCGTGGTCGGCAAGTGCCTGGGAGGGGCGGTGGTGGCCACCGGGCAGGGCGTCATCATCCTGGCGATGGCCGGGCTGGTCGGCGTACCGTACTCGCCGGGCCTGATCATGACGATGCTGGCGGAGATGTTCCTCGCGGCGTTCACGATCACGGCGTTCGGGGTGATGCTGGCCGCCCGGATGCGGAACATGCAGACCTTCTTCGGGCTCATGCAGATGGCGATCATGCCGATGCTGTTCCTTTCGGGGGCCATGTTCCCGCTGGCCAACCTGCCGTCGTGGCTGCACCTGCTGACGGTGATCAACCCGATGACGTACGCGGTGGACCCGATGCGGCACGCGGTGTTCTCCCACCTCGACGTGCCCGCGCAGGTGAACGCGGTGCTCAATCCCGGGGTCCGGTGGTTCGACTTCCAGGTGCCGGTGGGGGTGGAGCTCGGGGTTGTGGCCTTGCTGGGGGCCGTTCTGCTTGGGGTTGGGATCGCGCAGTTCAGGCGGGCGGAGTAGGTCGCACTGGTTTTCGCATCTGCCTGCGACGCTCTGGTCACGGAGGGTAACTTCTCCGATGCAAGCGCGATCCCCCCTTCAAAGGAGCGCCAGAGTTGGACTTGCACGCGGCAGTGATTGAGCTCGAGGGCCGGGTCTCCGTACTCGAGAGACGTACAGTTAGCGGTGTGCCTGACATGACGGTCGCCGAACGGTTCAACACCCACCATGAGCGCGCAGACGCCATGGGCAAGAACATCCTCGACAAGATCGACAAGCGGACCAAAGAGCTCAACCAGAAGATCGACAGCCGGGCGAACCAGCTCGACGAGAAGATCTACACGCTCAATAGCGACACATTGGATGGCTTCGACCGGGTCAACCAAGACATCGCAAAGGTCAATCATCGCCTCGATCAGCAGAACACCAGGCTCGACAACCTCGAGTTGTCCATGGCCCGTCGGTTCGAGGCCGTCGACAAGGACATAGCCGAACTCAAGACCGATGTCGGTGAGCTCAAGACCGATGTCAGGGAGCTCAAGACCGATGTCAGGGAGCTCAAGACCGGGTTCGGTGAGCTCAAGTCGATGCTCATCAGCCTCGGCGCGAAGGCCCCCGAGTCGTAGCACCGACAATTGAGGCCCGGGGCAACCGCGCCCCCGGGCCTCAACTCTGCCGTTCCGAACCGGTTACCGCTTCACGCGGACATAGTCACTACGGCTGCCGTCTCCGTAGAAATCGTCGTCCCCGCCGAACACGAACTTCCACGAGCCCGACTTCCACGCCTTGACCCGGACGTACAGCTTGCCGCTGTCACCGGACCGCGTGGTCTTCACGTACTGCCACTTGTGCGAGCCGACCGGCTTGAAGTACAGCGCGACCTTGCCCGCGTACCCCTCCCAGGATCCGCTGTCGTCGATCTGCAGCACGCCCCTGGCCTTCAGGTACCTGCCGCGCTTGACCGGCTCCGGGTAGGCGTTGAACTTGATCACCCGGCTGGCCGACTTGTCCGCCGTCGGCGGCGGGGTGGGCTCGACGACCTTGACCCAGGCGGCGTCGGAGACCGAGCCCTTGACGCCTCTGGTCCCCTCGAACGCGGCCCGCCACCAGCCCGAGGACTGCGCGGTCGCGGTGGCCCAGAAGCGGCCGTGACGGTTGGTCACGTCGCTGGTGACGTACTCCCAGCGGCGCGAGCCGTCCTGCCTGAAATAGATCGAGACCCGCTGGCCGGGCAGGGCCTGCCAGCGCTCGACCTGCAGGGAGCCGGTGAAGTTCAGCCGGGCGCCCTTGTCGGCGGGCGCGGGGGTGGCGTCGAAGCCGACGATCCTGCTGTCGGAATTGTGCCTGATCCGGACGTCGACCCGGTCGCTGTCGCTGACCGATGCCCTGGCTTCCTTGTTCCCGCCGAACTCGGCCCGCCACCAGCCGGTGGCATCGGCGCGCACCCTGGTGCTGAACCAGCCGTCGCGGCCGCTCGTGACCGTGGCGACCCGGCGGTAGGCGTCGGCGCTCCGCTCACGGAAAGTAATCGCCACGACCCCGGCGTATCCCTTGCCGTCGGCCAGGAGCCGGCCGGAGACCTTGATCATGTCACCGCGGTGCACCTGGCCGGGGCTGGCGCCGAAGTCCACGATCTTGGTGACGAGGGCCTTCTGGACGTCGAAGGTGCCGCTGGCCGACTTGTCGCCGTCACCGTGGGCGATGGCGAGGAAGCTCCACTTGCCGGCGTCCTTCGCCTCGAAGCTCTTCGTACCGGTCCACTTCGTCCACACGCCGAACGGCGCCGACTTGAGGTCGATGGGCGTGCCGACGCTCAGGCCGGGCGGCTTGAGCTGGAGTTCGGCCTTTCCGGCGTCTTTGGTGGTGAACGTGAACGTCACCGTGACCGGCTTGTCGAAGACCACGGCCGGAGAGCCCGGACTGAGGTCCACGTCGGAGATGGCGGGGGCCTTGGCCGCGGCCGACGCCGATGGTGCCAGGGCGAGAAGCCCGGCGGCCGTCGCGAGCGCGACGGCGGCGACACGGATGCGTTGTAACATACGGGTTCCTTTCTGGATCCCCTGGTGCTCAACGCGGCATTGAGGGTGCCACGCTTATCTTTCCCAGTAGACATTCAGGTTGGCCAGAAAGTTGCGGGATCTGACAACTTGTTATAGATCAGGGTCAATCGGACCGGTCCACAACATGTCACTCCCGACGGGCAGACGAACCCGGGATCGGGGCGACATAATCGCCTTGTGGCGCGCGACACTGTTGAGACTCATTTCACCCAAGCCATTGCGACGCTGAAGGGGGGCGCGGCCCGTGATCCCGGGCGGCCCGTCCGCGAGGGCGCGTCGCTGACCGGTGAGCAGTGCCGCACCCTCTTCCAGCGCCAGCTCGACAGCCGCCTGCTCGACATCGCGGCCCGCTGGCTGCGCGCGCAGGAGCAGTCCTTCTACACGATCGGCTCGGCCGGGCACGAGGGCAACGCGGCGGTCGCCGCCGCGCTGCGGCCCGGCGACCCCGCGCTGCTGCACTACCGCTCCGGCGCCTTCTACCTGACCAGGTCCGAGCAGGCCGGACGGCTGCCCGAGCAGGGCATCCGCGACGTGCTCATGGGGCTGGCCGCCGCGGCCGACGAGCCGATCGCGGGCGGCCGGCACAAGGTGTTCGGCCATCCCGACCTGGCGATCATCCCGCAGACCTCGACGATCGCCAGCCACCTGCCGCGCGCGGTGGGCGTCGCCTTCGCCATCGAGCGGGGCCGCGCGCTGGGCGTTCCCACGCCGTGGGCGGACGACGCGATCACCGTGTGTAGCTTCGGCGACGCCTCGGTCAACCACGCCACGGCGCTGACCGGGTTCAACACCGCCGCCTACGCCACGCACCAGGGGCAGGCGCTGCCGATCCTGTTCGTGTGCGAGGACAACGGCATCGGCATCAGCGTCCGCACGCCCAAGGGCTGGGTGGCGGCGAGCGCGCGGCGTCCGGGCATCGAATACTTCGCCGCCGACGGCTGTGACCTGGCCGACGCCTACGACACGGCCGTCCGGGCGGTCCAGCACGTACGCGCCAACCGCTCCCCCGCGTTCCTGCACCTGAGCACGGTCCGGCTCATGGGCCACGCCGGGTCCGACGTCGAATCCGCCTACCGCACCCAGCGGGAGATCCGCGCCGACATGGAGCGCGACCCGCTCCTGGTCACCGCCCGGCTGCTGGTCGAGGCGGGGCTGGTCACGCCCGACGAGCTGCTCATGCAGTACGAGTCGTCACGCGAGCACATACTGCGGATCGCTCTGGAGACCACCCGCAGCCCGCGCCTCGGCTCGGCCAAGGAGATCATGGAGCCGCTCGCGCCGCGCCGGCCCGAGATGATCGCCAGGATCAGCCCGGTGGCGGCCGAGGCGTCGGTCAGAGAACGCGCCTTCGCCGGCTCCCTGCCCGAGGCCGAGAAGCCGCTGACGCTCTCCCAGGCCATCAACCGCACGCTGACCGACGCGCTCGCCGTCTACCCGGAGATGATGGTCTTCGGTGAGGACGTCGCCAAGAAGGGCGGCGTCTATGGCGTCACCCGGGGGCTGCAGAAGCGGTTCGGCGGCGGGCGGGTGTTCGACACGCACCTCGACGAGCAGTCCATCCTGGGGCTCGCGCTCGGGTCGGGGGTGTCGAAGCTGCTGCCGGTGCCGGAGATCCAGTATCTGGCGTACCTGCACAACGCGCTCGACCAGCTCAGGGGCGAGGCGTCGACGCTGTCGTTCTTCTCGCAGGGCGCCTATCTCAATCCGCTGGTGGTGCGGGTGGCCAGCTACGCCTACCAGAAGGGGTTCGGCGGCCACTTCCACAACGACAACGCGGTCGGGGCCCTGCGCGACATCCCCGGCCTGGTCATCGCCTCGCCGTCACGGCCCGACGACGCGGCGGCCATGCTGCGTACCTGCCTGGCGGCGGCCCGCACGGAGGGTTCCGTGTGCGTGTTCCTGGAGCCGATCGCGCTCTATCACACAAAGGACCTGTTCGAGGAGGGCGACGCGGGCTGGCTGGCGCCCTACGCGCCGCCCTCGCGCTGGCCGGAGACCCACGTCCCGATCGGGCGGGCGCGGTCCTATGGAGACGGGCGCGACCTCACGATCGTCACCTTCGGCAACGGGCTGCGGATGAGCCTGCGTGCCGCCGTACGCCTCACGCAGGAGGGCTACGGCTGCCGGGTGCTGGACCTGCGCTGGCTGGCGCCGCTGCCGGTGGAGGACCTGGTGCGGGCGGCGGAGCTGACGGGCAAGGTGCTGATCGCCGACGAGACCCGCCACACGGGCGGGGTGTCGGAGGGGATCGTGGCCGAGCTGATGGACGCGGGGTTCTCCGGGCAGGTGGGGCGGGTGACGTCGGCGGACAGCTTCATCCCGCTGGGCGAGGCGGCCGCTCACGTGCTGATGTCCGAGGAGGAGATCGAGCAGGCGGCGCGGAAGCTGCTGGGCTGAGGTCTCCTTTCAGTACGGCTTACTACGGCTTTCAGGACGACTCAGTACGGCGAAGCGCCGCCGAACATCTCTCCCACCCGGGAGGCCAGCGTCACGTCGCCCGTTATCTGGAGGCGGCCCGACATCAGCAGGGCGGCCGGGTTCGCCGTGCCCGCGACGATGCGGAGCAGGTCGGCGGCCGGGAGGGTGAGCGTTATGGACGGGGCGCGAGCCGGGCCAGGGAAGGCGCGGGCCCGGGGGCCTCGGACGACGATGGTCCAGGTGGCACGGGGTTGGAGACGGAATTCGAGGGCGCCCTGGAAGCCGAAGGCCTTGTCCGGTTTGAAGGAGCGGGCCATGAGGGCGAACAGGAGCCGCTGACGGCCGGGACTCAGCCAGCGGGCCAGGTCCTCGTCGGACCGGCCCGCGACGAAGCGGGACAGAAGGGTGCTGGCCCGTGAGGCGAGCTCGCTTGCGGGCCGCGGCGAGGACGTCTGCCGGGGTGGGCGGCGGCCGGTGGGTGACGCGGGACAGCTCCGCGTCCTCGTCGATCGCGTACGGCTGGGAGAGCGTCCTGGCCGGAGAACGCCTGGACAGGGCGGCTTCGATGGCCGGGGCCAGCCGGGCGGACTTGGCGCGCTCGCGCTCGTCGCGCCCTTCGGTGAATGCGGGCAGAACCTTTTTCCCGAACAATTCAAGGCTTTCGCAAATGTGCTCATGGCGATTCGGCCCGGCCTGGAGTACGAAGATCATTTGGTCCACGCCCGCCTCCTCGTACCGGCTGATGAGGTCGATGAGTTGCTGCGGACTCCCCAATGCGCCCGCGAGGGGATCCCTCCCCTGCGCCCCCACCTTTGGCTGCTCTTTCGTGAAATTTCCCCAAATGCTGCTGTGGCCGGGAGTGTGTTTCGACGGCCCGTAATAATGCGCCAGCGCATAGGCGAAGAACGCCGCCCCCTGAGCGCCCCGGTGCCGAGCCTCGGCGGAATCCTCGTGGCACATCATCAGCAGCACGACCGCCAGGTTGGCGTTGACCGCGAACCCGGCGGGCACGCACTCCGCCGACTCCAGCAGCCGGTAGTAGTCCCGCGACCACTTCCCCGCTTCCTCCGGATGCACGAACGCGAACGACAGCGCCCCGATCCCGTTCCGCGCCGCCAGATGGATCGTCTCCCGCCGCGAGCAGGCCACCCACAGGGGCGGGTGCGGCTTCTGCACGGTCTTCGGGATCACGTTGCGCGGCGGCATCCGCAGGTAGGGCGAATGCCACCCACACGTAGTCGAACCCGACCCGGTCGGCGATCTCGACCTGCTCCAGCGCGTCGACGTACAGGCGCTGCTCACTGTCCGGTCTTCCAGGGGCGGGGCAGCTGATGCTCGTAGAAGATTCCGAACCGCACCTCAAGCGTCTTCGGTTCCCTGTGTTTACCTAGGTAAAGCGGACATCGGCGTAGTCTCGTCGCACCCAACCGGGGCCGGGAAGCGATCCGGTGGAAGCCGAAGCCGCGTCCGTCCGGCAAGCCGGGCGGACCGTGGTTGAGAACCGCGCTGTCGGGGCCTGACTGCGCACTCCTGGAGGAAGTGCGCCTCTTGGGCCACCGCCCCGCCGGACGCTGTCCCGTTGATGCGGACACCCACAGGGGCGGGGACCGAGCGCCAGTCAGGCACCCGGCTGTGACAGAAAATTACCCCATGATTACCATCCGTCGCACCCGATCACGTCAGAGAAATCCAACAACAGTTCTAACGGTAACCACCGACTCGCATAGCGAACGCCAGCAACAGTTCGTCCCCTCCGGTCTCAGAGACGCTGGTTCCCACCATACGGCGGCGACATCGCCGAGTCCCGGGTCAGATCTCGCGGCGCAGTGGGCTGAGCCAGATCGGTATCCAGCTGCCCGCCATGATCGACGCGCCTGCCCACATCGCCGCCCCCGTACCCCAGACCTCGCCGAGGAGACCCGCCAGCAGGCCGCCGACACCGACCGCGCCCATCAGGATCAGGCGCATGGTGGCGTTCATCCGGCCGAGCATCGAGTCGGGCGTGACCTGCTGCCGGAAGCTGACGAGCAGCACGTTGTTCAACCCCGTCCGGAAGCACAGGACGCTCCACGCGGCCGCCGAGGCCCAGACACTCCAACCGACGAACGGCACCAGGAACGCAAGCGGCGCGGTGACCACACCGACGACCCACACGGCACGCCCGCGACCAAACCGACGGCCGATCAGGTGGGCCGTGGCCGAACCGGCCAGTGCGCCGAGCCCGCCGACGGCGAGGTAGACCCCGAGCTCCCAGGCGGGCCGTCCGAGCTCGTCGACGAGGAGCACGGGCAGCAGCGTCGAGCAGAGCGGGAAGGCGAGGTTCGACATGCCGCCCTGTACCGCGATGGCGACGAGGACCCGGTTGCCGAACAGGTACCGCACCCCCTCGCCGATCCGCCGCCCGAGCCGCTCCTCGGGGACGGGGGCCGGTGGGGGCTCAGGTTTGCTGATCCGGCGCAGCCACACGGCCGACCACACGTAGGTGAGCGCGTCGAGCAGGATCGCCGCCGGCGCGCCCGCGAGGGTCACCAGCACCCCGGCGGTGCTCCTGCCACCCACGTCCATCGCCGCGTTCGTGCCCACGAGCACCGAGTTGGCGGCGGTGAGCCGGTCGCGGCCCACCAGGTGCGGCACCGTGCTCTGGGCGGCCACGTCGAAGAAGAGCGTGCCGACTCCCGTCGCGATGGCGACGCCGTACAACTGAGTCATCGTGAGCGCGCCCAGCCACCACGCGACCGGCACCGACATCAGGAGCGCACCCCGAACGAGGTCCGTCGCGATCATCACCGGGCGGCACCTGACCCGGTCCACCCATGCCCCGGCGGGCAGGCCCAGCACGAGCACGGTGATCGTGGTGAGGGCGCTGAGCAGTCCCACTTCGCCAGGCCCCGCGCCGAGAGCGGTCACCGCGAGCAGCGGCATCGCCACATAGCCGACCTGGGTGCCGAACTGGCTGACCGCCGACGCCACGAAGAGGTTTCTGAAGGAGGAATCACGCAGGAGCGGTGTCTCGGCAACAGCTGTCATGCCCCCTAGATGATGGGATAGGGGATCTGACCGCTATTGATTAAGCAGAGGCTGAATCGAATGGGGCTTGAACTGACATTCACCGCGCAGGATGCGGCCCATGTCCGTTTCGCCGTTTCTCCTCTGTGGGAGGTCGTCGCCAGCGTCCGGGTGGTGAAGAACCCGGCCGCGCACGCCGTACTCAAGCCCTGGGCCGAGCGGGTACGCCGGCGGCTGGCCGATGTCGACTGGCGGTTGCTGTCCGACCTGGTGCCGGTGCCCACGACCTCGATCGTCGGCTTCGTCAGCCCGCCACCCTCAACCTCCGTGCCCGACCTGGAGGTGGAGCTGGCCACGATGGTGGCGATGGCGCCCCTGGTCCGGGAGGGTCTCGACATCTGGGACGGTCCACCCACCAGAGCACTTCAGACGCTCCATGCCGACCCCGCGGGCGGTCTCGAGCGGCTGGCCGAGGAGATCCGCGGCTACTGGGACGCGGCCATCGCGCCTTACTGGCCCCGGATCAGCACTCTGCTCGACGGCGACGTGCTCTATCGCGCCAGGTCACTGGCCGAGGGTGGGCTGCGGCACATGCTCAGCGACCTCGACACGGCCGTGACGTGGGAGGGAGAGACCCTGCGCCTGCCGAAGACGGTCTGCGAAGGAGTGCGTCCGCTGGGCGGGCTGGGGCTGTTGCTCGTGCCGTCGGTGTTCACCTGGCCGCGGGTCTTCTCCATCACGGCCCCGCCCTGGCAGCCCACGATCCGCTACCCGCCGCGGGGCGTCGCGACGCTCTGGGAGCACCGCGAGAGCAACCCGCCACAGGCGCTGGCCGCCGTGCTCGGCCGGACCCGCGCCCGGCTGTTGGCCGAACTCGACCAGCCCGCCTCGACCAGGGACCTGGCCACCCGCCTCGACCTGTCAGAACCGGGCGCGAACCAGCATCTCACCGCGCTCCGCAAGGCCGGACTGGCCAGTGCGCACCGGACGGGGAGATACGTGCTCTATGCCCGTACGGCTGTCGCCGAGGCACTCCTCGCCGGAGACGCAAGGCCCGCCGACAGCGTGCGTGAAAGCGATCGGGCGGATCGGGGGATAAGAGATATCCGCTGATCGTTCGAAGGGTGGCACATGACGGGGCAAGCATCGTGAAGGGGCAGCCGTGGTGACGGCACTGTCCTGGATCTCCGGCCACTCCGCCGACGCCGTGCCGGGTCCGGTCGATGACGCGGGGGCGGTCGACGGGGCCAAGGGCGTGCCCGGGTCGCTCGTGGACGCCGAGGTGTTCGGGGCGGTGTTCGACGCCTGTTTCGGCGAGATCCACGGCTATGTCGCCCAGCGCCTCGGGGCCGACCATGCCGAGGACGTCGTCTCCGACACCTTCCTCATCGCCTTCAGGAAGCGCGCACAATACGACCCGGCGCGCGCGACCGTGCGGGCCTGGCTGTTCGGCATCGCCACGAAGCTCATCGGCAAGCACCGCCGCCTGGAGGCGCGGACGCTGCGCGCGCTGGGACGGTACGGCCCCGACCGCGACGCGCCGGGACACGAGGACCGGGTGACCGCGCGGGTCAGCGCCCAGAGCCTGCAGCCGAACCTGGCCTCCGCCCTGGCGGCGCTGGATCAGCGCGATCGCGACGTCATCCTGCTCGTCGCGCTGGCCGGGCTGAGCCATGAGGAGATCGCCACGGCGCTCGGCATCCCGTACGGCACGGTCGGCTCCCGGCTGAGCCGGGCCAGGAAGAAGCTGCGCGGCTCCCTGGGCGACACCAATCCGCTGCTCGCCCCCGAGGAGGCCGACCATGGATGAGCTGTCGTCGATCCGCGAGCTGTACGGCCAGCCGCCGGCCGACCCGGCGCTCAAGGCCAGGGTCCGCGAGCGACTGGACGCCGAGCGCTCCTCGCGTACGTCATGGCTCTCCTGGAGAGGGGTCGTGGGCAGCCTCGCCACGGCGGCGGTCGCCGTGACGGCCGTGGTGGCGCTCACTTCGCCCCGTACGCCCGACTCGGTGGTCTCCGGGCGGTCGATCCTGCTGGCCGCGGCGACCACGGCGGCGTCGGGTCCCGCCGACAAGGGGACGTACTGGCACATCGAGAAGCTCCACAACGGCACGAAGGTCACCGACCTCTGGGCGACCTCCGACGGGAAGGCGTGGAGGGGCGAGCGGGTGACGGGCCGGCCCGCGAAGGTCGTCGCGGTCTCGGGACGAGCGCCGTTCAGCATGGCGGGGAAGGATCTGACGGTCGAACAGATCCAGCGGCTGCCGTCCGACCCGACCGCGCTGAAGGAGTGGGTGATCGGGATGCTGCCCGCCGGGTCCGGCGACGATGTCCTGGCGGACGCGCTCAGCGGGCTGCTGTGGAGCAAGCCGTCGCCACCTGCCGTCCGGGCGGCGGCCTATCGGCTGCTCGGTGACCTGCCGAACGTCCATTACCTGGGCAGGAAGACGGATCAGCGGGGGCGCACCGGTGACGCGTTCACCTTCAGCCTGGCCGGTGATCCGCCGGTTCAGCGGACGCTGATCATCGATGTGACCAGTTCGCAGGTGCTGGCCAGCTCCAACACCTCGGGGACGGGCAGCTCGCAGACGTCCGAGGTGGTCCTGGGTGCCGGTTGGACCGACAAGGGTCCGGGGGAATCCGCAAGCACCCGTCCATAACCCCATAAGTCGGGACACGTCGGTGCCCTGACCTCACCGCCGCGCGGCTCCCCCGCTCGGCCCCGCGCCGCGCGGGCGTCCGCGCCGCGCTGACATCACCACGCTCGCACCGCCGCGCTCGGTTCTCGCGCGCCGCGGCCCTCCCCCGCTCGTGAAGCTCGCGCGTCGCCGTTAGCGCCGTGCGTGGGTTTCGCGCGCCCGAAATCAGGAGTCACCACGTGTTCTGGCGTGCCCGTACGACGCCCGGCCGGGCCATCTGCCTGGCCCACCAGTTCCCCAAGATCAAGGTGCCGGAGGTGATGGCCGGGCGGGTGACCTTCGTCGGCCTGCCCCCGGTGGACCTCGGCCAGGACATCGACTGGCGGCTGAACCCGCATGGCAACCGCTCCTGGGCGCTGAACCTGCACACCCTGCGCTGGATGGGCGGCCTGGTCGCCGAGTACGAGCGTTCGGGCGAGGGGGCCTACCTCGACCGGGCCGAGATCCTGGCCGACGACTGGATCCGCGAGAACCCGCGCGACCACGCCGACCTCAGCCCCTGGGCCTGGGCCGAGCACGCCGTCGCGCTGCGCGCCCCCGTGCTGGTGTGCCTGAGCGCCCACGTCGACAGCCGCCGCCTGCTGGACAGCCTCGCCGAGCACGGCGAGATCCTCTCCGACCCGATGCTCTACCGTCAGGGCCACAACCACGGCCTGGACCAGGACATCGCGCTGCTGGTGGTGGGCTGCCGCCTGGGCCGGAACGAGTGGCGTGACCTGGCGATCCGCCGGATGCTCGCCTCGGCCGAACTCGCCATCGACGAGCAGGGCGTCCTGCACGAGCAGGCGCCGAGATACGGGCTGTACGTGCACCGGCGGCTCGGGGTGGCGCTACGGGCGATCGAGGAGAGCGGAGCCGAGATTCCGAACCGGCTGGCGGCGCGCCGGACGGCCCTCGAAGCGTACGTGGCCCATGCCGCGCAGCCCGACGGCTTCCTGGCGCCCCTCGGGGACAGCCCGGCGGACACGCGGGCGGCCGGGTTCGCGCACGACGGGGCGAGGGTGCGGGTCTTCGACGGCGGGTACGTCTTCGGCCGGACCACCTGGGACGATCCGGGCTCGGCGTTCTACTCGATCAGGTTCGGGCCGGGGCGGCGGCTGCACGGGCACGAGGACCATCTGGGCGTCACCTATTACGCGCAGGGCCGCCCGGTGCTGGTCGAGGCCGGTTTCCACTCCTACGAGAAGACGGACTACGTGGAGTGGACCAAGTCGCCCGACGCGCACAACGTGCCCTCGGTGGTGGGCGCGGGCTTCCGAGCGGGTACGGCCACGCGCCTGGAGGCGTCGGACATCGGCCCGTCGCGGCAGTCGTACCGGCTCAGCGACAAGGCGTATAGCGTGCGCCGTACGCGCGAGATCCTGGTCAGCCACGGACCGGATCTGATGGCCGTGCTGGACTCGGTGCCGGAGGGGCACGCGGTGCGCGACGTGTGGCACTTCGACCCGTCGCTGCGGCTGGTCGACCAGCGCGACGGCGTCGTGGTGCTGGGCGACGACGCCCGCCGCGTGACGCTCCTGCAGCTCACGGCCGACGGCAGGCCGGTGGGCGGTCAGACGGTACGGCCGGGCACGGTCTCACCGGGGTACCTCCGGACGGCGGAGACCGTGACGGTGACGTCCCCGGAGGCTTCCCGGCTGCTCACCGTGATCGTGCCGGGCAGCGCGGACCCGGCCGTCTCAGCCGAGGGTGACCTGATCACGGTGGGCACGCCTGACGGGCCGGTCACGTTCCGGGGGTCGAGGCTATGAGCTGTCGTCCCTGGCCGAAACCGGCTACAGCCAGCGGCCGAGCGCGGGCGCGTCACTGTCCGGGGCGGGACCACGCCCAGTGATCCAGGCGGCCAGCTCAGCGGCCGTCCCGCTCACCCGGCCCACGTGCGGCGCGGCCGCCCCGCCTGCCTCCGGCTCCACGGTCACTCGCCAGACCCGTTGCCTGTCGGTCGGTGCGAGCACCACGGCGGGCCCCTGCCCCCGCCGTTCCCACGTCTCCGTCACGTCCGTGAGCAGCGCGTCCACGAACTCGGGCGGGAAGTCCTCGAACCGGCCGCCCGTCCCCAGGTCCACCGCGTGTATCCACACCTCGCGGGCCCGCATCCAGGGGATCTCCGAGGCGGGCACCATGCGGCCCTGCGCGGTGCGTACCCGCGCGTCCCAGTCCGACAGCTCCTCCAGCGAGACCCGCAGCCGGTCCGCGCTCTCCTCGGCCAGGCGTACGAGCTCGGCCGGCGAGAGCCGCGCCACCTCTTCGATCTCGGCGTTGCGCGCCTCCGCGCCGGCGTACATCGGCGTCTCCTCGCCGGTCCGCGCCCAATGGGTGAGCCGGCCGAGCGCCGAGGCGTTGCAGGCGACGTGGGCCACCAGGTGCCGTCCGGTCCACCCGGGAAGGCGGCTGGGCCGGTCGAGGTCGGCGGCGTCGAGGCGGGCGGCGAAGTACGCGGTGCCGGAGTCGAGCCAGGTGAGGTCAGCCATCATGGCGCGCCATGTTGACCAGCTCGCCGACGCCCGCGATCCGGGTCACGACCTTGTGGCCGTCGGCGAGGTAACGCGGCGGCTTGCGGGCGTGCCCCACCCCGCCGGGAGTGCCGGTCGCGATCACGTCGCCCGGCCGCAGGGTGAGGATCTGTGACACGTACGCGATCAGCTCGGCCGGTGGGAACACCAGGTCGGCCGGGTCCGCCTGCTGTACCACCTCCCCGTCGACCTCACACCGCATGGTCAAGGGGCCGTCGAGTTCGTCGGGGGTGACGAGGTACGGGCCGAACGGGGTCGTGGACTCGAAGGTCTTGCCCTGGAGCCACTGCAACGTACGGTTCTGGTAGTCGCGTGCCGTGACGTCGTTGAACACCGAGTAGCCCGCGATGGCGGCCCGCGCCTGTTCGGGCGAGGCGTGCCGCACCTCCGTGCCGATGACGACGGCGAGCTCGGCCTCCCAGTCCATGGCCGGCGAGACGGCGGGGAGCACGATGTCGTCGTACGGCCCGATCAGCGCCTCGGCGAACTTGGCGAACAACGTGGGGTAGGCGGGCAGTTCGCGGCCCATCTCCAGGATGTGGGTGCGGTAGTTGAGCCCCACACAGATGATCTTCCCGGGCCGCGGCACCACGGGAGCGAGGTCCGCGCCCGCGAGCGGGTGCCTGGGGCCGTCCGCGGTGGCGGCCCGTTCGCGCCAGCCGGGCTCGGCGAGCAGCGCCCCGACGTCGGGCGCCCCGATCTCCACGGCGTGCTCGCCGTCGACGCGGGCGGCGGTGGTACGGCTGGGCAGCCGCAGGGTCGCGAGCTTCACGCGGTTTCCTCTCGGTGGGGGTTCTTGATGGAAGGGAGCTTCACAGAAGCTCTTCTCGATACTGGTGCAGGCCCTCGAAGATGGGCGTGTCGGCGAAGCGGAACAGGTCGAAGCGGCTGCCGGCGCGGAACGACCACGCGCACCAGGACGGCACCACGACGAGATCGCCCCGGGTCAGCGGGCGCTCCACGCCGTCGAGCGTGACCGCGCCCTCGCCGTCGAACACCTGGTAGACCGACGACCCCACCTCCCTGCGCGCGGCGGTGACGGCGCCGGGACGCAGCCGGTGGAACTCGGCCCTGATCGTCGGCATGACGTCGCCCCCGGTGGTCGGGTTGGTGTAGCGGACGGCGGCGTGGCCCGGCTCGACCGGCCCGGGATGGCCTTCGTCCTCCAGCGCCAGTTGCTCGTCGAGCGCGCGATCGGTGTGCTCCCAGCGGTAGGCGGCGATCGGCGAGCTGGGCGTGGCCCCCAGGGCTGAGAGCGGCCGCAGCCCCGGGTGCGCCCACAGACGTTCGGAGCGGGAGAGGTGCGGGGTGGTGCTGTCGGTGACCTGGTCGGGGCCGAACTCGAAGAACGAGGTGTCGGTCTGGTGGACGAACGGGATGTCCAGCCCGTCGATCCAGGCCATGGGCGCGTCAGTGGTGTTGTGGTGGCCGTGGAAGTGCCAGCCGGGAGTGAGGAGGAAGTCGCCGCGCCGCATCGCCACCGGGTCGCCGTTCACCACGGTCCACACGCCTTCGCCCTCGACGACGAAGCGGAAGGCGTTCTGGGTGTGCCGGTGCTCGGGGGCGACCTCGCGCGGGCCCAGGTACTGGATGGCCGCCCACAGCGTCGGCGTCGCGTACGGCAGGCCGCTGAGGCCGGGGTTGGCCAGCGCGATGGCCCGCCGCTCGCCGCCCCGGCCGACGGGCACGAGGTCGCCCGCCCGCTCGGCCAGCGGATGCAGCGTCTTCCACGCCCAAACGTGGGGCCTGGCCTTCGGCTTGGGGTGGGCCGGCATCAGATCGCCGACCTGGGTCCAGAGCGGAATCAGGTGCTCTGCCGTGAAGTCGGCGTAAAGCCTCTCCTCTGGGGTCATGGGTCCACGTTAGGAGTCAATTCTGCACAGTGCATTAGCATTCTGCTATGAAGAACCGGCCTCCGTACGCCCTGGGCTCGG
The DNA here is from genome assembly GCF_044460705.1 of Nonomuraea sp. NPDC050022. Lineage (NCBI taxonomy): Bacteria > Bacillati > Actinomycetota > Actinomycetes > Streptosporangiales > Streptosporangiaceae > Nonomuraea > Nonomuraea sp. NPDC050022. The sequence continues at coordinate 261,711 of NZ_JBITKE010000012.1, forward strand.
TCGACAACGTTCTCCTGCTCCTGCACATGCTGCGCGACCAGGGCCGGCTCAAGGTCACCGACGTTGCGCGGGAGCTCGGCATCGCCCGCTCGACCGCGCACCGCCTGCTGGCGATGCTGGTATATCGGGACTTCGCCGTCCAGGACGAGCACCACACGTACCTGCCGGGCCCCTTCCTCGCCTCCGCGCCGGGCGTGGCGAGCGGCTCCGCGCTGCGCGAGTTGCGGGCCAGGGCCAGGCCGGCGATGGAGGCGCTGTGCGCGCGGGTGCGGGAGACCGTCAACCTCACCGTGCGGGTCGGAACGGAGGTGCGCTTCCTCGCCAGCGCGGAGTCCGCGCAGATCCTGCGCGTGGGCGACCGCCGGGGCACGATCCTGCCCGCCCACCGCGCCTCCGGCGGCAAGGTGCTGCTGGCCGCGCTGACGCGTGAGCGGCTGTGGGAGCTCTACCCCGACCTGCCGAACGCGGAGCGGGCCGCGTTGACCCGCGAGCTCGACGAGATCCGGGTACGCGGCTACGCGCTGAACATCGACGACACCGAGCAGGGCGTCTCGGCCATCGGCGCCGCCGTGCGCGACGGCCGGGGATCGGCCGTGGCCGGGCTGTCGATCGCGGTGCCTTCCACCCGGTTCGGCGGGGATCAGGTGGGGGTGTTCGCGGGGGAGCTGAGACGCGCGGTCACCGAGGTCGAGCAGGCCCTGGCCGACTTTCCCGACTGATCACAGTGGGGTGACCGGGCTGGCACGCGGCACGTACACCAGGGCGTCGTAGGCCTGGGCGGGCACCGTCTTCACCGTGTACGTCCAGCTCAGGGAGCTGTAGATCGACCGGAAGCCGTCACCGACGGCGCCCATCGGGACCTCCGAGGTGAGCACCTCACGGTTGCCGGGCTGCGACGAGGCCTGCGCGAGGTTCACGTAGCCCAGCGGCTGGTCACCGAACAGCTTGGCCAAAGGCGAGGTGTGGCTCACGGTGAACCGCTTGCGCTCCCCGGAGCCGTCGTCCCTGCTGACGAAGGTGCTCGTGCCGAACTCGGTGCCGATCGCGAAGTAGTCCTTGCCGTACGCCTTGGCAAGGCGTCGCCCCATCGACTCAAAGGAGAACGCCGCACCGCTCTTGTCGATGTGGCCGTTGTGACCGCCCAATATGACCTTCTTCCGTCCATGGGCGCCCTCCGTGTCGGCGATCCACCTGACGTTCTCGGCCATCCAGGCGTCCCGCTTGCTGCCGTAGTCATTGCCGGAAGTCTGTAACCGCGCCCCGCGCTGAATCGTCTCGGCGTGGTGCACCGCGAGGGCGAACGACTCCTGGGAGCTGAGGCTGACGTACTTCTCCCGATTCGCCGTCATCTGCGCGACGAGCCGCCCAGCGGCGGTGGTGGCGGCGGCGACCTTCTCCTCGTCCTGTTCGGACCTGGTGGCATCGGTGAGAGCGGCCAGCGACTCCTGGACCGGGCGGACCCGAGCGGGGTCGACCGTGGCGAGATAGCGCAGCAGCCGCTCCTTGTTCCGGTCGTAACGCTGCATGTCGAAGCCGTACAGACGCACCTTGTCCGTGTCGGGGACGGCGGCGTTGTGGTCATGGATCCACTTGAGCAGATCCGCCATCTCGCGGGTCCGGTAGATGTCGAAGCCGAGCGCCTTGGCGGCGTCCTCCGCGCTGCCCTGGCCCTTCATGACATAGTCGTCGGCCGTGGCCGTGCCGCCGAAGTCGGCCTCCAGGGCGACGGTGCGGAAGCCGTACTCTCGTACCAACTTCTGGATGATCAACGCGCGGGTCTGGACGAATTCCTTGTTGCCGTGCGTGGCCTCGCCGATCCCGACCACGCGTTTGCCGGCGGCGTCGGCGAGGGGGACCTGGTCGAGAGGGACCACGGCGTCGGACGTCACTCGCGAAGTGTCCACACCCGCGCACCCGGCCGCCGCCAAGCCGATCAGTGCGACGCTCAGGACGAGCTTGCGTCTCATGTCAGTTCACTTCCTTGCGGAGCACGCGCACTGCGCCGAGCGTCATCGGGACGACGATCCAGAAGATCATAGACGCGGCCAGCCGAGCGGCCTCGCCCCCGGTCATGTCGCCGACCATCAGAGGGGTGGTGGCGCTGCCCAGGTCGAGCCACTCGGTCAGGGCCGCGCCGGTGGCACCGAGCCGGGCGACGACGCCCCACAGCATCGGGGTCGCCAGGCAGATCACGATCGCGGCCGGCGCGTTCAGGAGCAGCATGCCGACGGACAGTCCCATCGCGACCACCAAGACGTTGGTCGCGGTCCAGCCCAGCAGGGTGAGAGGGGCGATCTCCCAGTCGGCCGGGATGTCGTGGGCACTGGCGACGGCAGCCGTCACCGGCACCGCGACCAGCATCGCGAACAGGGAGGCCACCATGGCGGTGATCAACGGAGGCAGGCACTTGGCCGCCAGCACCCGCAGGCGTCGAGGTTCGAGCGAGAAGGTGGTCAGGGCGGTGCGGTGGCTCCATTCGCCGGCCACCGTGAGAATGCCGATGACGGGGAGCAAGGTGCTGAATCCGATTCCGGCGGTCCCGATCAAGGTGCCCAGCCGCGGACCGGAGGCCATGCCGCGCGCCGTAATGGACGCCAGGGTCAGAAGGATCAGGATCGCCGTCATGATCTTGCCGCTGCGGGTGTCGAAGAGCTTGCGAGCCTCGACCGACAGCAACCGGTGGAAGGGAATCGATGTGGTCATGCCGCACTCCGGTCCGCGTTCGCCGTCAGTTCGAGGAAGGTCTGTTCGAGGTCCCGGCCCCGGCCGAGCTCGTCGACGGTGCCCTGGGCGAGGACGCGGCCGCGGCCGATCATCACGATGTAGTCGGCGACCCGTTCCACCTCGTGCAGCAGGTGCGAGCTGAGCAGCACCGCACGACCCGAGTCGGCGAGATTACGCAGCAGCCCGCGTATCCATTGGATGCCCTGGGGGTCGAGACCGTTGGCGGGCTCGTCCAGGATGAGCACTTTGGGCCGGCCGAGGAGCGCGTGAGCGATGCCGAGCCGTTGCCGCATGCCGAGTGAGTAGCCACCGACCGTCCGCCGGCTCTCCTCGGCGGACAGTCCGACCAGGTCGAGGACCTCGCCGACCCGCGACTTCGGCAGTCCGAGCAGCATCGCGCTCAGGGTCAAGACCTCCCGGCCGGTCCGGCCGGGATGCTGGGCGCCCGCGTCGAGAAGCACACCCACCTGGGAACCCGGGCAGCCCAAGTCGGCGTACGGCCGGCCCAGCACGGTGGCCGAGCCCGAGGTGGGCCGGGACAGCCCGGCCAGGATGCGCATGGCCGTGGACTTTCCGGCGCCGTTGGGCCCGAGGAAGCCGGTGACGCTGCCCGCTTCGACGGTGAAGGACACATCGTCCAGTGCCTTCACGTTCTTGTAGAACTTGCTGACGTGGTCGAACTCGATCATGGATCAAGTTCACCGGATGCGACGCCGCCGGTCATCGGACCCAGGTCGAGTCCGGTTCTAGACCTTTGGCCACCTGGATATGGACCTGGGTCGCTAAGCCATCGGCCGGGCTGTCTCTAGGCTGTAGGGCGTGCACGACCTACAGGAGAGCCGGGCGGTCCTGGACCCGCAGAGCATCACATTGCGCTATGTGTGCGCCCTGCTGCCGATGCTGTTCCATGGAGCCATCTTGGTCGCGGTCGTTTCCCGCGACCTTTACCGGCTTCCGTCAGCACTGGTCGATGTGGGGCTCGGCGTGATCGCTCTGGTCCTGATGGGCTGGCGGCGTCGCTGGCCATGGCAGATCGCCCTGGTCATCGCCCTGCTGAACGCGTTCTCCAGCACGGCGAGCGGCCCGGCATACGTCACGTATGTCTCCTTGTGCATGCATCGCCGGTGGCGTCAGATCGTCCCCGTCGCGGTCGTTTCCTGGCTGAGCGCGGTGGCGTTCGCCGCCTTGCCCGCCATCACCGAGGCGACCGATGTGTCCATCATTACCAATACCGCCATCCTCGGCGGACTGACTCTCTTCGGCCTCTACTACCGCGGGCGCCAGGACCTGGCCGCCTCACAGCAAGAGACGGCCCTGCTCGCCGAACGCCAGCAACTGCAGCTGATCGAGCAGACCAAGCTGGCGGAACGGCTCAAGATCGCCCACGAGATGCACGACGTCCTGGCTCATCGGATCTCCCTGCTGTCCATGCTCGCCGGCGGCCTGGCGTACCGGAAGGACCTCAGCGCCGAGGAGACCCGCGAGGCCGCACTGGCCATCCAGGAGAACGCGCACCAGTCACTGAACGAGCTGCGCACCGTGCTCGGCACGCTCCGGCGCGACGAATCCCTGGAAGCTCCGCAGCCGAACCTGACCCATCTGGATGCCCTCTTCGACGAAGTGCGCACCGCCGGTCAGCAGGTCGAGGTGGATGACACCATCGGTGACCGGGAACTGCTGCCGACGCCGACCGGGCGGCACGCGTACCGGATCGTGCAGGAGGCCCTGACCAACGCGCGCAAGCATGCGCCGGGCAGCCGGGTGATGGCCGAGCTCGGCGGGCGGCCGGGGGACGGCCTGCGCATCAAGGTGAGCAATCCGGCGCTGTTCGCGACGGCCCCGGGACCCGGCAGCAGGCTGGGGCTGGTCGGCTTGGCAGAACGCATCCGGATGGCCGGCGGCACTCTCAGCCACGCCGTACGTGACGGACGCTTCATCCTCGACGCCACGTTGCCATGGGAGACTGCACGCCGTGACTCGACTGGTGATCGTGGATGACGACCCGATGGTACGTACCGGCCTGCGCCTGATTCTCGGCGGCGAGCCCGACCTGGACCTGGTCGGCGAGGCCGGGGACGGCCGGCAGGCCATGGACGTGATCCGCGACCTGCGGCCCGATGTCGTGCTCATGGACATCCGGATGCCCAACCAGGACGGGCTGACCACCACCGAACTGCTGCTGGCCCAGCCGGACCCGCCCCGGATCCTCGTACTCACCACCTTCGACGCCGACGACATGGTGCTACGCGCTCTGCGGCTCGGCGCCGACGGCTTTCTGCTGAAGGACACGCCCCCACCGAAGATGATCGAGGCGGTCCGTACCGTGGCGAGGGGTGAACCGGTACTGTCGCCGAGCGTCGCCCGGCAGGTGATCGCCGCGGCAACCACCGGAGGCGAGCCGCCGCAGGCACCACGGGAGCTGGCCAGACTCACCGAACGCGAACGAGAGGTCGCGATCGAGGTGGCCCGGGGCAGATCGAACGCCGAAATCGCCGGACATCTCCACATGAGCGTCGCGACCGTGAAGGCGAACATCACCCGGATCTTCGCGAAGCTGGGCAGCGACAGCCGCGTCCAGGTCGCCATGAAGGTACGCGACGCCGGCCTCCTCTAGGGATCCGCTTATCTGGGAGGTAATCGACAGGCCGCGTCACCCTCGGAAAAGCTTGCGGCATGACTGCTGACCCCACCCGTGACATCGTGGAAGCGCTGATGCGGCGTATCGCCGAGGGCGATCACGACCGTGTCGCCGAGTTGTTCGCCGAACCGATCGACTGGCAGCTCGACTGGCCCGCCGAGGGGCATCCGGCGGTGCCGTGGATCCGGCCGCGATCGAGCCGAGCCGACGTGGCCGACCATTTCCGTACGCTGGAAGCTCATCACGTGCCCGAGCTGAACGGCACGTCGGTGGCGCGCATCCTGGTCGACGGGGCGGACGCCGTCGTCCTCGGGGAGATCGTGCAGACGGTACGGAGCAGCGGCGCCGCTTACAGCTCGCCGTTCGCGCTGCACCTCACCGTCGAGGACGGACTCATCACCCGGTACCACATTTACGAGGACAGTCTCACGGTCGCACGGGCCCTCAGCGCTCAGGCAACGGAGAGCGTGGTGCGCACTCCGGCATCAGCGAGCCGCTAAGAACATGTCGTCTCCCCCACATGACACCCTCGTCAACATGTCCGCGTCTGCCGAATGGCCGGTCCACAGCCCTTTCGCCCGCGAACACTTCGGCCGCGGCAAAGCCGAGGGCAGAGCGGAGGCCAGGGCGGAAGAGGCTGCCAGATCGGTGCTGCTCGTGCTGGCCGCCCGCGACTTCAACGCCCCCGACGACATTCGCGCCCAGATCACCACCTGCGCAGACCTCACCCGACTCGGAACCTGGCTCACCCGCGCGGCCACCACCCAGACCCTCCAAGACCTCTTCGACGAAAACGAATCAGACTGAGAGCACCGCCAAGCCTGCTATCCGTCCACATCCTCTCCCGACTACCGCAGCTACAAGAGGAGCACCAACGACGCGCGAGGGCGCCGAAATCGCCCGGACCGGCCAGTGACCCGCTTCTGCGGTTTGGACGCGCCAGCCGGCGGGAGTTCCGGATTCAGCGGACGACTGATTCGGCGCTCGCCTGTCCGAGTTCGGCCAAGCGGGTCAGGGCGGGGAGGGCGTCGGTGATCGCCTGGCGCTGCTCGGGGGTCAGCTGGGCGATGAGCGGGACCAGGTGGCGGGTGCGGTCGTCGTGGCGGGAGCGCCCGATCTGGCGTCCGGCCTCGGTGATGTGGACCAGGACGGCGCGCCGGTCGCTGGGGTCGGGGCGGCGTTCCACGAGTCCGTCGCGCTCCAGCCGGGTGATGAGCTGGGTGATGCCGGGCTGGCTGACCTGCTCGGTCTTGGTGAGGTCGGTCAGGCGCATGGGGGCGCCGCGAGTGGCGAGGGTGTCGAGCACCGACAGCGTCGTGAACGACAGCTTCTCCAGCATGGGGAGGCGGATGTAGAAGCGGTTGAAGTTCTCGATCGCGGTGGCGAAGGCATTCACGTCCAGGTCGCCGTCGCGGCCAGCGTCCAGGTCGCCGTCGCCGTCGCGGTCAGCGCCCTGGGCGGGGTCGCGGTCCGAGTCGCGGTCGCCCAGCGTCTCGCCCGATGTCTGGTCCGGCGTCCGGTCCGGCGTGGTGTTCACACCGGAAATATATCGCAAACTTATTTAAGTTGCTTATGATGTCTGGCATGACACTTCGTTTGGGCATCAACGGGTTCGGGCGGATCGGCCGGAACGTCTTCCGCGCGGTGGCCGCTCGCGCCGACGCCGACATCGAGATCGTCGCGGTCAACGACCTCGGCGACGTGGCGACCATGGCGCATCTGCTGGCGTACGACTCGATCATGGGCCGCTTCCCCGGCGAGGTCGCCGCCGAGCCGGGCGCGATCCGGGCCGGTGACGCGACCATCAAGGTTCTGGCCGAGCGTGACCCCGCCGACCTGCCGTGGGATGACCTGGGCGTGGACGTGGTGATCGAGTCCACCGGGATCTTCACCAAGGCCGAGCAGGCCCGCGCGCACGTGGACGGCGGCGCGAAGAAGGTCATCATCGCCGCACCGGCCAGCGGGGAGGATGTCACGATCGTGCTCGGCGTGAACCACGACGTCTACGACCCAGCGCGCCACACGATCATCTCCAACGCCTCGTGCACCACCAACTGCCTGGGTGTGCTGGCCAAGGTGCTGCACGACGCGGTCGGCATCGAGTCGGGCATGATGACCACCGTCCACGCTTACACGCAGGACCAGAACCTCCAGGACGCACCCCACAAGGACCTGCGGCGGGCCCGGGCGGCGGCGCTCAGCATCGTGCCCACCTCCAGCGGGGCGGCCAAGGCGATCGGCCTGGTGCTGCCGGAGTTGCGGGGCCGGCTGGACGCGTTCGCGCTGCGGGTGCCCGTGTCCAACGGCTCGGTCACCGACCTGACCGTCACCACCAGCCGCGCCACCACCGTGCAGGAGGTGAAGGAGGCCTATGCCGAGGCCGCGGCCGGTCCGTACAAGGGCCTGCTGACCTACACCGACGCGCCCATCGTGAGCAGCGACATCGTCGGCGACCCGGCCTCGTGCGTCTTCGACGCCGAGCTGACCCGCGTGATGGGCTCGCAGGTCAAGGTCGTCGGCTGGTACGACAACGAGTGGGGATACTCCAACCGCCTCATCGACCTGGCCCTCATGCTGTAGCGAACAGAAAGAGACCTCTAAAGCCAGTCGCGGCGCTTGAAGACCGTGTAGAGGATCAGGCAGACCAGGCCCATCAGCAGCATCGCGAACGGGTAGCCGAACACCCAGTGCGTCTCGGGCATGAAGTCGAAGTTCATCCCGTAAATGGTGCCGACCAATGTCGGGGCGAACAGGATGGCCGCCCACGCGGAGATCTTCTTGACCTCCTCGCCCTGCCGGATGCTGGCCTCCGTCATCCTGGCGATCTCCTCGTTCTGCGCCTGGGTGACCAGCGTCGAGTTGACCAGCAGGATGTCCTGGAGCATCTGCCGGAAGGAGGCCACGCGTTCGTTGACCGTGATGGCGTGGTCGGCCACGTCACGCAGGTAGCTCTGCAGCTCCTCGTTGACGCCGTACTTGGTCGCCCCGGCGATGAACCCGTCGATCATCCGTACCAGCGGCGTGGTGGCCCGCTGGAACTCGATGACCTCGCCCGACAGCTCGTAGACGCGCCGGGAGACGGACGGGTCGCCGCCGAACACCTGGGCCTCGATCTCCTCGATGTCCTTCTGCAGCCCGGCGACCACCGGGGCGTAGCCGTCGACCACGGCGTCGAGGATGGCGTACAGCACCGCCTGCGGGCCCTGGCGGAGCAGGTCGGCGTCCGACTCCATGCGCTTGCGTACGGCCTGCAGATCAGGCGCCTCCGCGTGCCGTACGGTGATCACGAAGTTGGGCCCGACGAAGACGTGCAGCTCGCCGAACGCGACCTCCTCGACGTCGTCGAGGTAGCGGGCGGCGCGCAGGACGACGAACAGCATGTCGCCGTAGCGGTCGGCCTTGGGCCGCTGGGAGCCCACGATGGCGTCCTCGATGGCCAGCGGGTGCAGCTGGAACTCCTCGGCCAGCTTGGCCAGCTCCCAGTCCTTCGGCCGGTAGAGGCCGATCCAGGCGAGGCTGTCCGGCAGCTCCTTGAGGCGTTCGAAGGCGTCGGCCAGCGAGGCGGGATCGTCGACCCGCTTGCCGTCCTGATAGATCGCGTTGTCGATGACGGTGGGCTGGTAGGGGGCCTCTTCGCCGGCGCGCGGATCCATCGAGTGCTCGGGCGCCGACTCGCGGGCGCTGCCGCCGCCGCGTCCGAACCCCTTCATCCGTGCCATTTCCGCCCCTTACCAGAATCTCTACTCGAGGTCGTCGAGTGCCCGCGTCGCCCGGTCCCTGATCGACTTGCGCCACATGGGCGTCCAGCCGAACAGCAGCCCGTGCGGCCTGCCCAGCGCCATCCGGGACCAGCGTTTGAAGTCGAAGTCGTCGTGGTGCCTGACGATCAGGCCGTCCTCGAACCTGAACAGCGCGTCGATCTCGTTGACCACTTCGCGCCCTGTACGGGAGAAGGTGTAGCGGGAGGTCCAGCGCGCCGTGCCGGTGAAGTCGTCGGCCGTCACGTCCCTGAACTCCGACTTCAGCCCGTCGCTCACGCCCAGCTGCAGCCGCCACATCGCCATCACCCGCCGCCGCCCCTCCACTTCCAGGAAGACCGGGTCGCCGAAGCTCACCTCCGGGTGGTAGCAACTCTCCATCGCCGCGTAGTCGGTGCGGCCAAGTGCCTCGTAGAAGGCGCGGATCAGCGCCACGTGCTGGTCGTTCACCTTGCCCATCAGATCATGGTTGTACCGTTATGCCAGCATACGGCCCCTGGCCAGTCGTCTCGCAGGTCGAACAGGTGAAGAGCGGCCGGCCGGTGCGCGTACAAGTGGGGAATTGTCGGGAAATCTGTGCCGAGCACCACCTTCCCCTCAGGAACCAGATCAAGCGGCAACCGGTCGGGAAAAGCATGTGGGGTCAGAATCTTGTTCTGTGAGCACGAGAGAGTCTTTACCTGGATAGGGTCATACCTCGATGGACAAGCTCTGGGCTCACCTGATCGAGGTTCAGCCTGCCCCCGACCCCTGGGTCGTGGTGGTCTCGGCACTCGTCGCGCTCGCGATCGTCAGTTTCGGCATGTCCTGGCAACTGTCCAGGGGCCTGATCACGATCGCCCACGAAGGCGGCCACGCGCTGATGGCGCTGGTCACCCGCCGGAAGCTCGAAGGCATTCGCTTGCATTCCGACACCTCCGGCGTAACGCTGACCAGAGGCCGGCCCACCGGCCCCGGCATGGTGCTGACCGCGCTGGCGGGCTATCTGGCGCCGTCGTTGCTCGGGCTGGCCGCCGCGTTGCTGACCGAGCAGGGACGCATCACGTTGCTGATGTGGACCGTGCTGCTGTTCCTGGTCTGCATGCTGCTGCTGATCCGCAACCTGTACGGCGCGCTGATCCTGCTCGCGACGGGTGGCGCGGTGTTCGCCCTGTCGATGTACGCGCCGGACAACGTGCAGCAGGTCGTGGCCCTGGTGGCGGTCTGGTTCCTGCTGTTCGGCGGGGTGCGGCCGATCATCGAGTTGCAGCGCAAGCGGCGCAGGCGGCAGGCGCGCGACTCCGACGCCGACCAGCTCGCCAGGCTGACCATCCTGCCCGGCGGCTTCTATGTGTTCTTCTTCCTGCTCGTGGCGGGCGCATCCGTGGTGGCCGGCGCCTATCTCATGAATCCGCTCTAGTCAGGAAAAATCACATTAAACTCGCCCGTGACAGGGGGGGAGTACTGTGCTGCCAGTCGAGGACGCGCCCGGCTACCGGGTACTCGATCAGGCCGGCCAGGGCGGGTTCGCCATCGTCTACCGCGCCTACCAGGAGCGCCTCGATCGGATCGTGGCGCTGAAAGTCCTGTCCGTGGACCGGGTCGACCAGCGGACCATGCGCAGGTTCCAGCGCGAACTCCAGCTCACCGGCCGGCTCACCGGCCATCCGAACGTGGTCACCGTGTTCGACACCGGTGTGACGCGCTCCGGCAAGCCGTACATCGCCATGGACTTCTTCGAGAACGGCTCGCTGCGCGACAAGGTCCGCAAAGAGGGGCCGCTGCAGGTGCCCGACGTGCTGCGCACCGGCGTGAAGCTGGCCGGGGCACTGGCCGCCGTACACGAGGCGGGGGTCCTGCACGGCGACATCAAACCGCAGAACATCCTCATCTCCCGGTACGGCGAGCCGGCCGTGGCCGACTTCGGCGTGGCCAGGGTCGTCGACTCGGCGGAGATCTCAGCCACGGCGCAGGCGTTCACGCCACTGCACGCGGCACCGGAGGTGCTGACGGGGCAGCCGCACTCCGCCTCTAGCGACATCTACTCGCTCGGCTCGACGCTCTACCACCTGCTGGCCGGGCAGCCCGCCTTCCACAGCCCGACGGACCCATCGATCGCGCCGCTGATGTACCGGGTGCTGAGCGCGGATCCGCCGCCGATCAACCGCGCCGACGTGCCGCCGGTGGTGTTCGAGACGGTGCTGCGGGCGATGGCGAAGCAGCCGGAGGTACGGTACGGCTCGGCGCGCGATCTCGCGCAGCGGCTGCGGCAGGTGCAGGCGGAGCTGGGACTATCGGTGACGGACCTGGTCGGGCAGGATCCCGGCCCGGTGCCTTCGACGGCTCCCCGGCGAGAGGACAGTGGCGAGCCCCCGGCGCCCGGCCCTTCGACGGGCGCGCACTTGCCCGTTACCGGAGCTGGCGCACACTTGGCCGGGCCGGTGACCGGTGCCTACGCGCCCAACCCGGCGGGCCAGGCGGGCGGCCCGCAGCCGACCGGTTATAGCCCTTTCGCGCCCCCGCCTTCGGGACCTCGGCAGCCTGGTCAGAGCCCTTTCGCGCCGCAACCGTCCGGTGCGCGGCAGTCCGGCTACCCCGCTGGGCTCCAACGGTCGGGCCCGCAGTTCGGCGGGCCGCAAGCGACCGGCTCCCAGCTCAGCACGGACGGGTCGAGCACTCCCGCCACAGTTCCACCGGCGCACCCAGCGCAGACCGGCTCCTCATTCGGCGCCGCGTTCCCGTCACAACCGACCTATCCACCCAGCGCCTATCCTGTCCCGCAGAGCCAACCGGCGGAGGGCTATCCGGCATCGCAGGGTCCCCAGCCGGAGGGTCCCGCGCACGTGTCGAGCGGGCTTCCGTCTGGCCGTACGAGGACGTCTGGCAGTTCGAGGACCAGGGTGATGGCGATCGGAGCCGCCGCAACGATCGTGGCGCTCGCGGGCGCCGGGTTCGCCGTCTACCTCTCGAGGCAGAACGAAGCCCCCGTGGCCGACCCGCAGCGGTCCCAGCCGCCGTCGACCGCCGCCGAGCCGTCCGAGAACGTCGGCAAGGACGCCCTGGCCGCGCTCGCCCCGCGCCGGGTACGCGTGGTGGCCGACCGCAGCACGCTGGTGGAGCTGCGGTGGGCACTGCCCAAGGAGTCCGCCCGCTACCCGGTCGTGGTCCAGCGATCCCCGGCCAGGCAGGGCGAGCAGGCGATCACCGCCCTCCAGCCCGGCACCACCTCGGCTCGCGTGACCGGCCTGGACCCGGACACCGGCTACTGCTTCCTGGTGGGCGTCCCGCTGCAGATCTCGAAGACGAGCAAGGTCGCCTGGTCCAAACCGACCTGCGTCAGGGGCGCGGTCGCCAAGAACGGCTAGATCGGGTACCGATCGACACGCGGGCCGGATGCCTCCGGGATGAAGCTTTCATGGCGTCCGCGATGTTCGCGCTGGTCGTCGGGGCCAGGCGGGGGCGGATCTTGCGGCGGTGCGGTCCTTGTCGTCCAATTCACGGTGATCGCTCTTCGCGATTTCCGGCTTTTCATCTGAATGGTGACGCGGAGACCCGATCCTTCAGGGCCGAGAGGAAGCGCCACCCCTCCTTTCGAAAACAGTATGGAAAGAGTCGGTCACGTTCGGTAATATGTGCGGTGGGTGAGGATCCTGTGACAGGAGGTGCGCGATGGCGATCCGCCGCTCCGCCACCAAACGCAACGGCCTGCCCACGATCGTGCAACTGCGGCTCACCCCCGCCCCGGCCCAGGCCGAGGCGCTGGCGGCGACTGTGCTGTTGTGTAATCAGGCGGCCACTGTCGTCTCCCGGCTGGCCTGGCAGCATCGCACCTTCACCGTGGTGGCGTTGCATCGGCTGGCCTACTACGAGGTGCGGGCGCAGGTGGCCGGGCTGGGCGCGCAAGCGGCCGTGCGGGCGATCGCCCGGGTCGCCGACGCCTACGCCAACCGGCGCGCCAGTAAGAAACGCGCGCACATCTTCCGGCCGTACGGTGCTGTCCCCTACGACGCCCGGCTGATGAGCTTCAACCGGGACGCCCGGACCGTGTCGCTGTGGACTCCCACCGGCCGCGTCACCGTCTCCTACACCGGTCGGCCAGACGACCTCAAAGCCATCGATACGCTGCCGCTCGGCGAGGCCGACCTGATCTACCGGCGCGGCGCGTGGCTACTCCAGGTCTCTCTCACCCTGCCCCAACCGGTGGTGCGTGAGCCGGTCGGCGGCTTTGTGGGGGTGGATCAAGGGGTGGCGAACCTGGCGGTCACCTCTGATGGTGTGGTGCTGCCCGGCCCGGCGCTGCCGGGGCCGATCGGCGGTAACGGCCACGTCCGCACCCTGCGGGAGCGGCGGCACCGCCAGCGCCGACGGCTGCAGAAGAAGGGCACGTCGGCGGCGCGGCGGGTGCTGCGCCGCCTTGCCGGGCGTGAGCACCGGATGATGACCGACCTCAACCACCAGATCAGCAAGCATGTGGTGCGCGAAGCCGAACGCACCGGCCGCGGTGTCGCCCTGGAAGATCTGCAGGGTATCCGCGGCCGGGTAAGGGCTCACCGGTTCCAGCGGCGCACCCTGCACAGCTGGGCCTTCGCCCAGCAGATCACCTTCACCCGCTACAAGGCCACCCGCGCCGGGATCGCCTTCGTCCTGGTCGACCCCGCCTACACCTCGCAGACTTGCCCGGAATGCGGGTGTGTGACCAGGGCGAATCGGCCGGCGCGGGACCGGTTCGTCTGCACCAGGTGTGGCCTCGCTGGGCACGCCGACCACATCGCGGCCCGCAACATCGCCACACGCGGCATCGCGGGCTGGGCTGCCATCAACCAGCCACACGCTACCGGCCTCCCTTCACCCAGACGGGACCGAGAGAGCAAACCACCGACTTCAGCCGGCGGTAGTTGATGAGGGGAGAACTGGTGCGTCGCCGAATCACCGCCTTGTCGCTTCTCGCGGTCACCGCTCTAACGCCCATCCTGGCCACGAGCGCGCCAGCGCACGCCTCGTCCATGCTCCAAGTCGTCTACAGCAACCTGCCCTATGACATCTGCATCAGCTTCGGCCGGTCGGGCCAGGAGACCGGACGCTGGCAGACCTGGTGGTGCAGCACTCACCAGCCTGAGAACCCGATGTTCTACACCTACGACCTGTGGGCGTACGTGAACTGAGGCGTCCTCCCGATACGGGTGCTGCCGTCGCTCCTGTGGCCGGATCGAGTATCACCCGCATCCACGGGCGTGTGGGGACGGCGCACGCTGGACGCCGACGACATCGCCCGCTTAGAGGAGCGCGTCGACGCCGAACGGGCCGCCCGCCCACTGGTGTCGGCCATCGCGGGGCTGCCCAAGAGCCTGAGGACCGTGAACTCCAGAAGCCTTAGCGATACCGCCGAGCGCGGTCATCCGAGGGTCCGGTCAGCTCACAGGCGATCAGCCCGTCATGGTTCGCTCCGGCGGGTCAGCGTAGGAGCAGTCGCTTGCGAAGGCGGGTTTTGAGGGGCGTTCTGGCGCGTACGGCCTGGCGGACGGCGTCGCTGTGGCGCCAGGCCGCGTCGGCGGCCTCGTGGGCGACGTCGTCGGGGGCGTAGCGGACGAAGTTGGAAATATCGGCGAGTGGTTGGAGGTGGGTGGATATGTCGGCGGGGTGCCGGGCCACCACGTCCTCGGCGGTCAGCGCCCGCTCCCCCTTCAGGCCGAGGTCGTCACAGGTCTGCGACCAGGCGCCGAGCACCCGCCGCTCCGCGCCCGTCACGTTCCTGCGGACCCGCCTGCGCCACCACGGCAGCACCATCGCCGCTCCCGCGTACGCCACCAGGATCCCCGCCCCCACCGCCGGGATGATCACCCACAGCGGCGGCCCGGCCGAGGACTCACGGCCGCCGCCCGCAGTGGGCTTCTGACCGGCCTTCGGCTTGTTCACGGTGCCCTGGGTGAACTCGCCCTCCAGTTCCTCGCTCTCCTTGAGGGCGGAGGACACCACGTCGTGGTCGTCCTTCGCGCCGCCACGGCCGGGCGTGGGGTAGAACGGCCGCCAGCCGAGCTTGTCGAACTTGATCTCCGCCCACGCCATGACATGGCCCGATTTAACGTGGTAAATCCCGTCGGACGCCTGCCCTGGCCGGAACCCCACCACGACCCTCGACGGCAGCCCGAGCGTCCTGGCCATGAGCGCGAACGTCGACGCGAACTGCTCCGACGTCCCCCTGTGCGTGGTCTCCAGGAAGAACTCCAGCCCCTTGAGCGAGTGCCCCGGCGGCGCGGTGACGTCGTAGGTGGCGCTGGTGCGCAGGTAGTTCTGCAGCCGGTACGCCTGCTTGATCGGCACGTCCGCGCCCTTGGTGGCCTGCTGGGCGAGCTTGTGGAACAGCGCCTCCTGAGGCCCGGCCGGGAACGCGGTCAGCGCGGGATCGTCGACCGGCGTGGCCGCGAGCAGGTCGGCCTTCGACGGCTCGGCCACCCGCGACGTCACCTCGTACGTGAACCCCTTGGCAGGCCGGCTCGCGGCCAGCAGCGCGCCGCTCCCGGGGTCGACGGCCAGGCCGCGTACGCCATCGACCTCGACGGGACGTTCGGCGCCGGGCAGCCAGGTGCCGGGCAGGCCACTGAACGTGATCGTCTGGCGTACGGTCTGCGCCTTGCCCGTCCAGTCCCCCCCGGGCACCCGCCCGCCCGTCGGCTGGAAGCGGGCGCCGGACGTCCAGCGGACGCCGTCATAGCGGTCCAGTACGGCCAGCCGCCAGTTGAGGGGCTTGGCCGCCTTGACGGTGAACAGGTCCCGGTCGGGGATCTGCAGCCAGGCGGACACGCGGTCGAGAGGGCTGACGCTGTCGACGCGTACCGGAGGTGGGAGTTCGGCGTCGTCGCGCGGGTTGTACGGCTCGGCGGCGAGGGGCAGCAGCGGCCCGGCGACCAGGGCGACGGCGGCCAGCACGGCGGCGGCCGGGATGCCGGCGAGCAGCCACAGCACCGGCCGGTCGTCCCGGAGCAGGGCCAGGGCCGCGATGAGCACCACGAGGGCCGCGGCGAGGGGCACGTTCGAGCCCGCACCGTCCACCCCGAACAGCAGCGCCAGCCCGTACACCACCAGTCCGGGCACCGCGGCGGCCACGCGGGTCCTGGTGCGGGTCAGCGTCTCGGCGCCGACCACGGCGGCGGCCCAGACCAGCGTGTGCACGAGGACCAGCAGCCGCGGCTCCGGCTGGGCGGGCAGGAGGGTGGTGAGCAGCGCCCGCCACGAGTCGGCCAGGTCGCCGAGCAGGCCGGGAGCGATGCCCTTGTACAGCGGCACGGTCCCGGCGAACCACAGGACCAGGTCGAGCACCAGCGCCAGCCAGAGGGGCCGCCGTCGGCAGAGCGCGGCCACCAGGGCGGGGACGGTCGCGGCGGGCACGACGGCCAGGAGCAGCTCGGTGCCGGGGAAGACGCGATGGAACCCCCACCCACCGGCCCCGGTGACGGCCGCCACCAGCGCCAGTCCCCCTGACCACCGCCACACAGGCTGCTTCATCGCCTGCCCCAGGCCAGCGGCAGCGCGGCCAGGTCCGCGATGGGGACGACCGTCACGCCGGGCGCGCTGAGCGGACCTGTCCCTATATATACGCAGATGATGCGGTCGAACCGTCGTCGTGCCCCCGCCACTCGGGCGGCCTCGGCGGGGTCGCCGGTGATGACGACGAGCGAACCGCCGCGGGCCAGCCGCACCGCCTCGCCGACGCCGGACGTACCGGATCCGACCAGGGCGAGGCGATCCAGCAGCAGCTCGGGGTCGGTCTTGGTCTCGGCGAGCGGCCCGTCGCCCGTGAGCACCCGCACGGGGAAGCCGGACCGGGCGGCGGCGACGGCGGCCGAGGCGGCGGCGTCCACGCCCAGTTCGGTGAGGTGACGGGTGTCGAGGACGACCGTCGTGGTGGGCAGGCTGGCGTCGATGAGCTGGCGCACCATGAGCGTGCCGGTGCGCGCGCTGGACTTCCAGTGGACGTGGCGCAGGTCGTCGCCGACGACGTATTCGCGCAGGGTGTGGAAGGTGACCGTGCCGCTGGGGGCGTTGTCGCTGGTGGGGCCCTCCAGGTGATGGGCCTTGCCCGACGCGGGCACCGGCAGCGCGACGGTGCGGGGGCGGACCAGGAGCGTGGCCGTCTGGCCGTACCGCCTGATCCTGCGGGTCAGGCCGAACGGGTCGGCGCGGACGAGCAGGAGCGGGCCGACGGGGATCTCGCCGCGCACGCCGGTGGGCAGCGGGTACGACACCGTTCTGGTGGCGTTCCGGGGCAGGCGGGGCAGGTCCACCGTGTGCTCGGCCGTACCGATGCGGTCCCGCGCGCGCAGCCCTGACAGGCCCTGGCGGCCGAGATTGCGTACGTGAAGGACCGACACGGCCGCGTCCCCGCGCGGCACCTTGAGCGGAGTGACCTCGCGGTGCACCTCCAGCCTCGGTCTGGGGGCGGTCCAGGCGAGGGCGGCGGCGAGCGCGAGCACCCCGCCCGTGGCCAGGACGGCGGGCTCCGGGTAACCGAGCGCGAACCCGGCCGCGTAAAGGATCACGGAGCCGGCGAGTGTGCCCCACCCCAGCGGTGTCAGCACCTAGGCCGCCTGCGGCACCGGCATCCCGGCGAGGAGCTCGCCGAGCACGTGCGCCGCGGTGACCTCGCGTAGTTCGGCCTCCGGGGTGAGGATCAGCCGGTGCGCGATGACCGGGACGGCCAGGGCCTTGACGTCCTCCGGCACGACGTAATGGCGTCCGGCGGCGGCGGCTTTGACGCGGGCGGCCCGCAGCAGCGCGAGGCTGCCGCGCGGGGAGGCGCCGAGCCGCAGGTGCGGGTTGGTGCGCGTGGCGCCGCACAGGGCGACGATGTAGTCGTAGACGGGGTCGGCGACGTGGATACGGGTGGCGAACTCGATCATCCCGGCCACGTCCGACGCGCGCGCCACGACGGGCAGCCGCTCGACCTGCGGCCCGGTGGGCATGCCCTTGAGCACCTCGACCTCCGAGACGTGGTCGGGGTAGCCGACGGAGATCCGCATGAGGAAGCGGTCGAGCTGGGCCTCCGGCAGGGGGTAGGTGCCGTCCATGTCGACGGGGTTCTGCGTGGCGACCACCAGGAACGGCCTGGGTACGGGATGCGGCTCGGCGTCGACCGTGACCCGGCGCTCCTCCATGACCTCCAGCAGCGCGGACTGGGTCTTCGGGGAGGCGCGGTTGATCTCGTCGGCCAGCACGATGTTGGCGAACACCGGCCCCTGGTGGAACTCGAACTTCTGGTGCGCCTGATTGAAGATCGACACGCCGGTGATGTCGCTGGGCAGCAGGTCCGGCGTGAACTGGATGCGCCGCCACTCGGCGTCCACACTGGCGGCGATGGACCTGGCCAGCGTGGTCTTGCCGGTGCCGGGCACGTCCTCGATCAGCAGGTGTCCTTCGGAGAACAGGCAGATCAGGGCCAGCTCGATGGCTTCGTGCTTGCCGCGGATGATGCGCTCGATGTTCTGGGCCAGCATCTGGAAGCGCTGGGCGAACTGTGCCGCGAGCTGCTGCGGTTGCTGCGTCTGTTCGTTGTACAACTGAGGTCCCCTATCTCAGTCGGTGCACTCGAAGAGCGGAGCCTCCGGGAAGCCGCCCCCGTCCGGTGTGGCCACCAGCGTGTCGTTGAGGTAGCCGTTGCCCGCCGACGACTCGATCCGGTTCCAGATGTCGCTGGACTTGCCGGTGGACTTGTCGGTGTAGGACGAGCCCTTGACCTGGCAGATCACGGTCAGCGTGATGTACTGGCCCTGTGGGATCTTTCCGGCCTCGCCATCGGCGGACGGGCCCGGCCGGATGAGCGTGTTGGTGTCGTTGTTGCTGGCGTTCTGGTACTGCTGCCGCGGGTAGGCCAGGTCCACGTCCGCCGTGGCGGCGTCCTGGCTCTCCCCCGCGTCGTTCTTGGCCTTGAGCTTGAACTCGTGCTTCTGGTTGTTCTTGAGCCCTTCGGCGGTGAACGACGTGCCCTTGACGCTGTCGTTGCTCACCGCGCCGGAGAGCACGTACGTGATGCCTTCGCCGCCGCTCTCCGGGGCGTCCCAGGTCAGCTCGGCGCCGCGGTTCTTGGGCTTGGCCGCGAAGTTGGCCGGTTTGCCGGGGGCCACGCAGGGCTTGACCCCGGCGCTGGGCTCCGACTCGACCTGGCCGCCCGACCAGTGGGCGACGACCGTGAAGGTGTACTCGGCGCCGCAATTCCCGCCCGAGAACTCGAACTGGAACGGCCCGTCGGCGTCCACCGACTGCGGCGTGGTCCTGCCGTCGCCGCCGGACACCTTGAGCGTGTAGCGGTCGACCTTGCCGCCGCTGGACGGGCTGAAGTTCACGCTGACGTGGCCGGGGCCCGACTTGGCGCTGACGGCGCCCGGTTTGGTGGGCGCGCTGGGCGTGGGCGTGGGCGTGGGAGTGGGGCTGCGGGTGGCCGAGGAGGGAGTCGGGGTCGACGTCGGAGTCTTGGTGGGCTTGCGCGACGGCTCCGGGGCGTCCGTCTGCGTCGGCGCCGGGTCGTCCGTCCTGGTCGGGTCGGGCCTGGGGTCGGTGTTCGTCGGCTCGGGCCGTGGTGTCTGCTTGGGCTTGGGGGTGTTGGTGGGTCCCGGTACGTCCGAGTCGTCCTTGTCGACGTCGTGCTTGCGGCCTTCGGTGTCGACGACGACGGCCTTGTCGCCGTTCTCGTCGTTCGCCCAGAGCAGGCCGTCCTTGACGAACACGTCGACCGGGCCGGGCCCCTGCGCCACCTGGAGCTTGGTGGGCTGACCGCCCGCCGCGCTGTCCCACACGATCAAGCCGCCCGTACTGCGGTCCGGGACGTACACCTTCGAGCCGAGTATCTGCGGCACGCCGAGCGCGGCCGGGTCCTTCACCGCGAACTTGGTGTTGAGCACCGAGTTCGACTCCGTGTCGACCACCACGAGGAGCCCGGAGTCGCCGGGCGTGAGCAGCGGCACCAGCGAGCCCTCGGTGGATGCCGGCGCCAGTACGCCGCCCTTGGCGGCCTGGGCGACCTCCTTGGGCAGCGTGATCTCGCCCACGCCGCCGTCCGCGCCGACGATCGTGGCGGTCGCGGCGCGGGTGTTGACGATCATCGGCAGGCCGCCCGCGATCGTGACGGCCAGCTCCTCGCCCGGCTCGCCGACCTTGACGGCGCTCGCGGCGACGCCCTTGGTCACGGGTACGACCTCGCCTTTGGCCGTCACCGGCACCCAGAGCCGCCCGCCACCGTCGATGCGGGCCGAGCCGAGCGGGCCCGGCAGCGTCAGCGGCGCGCCGACCGAGTTGAGCGTGGCGGGATCGATCTGCTGGACCTTGCCCTCCGGGTCCACCGCGTAGCCGGCGGCGCCCGAGACGACGATCTGCAGGCCGGCCGTGCCGAAGTTACGGGTCTGCGCGACGCTGAGCTGGCCGGGCTCGATCCGGCTGACGTAGCCGCTGCCGTCGTCGACGAGCAGGACGTTCGAGCCGTCCTGGACGATGCGCAGCCGCTGGGCCGACTTCTTGTCGAGGTAGCCGTCGACCTCGCCGGACAGGCCGTTGACGTGCACGATCTTGCCTCGGGCCTGGGTCCATAACCAGGCGCCGACGTCGGCCAGTTTGGGCGTGGCGCTGGAGACGCCCACGCCGAAGACGGCCGCCAAGGCGACCAGGATCACGGCCACCGCGCCGGCGATCAAGGCTGTGGCACGGTCTCCGCGGAGTACGCGGATACGCAAGGCGTCACTCACCCCGTACGTACGATTACTGAACGTTTGCCCCCGTATTACCCTGGATCACCCTAGCGTGCAGCGTGACTACTCGCAGGTAAG
Source organism: Nonomuraea sp. NPDC050022 (assembly GCF_044460705.1). Taxonomy (NCBI): domain Bacteria; kingdom Bacillati; phylum Actinomycetota; class Actinomycetes; order Streptosporangiales; family Streptosporangiaceae; genus Nonomuraea; species Nonomuraea sp. NPDC050022. Next base: position 282,617 of record NZ_JBITKE010000012.1, read on the forward strand.
CACGCCACGTCGGGCACTACTCGCAGGTAAGCCCGTCAGGTCGGGCCGAGATTGTCGGTCCGAAGCCGTACCTTAGAGCCCGTGTCCGAACAGTCCTTGACCCTCGACGCCGCCCTCTCGGAGGAGGCGGTGCTGTCGACCTACCGCCGGATGTTCGCGGCGCTGGCCCGCGACAGCGGGGCGGTCGTCGACGACCCGGCCCTGGTCGACATCGCCGAGACGCTGTTCGCGGCGTTCGCGGAGGCGGGCGAGGAGTGGCTGACGCACGAGCAGATGCGCTTCGCCTGCCGCGCCTATCCCGGCGACCAGTTCGACAACCGACTGCGCGTGCTCAAGGGGCTGGGCGCGATCCGCGAGGTGTTCCCCAAACCCAACCAACTGCGCTATCGGGCGTCGTTCACCAGCGTGGTCGGGCTGATGTTCATCAGGCGGATGATGGACGACGGCGGCCAGTCGGAGATGCACCGGCTGCTCGCGCTCGAAGACCTCAACGTCGCCGACCCGCGCACCACGATGGAGGAGGCCAGGCAGAGCGCCGCCAACCTGGCCAGGGCGTTCCGGCTGTGGGCGCTGGAGCTGATCACGCTCACCATGGGCACGATCGAGGAGCTGCGCGAGCAGGCGCCCAAGCTGTGGGGCACCGAGGAGATCGCGCGCCGGGCACAGAGCCTGCACGGCACGATCCTGACCCGCTGGCCGGCGCTCGACCGGGTCTGCACCGACCTGCGGGCGGCCATCTACGCCTACAGCGACGCCTCCCGGCGGGCGGCGGGGCGCCTGGCCGACTCGGCGGGCACCACTCGCAACCTGACGCTGCTGCCCACCGAGACCTGGCGCACGTTCTCGCAGACCGCCTCGCGTGAGCGGCTCGCGGCGGTGCTCGACGGCTTCGTGTTCGACGCTCCGGCGCCCTGGCACGACCCGGCGGCGATCGCCCGCGCGGTCGACGAGGCGCCCCGCCCGGCTCCGGCCCAGCCCACTCCCCCGCGCTCCAACCTCGCCGACGCGGGCCCCGAAGGCTCGCTCGACTCCGCGCCCAACGCGGCGATCGAGCGGCTGACCGAGGTGGCGGAGTCGCTGCTGGGGGCGTCGTCGCGGGTGGCGCTGGCCGACATACTCCGGTCCGACTGGCCCTCGGCCCGCCGGCTGCTGGCCGACCTGACGACGGTCGATCTGCGGCCTGAGCTGCCTTATCGGCTCGTGTGGGCCGACGACCTCACGATCTCGCCAGGAGGCGAACCGGCCTGGCTGTCCCACGGCTACCTGGAGCGCTCCTCATGACCCGAATCTCGTCAGAGGCCGCTGGCCCGGACCCCTCTTCGGAGCCCGCTGGTACGCGCGGCTCCTCAGGGGGTTCCGCTGCGGATCGCACTTCGGAAGGCGCCGGTCGCACTTCGGAAGGCGCCAGTTCCGGTCGCGCTTCGGAGGGGTCCGCCGCGGGTCGCACTTCAGCGGGCGTCGGTGGGGGTCGCTCTTCGGCGGGTACCGGTGGGGGTCGCTCTTCGGGAGGCGCCGGTGCGCGGCGCGCGCTCGGGGACGACGCGGTCGCTCACGTGCGGGCGCGGTCGGGCGGGCCGCTGCGGCTGGGGGCCGGCGTCGCGGCGCCACCTGGGATGGTACGGCTCACGCGCCCCGACTCCACCGGCCAGGCCCTGCCGGTGTGGCCCGACGCGGCCACCCCGTCGCTGCTCGACGAATACCAGGTGCCCCCGGTCCCGGTCGAACGCTCGGGCGAGACCCGGCGGGTGCTCGCGGCGACGCTCAAGTGCTGCTGGAGCGACCTGTCCGTCGACCCGTGGCCGGGCACGCCGGCACCGGTCGAGCTGATCCTGGACACCTACCGGGCACTGATCGGCCGGGCCGACGACCTGATGCGCAACTGGGCCATCGGGGCGCTGCGCCGACTGCACGACTCGGCGTGGATCGTCATGTCCGACGGCGTGGTCTCGCTGGGCCCGCGCTGCGCCCTGTGGCCGGTCGAGTCGCACGCCCAGCTGAAGGAGCTGGTCCGGCGCATTCCCGCACCGGAGCAACGGGACCTCACGGTGGTCGCGGACGCCGACATCGTGGCGGCCGCCACACAGGAATCCCACGGGCTGCAGGAACCACCCGCTGTGGAACAGCCTTCCGCTGCGCAAGGGCCGCTGGAGGTTCAGCAATCCCCCGCTGGGCCAGGATCGCCGGTCGTACAACAGTCCCGCGCCGTGGAAGGACCGCCCGCCTCAGAGCAACCACCCGAGGTGCAAGAACCACCCATCGTGCAGCAGCCATCAGAGGCGCGGGTGCGGGCGCAGGATCCCGCGACCGAGACGACGACAGTGGCGGCGACCGCGACAGCGAGGACGACAGTGGCGGTGGCGGGCCGGGTTGAAGGTGGTGCGGCGGAGTTCGACGAGCTGCTGAGCGGCTATGACGAGCGGCGGCGGGCCGAGTTGGTGGCGGCGTTCATGGCGGTGGAGCATGGCGCTGAGCCGGTGCTGGAGGCCCGGTTCGGCGGTCTGCGCGATCCCGCGCTCCGCCACACGCTGGGCGAGATGCTCGCCCGACGAGGCCGGACGCTGATCCAGCACCGCGAGCGATGGACCTCGGGCTACGACGACGCCTACCGCGCCGAGCCGACGCCCGCGACCGCCGGGGCCGCGACCGGCAGGGCCGGGTCCGGCGGGGCAGGGTTGGGGTCTGGCGGGGCAGGGTCGGGGTCCGGCGGGTCCGGGGCAGCGGCGGGGCTTGGTGAGAGTGAGCGGGCGGTGTTGACGCTGGTGCTGGTGCATTCGGTGGCGATTCCGAGGGCGGAGGGGCTGCTGCCCGACGACACCTGGCTCTCGCCGCACCCGACTCCCGTCGACGAGCTGCGCCGCCACACCCAGTTGCCGATCGGCGAGCTGGAGGCGGCGCTACGGATGCTGCGGCACGCCGGGCTGCTGACCCAGGTCAAGGCGGGCGAGGAGGCCGGCGGTTACGCGCCGGGACCGCAGTTCCACCGGCTCACCCCGGCGGCGCGGCGACGGCTGCAGGAGGAGCTGATCCTGGCGGCCGGACCACACAGCCCGCTGGCCGCGGCCGTACGCGCGCGGAGATCGACAGGGTAGCCACCCGGACCTGCCAGGCCCGGATTGCCACCCGGGCCTGGCAGGCGCCAAGCGTCAGACGCGGTCGGGGTAGCGCGGGGAACGGAACCTAAGCGTCCTTGACCGGGCGGCGCGGCGAAGAGACGGCAACAGCCCACGCGGCGCGGCAAACAGACAGCGAGCGTGCTCGGCTCAGTGCGGTGAAGAAGCAGCAAGCGTCAGCCCCGCCCGGGTCGGCGCGGTGTACAAGCAGCAAGCGTCCGCCCTCACCCGGGCGGCACGGTTAACAGACAGCAAGCGTCAGCTCCAGACGGGGCGACGCGGTGGAACGGAAGGACTACGGGGGTCACAGGTGTCGCAGGTGGAGAACGTCGTCGGGGACCGGGTGTTGATCGCCATGCAGGCGGTCAACATCTCACGGCTCTCGACCCATCCGGTGCCGACCGTCCCCGGCACGCTTATCGTCGTCGCGGGGGCCGGGCCCAAGGACTCCAACGGCGCGGGCAAGTCGTCGTTCATCGCGTCGATCACGGCGTTGCTGGGTGACGAGCAGTGGCGTTTCGCCTCGGGGGCGAAGGCGGTGTCGGAGCTGCTGTTCAACGCCGAGCTGGCCAGTGGCGCGGGCGCCCGCCAGTGGGCCAGCGCCGACCACGGCTACATCGTCGGCGTGTTCGGGCGGCCCGGCGCGTCCTACGACCTGCCCCTACGAGCCACCGCTCCAGTTCCCGGCGCCGTCGCCTCAGACGAGACCGTCGGACCGGAGCATGGCACCTCAACTGCGGGCCAAGCCACCGGACCGAGGCATGGCACCTCCACGGCTGACCAGGCCACCGAACCGGAGCAGATCAGCGTGGGCGTGGAGCCGGACGTGCCGGATGACGGTGAGTTGTTCTCCGTGCCCGACACATCTGGCGGGGCCGTCACCGTGTGGCTCAAGGTCAATCAGGAGGCCCCCCACCTGGAGATCCGCTGGCGCGAGGGCGTGCATCTGGCCTCCGCCGCGTCCGAGGCCGAGCGCGTGGTGCGTGCCGACGAGATGTGGGCGACGCTGCCCAAGTCCGCCGGGCGGCGCGACGTGGTGGCCCGTGACCTGACCAAGGTGCTCTACGGCGACCGCATCCGCTGCGTGTCGTTCCTGTCGACCTCGGTCCGGAGCAAGGTCGCCACCAACCTGCTCTCCCAGCCGCTCAACGAGATCTCGCCGGAGCGCGTGTTCGAGGCCATCGCGGCCCTGACCGGCCTCGACGCCGAGCTCGAGCAGGAGCGCGAGGCTCGCAGGGACGAACACTCCAAGCGCGTACGGGCGGCGCAGGCGGCCGATCGGCTGGCCGAGTTCGAGGCGGAGTCGCGGGCGTTGCTGACCACGTTCGACCGGCGCGATCAGGCCCGGATCCGGCTGGCCGACGCGCTGCGGTGCTGGCGCGGGCGCCAGGCTCGCAAGCTGGACGACGCGGCGGCCAAGGACGAACTGCTGGTCGCCGAGCTCGAACGGCACCGGACCGCGGGCGAGACGGCGGCCGAGGCGCTCTCCATGGTGAAGGCCGAGATCACCACCCTCAAGGACGACACGCTCGATCGGAGAGTGGCGGAGGCGCGCAAGGAGCTGGCCGCGATGCAGGCGCGGGCCGCCAAGCTCGACGCCGACCGGGCCGTGGCGGAGAACTCCGCCGACGAGTTGCGCGGCCTGATCCCGGCGCTGGAGGAGACGCGCCGGTTCTCCGACGGCCGTGATGTGCCCACGGCCGAGCGGGAGCTGCGAGAGGCGCGGCTTCGGCTGAACGAGGCGCTGAAGGCGCTGGGCGTGGCCGATCGCGAGGTGGCCTCTGCCCAGGCCGCGCTGGACGACGCCGAGGGCGGCCCGGCCGCTGCCCAGCTCAACGCGCTGGCCGCGGCGGGCGTCGTGGCGACGGGTCTCCTGGACGCACTGGACGTGGCCGAACAAGCCCGCGACTACGCCCACGGTGACCGGGCCGGATCCACTGGCCGTCCATCCCCCGAGACAGCCGCGAGGTCCGCCGGTCAAGCGGGCGATGGAGCAGCCACGGACGTCGGCGCTGGGGTGCCTGGTGGGGCTGGGCTCGGGTTGGAGGACTTGCGGGGGTGGCCGAACGAGCACGCCGTGATCGTCGACGCCGGCCAGCTCGAAGCGGCCGCCACGGCCTTGGTCGAGCTGCCCGGTTCTGTCCTGGTGAGTGCCGCCGGGGTGAGCGTGGTGGGGGCGTTCGACGGGGAGGCGACCGGCCGGGAGGCGCGGATCAAGGCCGCCGAACACCGGCTCAATCGGGCCAAGGACACCCAGGAGACCGCGGCGCAGACCGTACGCGATGGGGAGGAAGGTGTCGCGGAGGGACAGCGGCGGCTGGAGGGGGCGCAAGCGGGAGTACGGCTCGCCGAGCTGGAGACGAAGCTGGCCGGGCGGCGGGCGCGGCTGGGCGAGCTGACGACGGCGCTGGAGGAGCTGGCGCCCGCGGTGGCGGAGGCCGAGCGGCAGGCGGCCGCCCTCGACTTCCGGGCCCGCACGAAGGACATGGAGATCGAACGCCTGGAGGGGCGGCGGCAGCGGCACGAGGGCGAGCGGGCCCGGTCGCGTCAGGACGAGACGAGGGTGAGCGGCGAACGGGAGGCGCTCAAGGTCGAGGCGCTGGCCGCCGACTGGGGCGGCACCGCCGAGGGAGCGCGGGAGTGGCTCAAGGCGCTGCCCGAGGGCGAACGAGCGCGCACCGCCGAGGAATGGTGGCGCGTCGCCGAACGGCATTTCGACCAGGCGTTGCGCGACACGTTCCCGGAGGAGGACGCGGAGGTCCCGGAGGAGCTGCGGTTCCTGCTGTCCGAGCGTGGGGGGAGCACGGCGCGGGAGCAGGCGACGTTCGCGGCGGTGTGCGGCTCGCTGGCCTCCTATTTGCGCGGGCAGGAAGAATATGAGAAGCACCAGCGGCGTCAGATCGAGGCGCAGGTCGTGTCGAGGCAGCGTGACCTGGCCGCGGCCGACAAGGGGGCGGAGGAGGCGGCCAGTTCGACGGCGGTGCACCGGGCGGCGCTGACGGCGGCGATCAAGTCCCGGCTCACGCGGGTCGCCGAGGAGTTCGAGCAGCTCGACACGTCTTACGGAGGTTACGGGGCGACGCTGGAGTTCCCCGTGCCACCGGCGCCCGCGGATCCTGAACAGCGCTGGCAATGGCGCGTCACGCCCAAGTGGCGGCGCGGCGAGGGCCAAGGCTTCGTCCCGTACAACCGGCGGGCCAACACCGCGCTCATGGACGAGAAGGCGGTCAAGCTGGTGTGCGCGGCGGCGATCGCGTCGTCCGGGGGCGGGCATCTGTGCCTGGTGCTCGACGAACTGGGCCGCAACCTGGGCAAGGAGCATCGGCGTGAGGCGGTGGCGCTGTTCCGGCGAATCGGCGAGACGTACGGGATCACGGTGATCGGGGCGCTCCAGGACGATATGGAGCCGTACGCGATCGACGCCTGCGGGCAGTACATCAAGCTCCGGCGATCGTCGGATGCGATGCCGTACAACGAGCCACCGGTGATCGTCGGGCACGACGAGCACGCGGAGCGCGTGCGGGCATTGGCCGCCTACGTAGACAGGAGCGCCTGATCGGCGGGGCTGCCCATGGGTGCGAACCGCGCATGCGTATGGGACCGCGCATGCGTGTGGGACCGTACTTGATCAGCGGACGCGTCCATGCGCGGGCCGTTATCTGATCACCGGGCCGACGTACGAGGCGCGTAGGCGGAGGAGGGAACCCTTGGCGTATTCCTCCATCGCGTGGGCCAGCCACCCGGCGGTCCTGGCCACCGCGAAGATCGCCTCGCCGGAGCCGGGCAGCATCCCGGCGACTCCGGCGAGGGTGGCGAGCGCGAAGTCGACGTTCTGTTCGGGCAGGCGTCGCCGACGGACTTCAGCCAGTACGGCCTGGACCACGGCGATGCGTTCGTGGTCCGGCGCGGCCTGCTTCACCAGGTCGAGCAGGAGGCCGCCGCGCGCGTCGCCGTTCTTGTAGACGCTGTGGCCGAAGCCGGGGATGCGCTCGCCCCGGCGTACCCGATCGGTGATCACGCGCGGGGCCTGGCCGGGTTCGGTCACCTCGGCCAGCAGCCGTTCGGCCGCGTGGGACGCGCCGCCGTGCAGGGGGCCGCCGAGCACGCCGAGGCCGGTCAGCACCACGGCGTACGGGTCGGCGCGAGCGGAGGCGGCGACCCGGGCGGCCAGCGTGGAGGCGGCCAGCTCGTGGTCGGCGAGCAGCACGAGCGCGCCCCGCAGTGCGGCCAGGAGAGCCGGGGTGGCGGGCCGCGGGCACAGACGGGACCAGAGCCGCTCGGCGATCGACTTACCGCCGGGGGCCTGGAGCGCTGGGAGGGCGTCGACGAGGCCGGAGATGAGGCGACGACCGGTGGCGGCGACGGAAATGGGATCGAGCTGGTAGCGGAGGGAATCGGCGGCGCCGAGGACCGTGGTGATCACCTGGAGGCGGTCCAGGAGCGGCAGACCCCCGGGGAGACCGCGCTGAGCCGCGATTGCGACCTGCGCCATCTCCGGATCGTGCGCCCAACCCCGCGCCGCACCATCTGACGCCTCGGAATCACGCACCCGACCCCCCGCCGCGCCACCTCCCGCCGTCTCGGTATCACGCACCTGACGCCGCGCCGCATGGTCCGAGGCGAAGGCGTCGGGGTCGCCTGTCCACAGCCACTCGGCCACCGTTTCGAAGTCGGCGGTTCGGGCCAGGGTGAGGGCGTCGCGGCCGCGGTAGTACGGGCGGTCCAGACCGAGCGCGGTGATGCCGGATTCGATGACCAGCTCCGGCGGCTGGCCGCGTGGCCGCCCGCGCCGGGCCAACTGCTCGATCTCCGCCGCGTCGAACAGGCTGCGCCGGTCCTCGCTGTGACGTCGCTTGAGCACGCCCCGGCTCACGTACGCGTAGAGAGTGGCGGGCTTCACGCCGAGCCGCTCGGCCGCCGTCGCCGCGTCGATCCACTCCACGCCAAAGCCTCCCATATTGATTCAAATCAATATTGATACACATTGAGCAAGCGTGTCAACGTGTGCACATGCCCAAAGTTCACTTCCTTGACGTGACCAACCGAGACGGCGTGCAGACCGCGCGCACCGGCCTGTCGAAGTTCGGCAAGACCATGGTCAACTTCTACCTGGCCAAGCTCGGGGTGGCTCAGTCCGAGATCGGTTTCCCTTTCCTGTTCCACGAGGTGCCCTACGTACGGGCGCAGACGGCGCTGGCCGAGGCGGGCGCGTTCGGCGAGCTGCGGCTGTCGGGCTGGTGCCGTGGTGTACCGCAGGACGTGGAGAAGGCGGCGCCACTCGGCCTGAAGCACTACAACCTGTCCATCTCCACCTCGGACTACATGATCCAGAACAAGTTCCGTGGCCGCCTCGACCGCGGCGCGATCATGCGGGAGATGACGGCGGCGGTGCGGGCGGCCAAGGCGGCGGGCGCGCTGACCGTCGGCGTCAACGCGGAGGACGGGTCGCGGACGGATGACGGGTTCTTGCTGGAGTTCGCGCTGGCGGCCAAGGAGGCGGGCGCCGACCGGGTCCGCTACTGCGACACGATCGGCGGCGACACCCCCGACCGGATCCGCGAACGCTTCGCCAAGCTGGCCTCGGCCGTCGGGATGCCCGTCGAGACGCACTGCCACAACGACCTCGGCCTGGCGGTGGCCAACTCCATCTCGGGCGCGCTCGGCGACCTGGAGGCCGGGCAGGACGCGTGGATCAACACCTGCGTGAACGGCATCGGCGAGCGTTCCGGCAATGCCGACCTGCTGTCCACGATCCTCGCCTTCGAGCACGGTTTCGGGCTCCAGGCGGAGATCGGTGACGCCATCGACCTGTCGTGGGCGCGCAGGTTCGGGCTGTGGGCGAGTTACGCGTTCGGGCAGCCCCTGCCGTACAACCAGGTGGGGGTGGGACGCAACGCGTTCGCGCACGAGTCGGGCATCCACGCCGACGGGGCGCTGAAGGATCACGGCAACTACGAGCTGTACGACGAGGCGACGCTCGGGCCGTTCCCCGAGGACTGGCACGCGCGCGGCGGACGGGTCGTGCTGACCGGCGAGTACGGCGGGAAGGCCGGATTCCGGCACGTCATGGACGGGCTCGGCGTGGACGTGCGGGAGGAGGACCTGGCGTTCCGGCTGGTGCAGCTCTGCAACGCGATGACCGGCCGACCGCTCACGGACGACGAACTGCGGCTGATCGCGGCGTATCCACGGGAGCTGGCACTGCTGTTCCCGGAGTACGAGTGAGGCCCCGGGCGCCCCGCCCGGATCCGGCAGGAGTGACGGCTCATAGCATGAGCGCATGCAGATCGAGGAACGGACCGTTGCCGACGCCGACCTGACCGCCCTGCTCACCGCCGCCTTCGACGAGCTGGTGAAGCGCTACGGGCCCGAAGGGCGTTCCGTCGTCAAGGCGCAGGCCCGCTACCTCGTCGCCTACGCCGGGGAGCACGCCGCCGGATGTGGTGCCATCCAGCCGGTGGATCCGGATATGGGGGAGCTCAAGCGGATGTACGTGGATCCCGCGTTCCGAGGTCAGGGGATCGCCAGGCGGCTCTTGGCGGCCTTGGAGGATCTGGCTCGGGACATGGGCTACGAGACGGTGCGCTTGGCGACCGGAGTCAAGCAGCCCGAGGCCATAGCTTTGTACGAGAGCAGCGGGTATGTGCTTGGCGAGTCGTACGGGATGTACGTGGACCAGCCGCTGACCCGCTGCTACCGCAAGAAGCTGGGCTCGGTCTGAACGACGCGGGCGAGCGCGTGGACCCCGCTCCCCGGGCGGGTAGGCCGTAAAGCAGGCGGCACGACCACCGGGAGAGACCACGATGCGGACCAACGCGACACCGGTAGGCGGGCCCACCGCATGGACCCGGTCCACTCTGCGCGAACAGGACTGGCTGCTCCACATCGACCAACCACTCACCCGGACCCGACCCGAGTTTCACGTCCCGGCCTTGACGCTCCTGGCCGAGAGAGCCAAGGCCGCGCTCGAAGCGGGTCCCGGCCTGGTGGTGATCCGGGGATTGCCGATCGCGGACTGGCCCGAGGAGCAGATCGATCTTCTGTGCTACACGTTCGGCTCTCTCCTCGGCACCCCGCGCACCCAGAAGGCCGATCTGGTGACCACCGGCGAGAAATCGCGCAGAGGCATGGACGACCAAGGGCTGGCCCTCCACACCGACCGGGCCGGACCGCCTGGGCCGCCGCACCTGCTGGGCCTGCTCTGCCTGCGCGCGGCCGTCCACGGCGGGGAATCCCTGCTGGTGAGCGGCCACGCCGTACACGACCGGCTGCTGGAAGAGCGGCCCGACCTGCTGGCCGAGCTCTATGAGAACTTCCATTTCGGCGCGGGCACGGTCTCGAACTTCGACCGCGTCTACCCCGTCTTCGAGTGGCGGGCGGGGCGGCTTCGCGTCCAGTACAACCGCCACTGGATCGAACACGGTCAGGAAGCGGCCGGGAAGCCGCTGACATCCGGCGCCGTGGCCGCTCTGGATGCCTTCGACGAGATCCTCGCCGACGGGGACATGGTCCTGCGCTTCCCGCTGCGCCCGTGCGATCTCCTGCTCGTCAACAATGACGTGGTGTTGCACGGCCGTACGGCGTTCACCGAAGACCTGCGCGCCCGTCGCCGCCTGGCCCGGATCTGGCTGGACTGAGCATCCTGAAGACAGGTGCTCCCGCCCTCAGGCGGGATGGTGTAGGCCCGCGCGTGAGTGCCCTCTGGGCGCGAGCGTGCAGTGATCGGAACTGCTTGCGACGTCTCAACCACGTACGGTAAGGTCTCTGTGATCGAACTGGCAAGCGACAACCAAGCTGGCCGCGAGATCGCTTCATGGATTCATCGGTACGACGAGGCCGACGGACGGGCGGTGACAGGACGTGGAGACTTGCCAGTAGGCGGGTCAGTGAAGCGTCAAGCATCCTGTTCCACAGCTCGTGCTGCTTACGCGGCATGGACTGCTGCGTAAGCAGCACGGGAATCCTCGCCTCTTAAGGGCGAGGAGCACGTCAACAGCCACGGCTGTCGCAGGCGGCCGCGAATCGATACCTCGCCAAGGAGATCGAGGCCGCGCTCGATGACCTCGAGTGCGGCAAGGGCTTCTACCCCAAGGCCGGGCTCGTCGCCGACCGCCTCGACTCCGAGTTCGGCCGCTGGAAGCTCTGATCGCTGACCATTTCGCGAGTTCGGCCGTTGATAGCTCTGAGCGTGGTGGGGGGTCGGCGACACGTGATCGCCGAGCGGCAAGGCCCGCCAGCGGCCTGAGCGGGAGGACACCGGGACGCCACTGATCCCCTAGAGGCTCTGCTCCCCCGTTTCCGGCAGGCCGAGCAGACAGAGCAGGCTCAGTACGGCCATCGCCGACACGTAACCCCCGACGCCCAGCACACCGGCACCGCTCGCCTGCAGGCCGGTGGCCACCAGCGGCGGCACCGCGCCGCCCAGCACCCCGCCGAGGCTGTAGGCGACCGAGGCGCCGCTGTAGCGGTATTCGGTCCTGAACAGTTCCGGCAGGAAGGCCCCCATCGGCCCGAACACCAGCCCCATCAGGCCGAGCGCGCCGGCCAGGGCGACCCCCACGAGCACCACCGACCGGGTCTCCATCAGCGGGAACATCACCAGCCCCCACACCACCGCCACACCGGTCCCGGTGAGCAGCGTGCGGCGGCGGCCGAAGCGATCGGACGCCATCGCCGACGCCACCGTCCCCGCCGCCATGAACACGACACCGATCATGGTTAGCGCGAGCATGGTGGTCTTCGGGATCTTCAGCGTCTGCGTGCCGTACGCCAGGCAGTAGGTGGTCGCGGTGTAGAAGAGCGTGTACGCGATCGTCATCGCACCGGCGCCGAGCAGCACGCGGCGCCACTGCTGCCGCATCAGGCCGGCGAACGGCACCTCGGCGATGCGGCGCTGGTCCATGGCGGCCTGGAAGACCGGGGTTTCGGCGATCTTCAGCCGTACGTACAGGCCGATGAGCACGAGCAGCAGGCTCGCCACAAACGGCAGGCGCCAGCCCCAGTTGCCGAACCGCCCATCGCTGAGCACCTCCCCCAGCAGCAGGAACAGCCCATTGGCCACGATGAACCCGACCGACGGCCCGAGCTGCGGGAACATCGCGTACAGCCCGCGCTTGCCCGGCGGCGCGTGCTCGGTCGCGAGCAGTGCGGCGCCGCCCCACTCGCCGCCGAGGCCGATGCCCTGGGTGAAACGGAGCAGCACGAGTAGCACCGGAGCGGCGACACCGATGGTCGCGTAGCCGGGCAGCAGCCCGATCGCGACCGTGGACAGGCCCATGACCAGGAGCGAGACGACGAGCATGGACTTGCGCCCGATCCGGTCCCCCCAGTGGCCGAACACCGCCGAGCCGAGCGGACGGGAGATGAACGCCACCGCGAACGTCGAGAACGCGGCCAGACTGCCCGCCACTGGGTCCATCCCGGGGAAGAACGCGGTGTTGAGCACCAGCGCGGCGGCGGTGCCATAGATGTAGAAATCGTAGAACTCGATGGCCGTGCCGATGAGGCTGGCGGCCGCGACCCTCGACTGGCTGGGCGTCGTCCTGGTTGTGGGGGAAAGCGGCATTACGTCTCACTATGCGAATTCGCGTCTTGCGGAGTGATACGCAGACGCTATCAGCTGGGCTGCCATGCGACCTCTTGACTCATTCTCGCTCCGAGTGAGAACGTTATCAACATCTTACTGAGAACGTTCTCAAAGGAGTCCTCTGTGACCGACCTGCTGCCGCTCAAACCGATCGAGTCCGACCTGGCCGACAAGATCCGCGCGACGCTCGACCAGCGACCCCAGTTGGCGGAGCTCGTCTCGGACGTCATCGACAAGAGTCTGCGCAATGTGTTCTTCGTGGGCGCCGGCGGCTCGCTCATCGCCGCCTACCCGGCCCACTACCTGCTCGAACGCGAAGGCACCTGGCCCGTCTACAAGCTGCAGAGCGACGAGCTCAACACCGCCCGCCCCCGGCGCATGGGCGAGGGTTCCCTGGTCTTCCTGGCCTCGTACACCGGCAAGACCAAGGAGACCGTCGCCGCCGCGCAGTACGCCAGGAGCACCGGCGCGACCGTGGTCGTGGTGACCCAGGAGGGCGGCCCGCTGGCCGAGGCGGCCGACGTGGCCTTCACCGGCAAGAGTGATCTGTTCATGCAGCTGGCGGCCTATGCCCTGCTGCGCAGGGCCGGGGTGGAACGCGACTGGGCGCTGCTCGACCAGGCCCTCGACGCGCTCCCGGACGCCCTGGTGGCCGCCGCGCACGAGGGTGAGGAGCGGGCGCGGGTCATCGCCGAGACGCTGAAGGACGAGCCGATCACGTATGTGCTCGGCTCGGGTCCCAGCTACGCGTGGGCGTACGGGCTGGCCATGTGCTTCCTGCAAGAGATGCAGTGGAAGCACGCGGCGGGCTTCAACTCGGGCGAGTTCTTCCAGGGCGCGTTCGAGGTGGTCAACGACGACGTGGCGGTGATCAACCTGCTGGGCGAGGACCCGTCGCGGGCCATGGCCGAACGGGCCAGGCGCTTCCTCGACACGTACGCGACCAAGAAGACCTTCCACATCGACACGGCGGACCTCACTCTGCCCGGCATTCCCAAGGCGTTGCGCGGCGAGGTGTCCCCGCTGGCGATCGCCGTGCTCATGGACCGGCTGGCCCGCCACTACGAGGCGGTGCGCGGCCACGACCTCGACAAGCGCAACTACATGTTCCAGGTGGACTACTGATCTACCCGTTCCAGGAGCGTCGCCGGGCGGCACCCCGCCGCCCGGCGGCACCGCGGGGAAAGGAGCTGGGTTTGCCGGTCGAACTCGTCATTTTCGGCTGTGACGGGGTGCTTGTGGACAGCGAGCGCATCTCGGTACGCGTCGGCACGGCGGCGCTGCGCGAGCTGGGGTGGTCGATCGACGAAGCGGATAAGCTGCCCCTAGCGCGTGCGTCTGTTCGAGCGCTGCTCTCCGTTTCCTGCCTAAGACCTCCCTTTTTTACGGCAAGCATGGGCCGGCCCCACCCACCGCACGTGGCCGAAGGCCTCCAGGAATACGCCCGCTGAACCCGCACAGGGCGGGCCGCCGCTACGTGCGCCTCCTGACCCGGCAATCAGGAGGCGCATCGGGATACCTGGACCTAGGGGAAAGACAGCTCTTACCCGCGAGATAGCTCGAAAGTGCGTTCGAGCATGGAAGCCTCTCCATACCCGGGCGCACGGGGGCCCACGACGCGAGGAGACTTGCCATGCCCGTTCTGATGTCCTTACGCGCGGCAGCGCTCACCTTGGTGACCGCCACCGCGCTCGTCTTACCCGTCACACCCGCCCACCCGGCGGCGACGGCGCAGCCCAACGTGGTGGTCAGGTGGAACACGGCGCTGCTGGCGGCGGTGCGCGGCGGCACGCTGGGGCCGCCGCTGGTGGCCAGGGCGCTGGCCACCGTGCACACCTGTGCCTATGACGCGTGGGCCGCCTATGATCCGATCGCCGTCGGCACCCGGCTGGGCGGCACGCTGCGGCGGCCCGCCGCCGAACGCACGGATGCCAACCGGGCCCAGGCGATCAGCTACGCGGCCCACCAAGCGGCTGTGGACCTCTATCCGGCGCAGCGGGCGGTGTTCGACGGGTTGATGACCGAGCTGGGCTATGACCCGGCCGACCAGTCCAGCCAGCCGGCCCAAACCGGCCTGGCCGCCTGCACGGCCGTGCTCGAATACCGGCACGCCGACGGCTCCAACCAGCTCGGCGGCTACGCCGACACCACCGGCTACGCGCCGGTCAACGCTCCGATGGTGGTCGCCGATCCGCTGACCACGGTCAACGACCCGAGCCGCTGGCAGCCGCTCACCTTCCGCAACAAGGCGGGCGTGGTGGTCACGCCGCCGTTCCTCGCGCCGCACTGGGGCGGGGTCGCCTCCTTCAGCGGCCACGCGCGCGACCTGGCCGACAAGGTGCCCGCGCCGGCGACGTACGGCACGGCCGCCTACCGTGCACAGGCCGCCGAGATCGTGTCGGGCACCGCCGCGCTGACCGACCGTCAGAAGGCGATCGCGGAATACTGGGCCGACGGCCCCAACAGCGAGACGCCGCCCGGCCACTGGTGCCTGTTCGCCCAGCAGGTGTCGGCGCGTGATCATCATGGCCTGGACCAGGACGTGAAGATGTTCTTCGCGCTGGCCAACTCGGTGCAGGACGCCGGGATCGCCTCGTGGGAGGTCAAGCGTGTCTTCGACTCCGTACGCCCGATCACCGCGGTCCGCTTCCTGTACCAGGGACAGCAGATCGCGACCTGGGGCGGCCGGGTGATCGACGGCGCGACCTGGGTGCCCTATCAGGTGCCGACGTTCCCGACGCCGCCGTTCGCCGAGTACGTCTCCGGCCACAGCACGTTCAGCGCGGCGGCGGCCGAGGTGCTGCGGCGCTTCACCGGCGGTGACACGTTCGACGGCGAGGCGCTGATCGCCAAGGGTTCGTCACAGGTGGAGCCGGGGGTGAGCCCCGCCAACGACCTGACGCTGCGCTGGCGTACCTTCAGCGACGCCGCCGACGAGGCCGGCATGTCGCGGAGATATGGCGGCATCCACTTCCGGGCCGGCGACCTGCAGGGTCGGACCCTCGGCCGGGCGGTGGGCGTCGCGGCGTGGCAGCGCGCGGCGGCCTACTGGTCGGGACGCGGCTGAGAATGCCCACGTCGTACGTGGTGTGGCACGCCACATCACGTACGAGGTGGAAAGCTGCGAATCGCCGGGCTGTCAGATGGGTGGCCAATTTCGCAGCGCCGCGTCGGCCACCCGCTGGAGTTCGGGGCGGGTGGCGCCACCGGCGGCCTGGACGGCGATGCCGTTCGCCACGGTCATGATGTAGCGGGCGAGCAGCTCCGGGTCCGCGCCCGGGGGCAGATCGCCCTCGTCGACGGCCCGCTGGAACCGGTGGCGGAGGCGAGCACGGCCGTCGTCGCGCCAGACGATCAGGGCGTCCTGGGCCGCCCGTCCGGAGTCGCCGGCGGCCAGCGAGCCCTGCACACCCAGGCATCCGGCAGGGCAGCCGGGCTGGGTGGTGGCCATGACCGAGCCGGTGAGGAACGCCGTGGCCACCTCCCGGGCGCTCGGCTTCCGCAGCGCGCGGTCCGCATAAGCGGCGGGGCCCTCGGTGTAGCGCTCCAGGGCCTTGCGGAATAACTCCTCCTTGTTGCCGAAGGCCGCGTACATGCTCTTGCGGGTGATGCCCATGGCGCTGGTCAGGTCGGTCAGGCTGGCGCCTTCGTAACCCTGCTCCCAGAAGACCGTCATCGCCTGATCCAGGGCCTCGTCGGCGTCGAAGCCTCTCGGCCGGCCGATCGGCGCTTTCCGGGTGATCTCCACGGCCTCATCCTACAGCTTAGATACCGATCGGTGCAGAAGTGCTATGGTTCCTTTCTGCACCGATCGGTAGCTAAGTTTCGGGAGTTCAAAGCATGGGACAGCTGGAAGGCAAGACCGCCGTCGTTACCGGCGGCGGCACCGGAATCGGCCTGGCCACCGCCGCGCGGCTGGCGTCCGAGGGCGCTCACGTCTTCATCACCGGCCGACGCGAGGACGCGCTCGACAGGGCCGTCGAGTCGATCGGTTCCGCGGTCACCGCGGTGCCGGGCGACATAGCGGAGCCGGCCGACCTGGATCGGCTCTACGACGCGATCCGCGACCGCGGCCGGGGCCTGGACGTGGTGTTCGCCAACGCGGCCGTGGCCACGTTCGCACCGCTGGCGCAGGCCACCCGGGAACAGTTCGAGCAGATCTTCGGCGTCAACGTCCTGGGCACGCTGCTCACCGTGCAGAAGGCGCTGCCGCTGCTCAACGACGGCGCCTCGGTGGTCTTGAACACCTCCGTCCGCGCCGACGACGGCTGGGAGAACTACGGCCTGTACGCGGCGTCGAAGGCCGCGATCCGGTCCCTCACGCGGACCTGGGCCAACGAGCTGAAAGGCAGGGGTATCCGGGTCAACGCGGTCTCGCCGGGCGCGATCGACACCCCCGGAATCGACACCGCCGTCGGCGAGGAGAACGCGGCCGCCGTCAAGGCGGACCTGGCGACGGGAGTTCCGATCGGCAGGATGGGACGCCCGGAGGAGGTCGCCGCCGCCGTGGCCTTCCTCGCCTCCGCCGACAGCAGCTTCATGCTCGGCACGACCCTGTACGTCGACGGCGGCGAGAAGCAGTTCTGACTATGGGGCCGTCTCGGCGGGCGTCCGAACGGATCTGGCCGACTCGCGCTCGACGAAGCGGGTGGGCAGGCGGCGGTGTACGGGGCGGCGGTCGGTGCCCTGGACGCGGTCCAGGAGCAGGCGGCCCGCCTCCGCCCCCAGCTCGTACACCGGCTGGGCCACCACGCTGAGCGGCGGGGAGATCGCCTCCGCCCAGTCGGCGTCGTCGAAGCCCACCAGCGACACGTCGGCGGGACAGCGCAGCCCCAGCCGCCGCAGCGCCTGGAGCACCCCCAGCGCGAGCAGGCTGTCGAGGGCGAGGATCGCGGTCGGCGGGTCGGGCAGTCCGAGCAGGCGGGTCGTGGCCGCGGCGGCGTCCTCCCTGCGGAAGCCTTCGGCACTGACCAGCTCGGGCCGGGGCTCGATGCCGCTTTCGACCAGGGCGTCGCGGTATCCGGCCGCGCGGGCGCCGACCGTGGTGGCGCCCAGGCGTTCGACGCCGCGCAGCCCCGGGCGGGCCAGCGGGGGCCGCAGCTTCTCATCGCCGCCGGTCAGTAAGGCGATGCTGCGGTGGCCCAGCGCGAGCAGGCGTTCGGTGGCGTCCTTGGCGGCGGCGCGGTTGTCGATGCCGACCGTGTCGGCCTCGAGCCCCGGGACCCGCCGGTCGAGCAGGACGACGGGGATCCCGGCGTCGATGACGTCCTTCAGGGCGTCGCGGTCGGCGGTGTCGGTGGGCGCGACGACCAGGCCGTCGACGCGCCGCTCGGCGAGCACGCCGAGCGCCTTGCGTTCGAGCGAGAGGTCCTCGTCGGTGTTGACCAGCAGCACCTCCCAGCCGCGCTCGTGCGCCACGTCCGCGATGCCGCGCAGGGCGCGGGAGAAGAACGGGTTCTCGATGTCGGGTACGAGCACGCCGAGCGTGTGGGTCAGCCCGGTGATCATGCTGCGCGCCAGACTGTTGGCCCGGTAGCCGAGGCGTTCGGCCGCGGCCAGCACCGCCTCGCGGCTCTTGCCGCTCACCGAGCCGTAGCCGCCGAGTGCCCGCCCGGCCGTCGCGGTGGAGACCCCTGCCTCCTTGGCGACGACCTCGATCGACGGCATGCTCCGCCGAGCGCTGCCGCTCATCCGCACCCCCGGTGCTGCTAGATCGTGTCCACACCATCATGCTCCCACTGACGGGAGGCGATCACCGTAGCGGATTTACCGAGGGCTATTGACATGCGTCTCAGCGATTGAGAACGTTCTCACTCAAGCGAGTGAGAACCTTCCCATTCTCAGGAGAACGTGTGCAGCCACGCTTGATTCGCCTGGTGGCCGTCGGAGACAACGTCGTCGACCGCTATCCCGATCTCGGCGTCATGTATCCGGGCGGCAACGCCGTGAACGTCGCCGTGCACGCCCGCCGTACCGGCGCCGAGGCGGGTTACCTGGGTGCGGTCGGCACCGACGAGGCCGGGCGCGTGGTGCGCGACGCGCTGGCCGCCGAGGGCGTGGACCTGTCACTGCTGCGGACGGTGGACGGGCCGAACGCCTTCGCCACCGTCCGTCTCGTCGCGGGCGAGCGCAAGTTCACCGGCGGGCGCGAGGGCGTCTCGCGCTTCCGCCTCTCCCCCGCGGATCTGGTACGGCTGGCGGCGGCCGACATCGTGCACACCGGCGAGTGCTCGTTCCTGGAGGGCCAGCTCGACCAGCTGGCCGCGCACGCCAGGCGGCTGTCGTTCGACTTCTCCGAACGCCCGTGGGACTACGTCGAGGAGCATGCCCGGCACGCCGGGATCGCGATCCTGTCCAGCCCGTCGGGCTCGCGAGACGAGGCGCTCGCGCTGGCGCGGCGGGTCCGGGCGCTGGGCCCGGCCACGGTGGCGGTCACCCTCGGCGCCCACGGCGCCGTCCTGGTCTCGGGAGCCGCCGGAGTTTTAGCGGGCCCCGGGGCCGCAGGCGGCGACAGCGCCGCCGGAGCCTTAGAGGGCTCCGAGGACATGGTCGCCTGGGGTGCCGCCGAGCCCGTCGCCGTGGTGGACACGCTCGGCGCCGGTGACGCGTTCATCGCCCGCCTGCTGGTCGGCCTGGCCCGCGGCGAGGACCTGCCCGCGCTGGCCGTCGCGGCCACCGCCTACGCCTCCCACGCCTGCACCTCCTACGGCGCCTTCGGACACGAAGCCCCCCTGCCAAGCACCAAGGAGAGCCCATGAACACGCATCGCTGGACCGCCCTACTGCTGGGCACGGCGCTGGTCACCGCCGGTTGCGGCGGCGGCTCGGCCGGCGCGCCCGCCAAGGCCGATCTGTCCACGCCCAAGGACAGGTCGGGCACGCTGACGATGGTCACCAAGTTCGCCGATCCGAAGTACGCGCCTTACTTCGAGAAGGTCGTGGCGGCGTACAAGGCGGCCAATCCGAAGGTCGACATCAAGCTCGAACAGGTCGGTGACCAGCCGTACAAGGACAAGATCCGGGTGCTCACGGCGTCCAAGGACCTGCCGGACATCTACTTCTCCTGGGCCGGCGACTTCGCCAACAAGTTCGTCCGGGCCGGGCTCGCCGCCGACCTGACCAGTGTCATCGGTCCGGGCACCCCGTGGGGCTCGACGTTCGCGCCGGCCGCGCTGAAGGCGTTCCAGTACAACGGCAAGTACTACGGCATGCCGGTCGACCTCGACGGCAAGTACCTCGCCTACAACAAGGCGGTCTTCACCAAGGCGGGCGTACAGGTGCCCAAGACGTTCGAGGAGTTGCTGACCGCCTGCGACACGCTCAAGTCCGGGGGCGTGCAGCCGATCGCCTTCGGCAACCAGTACGGCTGGGCGGCCATCCACTTCATCACCCAGCTGAACGCCTACGACGTGGCCCCCAAGACGCTGGAGACCGACTACGCCCCGGCGACGGGCGCCTTCACCGATCCCGGCTACGTCACGGCGCTCAAGCAGTTCGGCGATCTGGTGTCCCGCTGCGGCACCAAGGACGCCAACGGGCTGTCGCACGAGACCGCGCAGGCGCAGTTCCTGTCCGGGAAGGCGGCCATGCACTATCTGGAGTCGGTCGAGTTCGACGTGCTCGACAAGTCGGAGCTCGACTGGAGCTTCCTGCGCCTGCCCGCCCCGGCGAGCGCCCCCGGCGACACGAACGCGCTGACCGGCGCCCCCGACGGCTTCCTGGTCAACGGCCAGAGCAAGAACGCGGGCCTGGCCGTTGACTTCCTGAAGTTCCTGTCCAGCAAGGAGAACGCGGCCACGATGACCAAGGAGATCGGCTGGCTCAGCCCGGTCAAGGACTCGGCCACCTCCGCCAACTCCTACCCGCAGCTCACCGATGCCCTGCAGGACATCGGCAAGGCCGGCAGCTTCGCCATCTGGCTGGACACGATCACCAACGCCGAGGTCGCCGGCGCGTACCTGTCCGGGGTCGAGGGCATGCTGTCCGGCTCCCGCACTCCCGAGCAGGTCATGGCCGGCGTCCAGAAGGCGGCGGCCAAGGCCAAGAAGGAAGTCGGGTGACCGTGCTGAGGCGGTGGCGGGCCTGGGCCTGGGTGCTGCCCGCCGTCGTCCTCCTGCTGGTGTTCGTCTACTACCCGATCGCCGACAACCTGCGGCTGAGCCTGTTCTCCTGGAACGCCTTCTCGCCCGAGCCCCGGTTCGTGGGCCTGGACAACTACGCCGAGGCGTTCGGCGACCCGGTGTTCTGGCGGGCGCTGGGCAACAACGCCGCCTACGCCGTGGTCTCGCTGGTCTTCCAGGGTGGGCTGTCGCTGGTGCTGGCCGCGCTGCTGGAGGAGCTCGTCGGGCGGCGGACCCGCGGCCTGCTGCGCACGCTCTACTTCATCCCGGCCGCGATGTCGATCACGGTGGTGGGCGTGCTGTTCTCCTTCCTGTACAACCCTCGGTACGGCCTGCTGAACGAGGCGCTCAACGGCCTCGGTCTCGGCCACCTGGCCAGGGCTTGGCTGGGCGAGGAGGGCTCGGCCATCTGGAGCGTCATCGCGATGAGCCAGTGGCAGTCGGTCGGCTACACCGCCGTGCTGTTCGTGGTGGCCATCCAGCGCATCCCCCGCGAGTACTACGAGGCCGCCAAGGTCGACGGCGGCGGCCCGGTGCGTACGTTCTTCTCCATCACGCTGCCAATGGTCAGGGAGATGACGACGCTGGTGGTCATCCTCACGATCTCGGGCGCCTTCCTGGTGTTCAACGAGGTCATGGTGATGACGGCCGGCGGTCCTGACAACTCCAGCCAGGTGCTCGGCACGTGGCTGTACCGCAAGGCGTTCATGGAGGACGACATGGGCTACGCCGCCACCGTCGCCACGGTGATCTTCGTCATCACGTTCGCCATCGCGGCCGTACAACTGGCCGTGTCCCGCCGCCGGAGGTACGACTCGTGATCTCGACCACCCTGACCCGCCCGGCCGCGGTCCGCGCGGAGGCCCCCATACGGCTGCGGGCGGTGGTCGGGCGGCTGCTGGGATGGAGCCTGCTGGCCGGGTTCGGGATCGCCGTGCTCTACCCGGTGCTGTGGATGGTGCTCAGCGGGTTCAAGGACAACCAGGAGATCTTCAACCAGCCGTGGGGGCTGCCCGGCGAGCTGCGCTGGGACAACTGGGCGCGGGCCTGGGACCTGGGTGTCGTCCGCTACTTCACCAACAGCGTGATCGTCACTTCGGCGTCGATCGTGGCCACGACGCTGATCAGCGCGTGGGCGGCTTACGGGATGTGCCGGTTGCGGCTGCCGTTCGGGAACGGGGTGGCGCTGCTGGTGCTGGGCGGGCTGCTGCTGTCGCCGACGGTGGCGCTGATCCCGCTCTTCCGCCTGCTGACGTCGATCGGGCTCTTCGACACGTACTGGGCATTGATCGTGCTTTATACCGCTTTTCGGGTGCCTTTCACGATTTTCCTGATCCGGGCGTACATGATCGAGCTGCCGCGCTCCGTGGACGAGGCGGCCACCATCGACGGTGCGTCCACCACGCAGATCTTCTGGCGGATCATCCTGCCGATGTCGCGGCCCATCCTGGTGTCGGCGGCGCTGCTGCAGGCGCTGTTCGCGTGGAACGAGTTCGCGTTCGCGCTGGTCTTCGTCAGCGACGACGCGCTGAAGACACTGCCGGTCGGGCTGATGGCCATGCAGAGCCGCCTGCTCACGGACTGGCCGGTG
Organism: Nonomuraea sp. NPDC050022; assembly: GCF_044460705.1. Classification (NCBI taxonomy): domain Bacteria; kingdom Bacillati; phylum Actinomycetota; class Actinomycetes; order Streptosporangiales; family Streptosporangiaceae; genus Nonomuraea; species Nonomuraea sp. NPDC050022. Next base: position 305,023 of record NZ_JBITKE010000012.1, read on the forward strand.
ATGATGGCGGGGCTCACCATGGCCGCGCTGCCGACGATCGTGCTGTTCCTGATCGGCCAGCGCCAGTTCCTGCGCGGCCTCACGGAAGGGGTGGGCAAGTGACCGCGCGGCCCTGATGTCTCCATCCCACCTCAGGAGTGCCAACCTTTCGCCGCGCCCACAGCGTCTGGAGGTTATCGACTTGAGGAGAGACGTTGGATCGCGATGCCAGTTTCCAGGCGTTCGTGGACGCTCACCAACGTCCGTTGATGCGCCTGGCCTACCTGCTCACCGGAGAGGTCCACCTCGCGGAGGACCTCGTGCAGAGCGTGCTGGTCCGCATGATCGGGCGGTGGGCGAAGTTAGGCCACATCGACAACCTCGACGCGTACGCGCGCAAGACCATGGTGAACCAGTACATCTCGTGGCGGCGGCGCCGCGGCTCCGACGAGGTGCCGAGCGCGGAACCGCCCGACCGCGCCTACTCGCCCGAGGACTCCGCCGTCCTGCGGATCGTCCTGCGCCAGGCACTCATGCGGCTGACGCCCAAGCAGCGCGCGGTACTCGTCCTGCGCTTCTACGAGGATCGGACCGAACGTGACGTCGCCGACCTGCTGGGCTGCTCCGTCGGCACCGTGAAGAGCCAGGCGCACCACGCTCTGGCCCGCCTGCGCGCGCTGGCACCCGAGCTGGCGCCGAGACTGCCCGTTCTGGACGACCACAGTGCGGAGGCACGCCGATGACCTGGCTCGGAGAGCAACTCGGCCGCATCGCGGACGACATGCCGGACCGTAATCTGGCCGCCAGGGCGATCGAGATCCATCAGCGCAGGCGGCGCAACTTCATGGCGCTCACCGCCGCCGTGGTGGTCGTGGCCACCGTGCTCGCCGCCACCGTCGCGGTACGGGCACTGCCCGCGGAGCCGCGGGCCGCCGCTCCCCCGCCCGAGCAGTCCATCATCAGGGTCGGCGTGACGACGACCGTGGAGTCGGTGCCCGTGGTCGTGGCTCTCAACAAGGGCTATTTCAAGGAGGAAGGGCTGACGGTGAAGCCGAGGACCATCTCCGCCGCGGAGGCCGCGTTCTCCCTGTTCGAAAGCGGCGCGCTGGATCTGGCGCAGACCGACTACGCCACAGTCTTCCTTGCGAACGAGGTGGGCAAGAAGTTCAAGATCGTCTCCAGCCTCTACCAGGCCGCACCAGGAAGCTTCGCGGTCGTCGTGAACCCCAAGTCCAAGATCAAGGCGGTGACCGACCTCAAACGCAAGAGGATCGCGGTCTCGAGCCTCGCGGGGCTCGGGAAGTTGGCCCTGACCGCCGTGCTGAAGCGGGCCGGACTGACCATGAACGACGTCGTGCTGACCGTGGTGCCCGCCCGCGACATGCTCGCCGAGGTGGCCAGGGGACGGGTTGACGCTCTCCTGATGACCGAACCGTTCATCACTGCAAGCCTCCAGATCAGCCACTCTCGGATTGTGGCTGACGCGATGACTCAGGAGTTCGCGAACCTGTACACCGCAGGCATGATGGCCGGCGACGAGTGGATTCGCGAACACCCTCGCACGCTGGCGGCCTTTCAGCGCGCGCTGGCCAAGGCGCAGCGCCTGATCGCGAGCGACCCCCAGCAGGCGCGCGACGCCCTGGACGATTTCTCCAGGCTCCCCCCGAATTTGGCGGCAGGCGTTACGTTCGGCTCCTATCCCGCCCGGCTGGACCTGACAGAACTCCAGCGGGTCGCCGATCTGGCCCGCGCCTACAAGTTGATCAAACACCCGGTAGACGTCAGGAACACCGTCGTGAAGGGCGGCTGAGCCCGGCTGGGTGCCGGGCTCAGGCGGCGTCGGCTTTCGACTCTCGGCGCCCGGCTCCCGCCCGGCTCCCCCCCGGCTCCCGGCGCTCGGCGCTCGGCCTCCGCCCGCCTTCCGGCTTCCGGCTGCTACGGCGCCGGGAACAGCTCCGGCAGGGCCGTACTGGCGATCGGGCGGAGCCGCTCGGCGTGCTCTTCCTCCACCGACCGGTACGGCCAGCGGACCCGGGTGCCGATGTCCGCCCAGCCACCGACGTGGGCGAGGAACTTGTCGAGCGCCGGATTGGCGTACCCGGCGGAGGCCAGCGGCTGGACGTGCTCGGCGAAGAACAGCCCGATCCGGCGCTCCACATCGCGCGCCGCCGCCTGGTCGGTGCGCATGAGATGCTGCCAGGCCATAGCGCCGGTCGGGCTGAACGCGGCGATGTTGGAGTAGGACCCCGCCGCACCCAGTTCCGTACCGGTGGCAAGGGTGTGCCCCGCCACGAACATCGGCAGATCGGCCGCCTCCTCCCCCATCTCGCGATACCAACCCGCATCGCCCCCCGCGACCTTCACCCCCACCAGCGCGGGAACCCGTGCGGCCAGCATGCCGAAGTCGGCGGGCGTGAGGCGGGTCTTGGCGTGCGGCGGGTTGTACAGGACCAGCGGCACGGGGTCGGCGACTTCGGCGACCTGCTCAAGGAAGGCCACCACCTCGTCCAACGACGGCGGCGCCCAGTCCGGCAAGATCACCTGAATGGCCCCGGGGTGGAACTCACGGGCGAGCTCCACCCGCTGCAGGCAGGTGGTGGCGCTCATGTGACTGGCGCCTATCTGGTACGGCAGACCGGCGCAACGCTCCGCGAGCAGCTCGTTGACCTGCTGGTATTCCTCATCGGTTATGGCGTGGAACTCCCCCGCCGTGCCGTGGGCGTACACACCGTCCAGGCCCGCCACCGCCAGCCGGTCCAGCTCGTCGGCCAGCCGGGCGAAGTCGATGGAGTCGTCGGGGCGGAGCGGCAGTAGGACAGTGCCCCACGTACCACCGAGGGTCTTTCGCGTAAGAAGTGTCGTCATAGGCCGAAATATCATCAGACACCGGTGCGTCATGGGTAGACGCGGCGGCTCGGCGGCGCTGTTCGCGTGACTCAGGACCGCCTAACGCGGCCCTGAGCCCTCAGCGAGTGACCCGCAGCGCCCATTCAACCGAGTCGGGCGCCTGAACGCGGACCGTCAGTCCTGTCTTGGAGTTGAGATTGAGCTGATTCAGGGTCGGAGTGAGCGTTCCCTTCAGGCAGGTGAATGGCAAATTCACCGCAGGCGCCAAGATGATCTCTGCCCTTCCCGCCCCTTGGCAGTCGAACATCACCCATAGGTGACCCTTGCCGGGAACAGCGCCGATGATGTGAGAACCCTTGGTCGGTCCTGCGGTGAGCAGGGACTTGGTTCCCGCGTCCATGCCCGGCAGCCGCAGAGGACCGGGCCTGTTAGGCGGAGGCGTGGTCGCTTCGGCCTGGGACGAGTTGCCCGGCGAGACGGCACCTTGTTGCGAGGATCGTGCCGCCGGAGGCGCGGACGTGCAGGACACAACCGCACAGACCAGAATCAGAGACGCGATGGCGGGCGCCACCTTCCGGATACTCATGTCCACCTCAATGTTGTGTGACGTACCAGCCGACCTTCCAGGGAGTCCACGCCTTCACCGCGATGGCCGCGCGTAAGACGCTTTCCTCCAGGATCACAGCGAACCGGCGGTCACCCTCGTGGATCACGCGCTGCTTATCGAGGCGTACCTGAACGGCCTCCTCCACATCGTTGGGGAGGCCACGCCGCAGCATCAGCGCGGTGAGCACGGACGCGATGTACGGGCCGATCTGTCGCGGGGATCAGCTTGGAGGATTGACGTGCTCCTCCACATAAATAGATGTGGAGGGTTCCTGTGCTGCTTATGCAGCAGCTCGCAGCGCGGGTGCGGGCGAGTCCGTGGGACAGGATGCTTGACGCTTCACCGGCCCCGCTATCGCGGAGTCTCCACGTCCTGTGACCGCCCATCCGGCGGCAGAGTTGTACCGATGAAGCAGGTTTCGGGCGGCGTTGGTATCGGCGTTGCCGATCCATCCGCACGCCAGGTTCTTGCACACGAACCGCGACTGCGTCTCGCGCGATCCTCTTGTGATGGCGTGACAGCGGTGGCACTGTTGGCTGGTGCCGCGCGGGTCGACCGTGGCGACCAGGCCGCCACGGTCGGCGGCCTTGTAGGTCAGCAACTCCACCGTCCGGCCCCACGCCTGACCCGCGATCGAGCGGTTCAGGCCCCGCTTCTGAGCGACGCCCCGCCCCGGCTGCTGCACGGTCCCGGACGCCGAGGCCATCATGGTGGCGATGGTCAGGTCTTCGACCACGATCGCGCTGAACGCCGTGCGAGGTCGGTCGTGTTCTGATGCTGCCAGTCGACGGCTCGGCGCTTGGCTGTCGCGCCCAGGACCGGCCCGACCGCGTGCTGCCGATTCCCCGCTGAGACAGCGCGCGCCGGCCCAGACCAGTCGTTTCCCAGCGGGCGCCGACCCAGACCGGTCGTCAGCCCACTCCGACCGCCGACAGGGTGGATCCGGTGCGCGACTTGGAGACCCTGAGCTGGGCCGGGATCCTCGAACGCAGCTCGGCGACGTGGCTGATGATGCCGACCGCCCGCCCTCCGTCGCGCAGCCCGTCGAGGATGTCGAGCACGCCGTCGAGCGTGTCCTCGTCGAGCGTGCCGAAGCCCTCGTCCACGAACAGCGTGCCGATCTCGGCACCACCCGCTTCGGCGGTCACCACGTCGGCCAGGCCGAGCGCGAGGGCCAGCGAGGTGATGAAGCTCTCCCCACCCGACAGCGTGGCCGGGTCGCGGTCGACGCCCGTCCACCCGTCGGCCACGCGCAGCCCCAGCCCGCCGCCCGAACGCCCTCTGGCTCCGGCCGTCTTCCGCAGGTCGTGCCGCAGCAGGTAGCGCCCTCCCGACATGTGGTCGAGGCGCTCGTTGGCGGCGTCCACCACCTGCCGGAGCCGTTCGCCGAGCACGAACGACGACAGGCTCATGTTCCACTGGTTGTCACTCGACGTACCACTGGCCAGCGCCGCCAGCCGCTCGGCCAGCCGGTGCCGGTCGGCGGCGGGCTGCCACCGCTCGATGCACGCGGCCAGCTCCGCGCCCAGCTCGGCCACCCGCTCCTCCCGCTGCGCGGCCCGGTCCCTGGCCGACGCCAGTGCCGTGTGCGCCTGCTCGGCCTCGTCGCGCGCCGCCTCGGCGGCGGCCAGATCGGGTACGTCCTGCCGCGCGGCGGCCACCAGCTCGGGATCGGCCAGCGTACTGGTCACGGCCGCGTGCTGCGCGTCGAGCCGCCGCAGCAGCTCGGCCTTGCCGTCCCGCTCGTACTCGCTCCTGGCGGCGGCTTCCACGTCGGCCACGTCGCCGAATCCCGCCTCCAGAGCCGCCCGTCGGGCCGCCTCCACCGCGCTGGCCCGCTCAGCCTCGGTGGCGACGGCGGCCTGCGTGGCTTCCAGGGCCTCCCGTAGTAGTTCGGCCTCGTCGTTCAGCCTGGACAGGCGGGCGGTGAGCGTGGGATCGTCGCCGCGCGCGCTGTCGAGCCGCGCGGTGAGCCGCCCCGCGTCACCGCTGAGCTCCTCTTGCCTGGTACGGCAGGCGGCCAGGCGGGCGGTGACCCGGCGCGCCCGCTCTTCCAGCGCCACCCGCTCCTGGCTGAGCCCGGCGGCCTCCCGCGCCAGCCCGGCCTCCCGCCGGGCCGACTCCCGAAGCCGCTTCACTTCTGTCTCGGCCACCGCCAGCACGGAGGGCGCCAGCTCGGGACCGATCGTCGCTCCATCGGCCTCTGCTGGAGCCGCTCCCTCGGATGCCGCGGCCCGATCAGTCTGAGCGAGCGGCCGCACGTCGGCTCCGGCCCCGTCCTCAGCCTCAGCCCAGACGTGCGCCTCGGGATCGGTCTGAACGGACTGAGCCTCGGGATCGGTCGGCACGGACTGAGCGGACCGTGTATGGCGGCGGGCGTCGAGGTGCCCGGTGTCGGTGCTGAAACGGCGGGTGTTGAGGCCCGAGACGCGGGTGTGGGTGTCGAGGAGGCCGCTCTGGAGGAGGCGGGTGACGAGGCGAGCGCGTTCGGCCTGGTAGTGGGTGTGGTGGGTGCGGTGGGCCGTGAGTAGTTCGCCGAGCTCGCGGGCCTGGTCCCGGACGCGGTCGCGCTCCGTCTCGATGCGGTCCAGCTCGGCGGCCAGTGCGGGCTCGCGTTCGGCGATTGACTCCAGGCGGGTCAGCTCCTCCTGCGCCCGGAGCGCCGTGGTCTCCGCGGTGCCGTGGTCGAGGCCGCCCGCCGCCGACACCGCGTCGGCGTGGCGGGATTCCAGGGAGGCGAGTGTGCGTTCGGCCGCCTCACGTTCGGAGAGGGCCGCCTCGTGGGCTTGCTCCGCCGCCAGTTCGTCATCGGCGGACGGGGCGCTGGGGGCGGGCGAGGCCGGGTGAGGGTGGTGGGCGGAGCCGCACACGGAGCACGGGCTGCCGTCGGACAGGTCGCGTGCCAGCTCGGCGGCCATGCCGTCGATGCGTGCCTGACGTACGTCCAGCCAGTGCTCGCGCAGGCCCTGGGCTCGGTCCACAAGCGATTGATGGTCGGCGGTGGCGGACTCCAGCTCGGCGGCCAGCGTCTCGGCCCGGTGGGCGGCATCTCGTACGGCCCTGGCCGCGTCGAGTGTCGCGACGGCGGCGGGGATGACGGCCGTCTCGGCCCGTACCTCCGCGAGGCGGCCATGGACCTCGGCCAGCCGTCCGGGCAGCTCCGCGTCGGCGGCGGCCACCTCGGCCTCGCGTTGGGTGAGGCGGTCCAGCTCCACGGCCAGGCCGGCCAGCTCCCGGTCGACGGCGATCAGCTCGGTCGCCGCGGTCCGTACGGCCTCGGCCGCCGGGATCCCAGCGGCGTCCAGGCGGGCCCGCGCCAGCTTGCGTTCGGCCTCCTCGACGAGCGCGGGCAGGGCGGCGAGCCGGGTGGCGGCGGTCTCGTCCTCGGCGGCCAGCCCGGTCAGCTCCTGCTCGACGCGCTGGAGGTCACGGCGGACGACCAGCAGTCTGGCCTCCTCGGTGAGCAGCTCCGACAGGCGGGCGATCTCTGCCTGCCGGTCTCGCTCCATGGCGTGCAGCCGCTCGGGCTCGACCCAGCCGACCAGACTCCCCACCCGAACCGCCGCACCGCCGTGCCGGGACCCGCCACCGTCGTCGGACAAGTCGGACAAGTGGTGGGAGGGCTCGGCAAGCGGCCAGTCAGCGGGGTAGGCCGCAGACGCGTCGGTGGGAGCGGGAAGTCCGGTGGGGGTGGCTTTCAGGAGCGGGTAGGCGCGGGCGACGGCGTCCGTGGCCAGGGAGTGGGCCTTGGCGGCGGCTTCGGCGCGCTGACGGGCGGCTCGGATGAGCGGAAGCACGCGGTCCGCGCGGGCGGCGTCGTCGAGGATGGCCTGGAGTTCGGCGCGTTCCTCGGCTCGCTCATCGAGGGTGCGGCGCAGCGTCAGGGCCTCGGCGTGACGGCGCTGGCGGTCGGCCAGCGACGTCGCCTGCTCGAAGCGGGAACGCGCCGAACGTAGTGCGTGCCCGGCCGCCGCGTGTTGCTCGGCGGTCCGGACGACGACAGCACGGGCGGCGGCGAGCAGCGCACCGGCCCACCCCAGCGGGTCGGTGTCCGGATCAGGCGGGTCGGCGTCCGCACCGGGCACAGCGGCACCGGGCGCGTCGGCACTGGTCACGGTGACGCCGGGCATGGTGACGTCGGCGCCGGGCGCGCCGGCACCGGCCGCGGTGACGTCGGGCACGGCGACGTCGGCACCGAACGCGGCGGCATCGGCACCGGGCAGGGCGCCCGCGACCGAGAGGTCGCCCGCCGCCTCCTCCAGGCGTTGGATCGCGAAATCCACCTGCTGCCGCAGCTCCTGCTGATCCCGCCAAGCCGCCTTGCGGTGCTCGGCCAGCCAGGACTCCGTCTGGGTGAACACCTTCACGGTGAACAGCCGCTCCAGCAGCCGCCGCCGGTCATCCCCATCGGCGCGCAGGAACCTGGCGAAATCGCCCTGTGGCAGCATCGCGACCTGGCAGAACTGGTCGGCGTTCATGCCGAGCAGCCCGCCCACGAGGTCACCGGCCTCGTCGGAGCGGGTCGTCAGGCCGTGCCAGGCGGACCCGACCCGTTCCTCGACGATGACCTTGGCCTTCTCCTCGGTGAACCCGGACCCGCGCAACTTGGGCCGCTGCCACACCGGAGAACGCTGGATGCGCAGTAACCGGCCCCGCAGCGACACCTCGAGCGAGACCGAGGGCCCGACCGAGGGCGGGGCGTGGTCGCAGCGCAGCGCGCGGGCGCTGTTGCGCTGGCCCGGGACCTGGCCGTAGAGGGCGAAGCAGAGGGCGTCGAGGATCGTGGTCTTGCCCGCGCCCGTCGGCCCGTGGACGAGGAACAGGCCCGCCTCCGCCAGAGCGTCGAAGTCGACCGTCTCCGAACCGGGGAAGGACCCGAAAGCCGTGAGCGAGAGCCGGTGCGGCCGCATCTACGCCATCGTCTCCTTCACCCTGGACGCCTCGATCGCCTGTCTTAGCAGGTCTTCCTCGTCAGGTCCGGCAGGCTCGCCGCGTACTTCCCGAATGAAGTCGAGCGCCACCTCCGCCTCCGGCCGGCCGCTCAGGCGGGCGGGCTGGGAGACGGGAGCGCCGCCTGAAGGCTCGAAGGACAGCGCCAGCGTGTGGGGGAAGCGGGCGCGCAGCCGGTCCATGGCTGATTTGGGGCGGATCGGGTCGGTCAGTATGACCTGCAGCCAGTGGTCTTCCACGTCGTCATAGGCCGAGGAGGTCAGCAGGTCCTCCAGCGGACCGCGTAGGCGGCCGATCGGCCGGGGCACCGGCGCGGGCACGAAGTCAATCTCCAAAGAGTCGGCATCCGAAGAGCCGAGCGTGACCAGCCACGACCCCTTCTTCTGGTTGACCTCCGAGAAGGAGTAGGCCAAGGGGGAGCCGGAGTAGCGGACCGTCTCCGACATCCGCTGGCGGCCGTGCAGATGACCGAGCGCGACGTAGTCGACCCCCTCGAAAGCCGACAGCGGCACGTGCGCCACCCCGCCCACGCTGATGTCGCGCTCGCTGTCGCTGGCCTCTCCCCCGGTGACGAAGGCGTGGGCCAGGACCACCGAGTGGCGGTGTCGCGGGGCGTCGGCGCGGATGTGCGCCATGGCGTGGGACAGCGCGGCGGTGTGGCTGCGGTCGGGCAGCTCCCAGGGGCCGCGTACCAGCTCGGGCTCCAGGTAGGGGATGCCGTAGAAGGCGACGTCGTCCACCAGCACCGGCTCCCAGGCGCGGGACGGGTCGGTGCGCAGGTGGACCCCGGCGGCGTCGATCAGGTCGGCGCCGAACCCGAGCCGGCGCGCCGAGTCGTGGTTGCCGCTGATCAGCACGGTGCGGGCGCCGGTGCCCATCAGGCGGCGCAGCGCGTCGCCGCAGAGCGCGACCGCGTCGACCGGCGGCAGGGCGCGGTCGTAGACGTCGCCCGACACCACCACCACGTCGACCCGCTCGGCACGCACCGTCTCGATCAGGTGGTCGATGAACGCGGCCTGACCTTCGAGCAGGCTCTCGCGATGGAACGATCGCCCCAGGTGCCAGTCGGAGGTGTGCAGGATCCGCATTCGCAGGAAGCTAACAGGTCTCACCGACAAATGCGGTCCCCTGCGTCACACGTCTCAGGAGTAGGCTGAAAGATCAGCGGGCAATTCAACCCACATGGGGAGGCCGATGCGCACTGGCCGTGGCACCGTGAGCGTCGCCGCAGGTTTGGTGCTGGTGGCCCTGGCCGCGGTCGGCTACGTTCTGCCACCCGCGTTCAACCCTCCGCCACTCCAGGCCGATCACACGATGCAGGCGCTCCCGCCCCAGCCCGCGAACGAGCTGCGGCCCGTGGTCGCGGCGACTCCCGTGCACCGCGAGGAGATCTCGCTCCCGGCTGAGGGCCAGACACTGTTCGGAACGGTCCGCGCCCCCACGACGCCGGGACGGCATCCGGCGATGGTGTTCGTGTCGGGGTCGGGCAACGGTTCGCGGACGGAGTTCACGCCGCAGGCGGAGTTCCTGGCCAAGGCGGGCGTGGTGACGCTGGCCTTCGACAAGCGGACGGTCGGCTACAACTTCCGCGACCGCGACTTCGGGCTGCTCGCGGACGACGCGCTGCGCATGATCGAGTACATGCGCACGCGTCCCGACGTGGACCCCGACCGCACCGGGCTGTGGGGGGTCAGCGAGGGCGGCTGGGTGGTGCCCATCGCGGCGGCCAAGAGCCGCGACGTGGGGTTCGCGGTGCTGGTGTCCTCGCCGAACGTGTCGCCGCTCCGGCAGGTGGCCTGGGCGCTGAACGAGCAGTTGCTGCGCCTGCGCGCGCCGATCGGCGTGCGCGACCTGCTCACCAGGGCGATGGGCGGGGTGGGCTTCAACTTCCTCCGTTACGACGCGATGCCCGCGCTGCGCCAGATCAGGCAGCCGGTGCTGGCGTTCTACGGGACGATGGACCCGTCCATCCCGTTCGTGGAGTCGTCCCAGTCCTTGATCACCGCGCTCAAGGCGGCGGGCAACGACCAGTACACGATCCGCTTCATGGACAAGGCCGACCACGCCATGCGGATCAACGGCGGCCCGTTCGCGCACGGCTACCTGGAGACGCTGGCGAACTGGATCCTCGGCCTGCCCGGCACGGCGCGGCCCCAGCTGCACGTGGCGGGCACGACGCCGGTGCAGCGCTTCGAGGCCAGCGACGTCCCCGCCGCTCCGTGGTACGCGGGCGGCACGATGCTGGGGCTGACGATCTGCCTGGCCGCCGTCGGCTACGTGGCGGGCCCCGTGGCGGCGATGGTGGTACGCCTGCGCGGCCGCCGGCAGACCCCGGCCGACACCAACGCCAGGCTCTGGCCGCCGATCAGGCGGCGGCTGCGCCGGATGGCGTGGACGGGGCTGGGGCTGCTGGTCTCGGTGCTGGCGTTCATCACGGTGCTGGTGCTGTTCTCGGTGAACCAGGCCGGGGCCTGGCCGGCCGTGCTGGCCGGCTGGCTGGTGGTGCGGGTGCTGGCCGTACTGATGCTGGTGCAGGAGGTCACGGCGGTGGCGGCGGTCGTGGCGGGGCTGCGGGAGGGCATGCGACCGAGCCGCTGGCAGCACGTGGCGATCGCGGGCGTGCTCGGCGGCACGGGGCTGCTGCTGGTGGCGGCGGCCTACTACGGGTTGTTCGCGTTCCCCTGGTAGACGAAGGCGCTCAGCCACCGACCTGGTAAACGAACGTGCTCAGCCTCCGGTCTGGTAGACGAAGGCGTTCAGCCACCGGTCGATCTCGGCGAACACCTGCTTGCGCACCGGCTCGGCCGACAGCACCAGGTCGTGCATGCCGTCGGGGATGCGTACGCAGGTGACGTGCGGGCCCACGCAGGTGGCCCAGCGGGCGATGTGCCGGGGATCGAGTACGGTGTCGGCCGAGCGGGCTTCGGGGACGAAGTCGCGTACCCGCAGGCCCGTGGTCGAGGCGAGCACGAGGACCGGCACGTCCACGGCCAGCCCGGCGTGCAGCCGCCGCTGCGCCCGGCGGATGGCGGCCAGCCAGGTGGCGTGCACGGAGAAGCCGCCGAGCGGCTTGAGCTCCAGGTCGTAGTCCCATTCGCCCTGTTCGGTGCGGTGCAGGCTCTGGCCGTACGCGAAGCTGACGCCCAGCGGCAGCGCCCGGCTGGAGTACGACAGCGGCGTCTTGAGCAGGTCGGCGGCCAGGCGGAGCGGAGCGGGCACGTTCAGGTCGAAGAACGGGCTGTTGAGCACGAGCCCCTGCACCAGGCCCTGGCCGCGGACGCGGTCGGCCCACAGCGGCGCGACCAGGCCGCCGGTCGAGTGCGCGTTGATCGTCAGCTCGTCGTGGTCGCGCCTGATGACGCGTACGGCCTCGTCGATCTCCGGGAAGTACTCCGTGACGCTCCTGACCAGGCCCCTGGTCTGGTGCGGCAGTAACGACCTGCCGTACTTGCGCAGGTCGAGGGCGTAGAAGTCGATGCCGCGGCCGAGGTAGTGGTCGGCGAGGTGGTCCTGGAAGAAGTAGTCGGTGAACCCGTGAAGGTAGAGCACCGCCCTGCGGGAACCGGCTCGGCGGGAGATCAGCGTCGCTACGACGTCGCCTTCGAAGTCGGGCGGCATGGACAGAACGGTGGTGTCGTACATGCTAGACACGATAAGGATTTACCGGCCATGACGGCACACCGCCCGGCAGGTCCTCACTGATCTTCATCGGGAACTCGGCCGGCCGCTTCTCCAGGAACGCCGTCACCCCCTCCACGGTGTCCGGCGCGGACCCGAGCTCGGCCATCAGCCGGGAGTCGGCCGCGTGCGCCTCCCAGGGCGACGAGGCCGACAGCCCTGACCACATCAGTCTGCGGATCGCGGCGACCGACACGGCGGAGGTGTTGTCGGCGATCTCCCGGGCCAGCGCGTAGGCGGCGGGCAAAAGCTCCTCGGCGGGCAGTACGCGGGACACCAGCCGGCCCTCCAGCGCCTCTGAGGCGGGGAAGACACGCCCGGTGGCCACCCACTCCATGGCCTGCGCGATGCCGACGAGCCTGGGCAGGAACCAGCTCGACGCGGCCTCGGTGACGATCCCTCGGCGGGCGAAGACGAAGCCGAATTTCGCGGTGTCGGCGGCCAGCCGGACGTCCATCGGCAGCGTCATCGTGACGCCCACGCCGACGGCGGGGCCGTTGATGGCGCCGATGACCGGCTTGAGCGACCGGGCGATGCGCAGCGCGACCGTGCCGCCGCCGTCGCGCGGCGCGCCGTCGACGAGTTCGCCTTCGCCGGACTCGCGGTGGCCGAAGGTGTCGCCGCCACCAACCAGATCGGCCCCCGCGCAAAACGCCCGGCCCGCGCCGGTGACCACCACGGCGCGTACGTCGTCATCGGCGTCCGCGAGGTCGAACGCCTTTATCAACTCTCCGCGCATGGCAAAGGTGAAGGCGTTCAGCCTCTCGGGGCGCTTCAATGTGATCGTGGCGACCCGGCTGGTCACGCCGTAGTCGATCTGGGAGAAGGACATAGGCCGAATCTTATTCGGTTACTAATGTTCACTCTCCCCTAAAGACATATTTCGCATTCTGTCCGTAGGCTGCCGCCTCGATTCGGCCTACGGTGAGGTTCGCGGGGAAACGGGGATGGCGTGAAGCAGGCAAGGAAACCGGTGAGCGCCGCGGCGGTTCTCGGCTGGCTGGTGCTGGCCGCGCTCGCGCCCGGGGCGGCGCATCTGCGGGCCGGATGGCGCAAGACGGGTCTGATCCTGCTCGGCTGTTACGCGGCGGGGCTGCTCGCGCTTCTCGCCGTCAGGCTGAGCACCGACAACCTGCTGGGCGATCTGACCCAGGACAGCTGGCTGACGGGCATCACCGCCGGCGCCGTCGTGCTCGGGGTGGCGTGGTTCGCGCTGATCGTCCACTCGTTCGTCGTGCTGCGGCCCGGCAGTCTGCCGCAGGCCGGGCAGGTCCTGGCGGGCACGTTCGCGGGGCTGCTCGCCGTGCTGGTCGTGCTGCCGTTCGGGATGGTCTCGAGCTATGTCTGGACGTCCCGGAACGCGATCAACGACATCTTCGTGAACGACGGCACCCCCGAGCCGCAGGCCGAAGGGACGACGACCCGCCCCGAGGACCCGTGGGCGGGCCGTACGAGGGTGAACATCCTGCTCATCGGCGGCGACGCCGACGACAACCGGATCGGCGTACGCACCGACAGCATGAACGTGGCCACCGTCGACGTGAAGAGCGGCAACACCGTGCTGGTCAGCCTGCCACGCAACCTGGAGAACGTGCGGTTCCGTCCGGGCACGCCGATGGCCCAGCACTTCCCCAACGGGTTCCGCCTGCCGCCCGACCCGGGCGGCGGCCGCAGCGACCTGCTCAACAGCGTCTGGGAGTACGCCGACGCGCACCCCGAGATCTTCGGCGGCAAGCAGCACCAGGGCCCCAAGGTGCTGATGGACACGATCGGCTACACCCTCGGGCTCAAGGTCGACTGGTACGCCCTGGTCAACATGTGGGGGTTCGCCCGGCTGATCGACGCGATCGGCGGGGTCACGCTCACGGTCGAGCAGGACGTGGTGTTCGGCCGCTACAACGAGGGCCTGGTCAAGGCGGGCACGCGCAAGCTGAAGGGCGCCGACGCGATGTGGTACGCCCGCTCACGTACCTTCAGCGATGACTTCACCCGGATGCGCCGTCAGCGGTGCGTGATCGGCGCGTTGCTCGACCAGGCCGACCCGGCGACCGTGCTGACCAGGTTCAACCGGATCGCCGGGGCCACCAAGGAGCTGATCAGGACCGACATCCCTCGGCCGATGCTCAAGCACCTGGTGCCGCTGGCGCTGCAGGTCAAGAACGCCAGGGTGACGAGCATCCAGTTCGTGCCGCCGCTGATCAGCACCGTCTCCCCGGACTGGGCGAAGATCCGCTCCATCACCGAGAAGGCCATCCGCGATTCGGCGGGCGACCGGCCTACCGCGGCCACGGCTTCCCCGGAGTCTTCTTCGGCGCCGAAGTCCACCAGATCGCCCTCGTCCAAGAAGCAGAAGGAGAGCGACCCCACCAAGACCCTTACCGAGGGGTGCGGCTCGCTGTGACGATCCGGCCGACCGGCGCGCCGCCGCCGAGCACGGCCACGCTCTCGAACGCGGCGGCCGAGGACACCTCGCAGCCCATCTCGCGGAGCACGGACAGGGCGATGACCGTGGTGGCGCGCGGGCTGCCGTCGATGACCTTCACCGCGACCGAGTGCCCGGACTCCATCGCCACGACCAGCACGCCTTCCGCGCCGCCCTTGGCCAGGGCGCCGGGCAGGGCGCGCATGAGCTCGGTGTTCTGGTGGCCGGTCCCGCCGACGTACTCGGGGTGCTCGCGCATCGCGTCGGCCACCTGGCGCGGCGCGCTGCCGGGCGCGGCCAGCACGAGCCCCTGTACGGCCCGCGCCAGGCCGGTCAGCGACAGCCCGAACAGGGGCGCCCCGCAGCCGTCCACGGCAACGTGGGCGGCCTTCTCCCCCGCCAGGTCCTCGGTGACCGAGCGCACCCGGAGCTGCACCGGGTGCTCGGCGGCCAGGTAGGAGTCCACGTCCCAGCCGTTGGCCACGGCGGCGGCCAGCATCGCGGCGTGCTTGCCCGAGCAGTTCATCCGCTCGCGGGAGACGCCCTGGTCCTGCCTGATCAGCGCGTGCATGGTGGCCTGGTCCTCGGGCCAGGTCGCCGGGCAGCCGAGCGCCCCGAAGTCCAGCCCGTAGTCGGCCAGCAGCTCGCCGACCAGCCGTACGTGGAAGTCCTCGCCCGTGTGGCTGCCCGCCGCGATCGCCAGGCGCGGCCCGCTCAGCGCGGCGCCCGCGACCAGGCAGGCCAGCGCCTGGAACGGCTTGGCCGACGAGCGGGGCAGCACCGGCGCCTCGACCCGGCCGAGCTCGACCACGGCCCGGCCCGACGGGTCGAGGCCGACGGCGCTGCCGTAGTGGAGGCTCTCGACGAATCCGGAGCGCACGACCTCGGCGAGGAGGGCGAGTTCAGGCACGAGCGAATCTCCTTCTGATTCTGGTTCTGGGGATGGCGGGGGCCGCGCGCCGGCGGGCCTCCAGCGTACGGGCCAGTTTGGACAGCGACGCGTTGACCACCAGGTAGACCAGCGCGACGACGAGGTAGGTCTGGATGAGGTAGCCGTTGTAGGCGGCCAGGACCTTGCCGCTGTAGAGCAGTTCGGCGTAGCTGACGACGAATCCGAGCGCGGTGTCCTTGAGCAGCCCGACCGACTGGCTGACGATCGACGGCAGCACCCGGCGGGCGGCCTGCGGCAGCACGATCAGGCGCATGGTCTGGCCGTGGGTGAGGCCGACCGCCAGGCCCGCCTCGCCCTGGCCGCGCTCGATGGAGCGGATCCCGGCGCGGAAGATCTCGGCGAACGCCGCCGCGTTCGACACCGACAGCGGCACCACGAGCTTCCAGAACAGCGGCAGGTCCAGCCCGTACTTCGGCAGCGCGAACAGCACCACGTACACCAGCAGCAGCGTCGGGATGGTCCTGACCACCTCGACGTAGACGGCGGCGGGGACGCGCAGGAAACGGTGGCGCGACAGCCGGCCCAGGGCCAGCACCAGCCCGAGCGCCATCGCCAGCGCGGCCGAGACCACCGCGGCCAGCGCGGTGGTCCACAGCCCGGTCAGGAGATAGCGCCACATGGGCCAGGTGGCGTACGGCTGCCAGCGCGCGGCGTCCAGCTGCCCGTTGGCGGCGAACTGCCGGACGGCCAGCACGAGCAGCGCGAGGGCGGCGAGTACGCCGACGACGGTCGCGATCCGGATGCGCCGCCGCGCCCGGGGGCCCGGCTCGTCGAACAGAGCGGTGCTCATGGCCTTACTCCCAGCGCTCATCGGAGGATCGCCAGCCGTCGTTCGAGTCGGCCGGTGACGAAGCCCGCGCACGCGGCGATCAGCGCGTACGCCGCGCCCGCGCCGACGAAGATCGGGATGGGCTGGGCCTCAAGGAGGTTCACCCGGTTGGCCGCCGCGGTCAGGTCGACGACGCCGACGGCCGCCGCGAGCGCCGTGTTCATGGTGAGCGCGATGAAGATGTTGCCGATCGGCTGCACCACCGTACGCAGCGCCTGCGGCAGGATGACGTGCCGCAGCGACTGGGCGAACGTCAGCCCGATCGCGCGGGCCGCCTCGCCCTGCCCCTTGGCCACCGAGTTCACGCCGGACCGCAGCGCCTCGCCGATGTAGGCGGCCTCATATACGGAGATCACCGCGATGGCCGTTACCAGCAGGTCGGCCTTGATCCCGATCTCCGGCAGGCCGAAGAACGCCAGGACGAGCAGCACCAGCAGCGGCAGGTTCTGGAAGGTCTCCACGTAGGCGGTGCCGAGGGCGCGCAGCACCCGTACCGGGCTCACCCGCAGGGCGGTGACCAGCACGCCCAGTACCGCCGCGCCGAGGAACGACGCGGCGGTCAGCTGGAACGTCACGAGCAGCCCCTGCCACAGCTCGGGCAGGTGGTCGAAGAGGACGGACATCAGGACCCCGGCACGGACCCGATCTGGGGCGGCTGCGGAGCGTCGCCCACGACGACCGTGCCGATGGAGTTCTTCCAGATCTTCTGCCAGGCCCCGGCGTCCTGCATCTTCTTCAGCCAGGCGTTGGTGAACGTCTTGAACTGGTCGTCACCGTGCTTGAGCCCGATGCCGTACGGGTCGACGGTGAAGGGCTTGGTGACGATCTGGATCGACGGGTCCTTCTTGGCGTCGGCGATCAGCAGCGTCTCGTCCTGGACGTAGGCGACGCCCCGGTCCTGCTTGAGCGCCTGGAGGCACTCCGGGTCGCTGCCGAACGTGATGATCTCCGCCTGGGGCGCGAACTTCTTGATCGCGGGGATGGCGGGCGTGTTGGCGCCGGCGAGGACCTTCTTGCCGTTCAGGTCCTCGGGCTTGGCGATGCCCGTCGCGCCCTTCTTCACCGCGATGGTCAGGCCGGAGGTGTAGTACGGCCCGGCGAACGCCACCTGCTTCGCCCGTTCCGGCGTGATCGTGTACGTCTGGAAGACGACGTCCACGGTGCCGTTGGCGAGCAGCGCCTCACGGGTCTCCGAGGCCGAGTTGACGATCTTCACCTTGGGCTGGCCGATGATGTACTTGGCCAGCGCCTTGCCCAGATCGGCGTCGAAGCCCTCGACCTGGCCGGTGGCCGGGTTCTGCTGGGAGAGCAACGGCGCGTCCAGCGAGCCGCCGACGATCAGCTCGCCGCGCTGCTTGATCTTCTCCATGGTGGAGCCGGGCAGGATGTCCGCGGCGGCCGCGACCGGCGCCTGCGCGAGGACGTCGTCCTTCTTGGTCTCTCCTCCGGGCACGGCGGGGCTGCTCGTCTCGCCGCAGGCCGCCAGGCCTAACAGGGAAACGGCGACGACAGCGACAAGTCTCTTCATGACCATCCACTTCCTTCGAAATCGAAGATGAAGCGGAACGTAGTGGCAGATTTCGTACGAAGTCAATACGTTGTCGCAGGAAGTCAGGACATGATATTCCTCTCAGCATGAACCAGCGGCTGCCCGTGAGCGGGGCACAGGGGGACCTGCTGCGTCTCGTGGCCACCGGCCGGGCCGAGTCGCGGGCCGACCTCGCCCGCTTATCCGGGCTGGCCGCCTCCAGCGTCTCGCTCCGGGTCGAGGAGCTGATCTCGCTGGGCCTGCTCGGCGAGGAGGGCTCGGGCACCTCACGGGGTGGGCGGCGACCCAGGCGGCTGCGCCTGTCGCCGTCGGCGGGGGTGCTGGCGGTCGCCGACCTCGGCGCGCACCACGCGCGGCTCGGGCTGCTCGACCTCAGCGGCGCCCCGCTGGTGATCGAGGAGCGGCCCTGCGAGATCGCCCGGGGTCCGGAGGCCACGCTGGACCTCCTGTCGGACGCCTTCGACGAGCTGCTGGCCGTACATGTGCCGGATGACGTGCCGCTGCGCGGGGTGGGGACCGGCATCCCCGGCCCGGTGGACCCGGCCACCAGCCGGGTGGTCACGCCTTCGCGGATGCCCGGCTGGAACGGCTTCCCCGTCGCCGAGCATCTGGGTCTGCGCTACGACCTGCCGATCCTCGTCGAGAACGACGCCAACCTGATGGCCGCCGGCGAGGCCAGGCACTGGCCCGGCTGCGACAACCTCATGGTCCTCAAGGCCGGGACCGGCATCGGCTGCGGCGTGATCGTCAACGGCCACCTGCACCGGGGGCGGGGCGCGGCGGGCGACATCAGCCACGTACGGGTACGTTCCGACTCGTCCGTCCTGTGCGCCTGCGGCCACCCCGACTGCCTGGAGGCGTACGCCAGCGGGGCCGCCCTCATGTCGGCCCTCGCGGACGCCGGGATCACCGTGGCCCGTCCCGCCGACATCGTGAGCCTGGTGGACGACGCGATCCCCGAGGCCACCAGCCTGGTCCGGGGCGCGGGGCGGCGGATCGGCGAAGTGCTCACCGTGCTGGTCAACTTCTTCAACCCGGACGTGATCGCGGTGGGCGGCAGTCTGTCGGCGGCCGAACCGCTGATCACCTCCATCAGGGCGGCGGTGTACGAGCGCTGCCTGCCGTTGGCGACCCGCGACCTGGAGATCGCCCCGGCGCGGGCCGGCCGGGACGCCGCCCTCCTGGGCGCCGGAGCGCTCCTATTGGAGGCGGCGCTGGTTTAGGCGGCCATTCTCGCTCGCGATGCGACACACCCGAAACGCCCGTCACCACGGTGGCGGGCGCTTTTACGCTAACGTACCTCTGATAAATCGGGGTCCCAGTCGTCGCACCATGTGAGGTCCTTTGTCACCCATCCCGTTACGACTCGTTTTCCTCTTCACCTCCGTGCTCCTGATCGCCGGATGCACCACCACTTCGCCACCGGCCGAAACCGAAACCACTAATCCGGTCGCCGAACAACCGGTCCCGCAGAATTCGACGTCAGAAGAAAGTGATGACGACGACGCGGGCTTCTTCGAGATCTGCGTCAACAAGAAGACGCGCCTGCGGATCAACTATCGACCGTGCGACGACGCGCGGCCCGGCACCGCCTGGTATTTCTTCTCGCTGGAGGCCCGGGTGCCCGCCACCGGCTCCAAAGCCAAGCATGGCTCGTTCAAACAGCCACGAGGCGACTCGTACCGAGCTCCCGCCAAGGGCGGCAGCGGCTCGGACGCGATGATCGCCGACGTCGACGACCGCGTGAAGGTCTGCGTGCGAAAGGCGACTCGGATCCGGTTCGCGAACATCAGGTGCGACGACGGCGAGAAGGGATACGGCTGGTATTACATTCGCATCGACGGCACCGTTCCGGCGATGGGCAAGAAAGCCGACGACGGTTCTTTCCGTGAGCCGTACGCGGAGGCGTACAAAGCTCGTAGCAAAGGCGGCGACGCCGCCAAGGCAGCGATCGGTTACGAGGATCCGGACGCCCCGGAGCCCGAGCCCGATGAGGAGGACGGTGACGAGGAGGAATACTGCACCACGACCATCAACAATGAGTGCGTCGCCACCAATGAGTGCACAGAAACGGCGAACGGCGTCTGCACCAAGACCGACGACGGTTATCTCGGTACGCCGTCAAGAAAGTGCCGCAATGTGTGGGCCCGCAAGCACTGGACCCGCCGCTGCTGACGCGCTACTCCTCGCGCACTGGCCTGGGCAGGGTTCCAACGCGAACGGCTTCACCCGCGTTTGATACCGGGTGAAGGGAGTTTCATGGACCCATATGAGGGCTTTCGGGAGTTCGTACGCCTGCGCCAGCCCGCGCTGATGCGCACCGCGTACCTGCTCACCGGCAACAGCCCGCAGGCCGAGGACTTATTACAGACCGTGCTGATGCGGACGGCCAGGCACTGGCGCAAGCTGGCCGCCGATGCCAATCCCGAGGCATACGTGCGCAGGGCGTTGTACAACGAGCACGTCTCCTGGTATCGGCGCACTCGTGGCCGCGTGGAGACTCCGCGCTCCGACCCGCTGGAAGCCGGGCCGGGGCGCGATCCGAGCGACGAGAGCCTGCACCGTCTCGCGCTCCACGAAGCTCTCATGCGGCTGACGCGGCGGCAGCGCGCCGTCCTGGTCCTGCGGTTCTACGAGGATCGCAGCGTCGAGGAGACCGCCGACCTGCTCGGCTGCTCGGCGGGCACGGTCAAGAGCCAGACCAGCCACGCCCTCGGCCGGTTGCGCGTCCTGGCCCCCGAGCTGGCCTACCTGCTCCACGACGTCGAGCCTCAGGAGGCGGTCCGATGACGAGATTCAGCGACGAGCTCCGGCTGATCGCCGACCAGGCATCGGACGGCCCGGCCGACATGGCCGAAAAGGTGCTGCGCGGCACCCGGCGCCAGAGGACGGTCACCCTGGCGAGCGCGGCGGCGGCACTGCTCGCCCTGACCCTGACCGGCGCCGTCCTGATGGGCGGCTCGCCGGGCGGCGGCACCATCAGCACCAAGGTGACGGACGTCCTGCCCGCTTCCGGCGTGGCCCCGGCGAGTCGCGCCTACCACGACTTCTGCGGGCGGCAATGGGAGCCGGGACGCAATACCTCCGCCCTTGGCGACAGAACGTGCGCCCAGTGGCGGCTGGTGACCCGCACCGGCCAGAGTTTCAGGGTGCCGGAGGCCGTGAGCGTCTACAGCGAGCAGAGCGCCAAGAACTACATGAACACATCCGCCCCGCTGGAGATCAGCTCCGATGGGCGGCGGATCGCCTACTACAGCGAGAAGGACCAGCGGTTCGCGGTCCGCGACCTGGACAGCGGCCAAATCTGGCTCTCGCCGCAGACCATCACCAGAGCGGCCATGGTCAAGGCGGGCGGAGTGCTGCAGATCTCACCAGACGGACGCTTCCTCGGCATGAACGGCCCAGGCGGGTCGAACTCGGTCCTCGACGTGGAGACCGGGAAGGTGACGGAAGTTCCGCAAGGCTGGCAGATCCAGCGGGTGCCCAACGGCGGCACCCCGGTGGTCGTGACGAAGGATCGCCAGCTCGGCTTACTGGCCGACGGCAAGGTCAAGACCCTCACTACCGATGCCAAGGTAGTCAACGTCAGCGAACTGTCCCCGGACGGGCGGACGCTGGCCTACCTGGACGCGGGCACGGCCCATAGCGGCCCGGGAGGGCTGAACATCACCCTTCACACCATCTACCTGCCGTCGGGAGAGATCTCGGGCAAGGTCGAGTTGCGCGACACGCCGAAGGACTTTTCTGCCATGCGAATCGGCGGCTGGCTCAGCACCACAGAAGTGGTCGTCGCCGACCGGGCGCGCGGGGCGTGGGGCAAAGCGCCGGAAGACGTGCCCACCCTGGGAGACATCACGTACGGCATCGACCTCACCACCGGCCGGGTCCGCGAACTCGCCAGGTACACCTATCGTGCATGGGCAGGCGACATGTCGATCCCCGGCTTCTGACCGACTCCCCGCAGCCGGTGAACCCCAGGTCCACCAGCATGTACAGCGGCAGGCGGGCGCAGGCGGCAATCGTCCGTAAAGAGCTACTCCTCGCTCAGCGGGTCGAACAACTCATGCCACTTGCCGACCGTGGCGAACACAACGTCCATCGCGGCCAGCGCCGCATCACGCGTCTCTCCGTAGGCGGTCGTGCAGTCGCTGGCCACGTACGGGTCGAAGCCGCGCTGGTCGGCGGAGCGCACCGTGGTCTCCACACAGACGTTGGTCAGGATGCCGGCGACGAGCAGCCGCTTGATCTCCAGGCCGCGGAGCAGTACCTCGAGGCCCGCTGTCAACACTTCGTCGACGGATGCGCTCGGCCAGGCGAGAGGCTGTTCTGCTCCTGCCTAGTCTGCCGTGAGTCCGCGGTTCTTGACCGCCTGCACGGTTGAGTAGCCACTACTCATGCTGTACCGCCGCAAGGTCCTCATCGTTGGGCGCATGCGTCATCCACCACATTTCAGCCGATTGGTTGTCATCCCGCTGGTCGTGCTCTGTCTCATCGCGCTCAACACGGCGATCGTCTCGGTGGCCAGTGCCGCCACGGACGTCACCATCACGCTGACCATCAACCACGTCCAGCAGCACGAGAACCCGGACGACGACGGCGGGGACGGCGACTACTTCCCCGAGATCCGCATCGGCGACGGACCGGGCGATCCCGTCCTGCGCAAGCCGTACGTGCAGGACGACATCTTCGACCCCAGCACCTTCCCCGACCCCTGGATCTTCACCAGGACGATCTCCGTACCCGATGACAAGTTCACCGTGCCGGTGCTCATCAGGCTGTGGGACTACGACGACGGCACCAACTTCGGCGACGATCTCATGGACATCAGCCCCGGCAACCAGGACGACGAGCTGAACCTGGACTTCGACCTCGGCACACGCTCCTGGCGCGGCGTCGCCGACGGGATCACGCCGAGCCAGGGCCGGATCACCGGTGACGGTGACCCGAACTTCCCCGAGGTCAACGACGGCGTCGCGGCCACGATCGGCATCGACATCAAGGTGGATCCCGCCACCCTTCCCGACACCGACGGGGACGGCATCTACGACGTCGTCGAGCGGTTCGGCATCAGGGAGGCGGACGGCACGATGCGCTACGACCTGGCGGCGATGGGCATCAACCCCTGCCGCAAGAGCGTCATCGTGACCATCGACTACATGACCTCGCCCGCCGAGAACCACAAACCCAAATCCGCCGCGATCGCCGAGGTCAGGAACGCGTTCGCGAACGCGCCGGTCGATCCCGTGCGGCCCTGCCGGTACGCGGGGGTGCCCACCCCGGTCGGCGTGGACTTCATCTACATCGAGGGCAACGCGATCGCCGAACAGGCCACAATCGGGCTCGACAACGACTTCCGCAGGTTCCGGACAGCCAATCTCAGCCCGCTGCTGCGTCCCTACGCCCACTACGCGATTGCCGCTCACGACCAGCCCAACGCGGCCGGCGTGTCCGGGGTCTGCTGCGACGACGACAAGGACTTCCTGATCACGCTCGGCTCCTGGCGCACCCTGTGCGTCGCGCCCGGGACGAACGGCGTCATCGACACCAAGCTCGGCGGCGACGACGTGCTGCTCGGCACCAACGAGATCGACGTCGGCACCAATGGCGACTGCGAGAGCAAAGTCGACACGACCCTCGTCCCCCGCCCCGACGACGAGCAGGTCCTGCCTCCGGGCACCGGCCGGGACAACGCCCGGGTCGGCACGGTCCGTGACCAGTCGGGCACGATCATGCACGAGCTGGGCCACGCCCTCGGACTCGCCCACGGCGGCAGCATCCGCACCAATCACAAGCCCAACTACCTCAGCGTCATGAACTACTCCTTCGACCCGGGCGGCATCCCGATCGCCCCCGGCCGCGACCCCGCCCGCCGCCTCGACTACTCGCGCGAGGACCTGCCCGACCTGGACAGGACCGCGCTCAACGAGTCGATGGGCATCCAGGACGGCACCGACCTCACCCGCTGGCTGGACCCGATGCGCAACGAGAGGTTCGGGCCGGGACGAGGGCCGCTGAACTGGAACGCGAACTTCGACACCGCCGGCCAGCCCATCATCGACCCGGCGACACCGCCCCTGGCCGTGGACATCAACGCCGACGACGACGTCTGCGTGCTGGGCGGCACGAACGGCCTCAACAGCACCGTCAACCCGAACGACGTCCGGACAGGCGACGACATCCTGGCGGGCGGGGACAACACCTGCCAGTCCACGCCCAGTGGCGGCGACAGCGGGCGGGAGACGGTCCTGACCGGGCACGATGACTGGGCCAGCCTGAAGTTCAAGGGCGCGGCCATCACCGGTTCGGGGCCGGAGATCTCGTTCCGGCAGGTGGTCAGCTCGGAGCTGGCGCGGCGTAACTTCTACGAGCCCGACGTCACGGTCGCCAAAACCGTCGACAAGGCGACCGCGCTACCCGGCGACACGCTCACCTACCAGGTGAAGACCAGCAACATCGGCAAGGGCCGCGCCGCCGCGGTAAGCCTCACCGACACCCTGCCCGACGGCACCGCGGTGAACCGGGCGCTGCCGGAACTGGCTGCGCAGGCCTCCCACACTGAGACCTTCACCTACCTGGTGCCCTGCACCACGGCCGACGCGACCGACCTCACCAACCGGGCCACCGTCACGGCAAAGAACCTGGCCGAGGAGCCCGAGACCGACACCGCCAACAACAGCGACTCCGCGACCACCCGGATCAAGGCCCCGAAGCTGACGTTGACGGCCACCGCCACCCCGACGGCGAACGCGGCCGAGGCGGTGACCACCAAGCTCACCGCCGCCAACACCGGCAGCGCCACCGCCACCGGCGTCACCCTGCAGTACACGCTCCCCGAGGGCGTCTACTACAGCACCGCGCTCGACCAGGGCACCGGGCCGCGCCCGACGAACGTCAACGGCCGGATCCTGACCTGGAACCTGGGCACGGCGGACGCCGGCGCCGCCAAGAGCGTGGAGTTCACCACCCGCTCCAGCCTGCTCACCGAGGGCGGCACCCGGCTGACCGGCCAGGCCAAGGTCACCTACGGCAACGCCAACGGCTGCGCCTACGACCCGGTCTCGGCCTCCAGTACCTCCACGGTCACCGAGGCGGCACCCAGCCGTAACCCGCAGATCTCCACCATCTGGGCGAGCCTCCCGGCGACGCGCACGGCCGAACTGCTGGCCAGGGTGCAGGCCACCGACACCCGCTTCGACACCTCCCCGGCCGACGGCCGACTGACCCAGCAGGAGGTCAACGACACCTTCCGGCTGCCGCTGCTACAGCCCGGAACCCTCAAGGCCGAACTCCTGGCCACCTACCTCAACCTGGCCGACCGCCGGATCAACGCCGCGACGGCCGTCTACACCGTGACCATCGAGCGGCTGGGCCTGCGGACCGTGGGCGACGCCGCCCGCCACGCGCAAGCCACACTGCCGCTGCCACCGCTGAGCAACGTGGTCGCCTTCACCGACACCACGCTGGCGCTTGTCGAGATCAACTCCGGCATCGCCGAACGCTACTGATCCACCGGCATGGCCCGGCCTGCGAGGCCGGGCCATGCCGGCTGGCTGGCCGTCCAAGGCCGCAACAGCCTCCAGAGTGCCCTGGCGATCAACGCGAGTGTGGTATCTGGTGGTACTCGCCTGGTGGCAAGTACCGTGACCCAACAGTGGCGCCTTGGCGCCCGTCTCGAGACTCAGTCGGTGCGGAACTGGTCGGCCGGGTAGACCCCGAGGATCTTCACGTCCGTGGTGAAGAACGCCAACTCCTCCAGCGCGTTCTTCAGGCCGGGATCCTCGGGGTGCCCGTCGACCTCGGCGAGGAACTGGGTGGCCGCGAAGTGGCCGCCGACCATGTAGCTCTCCAGCTTGGTCATGTTGATGCCGTTGGTCGCGAACCCGCCGAGCGCCTTGTAGAGCGCGGCCGGCAGGTTGCGGACGTTGAAGACGAACGAGGTGACCACCGGGCCCTCGCCGCGCGGTGCTTGCACGAAGTCGGGGCTGAGCACCACGAACCGGGTGGTGTTGTGCTCCTCGTCCTCGACGTCGCGGGCGAGGATGTGCAGGCCGTAGATCTCCGCCGCGAGTGGCGGCGCGATCGCCGCCTGGGTCGGGTCGTCCGCCTCGGCCACCTCGCGCGCGGCGCCGGCGGTGTCACCGGCGATCATCGGCACCAGGTCGTGTTCGCGGATGATCCGGCGGCACTGGCCGAGGGCATGCACGTGGCTGTGCACGGCCTTGATCGTGTCCAGGGTCGCACCCGGCGGCGCCATCAGGTTGAACTGGATGCGCAGGAAGTGCTCGCCGATGATGTGCAGGCCCGAGGTCGGCAGGAAGTGGTGGATGTCGGCGACCCGGCCGGCGATCGAGTTGTCGATCGGGATCATCGCCAGCTCGGCCTCGCCGTTCTCCACCACCGCGAACACATCCTCGAAGGACGCGCACGGCACCGTATGCCAGTCGGGGTAGTGCTGCTTGCACACCAAGTGGGAGTTCGAGCCGGGCTCCCCCTGGTAGGCGATACGTCGTGCGGTCACCCCAGCAGTGTCCCATGCAGCCGGGCTCGGCTGCATGGCCTCCCCGGGGGTCGATACTGGTGGAACAGTCGTTGGCGGCGAGAAGAATCGTGATTCTCGTTGTGGCGCTGAGCTGGTTGAATGCGAAAGGCCCAGGCGGTCAGAGACCCACTGACGCGAGGACACCATCCGGGAAACACCGCCCCGACGCTCCGCGTGGCGCGGGCCAGAACGTCGCGTCCCACCAGTTCGGCTGTCGCCGACCAGAGGTCACTGCGGATCCGGTGGGCGTGCACACGCAGCCATTCCCTTTGTGGCAGCGGTTTGCCCTCCGCCTCCCGATCGAGGTCAAGGAAATTGAGACGGAGGAGCCAACGGACCTGCCAGGACGCCGACGGGACGAGATTCATCTCCCTGATGATCAGCGCGCGCAGGTCATCCTCGTCCAGCCCCGGATGTAGGCCAGCCGGCCGCCTCAGACGCCGGGTCGAGGACGCGACGCAGTCGCTGATGATCGTCCAGAGGCAGGCGTGGGTGTCTCCATCTGAGCCGAGGCCGCCAAGCCATCGCTCCGACGATCAGGCAGGTAGCACCTGGTTAACGCCGGTACATCCCCCGCATCAAGCCCCTTTATCGCGAAATTTCGGGATAAAGGTAGGGGGGTTAGATCGCGTAGTCGTCACGCGAGAAACGAGTCCTTGGCCATCCGGCGTACCCGGGGCTCGTCGATGACGTGCCCCAGCCCCGCCTGCGTCAGCGGCACCGCCACCACCCCGCCGTTGGCCCCCACGATCGGTGTCACGATCTGGTTGTTGCGCGGCGGCTGCGTCACGTCGCACGGCAGCGTGCATCCCGGCAGGCTGGCCAGCGCCACCGTGGCCGCCCGGGCCAGTCCGGCGCCCTGTCCGCCCGCGCACTGGATGTCCCAGCCGGCCGCGGCGGCCCGGTCGTGCGCCCGGCGGGCCTCGCTGAGCGACGGGAAGGCGGTGGGCCGCAGGATCAGCACCCGCGCGGCCCGCAGGGTCAGGTAGTCGTCGAGCTCCGCCGACGAGCGCACCTCGACCGCCACCGACGCCGCCACCTCGTCCTGCAGCGAGGCGTGCGCGTAGACGTCGCCGACGGGGAAGGGCCGTTCGATGACCTCGATGCCGTACGAGTCCAGCGCCGCGAGCTGCCCGCCCTCGGAGTAGGCGCAGCCGCCGTCGACGGCCAGCGTCAGAGCCGGATAGGCCAGGCGTACGGCCCGCACCGGCTCGACGTCCCAGCCGGGCCGCACGTCCAGCGTCACGTGGCCGTAGCCCGCGCAGACCTGTTGGTTGACCCGTGAGACCAGGCTTTCGAGTGATGGGTCGGGTTCGAGCCGGACGGTGGCCACCAGGGAGGTGCGGGTGCCGCCGATCGCCTCGGCGAGCGGCACGCCCCGCATCCTGGTCCACAGGTCCCAGCAGGCCATGTCGACGGCCGGGTCACCGCTCAGGACGGCGTCGGGGTGCTCCCAGTCGACGCCGATGAGCTGGGCGGCCAGCGACTCCTCCAGCCGGGCCCAGGTCTTGGGCTGGGGATCCAGCGCCTCACCCCAGCCGGTCATGCCGGCGTAGTCGGTGAGCTTGACGAGCAGGCTCTCCGACCGCCTGCCATACGGCAGGACCAGCCGGAAGACCTCTAGCTCCCGCACTCGCGGCATGTACCCCCCTCTGCGACGAAGCTAAGAAACGACTCCTTCCAGTGTGCCTGCCTTCGTGTGCTGGGCAAAACGCGGGGCGATGACGGCGGCCAGTACGGCGAGGGTGAAGGTGAAGGCGAGGCCCACCAGATAGGTCTCGCCGGTGGCGGTGAACAGGGCTCCGGTGATCGCGACGGCGACGACGGTGAACACGGACTCGCCGACGCCGAGGGCCGCGGTGTTCTGGCCCGCCTCTCCGGGCGCGGACATCTCCAGCACCAGTACGGACACCGTGGGGTGCAGCGCGCCGATGCCGAGCCCGGAGATGGCCATGGCCACGTACGCGAGGGCGATCGGCACGGAGTCGATCAGCAGGAGCGACATCAGCGCGATGCCGGTGGCGACCATGATGGCGCCACCGCGCAGCGCGGCCAGGTGGCTGATGGCGCCGCGGCCCTTGATCCAGGATCCGGTGGACCAGCCGAGCGCGCCGACGGTCAGGACGATGCCGGCGCCGGTGGGCGTCAGGCCACGCTCGCTGATCAGCATGAGCGGGATGAGAACCTGGGCCGCCACCAGCGAGCCGTAGGCCAGGCCGCGCAGCACGGGGGCGCTCGGCAGCCCGCGGGCGGCCCGGAGCGAGCCGCGGGGCAGCAGCCTGGGCAGGGACACGGCCAGCAGGACGATCCCGGCCGCGAGCAGGGGCAGGCCGCGGAGCTGGAGCGCGCTGCCGTACTGGATCAGCGCGGCGGCGACGGCGGTCAGCGTGGCCCAGACCAGCTTGCGCCCAAGGCCGGGGGCGGGCTCGGCCTCGCCGCCGCGCAGGCCCGCGCCGGCGGTGCCGCGCCACAGAAGCAGCGCGCTGGGCACGACGATCAGGGAGACGCCGAGGAAGATCCACCGCCAGTCGGCGTTCTCCACCACGAACCCGGCGATGGCCGGGCCGACCATGGACGGCACCACCCAGGCGGCCGAGAACAGCGCGAACACCCTGGGATGCATCTCACCCGGATAGACCCTCGCCACCAGCACATAGAGGGCCACCTGGATCAGGCCCGCGCCGAGCCCCTGGATGAACCGCCCGGCGACGAACACCTCCATGTTCGGCGCGAACCCGGCCACCAGCAGCCCCGCCACGAAGCCCGCCACGCCAGTGGCTACCGGCGGCAGCGGGCCCTTCACGTCGCTCCACCTGCCGCCGAGCACGGTGGCGATCACGCTGGCCGCGAGGGTGGCGCTGAAGGCCAGGTTGTACAGGTGCATGCCGCCGAGCTCGCGCGCCACGACGGGCATCGCCGTCGCCACCGCCATCGCCTCGAACGCCACCAACATGACGAGCGCCACCAGCCCCACGCTGAGCGCCCGGTACTTCGCCGACACCACACTGACGGGAGGTGCTTCAAGAGTTGCGGTCATGTCCGGCAAACTATGCCGAACCCCCTGCTCAGCACATCGGGCGCCAGCCCTAGGCCCTTGGGCTTAGGGAATCCGGGGCCCGCGGGCCTAAGGCACCTTAGGGCCTGCGAACCTAAGGCATCCGGGCCGCGAGACCGTCGATCATCAGATCGAGGCCGTACTCGAAGCGCGCCCGCCCGTCGTCGGCGATCAGATCGTCGACGTGCACGGCGATGTGCGGGAACCGCTCGGCGGGCAGGGCGCGGTAGTGGCTCTCGATGTGGCCGACGAACGACTTGAAGTATTCCTCCAGGCCGAGACCCGTGACCCGCATCCTGCCGAAGTGCAGCGAGCCCTCGAAGGCGTCGCCGGTGATGTAGAGGGAGATCCGGTCGACGGCGAGCGAGGCGTCACGCGGCGCCATGCCCGCGTCAATCAGCAGGCCGAAGACGTATTCGGCGATCCGCAGCGCGTTCGGGCCGAGGGGGATGCTGGCCAGCGCGGCCCTGGCCACGTCGGCGTGGCTGCCCAGGACCCGGTGGCACTCGATCGCGTACTCGCGCAACTGCTCCTTCCAGCGGGCCGGATCGGGTTCGGCCAGGTGGATCTCGCCGAGCACCCGGTCATAGATGAGCTCCAGGAGCTCCTCCTTGTTGGCGACGTGCGCGTAGAGCGAGGCGGGGCCGGTGTCGAGCTCCTGCGCGACGCGGCGCATGCTCAGCCCGTCGAGGCCCTCGGCGTCAAGGATCCGCAATCCCGTCTCGACGATCAGATCCTGGCTCAGCTGCCGCCTGAGCTGAACCGGCTTACGCGCCTTGCGCCACGGCGGGGTCGGGACGTTCTCGCTGCTTCCCATGACGAACACTGTACTTGACACGAACGCTGTTCGCCACTAAAACAGTGTTCGTAGCGAACAGTGTTCGTAGTAAAAAACGGTGTTCTACCAAGGAGTCCTCATGACCGTCACCGCCCCCCAGGCGGACTCGGAGGTCCAGCCCTACCGCTGGCGCTGGGTCGCGCTGTTCGTCATCCTGGCCGCCGAGGTCATGGACCTGCTGGACGCGCTGGTCACCTCCATCGCCGCACCGACCATCCAGAAGGATCTGGGCGGCTCGTCGAGCCTGGTGCAGTGGCTGGTGGCCGGTTACACGCTGGCCATGGCGGTCGGCCTGATCACCGGTGGCCGGCTCGGCGACCTCTACGGCCGCAAGCGCATGTTCGTGATCGGCGCCCTGGGCTTCACCGCCGCCTCATTACTGTGCGGGATCGCCGCGAACCCGGAGATGCTGATCGCCGGCCGAGTTGTGCAGGGCCTGTTCGGCGCCGTGATGCTGCCGCAGGGGCTCGGCCTGATCAAGGAGATGTTCCCGCCGCGGGAGATGGGCAAGGCGTTCGGCATGTTCGGCCCGGTCATGACGATCTCGTCCGTGGGCGGCCCGATCCTGGCCGGTTGGCTGATCGACGCCGACCTGTTCGGCACCGGCTGGCGCATGATCTTCCTGATCAACCTGCCACTCGGGCTGGCCGCCGCGCTGGCCGGGATGCGGTTCCTGCCGGAGTTCAGGCTCTCCAACGCCACCCGGCTCGACCTGGTCGGCATGCTGCTGGTCTCGGCCGCCGCGTTCCTGCTGATCTTCCCGCTCATCCAGGGTCGCGAGCTGGACTGGCCCGTCTGGACGTTCGTGTCGATGGCCGCCTCGATCGTGTTGTTCGCCGTCTTCGGCCGGTACGAGAGCCGCCGTGCCGCTTCCGGAAAGGACCCGCTGGTCACGCCGAGCCTGTTCCGCAAGCGCGCCTTCACCGGCGGGCTGGTGGCCGGGCTGGCCTTCTTCTCCGGCATGATCGGCCTCAGCCTCGTCTTCACCCTCTACACCCAGGTCGGGCTCGGCTACAGCCCGCTCAAGGCCGGCCTCACCGGTCTGCCGCAGGCCATCGGCGGCGTGATCGGCTTCGGCCTGGCCATGTCGGGCCTGCAGGAGAAGCTCGGCCGCGGCCTGCTGCAGATCGGCACCGCGGTCATGGCCGTGGGCGCGGGCGTGCTGGGCCTGACCATCCACCTGGTCGGCACCGACGTCAGCCCCTGGCAGCTGTCCCCCGGCCTGGCCTTCGTGGGCATCGGGATGGGCCTGACCATGGCGCCGTTCTTCGACATCGTGCTCTCGGGCGTCGAGCCGCACGAGTCCGGCTCGGCGTCGGGCACGCTGACCGCGACCCAGCAGCTCGGCGGCGCGCTCGGCAGTGCCCTGCTCGGCACGCTCTTCTTCAACCTGCTCAAGAGCCAGTGGAGCTTCGGCTCGGCGATGCAGGTCACCATCTGGGTCGAGATCGGGCTGCTGGTGCTGACCTTCCTGCTGGCGTACCTGCTGCCGCGCAAGTCCAGTGTGGAGCAACCCGGGCACTGACCGCCTGCTTCTGAAACCCACCTGCTCTAAAGGGCCGCGACCTGGTGTCGCGGCCCTTTCACCACGTTTCAGGAACCCATGCCGATATGTCGTTCGGCCCACTGGGCGATGTCGCGGCGTTCGATCGCGGCGGCCATCAGGTCCGGGAACGCGTCGGGCGTACACGCGAAGGCCGGCACCCCCATCGCGGCCAGCGCGGCGGCGTTCTCGTGGTCGTAGAAGGGCGCGCCCTCGTCGGACAGCGCCAGCAGCACGATCACCTGGACGCCCGCCTGGGTCATCGCGGCGACCCTGCGCAGCATCTCCTGCCGCACGCCGCCCTCGTAGAGGTCGCTGATGAGGATGAAGATCGAGTTGGCGGGCCGTGTGATGAGACCCTGGCTGTAGGCGATGGCCCGGTTGATGTCCGTACCGCCGCCCAGTTGGGTGCCGAACAGCAGCTCGACCGGATCATGCAGCTGATCCGTCAAGTCCACCACCGCCGTGTCGAACACCACCAGCGACGTCTTGAGCGACCGCATCGAGGCCAGCACCGCGCCGAACACGCTCGAGTAGACCACCGAGGCCGCCATCGACCCGCTCTGGTCGATCGCGAGCACCACCTCGCGCTGCACGGACCGCTGCCTGCGCGCGTAGCCGACGAGCCGCGAGGGGACGACCGTGTTCTTCTCGGGCAGGTAGTTCTTGAGGTTCGCCCTGATCGTCCGGTCCCAGTCGATGTCGGACACCCGCTTGGGCCGGTGGGTCCTGGCCGAGCGGTCGAGCGCGCCGGTGACGGCGGCCCTGGTCTTCTGGGCGAGCCTGCGTTCGAGCTCCTGCACGACCCTGCGCACCACCGCGCGGGCCGACTCGCGCGCCTGGTCGGGCATGACCCGGTTGAGCGCCAGCAGCGTGCCGACCAGGTGCACGTCGGGCTCTACGGCCTCCAGCATCTCGGGTTCGAGCAGCAGCCTGGTGAGGTTGAGCCGCTGGATCGCGTCCTTCTGCATGACCTGGACGACGGTCGAGGGGAAATAGGTTCTGATGTCGCCCAGCCACCGCGCCACCCGGGGCGCCGAGGCGCCTAGGCCGCCGTCGCGGTCGTACACGGCGGCCAGGGCCCGATCCATGTCCGCGTCGGCGCCCTCGAGCCCGCCGCCGCCCGCGCCTGCTTGGCGGCCCGCGCAGATGCCGTCGGCGTCGCCACCGCCCAGCACCAGCCGCCACCTGCGCAGCCGCTCGTCCATACGCTCAGTCATGCTCTCTCCCGCCGATTCGCGCTCTCCTCAAGATCGCCAGTGCCCTCGGGCATGTTCTCTCCTGCAGGATCACCGGCACGCTCAGCCATGCTCCCCCCCGCCGATCCGCGCTCTCCCCAAGATCGCCAGCACGGTTCGCTCGGCCGCCGCCGCCCGCTGTTCGTCCACGGCCTGCTCCCCCGCCCGCCCCGGCCCCTCCGACCGCTCCGCCGATCGGACACGCTCGCCGATCGCCCGGCGTTCGGGTGCGGCGAAGCTCCCGAACGTCCGGCGGAGCAGCGGCAGCACGTCGACGAACTGCTCGCCGTCCAGCCCGGTCAGCCAGGCGTCGACCAGGCCGAGCAGCCTCGGGTCGTGCACCAGCAGCAGCCCGCCGCCGCCCAGGAAGCCCTCGATCCAGGAGGCGGCCCTGGTGGGCGCGTGGCCCCGGGACATCGCCCGCGACATCCGATCGTCGGCGTCGTCGAGCTCGCCGGCGTCGAGCAGGATCCTGGTCAGTCGTCCCTCGATCAGCCCGTGCAGGTCGGGGCGGTCACTCATCCCACGCAACGTGACCAGCCACCGACTACGCGGCGACGCCGCCTGACGGGATGTCGGCGCCGTCGGCTCCTGCTCGATGGGGTCCTCCGGCGGTGAGCCGGTCGGCTCCTCTGACATCAGTGCGACGGCAGTGTGTACGGCGTCGACGCCGCTGAGCAGTGCGGCTGCCGCCTCGTCGTCGAGGCCGGTGACCGCGACGGGCAGGCCGACGCAGATGCGGTCGAGCATCGACCGGACGATCACCGCCAGGCCCTCGGCCGAGGTGCCGCGTACGTCGCCGTAGCGGTGGGCGCGAACCATCGCGGGCAGCGCGCCCATCAGATGAGTGACGTCGGTGTCGAGCGCGGCCTTGGCCGAGAGGGCGGCCAGGACCTCGGGCAGCGCCTCCGGCAGGTCGGCCAGCAGGCAGCGTTCGACCAGCCCGCTCAGGTCGGCCAGTGTCACCGACGCTGCCGAGGCGAGGTCGCGGGCCCGCTGGGCAGCGGCGAAGGCGACCGTGATGCCGAGGGCCGCCGCCTCGACGAGCGCCAGGTCGAACTCCGGCCGCCACTGCAGCGTCCACGTCTCCCTGAACGTCCCCTTGCCCCTGGCCTGCCCGAGCACCCCCCACTCCACGTCGAGCAGCCGCAGCCGGTGCAGCAGGTGGCTGCGGTCGAGGTCGAGCGGCTTGCGCAGGTCGAGCCCGAACTCGCGGTCCAGCGCCTCGGGCTTCAGCTTGAGCCGTCGCTGCTGCTCACGCAGGTCGCGCTGGAGCGGCACCATGGGCGTGCCGTCGGAGACATGGCCGAGCCGGTCGCCGACGACCAGGCGCCGCTGGATCAGCTCCACCGCCAGGTCGTCGCCCTCGCACAGCACCGCCCTGGCCGCCTCGGTGACTTCGCCGAGCCCGGCCAGCGGGCGTCCGCGCAGGGTGGCCAGGCTGTGCGCGAGGCGTACGGACTCGATGACGTGCGCGGACGACACCGCGAGCCCTTCGTCGCGGAGCACCGCCGCCGCTCCGGCCAGCCACCGCTCCACGGGCCGGTCGGGCGCGGTGAACAGGTGGTGGTACCAGCCGGGCGAGGAGATGCCCGCGCCGTAGCCGCTCCACGAGGCCAGCCGCCCATACGTCCACGGCACCCACGTCAGCTGCGCCTTCACCTTGGGCAGGCCACGCAGGAGAGCGTCGTCGGCCTTGGCCGGAGGCAGCGGGGCGGTCAGGGCGGGGACGTGCCAGGCGCCGCAGATCACCGCGATGCGGTCGTGGCCCTGTCTGATGGCGGTGCGGAGGGTCTTGCGCATGTACGCCTCGCGCCGGGCCTCACGTTCGTCGGGCTCGTGGCCCTCACGGACGGCGGCCATGGCCTCGGCGATCACCTCGAACGGGGTGTCGCCCCGGTGCTCGACGACGTCCTCCCACCAGCGCTCGGGATCGTCGTAACCGGCTGCGGCGGCCAGGGTGCCGATGGGATCGACCCGCAGACGCTCGGGGTCGGAACCGGGCCCAGGCTTGGGATCCACTTCAGGGCCGGGCCCAGACTTGGGGACCGCTTCAGGGCCGGGCCCAGACTTGGGGACCGCTTCAGGGCCGGGCCCAGGGTTGGCGGCCCGAGCGCCAGGGCTGTCAGCGTCAGGGGCGTCGGGGCTGTCGGCCTCGGAAGTGCCGGGAGTGACGGCGCCGGGGGTGTCAGGAGCGATGGCGTCGGGGCTGTGAGCGTCGGGAGGGTCGGCGTCGCGGGTTTCGGCGCTGGGCGGATCGGCCAGGCTGTGGGCGGCCGGGAGGTCGCAGAACCGTACCGGGATGCCGGCCGCCGTGCCGTACAGGATGGCCTGCCATTCGGGCGAGAACCCGGCGAACGGCCAGAAGGCCGCGCTGGACGCCTGGCCGGGCACGTGTGCGAGCAGCGCGACCGGCGGTTCGAGCTCGGGCGCGAGCGCGACCAGCGCGTCGGCCTCCGGCGGTCCCTCAATGAGGATCAGGTCGGGACGGAGGCGTTCGAGCTCCGCCCGCACGGCGCGCGCCGAGCCGGGGCCGTGGTGCCGGACACCCAGGATCGAGACGGCCATCAGAACCACCCGTGGATACCCCGGCGTTCGAGCCGGAGAGGAATCGGGAGCGGGAGGGCCCTCAAGGGCCTGAATGTGCCCTGAGGTTCACCGTTCAATGGTGCTCTCCTGACTCGTGGTGTAGCCGTAGCCGTCGGCTCTTTGGAGCAGGCGGATGTGTTTGTGGTTGATGCCTTGGCGGGTGCCGGTCGCGGTGGTGATGTTGAAGGAGCCTGTGGTGCGGACGGCGACGCGTCCGGTGTGGACTCCGGCGTGCTTGCCTTTGGCGAGGGTGGCGCGAACGAGGTCGCCGGTGGCGAACCCGTGGACGTGCTTGATTCGGGGAAGTCGCAGACGGGGGAACCCGTACCGGTCGGTGCGGGTTCGGCCGTAGGTGCCGCGTCCGGTGGCCTTGACGACCAGGATGCGGTCTGGCCATCCGGTCACCTGCGCGAGTTCGCCGACGTGCAGGGCGTCCAGGGTGTGGGACTTCGGCGCGTTCGTACGGGAGCGGTTCCATTTGGTGCGCCCGCCCGATCCGGTGGCCACGGGCAGAGTCGTCGCGGTCAGTGCCCGCCACAGCGCCCAGCGGGTGGCGTTGACCGCTGCGGCGTCTCGGAGCGGGGCCTGGGCCTGCTTGAGGATGCGCGCCAGCAGCGCGGGCTTGCTGCGCAGGAACTCTTCGACGGGCGTGGTGTTCTTGGCCTGGTTGCACGGCCGGCACGCCAACGTCAGGTTGGAGATCCGGTCGGAGCCGCCGCGCGCTTTGGGGTGGATGTGCTCGACCTGCAACGGCGTACCCGCCATGCCGCAGTAGGCGCAGGTGCGGCCCCATTTCTCCAGCAGGTATTGGCGGGCCTCGTATCCGGCCAGTGTGCCCTGCTGGTATTCGATGCCTTCCAGGGGCTTGCCCGCCGAGATGGCGTGGGTGTCGAAGGCGACGCGTTCGACGTGGATGGCGCGCACGGGTGCCCACCGCCTCAGCCGGGCCAGCCACGACATGGTGGTGTCCAGGCGGTGCCGCAGAGACGGCGCGAGCCAGCCCTTGGGCCTGGTGCGGTTGCGGAATCGAGGCGCGCGGTAGCGCAGCTTGCGCGACCTTCTGCTGCGCCGGTAGTTGGA
>NZ_JBITKE010000013.1:0-331777 GCF_044460705.1 Nonomuraea sp. NPDC050022
CGGGGTTGTGCATCATGCACTGGCTTTTAACACACTGTTGAGTTCTCAAGAAACGGACGCGTACTCCCCAACCTGCGAGAGGCGTTCATTTCGTTTTCCGTTGTGTCTCTATTCTTTCACCAGTCCGTTTTTGTGTCAAATTGACCGGACTTGCTTGGAATTTCGACCGCCTCTTCAATTTACCATCCCGTAGACCGGGTAGCGAATCGAAGCGACTGTCACCAAGCACAACATAACCCACGTCAAAGCCACCGGAGTGGAGGAGGTTGGTTGCGCCGCACCTGGCGACTTCTAAAGATTAGCAGCGCCCCCGACCACTCGAGACGCCTTCACTCCGATCGGAGGCCACAGAACGATCACGGCCCGGAACATAGACTCCCCACGTGAGTAGCAAAACACCGCCGCTGGCGAAGAAGTCACCGACTGAGCGCACCCATCACGGAGACACCGTGATCGACGAGTACGCCTGGCTCACCAATAAGGACGATCCCGACACGATCGCCTACCTGGAGGCGGAGAACGCGTTCCTCCAGGAGCAGACCGCTCACCTCGGCGATCTCCAGGAGCAGGTCTTCCAGGAGATCAAGGGCCGCACCCAGGAGACCGACCTGTCGGTGCCGAGCCGCAAGGGCGAGTGGTGGTACTTCAGCCGGACAGAGGAGGGCAAGCAGTACGCCGTCTCCTGCCGCGTGCCCGCCGACGGCGAGACCCCACCCGCGGTCACCCCTGGCGAGCGCCTCGACCGGGAGCAGGTCATCCTCGACGGCAACGAGCTGGCGGGCGATAGCGCGTTCTTCTCCGTCGGCACCAGCGCCATCACGCCCGACGGGAAGATGCTGGCCTACTCCACCGACTACAAGGGTGACGAGCGCTTCACCCTGAGGTTCAAGAGCCTGGAGACCGGCGAGCCGCTCGACGACGAGATCGAGAACGTCTTCTACGGTGGCGCCTGGTCGGCCGACGGGTCGGCGTTCTTCTACACGCGCGTCGACGACGCCTGGCGTCCCTTCCAGGTCTATCGGCACACGCTCGGCTCGCCGGACGACGTGCTGGTCTACGAGGAGAGCGACGAGCGCTACTGGGTCGGGATCGGGCTCACCCGCAGCGAGAAGTTCCTTGTGCTCGGCGCCGGGAGCAAGATCACCAGCGAGGTGCGCATCCTCGACGCCGCCGACCCGACGGGCGAGTTCCAGGTCGTCCGGCCCAGGAAGGCCGGTGTCGAGTACGGCATCGAGCACGCCGGCGACTTCTTCTACGTGCTCCACAACGAGAACGCCGAGAACTTCGAACTGGCCACCGCCCCGCTCGACGCTCCCGGCACCTGGACACCGGTGATCGCCCACAGCACCGAGACCAGGCTCTTGGAGATCGACGCGTTCGACGGCCACGCCGTCGTCCACTTCCGCCGCGACGGGCTGACCGGCATCCGCGTCCTCCCGTACGGGGGCGACGAGTACGAGATCGAGTTCCCCGAGCCGCTCTACGACGTCGGGCCGGCGGGCAACCCGGAGTTCAGCACCGGCAGGCTCCGGCTCGCCTACACCAGCATGATCACCCCGGCCAGCGTCTACGACTATGACCTGGCCACCCACGAGCTGATCCTGCTCAAGCAGCGCCCCGTCCTGGGTGGTTACGACCCGGACGACTATGAGCAGTTCCGCGAGTGGGCCACCGCCGAGGACGGCACCCGGGTGCCGATCTCCCTGGTCAAGCGCAAGGACACCGCCAAGCCCGCCCCCACCGTCCTGTACGGCTACGGCAGCTACGAGACCTCCATCGACCCCGGTTTCTCCGTCCCCAGGCTGTCCCTGCTCGACCGCGGTTTCATCTTCGCCGTGGCGCACATCAGGGGCGGCGGCGAAATGGGCCGTCGCTGGTACGAGGAGGGCAAGCTCACCAGGAAGAAGAACACCTTCACCGACTTCGTCGCGGCGGCCAGGCACCTGAAGGCGTCGGGCTGGAGCGAGCGGATCGTCGCCAGGGGCGGCTCGGCCGGCGGTCTGCTGATGGGCGCGGTGACGAACCTGGCGCCGGAGGAGTTCGCGGGCGTGGTGGCCGAGGTGCCGTTCGTCGACGCGCTCAACACGATCCTCGACCCGTCGCTGCCGCTGA
The DNA here is from genome assembly GCF_044460705.1 of Nonomuraea sp. NPDC050022. Classification (NCBI taxonomy): domain Bacteria; kingdom Bacillati; phylum Actinomycetota; class Actinomycetes; order Streptosporangiales; family Streptosporangiaceae; genus Nonomuraea; species Nonomuraea sp. NPDC050022. The sequence goes on from NZ_JBITKE010000013.1 coordinate 2,113, forward strand.
CCGTGATCGAGTGGGACGAGTGGGGCGATCCCCTACACAACGCCGACGTCTACGCCTACATGAAGAGCTACACACCGTACGAGAACGTGGACGATCGCCCGTACCCGCCGATTCTCGCGATAACCAGCCTGAACGACACCCGGGTGCTCTACCACGAGCCCGCGAAGTGGATCGCTAGGCTGCGGGCCACGGCCGGTGGCGGTCCGTTCCTGCTCAAGACGGAGATGGGCGCGGGTCACGGCGGCCGGAGCGGGCGCTATGACGTTTGGCGCGAAGAGGCCTTCGCGCTCTCCTGGATCATCGAGAGAGGCACCTCATGACCTACCAGCCGGACGACGACCGCTACGAGCGCCAGCCGTACAACCGCAGCGGGCGCAGCGGCCTCAAGCTGCCTGCCGTCTCGCTCGGGCTCTGGCACAACTTCGGCGACAACCGGCCGATCGACAACTCGCGGGCGATCCTGCGGCGGGCGTTCGACCTGGGCGTCACGCACTTCGACCTGGCCAACAACTACGGCGTGCCGTACGGCTCGGCGGAGCGCAACTTCGGCGGGATCTTCCGCCAGGACTTCACCCGCTACCGGGACGAGCTGGTCATCTCCACCAAGGCCGGCTACGACATGTGGCCGGGGCCGTACGGCGAATGGGGTTCACGCAAATACGTGCTCGCCAGCCTCGACCAGTCGCTGGAGCGGATGGGGCTCGACTACGTCGACATCTTCTACAGCCACCGGCCTGATCCCGAGACGCCGCTGGAGGAGACGATGGGCGCGCTGGACCGGGCGGTGCGCTCGGGCAAGGCGCTGTACGCGGGGATCTCCAACTACTCCGCCGAGCAGACGGCGCAGGCCGCGCGGATCATGCGGGGGCTGGGCACGCCGCTGCTCATCCACCAGCCGTCCTACTCGATGATCAACCGCTGGATCGAGGACGGGCTGCTCGACGTGCTGGAGGAGGCGGGCATGGGGTGCATCGTCTACTCACCGCTCGCCCAGGGGCTGCTGACCGACCGCTACCTCGACGGCGTCCCCGACGACTCGCGGGCGGCGACCAGCCGGTTCCTGAGCGCCGACCGGATCGACCGCGACCTCGCGCGCGACCTCAACGAGATCGCCAAGACGCGCGGCCAGTCGCTGGCGCAGATGGCGCTGTCGTGGGCGATCAGGGACTCGCGGGTGACCAGCGTGCTGATCGGCGCGAGCAGCGTGAAGCAGCTGGAGGACAACGTGGCCTGCGTCGACGGCCCGGCGTTCACTCAGGACGAGCTCGAGGCCATCGACAAGGTCATAGAGCTTCGTGCCGCTGGAGGTAGGTGAAGGCCGCCCAGCCGGGCAGCACCGGCAGCCAGAATGTGAGCAGCCGGTGCAGCAGGACGGCCGACGTGGCCAGCTCGGCGGGCAGCCCGGCCACGGTCAGGCCCACGGTGAGCGACGCCTCGACCGCGCCCAGACCACCAGGTGTGGGCGCGGCCGAGCCGATCGCGTTGGCCGTGAGGTAGACGACGGCGACGGCGGTGAAGCTGATGTCGCCGCCGAAGGCCTCGACGCAGGCGTCGAGGCAGACGACGAACGCGATCGTGATCATCAGGGTGCCGACGCAGGCCTCGATCATCTTGCGCGGCGACTGCAGCACGTCGAGCAGCCTGGGCAGCACGTTGGCGAACAGCTTGTGCATCCGCCCGGTGATGAACCGGCGCAGCGGCGGCACCCCGAACAGCACCACGACCAACACCGCGACCGCCAGCATCACCACGACCAGCCCACGCGACGGGCTGAACGCGGTGGCGGTGTTGGACCCGGTGATGTAGGCGAACAGCAGCAGCAGCGCGATGTGGAAGACCATCATGCTGAGCTGCGAGGCGCCCACGCTGGCCACCGCGAGCGCGGGCGAGATGCCGCGCTTCTGCAGGTAACGCGTGTTGATCGCGACGCCGCCGACGGCGGCGGGCGTGACGAGCTTGACGAACGAGGCCGCGAACTGGACCAGGACCGTGCGCCAGAGCGGTAGATGCTCGGGTACGAAGCCCCTGAGCATCAGCGCGGCGGCCACGAAACTGACGAACGAGGCGGCCAGCGCCAGCACCGACCAGGCCCAGTTGGCGGTGGTCACCACGTGCACGACGTTGACCTGGCTGAGCTGCGACAGCAGGAAGTACGCGGCCAGCGTGCTGGCGATCATCGTGACCAGCGTGCGCGGCCGGAACCGCTCCAGCCGGATCTCCTCGACCTTGCCCTGCGGTTTGAGCGCCACGATGTGCTCGCGCAGCTCGCCGAGCACGCCCTTGTCCTTCGACAGCGCCGCGCGGGTCTCGCGGGTGAGGGCGATGCGCTGGAGCAGCGGCATCGCGGCGGCCAGCGTGTCGGACCCCATGACGGCGGCGGCGGCCCGCACGGAGCGCTCGGCGCCGACGCGCAGTGCCAGATAGGTGAGCAGCTGCGCGACGTCGAGCCGGAGCAGCAGGTCGCCGGCCGCGATCTCGCCGCTGCGGGCGTCGGTGAGCACGACCCGGCCGGCCCGGTCGAGGTGGATGCTGTCGCCGGTCAGCCGCCGGTGGGCGAGCCGCTGGATCTGCAGCAGCGCGACCTGCTCCCAGATCTGGGCGAGCAGGGCGTTGTCGATGTCGGCGTCGGGCACGTCGTCGAGCGGGCGGGTTTCGAGGTGCTCGTAGGCGAGCAGCGCGGCCTCGGTGCCGATCTCGCTGGTGCCGAGCAGGCGCGGGGTGCTCGCGCCCGCCGCCTGCGCGGCGTAGGCCATGAGCGCCTCGCGCTCCAGCTCGGCGCGGAGCGACCTGATCGCCCGGCGCCTGGTCTCCGAGTTGAGCCGGATCCGCCGCCAGAGCCGGTACGGCAGGCCGGCGACCTGCCGGTCGCGGTCGAGCACGGTGACGTCGAGGCTGCTGCCGTCCTTGAGCCCGATGGCGTAGCGGCGGCTGCCCTGGTGGTCATCCTCGATGCGGCGGGCCGTTTGCGGAGAGAAGGAGAGCTTGCGGAGCGCGGCGATGACCGCGTTGCCGGGCGGCCGGGTGTTGGGGCTGCCCACGCCGTACAGGGTGCCGTAGCCCACGGCCATGCCGACCAGGACGGGCACGATCGCGCCCGGCAGCGTGATCTGCCTGGCGGAGAAGAGCGCGAAGATGTCGAGCGCGATCACCGTCCACATGAGCATGCGCCAGGTGGGGCGGCGCGAGATGCGTACGGCGGTGGCGTAGGCGACCACCGAGGTGAGCAGCGTGTTGAGCGGCTCGATGGAGCGCCCGCCGGTCAGCAGCATGCGCAGGTCCTCGACGCTGCCGCCGATCAGCCACTGGCCGAGCAGGAAGGAGCCGACCATGCCGATGATCGCGGCGATCAGGCCCTCGGCCACCCGCAGACCGTCGCGGTGGAAGACGCGCTCGACGGCGAAGGCCACCGGCACGATGAGCACGGCCGCGCCGCCCAGGAACGACGCCACGCGGCTGAGCAGATCGGGGACGAGGGTGGTGCCTTCTTTGACGTCCGCTTCGAGCCCGTTGAGCGTCTGCTTGGCGACCAGGGCGATGAGAACGACCGCGGCCAGCACGAGCAGCGTGGTGAGGAAGCGCAGCAGGTCGGAGGGCCGGCGCAGGCGCTGGGGCAGCAGCGGCTCGACTACATAGACGTCCGTTTCAGCGCGCGCTTCAGCCACGGCTGGATCCCCCTCCGCGAGGTCCTCCGCGTCATCACGTTCCCTGATTTCGGCCACCGACAGAGATTCTGCACCTTCCCGACCGACCGTACGATCTTTAGGCCCCTTCAATCCTTCACCCTTGATTTCTACCGCGCGTCGGGGCATGTCGTGGCTCCCCTAAATGCCTGGCGGGCGACACGTAAGCTGTGTCGCATGTCGGGTGAGTTGCGAGTTTTGGGGGCATGTCCTTTGGACTGCCCTGATACCTGCTCTTGGATCGTCACGGTCGAAGACGGCAAGCCCGTGAAGATGCGCGGCAACCCGGAGCAGCCTTACACCCGGGGCGCGCTCTGCGTGAAGGTCAACCGATATCTGGAGCATACCCAGGCCGACGACCGCATCCTTTACCCACTGCGCCGTACCGGGCCCAAAGGGTCGGGCGAGCTCGAGCGCATCTCCTGGGAGGAGGCGTTCGACGAGATCGCCTTCAGGCTGCGGAACATCATCGACGAGCACGGCGGCGAGGCCATCTGGCCGTACGTGGGGACGGGCTCGCTCGGCTACATCCAGGGCTGCGAGGGCGTCGCCGGGCGCCGGTTCTGGAACATGCTGGGCGCCTCCAAGCACTGGCTGAACATCTGCGCCACGGCCGGCGGGGCCGGGTTGAGCCTGACCAACGGCACGCCCGCCGGCATGGACCCCGAGGACCTCGCGCTGTCCAGGCTGATCCTGCTGTGGGGCACGAACACGCTGACCAGCGGGCACCACCTGTGGAAGTTCGTCCAGGACGCTCGCGCGGCCGGCGCGTACGTGGTGGCCATCGACCCGATCCGCACCAGGACCGCCGACCAGGCGGACCGGCATCTGGCGATCCGGCCGGGCACCGACGCCGTGCTCGCGCTGGCCCTGCTGAACGTGGTGCTCGCCGAGGGCGCCCAGGACGAGGAGTTCCTCGCCGAGCACACCCAGGGCTGGGAGTCCTTCCGTGAGGAGATCCTGGCCTACCCCGTCGAGCGGGCCGCCGAGATCACCGGCATCCCGGCCGCCGACATCCGCGAGCTGGGCACACGGCTCGCGCACACCCGGCCGACCGCGATCCGGACCACGATGGGCATCCAGCGGCACGCCGGCGGCGGCACCGCGCTGCGGACGATCGCCGCGATCCCCGGCGTGACCGGCGACTGGCGCCACCCGGGCGGCGGCGTGGCCTACTCCACCAGCGGCCACGTGCATCTCGACATCGACAAGCGCGACGACCTGCTGGCCAAGCCGGTCCGTACGCTGACCATGACCCGGCTGGCCTCCGAGCTGGACTCGGTGAAGTGCCTCTGGGTGTACGCCGCCAACCCGGTCGGCTCGACCCCCGACGCCAACCGGATCCGGCGACAGCTGCTCCGCGAGGATTTGTTCACCGTGGTCATGGAGCAGTTCCCCACCGACACGGTCGACTACGCCGACATCGTGCTCCCCGCGACCATGCAGACCGAGCACATGGATCTGCACGCCGGGTACGGCCACCTCTACCTGCTCTGGAACGAGCCCGCCGTGGCGCCGCCGGGCGAGTGCCTGCCCACCACCGAGACGTTCCGCCGCCTGGCCGCCCACATGGGGATGACGGAGCCGTCGCTGTTCCACTCCGATCTGGAGCTGGCCGAGCAGCTGCTGAGCAGCGGCCACCCGTCGCTGGAGGGCGTCACGCTGGACCGGCTGCGCAAGGAGGGATGGGTGCGGATGAACTATCCCCAGCCGTTCACCCCCTTCGCCGACGGCTTCCCCACCGCCTCGGGCCGGCTCCGCTTCCCTCCGCGCGGCAAGGCGTACGTCCAACCTCATTCCGTGCGTACGGCCGGCGACTCGCCGTACCCGCTGACCCTGGTGACGCCGGCGGCGCACACCTTCCTCAACACGATCTTCGGCAACAACCCGGAGCTCAGGCGCCGGGCCAAGGAGCCCGTGGTGCTGGTCAACCCGGCCGACGCCGAGGCGCGCGGGCTGGTGAGCGGGCAGCGGGTGCGGGTGCACAACGCGAGCGGCGAGTTCCTGGCCGACGTCGAGGTGAGCGACCGGGTGGCACGTGGCGTGGTGGCCTCGCCCAAGGGCCGCTGGCCCAAGCACAGCCCCGGCGGCGCGAACGCCAACGCGGTCGTGGCCGAACGCGACGCCGACATGGGCAGGGGTCCGGGCTACCATGACAACCTGGTCGAGGTCAGCCCTTGTGCCGATCCATGAAAGCGATGATCCGGTCGAGCACCTCGGGGCCGTGAGGGCTGCCGAACAGCGCTGAGGCGTGCAGGCTCTCGCCCTTGATGACGTGGAGCTCGTTGTCGGGGGCCTTGGTGGCGGCGTCGTGGGTGCGCTGGAGGTCCTTGGCGCCGCCGTACGCGTCGTTCTCGCTGCCGATCTGGAGCAGCGGGACCGTCAGCTTGGCCGCCTCGCCCTCGGCGACCGCGCCGGACAGGGCGACCACCCCGGCCACCCGGGAGCCCAGCCGCTCGGCCGCCGGGACGGAGGCGGTCGCGCCTATGGAGCCGCCGACCAGGAACAGGCGCCGCACGCCCTTCTCCTTGGACAGGCGCTTGGCCATGGCGACCGTCACCTCGTCGGGGTATTCGGCGCTCTTCCTGGCGTACAGCAGGACGCGGTAGCCGGCCGCGACCAGGCGGTCGGAGAGCGGGCGCCAGGTGCAGACGTTGCCGTTGCGCTCGTACGTGATCACCACGCCGACCGCGCCCTTGCCGGTGATGACACCGGGCAGGTCGTCGCCGTAGGTGAAGATCTTGCCGTCCGCGCTGGTGAAGCAGCCCGAGACGTTGGGGCCGGAGACGTTGGGGGTGGTGACCTTCGCCGCCGGTGTAGGCGGAGTGGCGGGCGCGGTCGTGGTGCTGACCGCGCCTCCGCAGGCGGTCAGTGTCAGAACAAGCCCGATCGAACCGATGATCGCGCGCATCGCCGCCCCTTCACCACACTATGTCTGAAGTGACATAGTTGATGGGGACAATACCCTTGGCGGCACCATGACCTCAACGCTGGGATTCGCGATCCTCGCCGTGCTGGCTCGCGGCGACCGCACCGGATACGACATCGCCGCGGCCATGCGGCGGCCCATCGGCTTCTTCTGGACCGCCGGACACAGCCAGATCCACGCCGAGCTGCAGAAGCTGCGGGCCGCCGCCCTGGTCGGCTACGAGGCCGAACACGGGCCGGGGCCGCAGGACAAGAAGGTCTACCACCTGACGGACGAGGGCTCCGCGGAGCTGCGCGGGTGGGTGACCCGGCCGCCGAAGGAGCGGCCGGAGCGGGATGAGCTGGTGCTCAAGACGTACGCGGCGTGGCTGGCCGAGGCGGGGCTGGTCAGGCGGATGTTCGCCGACCAGCTGGCCGCGCACGAGGCGCGGCTGGCCGAGTACGAACGGGAGGAGGCGGCGTTCGGCGGCCCACCGCCGTTCGGCGATCCGCGCTTCGGCAACTACGCGACGCTGCGGTGCGGTCTGGGATACGAGCGGCACCGCGCCGAGTGGTGCAGGTGGATGATCGATCAGCTGGGCGACAGCGACAGCTTGTAACCCTCGTGCGAGGCGTCGAAGCCAAGCGAGTCGTAGAACCGGTGCGCGTCGGTGCGCGACTTGTCCGAGGTGAGCTGGACGATCGCACAACCCCGAACCCGCGCCCGGTCGATCGCCCACCGCATCATCTCGCGGCCCAGACCCTGACCCCGAGTGGAGGCGTCGACCCTGACGGCCTCGATCTGACAGCGCTCGGCCCCGAGCCGCGAGAGCCCGGCCAGGTAGGTGAGCTGCATGGTCCCGAGGACCTTGCCGCCGCGCTCGGCGACGATCAGCTCGTCGTAGGGGTTGGCGTCGATCCGGGCGAAGGCCGCCAGATACCGCTCGTCGGCCGGGTCTCCCTCGCGCTTGGCGCCGAGCGGGTCGTCGGCCAGCATCGCCACGACGGCGGGCACGTCGTCGGCACGGGCCGGGCGGATAATCCAGGTTTCGTCCATGCCCGAATCATGCCCGACAAGTCAGGGAGGGCTCAGGGTAGGTCCCCGATGCGATAAAGGGGTGTCGAAAGGCACTCTGGGGACATGAACGAAATCAGTCGACGCGATGAGGTCTCGCTGTCCGGCGCCGCTCTGCGTGGCGCCCCTTGGAAGACCGCCGCCGTCAGCGGTGGCGCGACTGCCGCGGTCAGTTTCGGGCTGGGTGTGCTTACCGACTCCGCCGGCCTGGTGTGGTCGCTCGGCCTGGGGATCAGCGTGTTCGCGCTGGTCGCCGCCATCGGCGCGGTGTCCAAGCCACACGAGGGCGACCGGGTCACGCGCCAGGCGCGTCTGTGGGCGCTGAAGCACCCGTGGAGGTTCGCGCTGCTGCCGGCCGCCATCACGGCGGTCCTGGACTACCCGGTGCAGCTCGTACTCGACGGGGAGGGGGTGTTCGGCTCGGCGTTCCAGTCGGTCTGGCATGGCGCCCTGGTCTATGTGATCGCCGGCGTCCTGACGCTCACGAGGCAGGGACGAGCACGATCTTCCCAGTGACCCGGCGGTTGATCAGGTCGTCCATGGCCCGCCCGGCCTCCTCCAGGGGCCTGGCCCGCGGTGGTGCCGGGTCGATCCCGGGCATCGTGAGCAGCTCCTGGAGCATCAGCCGGTTGGCGGCCGCGTGGCTCATCGACCACGCGCCCCAATCCACTCCCACCACCGCCCGATTACGCAGCAGCACCTGGTTGGCGGGCAACCGCGGGATGCCGCCCCCGGCGAAGCCGACGACCAGGAGCCGCCCGCCCTCGCGCAGCGAGCGCAGCGCCTCCTCCGACAGTTCGCCCCCACCGGGTCCACCCCGCCGCCCGCGCCGAGCACCAGCACCCGCTCACCGTGCCGCAGCCGGGCGCGCTCCCTGAGCGCGTACATGGCCGTGCAATAGCTCTGCGCGAACGCCGCCGCGGTCCCCGGATCGAGGCCCGCCGGCAGGGGTACGGCCTGCTCCTCCGAAATGACGACATGTGTGGCGTAGCCGCCGAGCCCGGTGATGGCGAGGACCCTGCTGCCGTCGGCCAGCCGCCCGGCCACCTCGTACCCCGGAGTGAAGGGCAGCTGTGGCTTGAGCTGGTAGGTGCCGCCGACCATCAGCCCGTCGACGTAGTTGACCCCGGCCGCCTCGACCTCGACCACCACCTGGCCGGGTCCCGCGACGGGATCGGGCCGCTCGACGAGCTCGACCGGCTTGCCGAACGCGGTGCAGACGACTGCCTTCATCCGGACAGCGTCCCCGATAGAACATCATTCTGACAAGCTGGCCAGTCCACCAGATAGTGACTCAGCGCTCTGCTGGTCAGTCCCACCAGATCGTGGTCCAGCGCTCCCGTGGGAGCGGCCACATGCCGAGCTCCAGGGCCGTCGCGCCGACCTCCGCCGAGCGCGCGGGGTCGAGGCAGGCGCGCTGGCAGACGCTGTCGGCCAGGTCTTCCAGGGAGTTGAACCGGTCCAGCGGCGCCTCCCGCTCCTCGACCCGTACGGGGTAGCCGAGCGCGGCCGCCAGTGCCACGCAGTCCTCGGCGACCGGCCGGACCGGGCGGTCCACGTTGTGGAAGTGCTGCCACAGCGGGGCCATCCAGCTCATGGGGTGGCGGTGCGGGAGTTCGATGACGACGCGGCGCCTGGCGTGGTCGTTCAGCGCGCGGAGGAAGTCGGCCAGGTCGGGCACGTTGTAGACGACATGGGCGCAGACCACCACGTCGACGACCGGCACCTGCTCCGCCACGTCGGGCCAGCGGCCTTCGATCGTGGTGAGCGGGACGCCGAGCTTGTCCGCCCTGAGGGTGAGCTCGTCGAGCATCGCGGCGGAGGTGTCGACCGCGTACAGCATGGAGAACCGGTCGTGCAGCGGCAGTGACGCGGCGCCGGTGCCCGCGCCGACGTCGAGCAGGGTGGCGCCCTCGTCCAGCGCCTCGATGAGGTGCGTCGCGGTCGGCCCGTCGTCGGGCTCGGCGAGCGCCCTGTCGGTGCGCGTGGCGAAGCGCGCCGGGTGATGACCCCACGGATCAACCGGCGCCTTGGCCATGATCTCGGCGGGGATGGCCCAGGAGTCCAGTCGCTCTCGCCAGCGGGTGGCGAGTTCTTCGGCGTCCATGGAGATGAGCATGCCACGCATATTCACGGTTACTCGCGGGTAGCATTTCGAGTAAGGTTACTGGCCAGTACATAACGCCCCCGGTTCAAGGAGATCGACACTCATGGGCCACTACAAGAGCAACGTCCGTGACCTGGAGTTCAACCTCTTCGAGGTGTTCGGGCGACGCGAGATCCTCGGCACCGGGCCGTATGCCGACATCGACGAATCGGTGGCCCGCGGCATTCTGGAAGAGGTCAACAGACTGGCCACCGGTGTGCTCGCGGACTCCTTCGAGGAGGGCGACCGCCACCCGCCGGTCTTCGACGCCGCCACGAGCTCGGTCACCGTGCCCGAGGGTGTCAAGAAGTCGTTCCGGGCGCTGGTCGACGGTGGCTGGGCGCATCTCGACCTGCCGCGTGAGCTGGGCGGCCCCGGCATCCCCCGGAGCCTGGCCTGGGCCACGGCCGAGATGGTCCTCGGCGCGAACCCGGCCCTCTACATGTACGCCGCCGGGCCCAACTTCGCCTACACGCTGTGGGAAGTCGGCACCGAAGAGCAGAAGCGCTTCGCCGAGCTGGCCATCGAGCGCGACTGGGGCGCCACCATGGTGCTGACCGAGCCCGACGCGGGCTCCGACGTCGGCGCGGGCCGGGCCAAGGCGATCCGGCAGCCCGACGGGACCTGGCACATCGAGGGCGTCAAGCGCTTCATCACCAGCGCCGAGCACGACATGTCCGAGAACATCTTCCACCTGGTGCTGGCCCGCCCCGAGGGGCACGGACCGGGCACCAAGGGCCTGTCGATGTTCCTGGTGCCCAAGTTCCACGTGGACCTGGAGACGGGTGAGCTGGGCGAGCGCAACGGCGCCTACGTCACCAACGTGGAGAAGAAGATGGGCCTGAAGGTCTCCACGACCTGCGAGCTCACCTTCGGCGACAAGCACCCGGCCATCGGCTGGCTGGTCGGCGACGTGCACGAGGGCATCAGGCAGATGTTCATGGTGATCGAGCACGCCCGCATGATGGTCGGCACCAAGGCCATCGCCACGCTGTCCACCGGCTACCTGAACGCCCTGGAGTACGCCAAGAGCCGCGCCCAGGGCGCCGATCTGACCCGGATGGCCGACAAGTCCGCGCCTCGGGTGCCGATCACGCATCACCCGGACGTACGCCGCGAGCTGATGCTGCAGAAGTCGTACGTCGAGGGCATGCGCGCGCTGGTGCTCTACACGGCCACCTTCCAGGACACCATCCAGATGAACCCCGGCGACCGGCACGCGCGCGACATGAACGACCTGCTGCTGCCCCTGGTCAAGGGTGTCGGCTCCGAGCGGTCGTACGAGCTGCTCGCCCGGTCACTGCAGACGCTCGGCGGCTCGGGCTACCTGCAGGACTACCCGATCGAGCAGTACATCCGCGACGCCAAGATCGACTCCCTGTACGAGGGCACCACCGCGATCCAGGGCCTGGACCTGTTCTTCCGCAAGATCCTGCGCAACCAGGGCGCCGCGATCGGTTCGCTGCTGGCCGAGATCAACGCCTTCGCCTCCTCCGACGCCGGCAACGGCCGCCTCAAGGAGGAGCGCAAGCTGCTCGCCGAGGCCGCCGCCGACATCAAGGTCATGGGCGACACGATGGCCGGCTGGGCGCTGGGCGCGCTGGAGACGCCGAGCGAGGTCTACAAGGTCGGGCTCAACACGACCAGGCTGCTGCTCGCCCTGGGCGACCTGGTGATCGGCTGGCTACTGCTGCGCCAGGCCGAGATCGCGCTGACCCGGCTCGCCGACGGCGAGGACGCCTTCTACCAGGGCAAGGTCGCCGCCGCCTCGTTCTTCGCGACGACCGTGCTGCCCCGCCTGGCCACCGAGCGCCGGGTGCTCACCGCCACCGGCCAGGACCTGATGGACCTGCCGGAGGACGCCTTCTAGGCCCGAACAGACCAGCCGCCTCCCGCTGAACGCCCGCTTCCCGGTGAAGCGGGCGTTCTGCTGAGAAACGCACAGTCCGTACGCCCCGCACGGGGTACGTTCGCGGCATGAGCGCGTCCACCCACGATCACCCGCTGGCCCCGCCTCGCGTCGAAGAGGTCTCGGCGGGCGTCTTCGCCTACATCCAGCCCGACGGCAGCTGGTGGATCAACAACACCGGCTTCCTGGCCGGGCGGCGCGGCGTGATCTCGATCGACGCCTGCTCGACCGAGCGCCGCACCCGGGCGTACCGGCGGGCCATCGCCGAGGTCACCGACCGGCCGATCACCACGCTGATTAACACCCACCACCACGGCGACCACACCTTCGGCAACTACCTCTTCCCCGAGGCCACCATCGTCGCCCACGAGCGGACCCGTGAGCTGATCCTGGCCGAGGGCATCCCCGACTACCGGACGTTCGCCTGGTCGCCCGACGTGGAGTGGGGCGATCTGGAGGCGGTGGCGCCGTTCCTCACCTACACCGACGGGGTCACGGTCTACTCCGACGACCTGCGCTGCGAGGTGCGGCACGTCGGCTTCGCCGCGCACACGACCAACGACTCCTATGTCTGGATCCCGGAGCGGCGGCTGCTGTTCGCGGGTGACCTGGCCTTCAACGGCGGCACGCCATTCGTGCTGATGGGGTCGGTGACGGGCGCGATCGAGGCGCTTGCCCAGCTCAGGGAGCTGGGTGCGGAGACGGTCGTGCCCGGCCACGGCGACGTGTGCGGGCCTGAGGTCTTCGAGCCGGTGCGGGGCTACCTGGAGTTCGTGCTGGCGACCGCCGAACGCGGCCGGGCGGCGGGGCTGACTCCCCTGGAGGCGGCCCGCGAGACCGATCTGGGCGAGTGGGGCGAGCTCCTGGACGCCGAGCGCATCGTCGGCAACCTGCACCGCGCCTACGCCGAGCTGGACGGACTGCCCCGTGGCGGCACGATCGACCTCGTCGCCGCCGTCGTCGACATGATCACGTACAACGACGGGAAGCCACTGTCCTGTCTCGCCTGAGTGTGATCACCCATACCCGGGTATGACCGAGGGCGTACGCGTTCTTTGCCGTCCTGGAGGTCGTCATGGGTGTCGGGGTCAGCATCTTCTTCCTCACGCTCGGCGCCATCCTGCGATTCGCCATCGAGCCGGACGTGTTCGGTCAGAGCGTGCACATGGACACGATCGGCGTCATCTTCATGATCGTCGGCGGGGTGGGCGTGGTCCTGAGCATCGTGCTGGACTCGAAGCGAGGCCGCACCTCTGACCACCAGCTGATGCACCGCGAGAACAACCCGCCGGAAGGCTAGTTCGACGCCGCGGCGATGGTGGCCTTGAGGGCGACATCGAGCGGAGTGGCGGTCATGCCGAAGGTGTTCTCGAACGCCGAGGAGTCGACGACGAACGGGCGGTCGAACTGGTAGCGCGTCTCTTTCAGCTCACGGATCACGGGGTTGATCAGCTCGAGTGCGAGCAGGATCGGCGCCGGGGGGCGGTTGAGGCGCGGTGCGGGCGCTCCGGCGAGTTCGCACAGCCGCCCGGCCAACGCGCGGGCCGATAGCGCGGCGTTGTTGGGAGTGTGCCAGGCGCGGCCCCAGGCGCGCTCGTCGGTGGCGGCGATGGCCATCGCGGCGGCCACGTCGGGCAGGTAGGTCCACGAGTGGGGCTGGTCGGGGTCGCCGAGGAAAGAGGTGCTCTTGCCGGCGAGCAGCGAAGGCACGAAACGGGTGCCGACGGGGGTCTGGTCGCTGGCGCCCGGGCCGAAGTAGTCGGAACTACGGATCTCGGTGACGCGGGCCCGGCCGGCCTGGTGCGCGGCCAGCGCGTCGGTCCACATCTTGGCGCGGACACGGCCCTTGACGCCGGGGGCGGCGAGGGGGAGATCCTCGACCATCGGCCTGGTCACGGGTCCGTAGGCGTAGAGGTTGCCAGCGGTGACGAGCACCGCGCCGGTGGCCTCGGCGGCGGCCAGCAACGCGGAGGCCAGCGGCGGCCAGTCCTGGGCCCAGCGGGGGTAGGCGGGGCCCGCGCAGTTGTGGAGGGCGTCAGCGCCCTTGACGATCCGGGTGAGCCGGTCGCGGTCGGTGAGATCGGCCGCGACGGACTCGACGCCGGCTGGGCCCTTGCCTGACCTGGTGATCACGACGACCTGGTGGCCCTGGGCGAGCAGGTGCCCGGCGAGGTGCTTGCCGACTTGTCCAGCTCCGGCGATGACGTGCTTGCCCATGATGTCCTCCGTTTGATGCGCTGCTCTCTTACGAGATCAATGCTCTCTCAAACTGGCGACCGAGTCAAGAGCAGTGCTCTCATTTCAGGTCGCCGATCTAACGAATCTTGCGGGACAGCAGGTCGCGGGCTTGGGTGCGGCCACGGTCAACAGGCGTTTGGGTTGCTTGGCGATCTGATGGAAGGGTCTCCCGGGAACGGGTAATCACAGGTGTCCCTGTTCCCCGGCAAGGGAGACCCTTGCATGATCACATCTCCTGAAGGAGCGGTGGCCGATCCCGAGCGGTTCGCCACGGTCTTCGACGCGCACTACGAGGAGATCCGGCGCTACATCGGCCGCCGCCTCGACCTCGACATCGCCGAGGACCTCGCCGCCGAGACCTTCCTCGCCGCGTTCCGCCGTCGCGACAGCTTCGACGCCGCCAAGGGCGGCATCAGGCCATGGCTGTACGGCATCGCCACCAACCTCATCGGCAAGCATCGGCGGGCCGAGCTCCGGCATTACCGAGCGCTGGCCAGATCGGGCCCGCCGCCGGACGAGGGCGGCCATGACCAGCGGGTCGCCGATCGGGTCACCGCCGGAGTGACCGTACAGAAACTCTCGGCCGCGCTGGCCGGACTGTCGCGCGGTGAGCGCGATGTGCTGCTGCTCGTCGCCTACGGCGAGCTGACCTACGACGACGTGGCGGCGGCGCTCGGCATCGCCAACGGCACCGTCGCCTCCCGGCTGAGCCGGGCCAGGACCAAGCTGCGTGACGCGCTGGGAGTTGAGGTGCGATGAAGGAGTTCCAGCTCATCGACGATGTGATGCCGGACGTGCCGCCCGCCGATCCGGCCAGGACGATGGGGATCCGGGCACAGCTCATGGGCCGCCCCCCGCGCCGGCGGGTGCCCGGCTGGTCCCGGGTGACGCTCGCGGCGGCGGCCGTGACCGTGGTGCTGGTCGGCGGGTTCGTGGTGGTGCCGAGGCTGGGCGGGAGCGAGGTCGACACGGCCGCCACCTCGAACGTGCCCGCGGTGCTCGCGGCGGCGGCGGACCGGCTGGCCGCGCAGCCCCCGGGCACGGGCGCCTGGTGGCGGCGGGAGGTGCGGCAGGTGTCGCGGCAGGTCGGCAAGGCGAAGCCCGCTTATGTCGTCGAGCAGCGGACCGGCGAGGTGCTGTGGGTGAGTCGGAAAGGGGAGACCCGGCTCGAGTTGAAGCCTGTGACCAGCGTGCCGCTCACGCCGGCCGACAAGCGGGCGTGGAAGGAGGCCGGCTCGTTGCGGCTCTGCAATTCAACGCGCGGTTGCACGCTCGGCCGGGTGTTCTTCACCCCCTTTGACCCGAAAAAGCTGAAGCCCGTGGGGCAACTGCCGACCGACGCCAAAGCGCTCAAGGCCGAGCTGCTGAAGCAGTATCCCGCGGACGGCCGCGACACTCAGGAGGCCTGGCTCTGGGCGGCAAGCAGGTGGCTGCTCCTCGACGTTCCGAGCACTCCGGGCACGCGGGCGGCGGTCTATCGGATGCTCGCCGGGCTGCCGCACGTGAAGGTGGCCGACGGAGTCAAGGACGACGAGGGACGCGCGGGGGTCGCGCTGCTCCTCGGCGACCCTCTGCAGCAGCAGATCATCATCGACCGGGACAGCGGTGACCTGCTGGCCGTGCAGAGCGAGATGCTCCGGTCGGACGGCAAGCAGGCCACGTTCCCGATCGGCCAGACGTTCGAGTCGTTGCTGGTCGAGCGGCTGGGGTGGACCGACGAGCAGCCTACAGAGAAAGCTGAACGGCGGCTCGGCTCGCGATGATGGGCTTGATGTGCTCCGCGATCACCTTCTGGTGCTGAGGGTGATCGCGGTACACCAGGTAGTCGTCGACGTTGTCGAAGTCGGCGACCACCGCGAACTCGTGGTTGCCCTGGTTGATGCCCGCGTCGGTGTCCGCCGTGTACGCGCGGATCTCCGGGATGATCCCCGGCAGTTTCCGCAACTCGGTGGCCACCGTGGCCTTCTGCTCCTCGGTGGCGTCCTCGGTCCAGGTGAACAGCACGACGTGGCGAATCATGAGCTCAGCCTATCGAGATCCGATCGGCGTTCGGGCCGCCGTTGGCCGTCGTGGCGGTGGCTCTGATCTTGTTGACTCCTTGCGCGAGGTTGACGGTGAGGGTGGAGGTCTGCCAGGTGTCCCAGTTGCCGGTGGCGTTGAAGTCGCGGGTCACGGCGGCGCCGCCGTTGACCGTGATGGTCATCGGCCGGTTCACCGTCGTGCCGTTGGCGTAGCGCAGCTCCAGAGTGACCGGTCCCGCCACGGGGGCGTTGACCGTCCACTCGACGTAGCTGCCGGTCAGGTTGTCGTAGTTCACGAACCCGGTGCCCGTGTAGCCGTCGTGGTTCGACTCCACCACGCCCTGGGAGATCGTCGCGTCCTCGGCCTGGTAGACGACCGGGCCGCTGCCGGTGGTCTCGGTGACCGCGTTCGAGGCGTCCGAGGCGTTACCGGCCGCGTCGCGGGCCTTGACCGTGAAGGTGTACGCCGTGGCGGCCGCCAGGCCCGAGACCGTCGCCGTCGTGCCGGTGACGGTGGTGGCCAGGGTCGTGCCGTTGTAGACGTCGTAGCCGGTCACTCCGGTGTTGTCGGTCGAGGCGTCCCAGGCCAGCGAGACGCTTGAGGACGTCTTGGCGGTGCTGTGCAGGTTGCCCGGCACGCTGGGCTGCTCGGTGTCGGGCGGGCCGGTCGGGCCGGCCGGGACGGTGAGCGTGGCGGTGTTCCAGCCGGAGACCCTGACGCTCGCCGCGCCGCTCAGGTCCGAGGCGCGGAACGTGGCGGTCAGCGTCTTGGACTCGCCCGGCCACAGGCTGATGGCGTTGTCCGACCACTGGATCGGCAGCACCGGCTTGCCGGCCGCGTCCACGACGTGCGCGTCGAGCATGAACGCGGGGATCGCGCCCGTGCCGGTGTTCTTGATCGTCACACTCACGTTCCCCGGGGACGGTGAGGTGGCGGTGGCGGTGATCGGGGCCTGAGCCAGGCCGTTGAGCCCGGTCAGGTTGGCGTAGCTGGTGGTCGGCACGTAGTACCAGTCGTTGTTGTCCCAGTCGATGACGTCGCTCGCGGTGGACAGCGCGTACACGTTGCGGTCGATCTCCTCGCCGCCGCGCAGCAGGCTCAGCCGTACGAGGTAGGTCGTGGACAGGCCGCTGATCGACGGCACGGTGACCGCGGTGGCCTTGCCGCCGTCGGCGGGGGCGGTGACGGTGGCCGTGTTGGTGTACTTCGAGGTGCCGTCCATGTTGAACACGTCCGTCTTGACCGTCAGGCCCGAGGCGGCCGAGGTGCCCGAGTTGACCACGACGACGGACTTGTTGTCGTAGGAGTACTGCACATGCAGCGGCTTGTTCGCCTCACGCGCGCCCCAGTAGGAGCCGCCCTGGTCGAGGTAGTAGTCGAACAGCTGCCAGTGCAGCGACGACCAGCCGCTGTTGAGCATCCAGTAGATGACGCCGGTCGAGGGGTTGCTGGAGTCGGTGAAGTTGCGGCCGTAGGCCTCGAACTGCGCGCGGACCGCCTCGTACTGGGCGAGCTGCGCCTTCTTCACGTAGTCGTTCAGGCTGGACGGCACGCCGTACCGGCCCCTGAGGGCGTTGTGGTAGATCGTCAGGTTGTTGAACGTGCTCGACGGGGAGCGGTGATACTGCGTCGCGCTCGGGCTCTGCCAGAGCGAGTTGATCTGCGCGGTGGTCATCATCCGCTTCAGCGAGTCGAGCGTCGGCACGTCCGGGCCCGCGCTGGTCTCGGAGTTGAAGCCGAACGCGCCGCCTTCGCGCTTGTTGTACCAGTAGTTCGGCGGCACCCACTCGTACGGGCCGGGCATCTTCAGGCCGGAGTTGCCCAGTTGCGGACTGGACTTGTCCGAGGCCACGGAGACGATCGGCAGCGGCCACTCGGCGGCCGTCAGGGCGTCGAGGTAGTTGGTCTCCTTCTGGGCCGTCGGCGGGTTGTCGGAGCCGATCAGGAACGAGATCACGCTGGGGTGGTTGCGCAGCCGGGTGGCCTCCGCCTGCATCGACGCCTTGGCGATGGGGTAGTCGGCCGTGGCGAACGAGCCCTCCCACTTGTTGCAGCACTCCCAGCCGGGCAGCATCAGGATGCCGTACTTGTCGGCCAGGTCGTAGAGCTCGTCGGTGTCCAGGTGGCCTTCGACGCGGATGGTGTTCAGGCCGAGGTCCTTGACGTAGCGGATCTTGTCTTCGAGGTAGCGCAGGTCCTTGCGCAGGAAGATGTCCGGCGACCAGCCGCCGCCCCTGATCAGTATCGACCGGCCGTTGATCTTGTAGAAGCGGCGGCCGCTGGCGTTCTTGCCCGACTCCACCTTGCGGACGCCGAAGCGCTGGGTCAGCGAATCGCTCACCGCGCCGCCGACGGTCGCGGTCAGGTTGAGGTCGTAGAGGGGCTGGGCGCCCATCTGGTACGGCCACCAGACCTGTGGATTGTTGAGGGTCTGGGAGAAGGTGATGCGCTTGGTCTCGTTCGCGGCTAAGGAGACGTTCTGGGAGAAGGTGAGCGAGCCGATCGTGCCGCTGACCGTGGTGGTCACCGCGCTGCCCGTACCGTTGCGTACATCGGCCTTGATCGTCAGGTCGGCGCGGTCGAGCGCCGGGACGGCCAGGTTGGTGATCACGTGCGCGTCCCGCAGAGAGACGTCGGCGCTGCGCCTGATCAGCACGTCGCGGAAGATGCCGGTGTTGTCGTCGCGCGGGACCTGCACCCAGTCGATCCAGCCGATCGTCAGGTGGTTGTTGGGGTTGTTGGCGTTGACGCGGAAGGCCACCGAATTGGCGCCCGGGTGGACCAGCGCGGTGATGTCGCGCTCGTTGCGGGTGTAGGCGCCGGCGACCTGGGCGGCCGTGGCCACCTGGCTGCCGTTGACCCACACGTCGGCGCTCGACATCACGCCGCTGATGTCGAGGAACGTGCGTAACCCGGTCTCCGAGCCGAGCGTGAAGTCCGAGCGGTACCACCAGGGCACGTCGAAGTCGGCGGTCGGGATCGACTGCATGTTCGTGGAGAAGAACGGGTCGGAGTAGACGTTGTTCTCCAGCAGCCCGGCCAGGACGGTCGAGCGCGGGCCGACCGGATACCAGCCGGAGGCCGCGTAGCCGGGAGTGGAGATCGCGGCGCCGGAGTCCGACACCTTGGCGGATGACTGGATCTTGTAGCCGGAGAGAGCTGTCGAGGAGGCGGTCGCGGCCGGGGCGGCCAGGGCGACACCTCCAGCGCTGACCAGCAAAGTGCAGGTCCAGAGCAGGATGAGGATGAGCCGGGAGCGCGCCATGGGTCCTCGCAAGGCCGATGGAGTTTGTTAATAAACCTTCTTAACAACTAAACGCGATCTCGTAAATGCCCAAATTTCTGGACATCGTGGTGGCGGGTGGTTATTCTCAAGTCGAGATTTACTCAGCTTGAGAAGGACTTGGCGATGGAAGAGTTCCTGGCCGACTACGACCCGCGGCGCTACCCGCCGGTCGCGGTGACGGTCGACGTGGTGGCGCTGACCATCCGCGACCGGCGGCTGCACGTGCTGATCGTGGAGCGCGGTGTCGAGCCGTACGAGGGCGCCTGGGCGCTGCCCGGCGGCTTCATCAGGCCCGACGAGGACCTGGCGGGGGCGGCGGTGCGCGAGCTGGCCGAGGAGACCGGACTGGACACCGCGCCCGCGCACATCGAGCAGCTGGCCAGCTACGGCGGCCCCGGCCGGGACCCGCGAATGCGGGTGGTGTCGATCTCGTACCTGGCCTTCGCCCCCGACCTGCCCGATCCGCGGGCGGGCACCGACGCGGCGGCGGCCGTGTGGCATCCGGTCGACGATGTGCCTCGGCTGGCCTTCGACCATCAGCGCATCCTGGCCGACGGCGTGGAGCGGGCCCGGTCGAAGCTGGAGTACACCCCGCTGGCCACGGCGTTCGCGGGCGACACCTTCACGATCTCCGAGCTGCGGCTGATCTACGAAAGCGTCTGGGGCACCCCGCTGCACGCGGGCAACTTCCACCGGAAGGTGCTGTCGGTGCCCGGGTTCGTGGAGGGCACCGGAGAGACCACGCAGACCGGCGGGCCCAGGGGCGGGCCGCGGGCCAAGCTGTACCGCGCGGGCGACGCCCGGCTGCTGCACCCCGCCCTGCTGCGGCCCTCGCGGGAGGAGGAGATCCGGTGAACGCCCAGGAGGCCGCGTCGATCGTCACAGGGGCGCGTTCGGCCGCCGACCTCTTCACGGGCGACTCCCCCGCGCGGGTCTACCGGCGCTATGCCCGGTTACTCCACCCGGACCTGTCTCCGGGGACCGCTGAGGCGTTCGCCAGGCTGGCCGAGTTGTGGGCCGACTTCAACCGGGGCCGGCAGGTCGGGCCTTATCGGATCGGGCCGCCGCTGCATCGGGGTGGCACCGCCGTCCTCTATCCGGCGGACGGCGACGCGCTGCTCAAGCTGCCGCGCGACCCGGCCGACAACCACCTGCTGGTGCGGGAGGCCGCCGCGCTCACCCGGCTCGCCTCGGACGCGGACCCGCGTTTCCTGCCGTACGTCCCCCGCCTTGTCTCGAAATTTCGGCATAAAGCCGGGCGCGCCGTGCGGCAGGCGAACGTCCTCAGCCGGGCACCTGGCGGCTTCGTCCCCCTGACCCGGATCGGCACCGGCCTCGACCCCCGGGACGTGGCCTGGATCTGGCGGCGGCTGCTGGTGGCCACCGGCCTGGCGCACCGGGCCGGCGTCACGCACGGCGCCGTGCTCCCCCGCCACGTACTCGTCCACCCCCTCGACCACGGGCTCGTCCTCGTCGACTGGTGCCGCTCACAGCTCTCCGACGCGTCGGACGACGTGCTGGGCGTCACCCGATGCGTCGCCGGACTGCTCGGCGAGCACCCCCGCACGATGCGCGCCTTCGTCCGCGGCTGCCTGCTGCGCCCGCCGTCCGACGCGTGGGCGCTGCTCGGCGAGCTCGACGAGCTCCTCGAAGACCTTTACGGACCGCGTACCTACCGGCCCCTTCACCTCTAGGGAGAACATCATGGGCAGCGGAATCTGGTCCACCGACGTCTACAGCTCGGCCGCCCGCTACCGGGCCGCCACCGGCGCCAGCGCCTTCGCCTACAGCGACGGCGGCGCCTCCACCACCCACCCCGACCTCGACCCGTTCGGCGTCACGCGGGAGAGCCGCGACTCCGACGAGCACCCGGACTCGCTGGCCGTCGCCGTGCTCTTCGACGTGACCGGCTCGATGGGCCACGTGCCGCGTACGCTGCAGGCCAAGCTGCCCGACCTGCTCGGGCTGCTGCTGCGCAAGGGGTACGCCGCCGACCCGCAGATCATGTTCGGCGCCATCGGCGACGCGACCTGCGACCGGGCGCCGCTCCAGGTAGGGCAGTTCGAGTCCGACAACCGCATGGACGACCAGCTCGGCCAGATCCTGCTGGAGGGCGGGGGCGGCGGGCAGATGTCGGAGTCGTACGAGCTGGCCATGTACTTCATGGCCCGGCACACCTCGATCGACTGCTACGACAAGCGCGGCAAGCGGGGATATTTGTTCATCATCGGCGACGAGCTGCCCTATCCGCGGGTCAGCGGGAAGGCCGTCGCCAAGCTGATCGGCGACCCGCGCCCGCGCGACATCGACGTGGCCGCGATCGTCGCCGAACTGACCGAGAGGTACGACGTCTACTACATCCTGCCCGCCGGCTCCAGCTACGCCGGCGACGCGCGGGTGCTGCGAGTCTGGCGCGACCTGCTCGGCCAGAACGTCCTGGAGCTCGACGACCTCGACGCGGTCTGCGAGACGATCGCGCTCACGATCGGGCTCGGCGAGGACGCCATCGGTCTCGACGAGGGCCTCGACGACCTGGCCGGGCTCGGCTCCGCCGCGGGCGCCTCGGTGTCGAAGGCGCTGGCCAAGCTGGACCGCGGCACACTCGTGGTGTCGGAGCCGCTCGACGGGCTCGACTCATGATCGAACGACTCGGCGCGCTCGACGGGCTCGACGCGCTCGATGGGCGCGACGCGTGAGCGAGCACGTCATCGTCGTCGACCTCGGGTACGGCGACGCGGGCAAGGGCACCGTCGTGGACTGGCTGTGCGCCACGCGGCCGGTCCACGCGGTGGTCCGCTTCAACGGCGGCGCCCAGGCGGCGCACAACGTGGTGCTGCCGGACGGGCGGCACCACACGTTCGCGCAGTTCGGCTCGGGGACTCTGCGGGGGGTGCCGACGCATCTGTCGAGGTTCGTGGTGGTCGATCCGCTGGCGCTCTCCGCCGAGGCCGCCCATCTGGAGCGGCTCGGCGTGCCGGATCCGTTCGGGCTGATCACGGTCCATCGGGACTGCCTGCTGGCCACGCCGTACCACGTCGAGGCGGGCCGGCGGCGCGAGCTGGCGCGCGGGGCGGAGCGGCACGGGTCGTGCGGGATGGGCGTCGGCGAGGCGATGGCGTACTCGCTGTCGCACGGCTCGCTCGCCCCGCGCGCGGGCGACTCCCCCGCGACGCTGACCCGCAAGCTGGGCCTGCTGCGGGAAGCGCTGGGGGTGGAGGGGCCGCCGGTGGCGGACTGCGTGGCGGCCTATCAGGCGTTCGCGTCGCGGGTGCGGCTGGTGGACTCCACCGATGAGCTGCTCAGGCGGGGGCCGGTGGTGTTCGAGGGGGCTCAGGGGGTGCTGCTGGACGAGAACCACGGGTTCGACCCGTACACGACCTGGAGCACCACGACCTTCGCGAACGCGCTGGACCTGCTCGGCGGGGCCGGGGCGCTCCGGCTGGGCGTGCTGCGGACCTACACTCCCCGGCACGGGCCGGGGCCGCTGGTCACGGAGGACCCCACGCTGGAGCTCCCGGAGCCGCACAACGGCACCGGGCCGTGGCAGGGGCCGTTCAGGGTGGGGCACTTCGACGCCGTGGCGCATCGGTACGCGGTGGAGGTGGCGGGCGGGGTCGACGGCCTGGCGCTGACGCATCTGGACGCGCCGGTTTCGCGGCTGTGCCACGCGTACGAGGGGGCTGACTTCCGGCTCGGCGACCCCGCGACGCGGACCGCACGGCTGCTGCGGGCCAAACCGGTGTACGGCGACGCCGTCACCGACTGGCCCGCGGCCGTGGCGGACGCTCTGGGCGCACCCGTCTGGGTCGGGTCACACGGCCCGACCTCGGCCGACAAGCGCGTCCTCACGCCCGCCCTCGGCTAGCTTGGGCAGGTCCCGCGCCCGCGCCCACCCGGCCATCAGACGAGCGCGCACGCGTCCTCGGTCAGCTCCAGGCGAGCATGCGGAGTGGGTCCTCCAGCATGGCGCCGACGTCGCGCAGGAACAGCGACCCCAGCTCACCGTCCACGATCCGGTGGTCGAAGGAGAGCGCCAGCGTCGTCACCTTGCGCACCGCGAGCTCGCCGTCCACCACCCACGGCATGTCCCGTATCTGACCGAAGGCGAGGATGGCGGCCTCACCCGAGTTGAGGATCGGGGTGCCGGTGTCGACGCCGAACACGCCCACGTTCGTGATCGTGATCGTGCCGCCCGCCATCTCGGCCGGTTGGGTGCGGCCCGCCCTGGCGGTCTCCGTGAGCCGGCCCAGCTCGGCGGCCAGCTCGGGGAGGGACAGCCCGTGGGCGGACTTGATGTTGGGGACGACGAGGCCGCGCGGGGTGGCGGCGGCGATGCCCAGGTTGACGTAGTGCTTGACCACGATCTCCTGAGCGGCCTCGTCCCATGAGGAATTGATCATCGGATGGCGCCGGGCGGCCGTGAGCACGGCCTTGGCGACCAGGAGCAGCGGCGAGACCTTGACCTCGGCGAAGTCCGGGATCGTACGCAGGCGCCGGACCGCCTCCATGGTCTCGGTGACGTCGAGCTGGAGGAACTCGGTGACGTGCGGGGCGGTGAAGGCGCTGGCCACCATGGCTTGGGCGGTCAGCTTGCGGACGCCCTTGACCGGGATGCGCTCCTCCTCGCCCTGCTGGGTGATCGCCCGCTCTTGGGCGGTCACCCGCGGGGCGGGCTGCTCCGCGGCGGCGTGGACGTCGTCCCTGGTGATCGAGCCGTTCGGGCCCGAGCCGACCAGGGTGGTCAGGTCGACGCCCAGGTCCTTGGCCAGCTTGCGTACCGGTGGCTTGGCCAGGACCGCGACCCGCCGCAGCGCCGCCGGGCCGGATGGCGCGGTGACCTCGACGCGGGACGGGTTCGCGACCGGGGTGGCCGGGATCACGGGTGGCTCGGGAGCGGCCGGGACCACGGGTGACTGGGCGGGCCCGTCAGGGCGGGATTTGCGGGGGCGGCGTTTGGTGGTGCCGGTCTTGACGCCGTAGCCGACCAGGACCGCCTGGCGTTCCTCCTTGGGGGCGGGACTGCCGTGGGCGCCGGGTTCGACGGCGCCCTCCGCCGGGGGACGCGGGACCAGGTCGTCCGCCAGCGCCTCGATCCGGTCGGCGTCCGCCTTGACCTCACCGACGTCAGGCGCCCCGGCCCGGTCGGCGTCCGCCTTGACCTCGCCGGCGTCAGCCGCCTCGGTCCGGCGGCCCCCGTTGCCGGAGGTGTCGTCCGGTTCGTCCGTGTCGACGGCGATGATGGGCCGGCCGACGTCGACCGTCTGGCCCTCGTCGGCCATCAGCCCGGAGACCACGCCGTCCCAGGGAATCGGCAGTTCGACGATGGACTTGGCCGTCTCGATCTCCACCACGATCTGGTTGACCTTGACCGTGTCACCGGGCTTGGCGTGCCAGCGGACGATCTCCGCCTCGGTCAGACCCTCGCCCACGTCGGGGAGCTTGAATTCACGTCGCATGAGTCCCCCTCCTCAGTAGCCGAAGGCGCGGTCGACGGCGTCGAGCACCCGGTCGAGGTCGGGCAGGTAGTGCTCCTCCAGCTTCGAGGGCGGGTAGGGCGTGGAGAAGCCGCCGACGCGCAGCACCGGTGACTCCAGCTGGTAGAAGCACTGCTCGGTGATCCTGGCCGCCAGCTCGGCGCCGAAACCGCTGTTGACCGGCGCCTCGTGCACCACCACGGCCCGGCCGGTACGGCGTACCGAATCCATCACCAGCGGCGCGTCGAGCGGGTTGAGCGAGCGCAGGTCGATGACCTCGACCGAGCGCCCGTCGGCCTCGGCCGCCGTGGCGGCCTCCAGGCAGGTCTTCACCATCGGGCCGTAGGCGATCAGCGTGATGTCCGTGCCCTGGCGCACCTGCAGGCCGCGGTCGAGAGGCAGCCACCAGTCGGTGCCGACGGTGTCGACCTCGGCCTTCTCCCAGTAGCGGCGCTTGGGCTCGAAGAAGATGACCGGGTCTTCGCAGCGGATGGCCTGCTGGATCATCGTGTACGCGTCGGCCGGGTTGGAGCAGACGACCACGCGCAGTCCGGCGGTATGCGTGAAATATGCCTCCGGCGACTCGCTGTGGTGCTCGACCGCGCCGATGCCGCCGCCGCAGGGGATGCGTACGACGACAGGCAGCTTGATCGCGCCGAGCGAGCGCATCGGCATCTTGGCCAGCTGGGTGATGATCTGGTCGGCCGCGGGGAAGACGAAGCCGTCGAACTGGATCTCGCACACCGGCCGGTAGCCGCGCAGCGCCAGGCCGATCGCGGTGCCGATGATGCCGGACTCGGCCAGCGGGGTGTCGATGACCCGGTCCTCGCCGAAGTCCTTCTGCAGGCCGTCGGTGACCCGGAACACGCCGCCGAGCTTGCCGACGTCCTCGCCCATGATGAGGACCTTGGGGTCGTCCTCCATGGCCTTGCGCATGCCCTCGTTGAGCGCCTTGGACAGGCTGAGCACGGTCATGACGCCTCCTTGACGGTCATGCGGCGCTCAAGGGTTCGCTCACTCACTGAAGCCCTCCAGGTAAGCGGCGTATTGGGCGCGCTCCTCGTCGATCAACGCGTGCGGCTCGGCGTAGACATGCTCGAACATCGCGAGCGGCTCGGGGTCGGGCATCGCCAGGCAGCGCCTGCGCAGGTCGGCGCCGAGCTGGTCGGCCTCGCCCTCGACCGAGTCGAAGAACGCCTGGTCGGCGAACTCGTTCTTGAACAGGTACGCCTTGACGCGCTCGATCGGGTCCTTGAGCTTCCACGCCTCCAGCTCGCTGGCCACGCGGTAGCGCGTCGGGTCGTCCGTGGTGGTGTGGGCGCCCATCCGGTACGTGAACGCCTCGATGAGCACCGGGCCCTGACCTTCGCGGGCGTTCTTGAGCGCCTGCCTGGTCACGGCGAGGCAGGCGAACACGTCGTTGCCGTCGACCCTGATGCCGGGGAAACCGAACCCGGAGGCCCTGCGGTAGAGGGGGATGCGGCTCTGCTTCTCAAGGGGCTCGGAGATGGCCCACTGGTTGTTCTGGCAGAAGAACACGATCGGCGCGTTGAACACGCTGGCCCAGACGAACGACTCGTTCACGTCGCCCTGGGAGCTGGCGCCGTCGCCGAAGTAGGCGATGACGGCCGCGTTCGCGTCGTCGCGCTGGACGCCCATCGCGTAGCCGACGGCGTGCAGGGTCTGGCTGCCGATCACGATCGTGTAGAGGTGGAAGTTGTGCTCCTTGGGGTCCCACCCGCCATGGTTCACCCCGCGGAACAGGCCGAGCAGCTTCACCGGGTCGACGTCGCGGCACCAGGCCACGCCGTGCTCCCGATAGGTGGGGAAGGCCATGTCGGCGTCGGTCAGCGCGCGGCCCGAGCCGATCTGCGCGGCCTCCTGGCCGAGCAGCGAGGCCCAGATGCCGAGCTCGCCCTGCCGCTGGAGAGCGACCGCCTCCAGGTCGACGCGCCGGACGAGCACGAGGTCGCGGTAGAGGGACCGGACCTCTTCGGGTTTGAGGTCGATGTCGTAGTCGGGGTGCTCGACCCGCTCACCCTCGGGGGTGAGGAGCTGGACGAGCTCCGGGGGTGCTTGGGCACCACGAGAGGCGTCGAGTGTCACGTGCCACTCCTGTGCGGTCAGGGCCGGAGTCGATGGGGTTGCCACCTTAGGCCAGCCTTTCGAGCGTCGGACCATGTGGTGGTGGTTCGTACGCGTTTGGGGACATGGTGGCAGACGTCACAGCCCTCAGCGCAAGCCCCATGCCCTCCCCGTTCCCGTTGTGTTGCCTGCCACACGCGCCGGTAGGCTGGCTTTCCCAACTCCCGCCGCACCCAGGAGGAACGCAGTGGCGCGCGTCATCGTAGACGTCATGCTGAAGCCCGAGATTCTCGACCCGCAGGGCCAGGCCATCGCCCGCGCGCTGCCCAGGCTGGGCTTCTCCGGCGTCGCGGCCGTACGGCAGGGCAAGCGCTTCGAGGTCGAACTGGACGGTCCGGCCGACGAGGCGGCACTTGCGGACGTCCGAAAGATGGCCGAGACGCTGCTGGCCAACACCGTCATCGAGGACTACGTCGTGCGGGTGGAAGAGTAGAACAGCACATTTGACGCATCGAAATACCCGCGAGCGGCTAAAGTCGGGTTCCGGCATGCCACAATGCCACGGGCTTGCCAACAGTAAATAACAACAACGTGATTTTGCGGTTAGCCCCGATTTCACGGGGAAACCTACTCCAGGTGACATTCCGGAGCCCGGAGGAGTCCGGTGGATATTGAGTTCTCGTTGGCGCTGCCTCGGGATGCGATCGGCATACCGATGGTCAGGCGAGTGCTAGGGGATGCGATGCGTTCGCTCAACGTGAGCGAGGCGTGCATCTCCGACATGCTGCTCGCGGTCTCCGAGGCGTGCTCTAACGCGGTACGCCACGGCGGCCCGGCCAACCGCTATGAGGTCACGGCCTCGATCGGCTACGGCCGCTGCGACGTACGCGTCGTCGACAACGGGGTCGGCCTGCCCTCGATGCCCCTGCACTTTCCGCCCGCCGACACCGAGAACGGCCGTGGCCTGCTGATCATGCGCTCGGTCGTGGACGAGATCTCCTTCGGCATCACCCCCGGCCGCGGCACCACGGTCCACCTCCGCAAGACCCTCGCCTGGGAGGAGACGGCGAACCGCCGCTCCCGCGAGCTGGCCGCGGTCTAGCCGTTCGCTCCATCTGACCCCTTCGCGGGCCGTCGCGGCGGCCCGCCCCTTGGCATGCCCGGCCGTACACGATGACGCTGTTGGGAGGCATCGTCGAGCACCAGATAACCTTGGCGGTGCACACCACGAACGCTGGAGGAACGCAAGACATGAGCGCCCGCGTGGGGGTAGTCACCTTTCCAGGAACTCTCGACGATCAGGACGCCGCCAGAGCGATCAGACTGTCCGGCGCGGAAGCGGTTCCGCTGTGGCACGCCGACCACGACCTCAAGGGTGTGGACGCCGTCTTCCTGCCCGGCGGCTTCTCTTACGGCGACTACCTGCGGTGCGGCGCCATCTCGCGGTTCGCGCCGCTGATGCGGGAGCTCGTCCCGGCCGCCCGTGAGGGGCTGCCGGTGCTCGGCACCTGCAACGGGTTCCAGATCCTGTGCGAGGCGCACCTGCTGCCGGGCGCGCTGACGCGCAACGCCTCGCTGCACTACGTCTGCCGCGACCAGCGGCTCCGGGTCGAGGCGACCGGCACGCCCTGGACGAACTCGTTCGAGGCCGGCCAGGAGGTCGTGCTGCCGATCAAGCACGGCGAGGGCCGCTACGTCGCCGATCCCGAGACGATCGCCGAGCTAGAGGCCGACGGCCGCGTGGTCGTGCGCTACCTCGGCAACCCCAACGGCTCCGCCAACGACATCGCCGGCATCCGCAACGAGGCCGGCAACGTGGTCGGGCTCATGCCGCACCCCGAGCACGCCGTCGAAAACCTCGTCGGCGCGCCGAGCACGGACGGGCTCGGCTTCTTCACCTCCATCCTCAAGAAGCTGGTGAACGCGTGAGCACCGACAGCGTCAAGCGGGCCGTCGAGACGCCCGCCGAGCCGATGCCGTTCGCCGAGCTGGGGATGAAGCAGGAGGAGTACGACCGGGTCAAGGAGATCCTCGGCCGTCGTCCCACGGGCTCCGAGCTGGCCATCTACAGCGTCATGTGGTCCGAGCACTGCTCGTACAAGTCGTCCAAGGTGCACCTGCGGCAGTTCGCCACGAAGGCCCCCAAGTCCGACGCGCTGCTCGTCGGCATGGGAGAGAACGCCGGCGTCGTCGACATCGGCGACGGCTGGGCCGCCACCTTCAAGATCGAGTCGCACAACCACCCGTCCTACGTCGAGCCGCACCAGGGCGCCGCCACCGGCGTGGGCGGGATCGTCCGCGACATCATGTCGATGGGCGCCCGCCCGATCGCGGTCATGGACGCGCTGCGCTTCGGCGGCGCCGACCAGAACGACACCCGGCGCGTGCTGCCCGGCGTGGTCGAGGGCATCAGCAGCTACGGCAACTGCCTGGGCCTGCCCAACATCGGCGGCGAGGTCGTCTTCGACCCCTGCTACATCGGCAACCCGCTGGTCAACGCGCTCTGCGTGGGCCTGCTGCGCAAGGACCAGATCAAGCTGGCCACCGCGCCGGGGCCGGGCAACAAGGTGGTGCTGTTCGGCGCCTCGACCGGGCCCGACGGCATCGGCGGCGCGTCGGTGCTGGCGTCGGCGACCTTCGAGGACGAGTCGCACGCCAAGCGGCCCGCCGTACAGGTCGGCGACCCGTTCATGGAGAAGCTGCTCATCGAGTGCTGCCTGGAGCTCTACGCGGCCGACGTGGTCGTGGGCATCCAGGACCTCGGCGCGGCCGGCGTCTCGTGCGCGACCACCGAGCTGGCCGCCAAGGGCACCGGCGGCATGCACGTTGACCTCAATCTGGTCCCGCTCCGCGATCCCTCGCTCAGGCCCGAGGAGATCCTGATGAGCGAGTCGCAGGAGCGGATGATGGCCGTGGTCCGGCCGTCGGACATCGCGGCGTTCATGGCGATCTGCGAGAAGTGGGACGTCCCGGCCACCGTGATCGGTGAGGTCACCGACACCGGCCGGCTGGTGATGACCTGGGACGGCGAGACGATCGTCGACATCCCGCCCGGCACCGCGGCCGACGACGGCCCGGTCTACGAGCGGCCCTTCCACGAGCCCGCCGGGCAGGTCGCGCTCAACGCCAACACCCCCGACCGCCTCGACCGGCCCGCCGACCTGCGCGTCACCCTGCTGGAGCTGCTCGGCTCGCCGAACCTGGCGTCCAAGGAGTGGGTGACCTCTCAGTACGACCGTTACGTCCGCTCCAACACCGTGCTCGCCCAGCCCGCCGACGCCGGGATGCTGCGTATCTCCGAGGTCATGGCCGGCGCCGAGCCGACGACCCGGGGCATCGCCCTGGCCACCGACGGCAACGGCCGCTACGCGCGGCTCGACCCCTACGCGGGCGCCCAGCTCGCGCTGGCCGAGGCCTACCGCAACGTCGCCGTCACCGGGGCTCGCCCGCTGGCCGTCACCAACTGCCTCAACTTCGGCTCGCCGGAGGACCCCGAGGTCATGTGGCAGTTCGCCGAGGCCGTACGCGGGCTCGCCGACGCCTGCCGGACCCTCGGCGTGCCGGTGACCGGCGGCAACGTCTCCTTCTACAACCAGACCGGCTCGACCCCGATCCACCCGACACCGGTGGTGGGCGTGCTCGGTGTGATCGACGACGTGGCCAAGCGGGTCGCCACCGGGTTCGTCGCCGAGGGCCTGCGCATCGCGCTGCTCGGTGAGACGAAGGAGGAGTTCGGCGGGTCGGAGTGGGCGCACGTCGCCCACGGCCACCTCGGTGGCCTGCCGCCGGCGGCCGACCTGGCGGCCGAGCAGGCCATGGCCACCGTGCTGGTGGAGGCCGCCGCCCAGGGGCTCCTTGAGGGCTCCCACGACCTGTCCGACGGCGGCCTGGCCATCGCGCTGGCCGAGTCCTGCCTGGCGCGGGGCATCGGGGCGACGGTGGCGCTGAGCGGCGAGGCGTTCACCGACCTGTTCAGTGAGTCGTCGGCCCGCGCGCTGGTGGTGGTCCGGCCGGAGGCTTTCGACCGGTTCGCCGCGCTCTGCGCCGACCACGAGGTGCCCTGCTACGGCCTCGGCACCACCGGCGGCACGTCGCTGGTGGTGGAGGGGGTGCTGGAGGTGCCGGTCGCGGAGCTGCGCGAGACGCACTCCGGCACGCTGCCCGCGCTGTTCGGCTGAGGTTTTAGCGCGAAGGCCGGTACGGGGTGCTGTCCGTACCGGCCTTCGCTTGTCAGAGAGTCTTGAGGGTCAGGACTTCTTGAGGGTCAGGACTTCTTGAGGCAGACCACGTAGACGGTGCCGCTCACACCGTGGTTGCCGCTGGACTGCACGCCCATGTCCTTGTTGGTGTCGTTCTTTGCCGCGGTGACCGACCAGCCCGACCCGCCGCTGGGGGCGCTGCTGGTGACGTTGCCGTTGCCGCTGATGGTGAAGCCGCCGCCGGTCGCGACGTCGCCGCTGTTGCAGGAGACGGAGCCGCTGCCCGAGCTGAAGTTGTTCGAACGGGTGTAGGTCGTGTAGGTGATGCCCTTGCCGTCTACACCGTCCTTGCCATCCCGGCCGTCCTTACCGTCCTTGCCCGGCAGGCCGTCCTTGCCGTCCTTACCGGGAAGACCGTTCTTGCCGTCGGCGCCATCCTTGCCCGGGAGCCCGTTCTTGCCGTCGGTGCCGTCGGCGCCGGGCTTGCCCGGAAGGCCGTCCTTGCCGTCGGTGCCGTCCTTACCGGGCAGGCCGTCCTTACCGGGCAGGCCGTCCTTACCGTTCTTGCCGGGGAAGCCCTGACGTCCCTGGAGGCCGGTGTCACCCTTCGGGCCCTGCGGGCCGGTGTCGCCCTTGGTGCCCTCCGTGATCGTGGTCGTCGACTGGCCACCGCCGCCGATCACTATCCGGGTCTCCGTCTTCCGGCACGGGGTGGTGGCGTTGACGATGCGGGCGTACCGGGTCTTCTTGTGCACGCACGCGTACACCTCTGTAGCCGACGACGCGGTGGCGACTCCGCCAACGGCGAGGAGCGAGGCGGCGAGCGCTCCAACAGTGGCGAGGGTGAGCGTGCGCGCACCGCGAATCTTGATAGCCACGGCTTTCCTTCCGAGGAACGTGTGTTGCTCAGGTTGAGCATGAGGTTCACGTTTCAACCGTTCCAACGGATGACAGGAACCGTATAACGGGTTCATTACGTGACAAATCAGACAGAAGGCGATAACGCTACTTGACGAGTCATGAAAGTCGGCTGTGGGTAAAAGGACGCATCGGCCGGGCCTGTCTACGATGGATAATCGGGACCGTTCGGGGGCGCACGCACTCCACGGAGGATGACCTTGTCGACCGCCAGTCCCTACCTCCCTCCTGCCACGCAGCCGGTGCGAGGGGTCGTCTGGGCCATCCACCTGGTCCTGCCACTGCTCGGTCTCTGGCTGCTGCTGGCCCAGAGCCACCTCAACATCATGTGGGAGCACCACTCCAGCCACTTCTGGATGATCATCTCCGTGGCCGGCCTCAACGTGGCGCTCGGCGCGCTGATCAGCGAAGCGTCGCGGAAACGGCAGGACGCCCGGCTCTTCCTGGTCTCGATGGTCTTCCTGGCCAGCGCCGGCTTCTTCTTCCTGCACGGCCTGGCCACTCCGCAGATCATCCTGCCCACCGGATCGATGGGGTTCGACCTCGGGCAGCAGGTCGGGCTGACGATCGCCTCGGGGTTCGCGTTCGCCTCGGCGTTCCCGCTGGGCGAGCGGGCGGCACTGACCGTCATGAGATCCCAGCACCTCATACGGGGCGTGCTCCTCGGATTCATGATCCTCTGGGGGCTGGCCTCGCTGATCCCCGGACTGACGCCGCTCAGCGAGCCACCGCTCAGGGAGCCGGTCAACTGGCTCGTATGGCTGTCGCTGCCGGGCCTGGGCCTGTACGGCGCGGCCAGCGTGATGATGTTCCAGCTGCACCGGCAGCGGCCGTCGGCCATGCTGGTCAGCCTGATCACCGCCTACGCGCTGCTCGCCGAGGCCATGATCGCCGGGATGTCGCAGCTCAACTGGCACCTGTCCTGGTGGGAGTGGCACATCCTGCTGACGCTGGCCTTCGTCTTCGTCGCCTACAGCGCCTACATCCAGTTCAGGCGCGAGGGGTCGAGCGGCGGCCTGTTCGACTCGGTCGCGCTGTCGGCGACCGTGGCCCGCATCCAGCTGCACTACGACGAGGCCCTGGAAGAGCTGGTCGAGCACGTACGGCGCGGCGAGTCGCTGGCGGCCACCCGGTTATCGGACAAGTTCCGGCTCAACGAGGGGCAGGCCGCGGTTCTCGACCGGGCCGGCGAGGCACTGGCCCGCGAGCGTGAGCTCTCTGAGCGCCTGAGCGCCCTGGTGGCGGTCAGCGCCCAGACCCGCGTACGCCAGTCCGAGAGCGACCTCCTGGCCACCGCGCTCGAACGCGTCCGTCAGGCGTACGGCGACGTGCGGATCGGCCTCGTCGCCGACGGCAAGACGCAGATCGGCTCCCGCGAGTACGAGTTCGCCGGAGACACCCCCATCAGACGCGACAACCTGTTCGCCTTCCCGCTGACCGTCAAGGGCAACCTGGCGGGCGTGCTGGAGGTGCCGGTCGGCCGCACGGCGCAGGACGAGGCACTGGCCGCCACCCTGGCCGGGCAGATCTCGATCTCGCTGGAGAACGCCCGCCTCTACCAGGAGCTCGACACGCTCTTCCGGCAGTACATGTCGCCTGACGTGGCCAACGCCCTGCTCGCCGACCCCGGCCAGGCGGCGCTCGGCGGCCAGATGAAGGAGCTGACGGCGCTCTTCGCCGACCTCAAGGGCTTCACCACGTTCTCGGAGCGGGTCACGCCCGGCGAGATCGTCGAGATGCTCAACCGGTATCACACGGCCGCGGTGCCCTGCATCCTGACCAACGGCGGCACGATCGTGCAGTTCGTCGGCGACGCGTTGCTTGCCCTGTTCAATGCCCCGGCCACGCAGAACGGCCATGCCAGGGCGGCCTGCCGGGCCGCGCTGGCCATGCAGGAGGCCGCCTCCGAGGTGGCCGAGGAGATCGCCTGGAAGCGCGAGGACGCCGAAGCGTGGCCGACATTCCGGGTCGGCGTCAACACCGGCCCCGCCCTGGTCGGCAACATCGGCAGCCCGGAGCTGCGCGGCTTCAACGCGATGGGCGACTGCGTGAACGTGGCCGCCAGGCTGCAGTCCCTCGCCGAGCCGGGCACGGTGGTGATCGGCGAGACGACGCGCAGGCAACTGGGAGCCGGCGTCACGGTGAACCCCCTCGGAAAGCTGAGCCTCAAGGGCAAGGAAGAACTCGTGGGTGCCTACGTTCTGACCGCAATGACCTAGAAGGGCGCTGACCGTACCGACATAATCGGCGCATGAACCCAGATCCCGGCGAGTTCCTCTCCATGCTCACAGCCGACGAGGTCGAGGAAATGCGCGCCGCGGGACGACCGCGCAGGTGGGAGCGCGGGACGACCGTGATGAGCGAGGGCGACACCTCCGACTGGGTGCTCGTCCTGACCGAGGGCCGGGTGAAGGTCTCGTCGCACACGAGCAGCGGCACCGAGGTGGTGCTGGCCGTACGTGGGCCGGGCGGGCTGCTCGGGGAGATGTCGGCCATCGACGGATCGCCGCGGTCGGCCACGGTCACCGCGCTGGAGCCGATCGCGGGCATCGTGGTCCGCGACTTCCCCGCGTTCCTGCAGGCCCATGGGCGCATCGCCGTACTGCTCATGCAGCTGGTGACGGGCCGGCTGCGTGACGCGGACCGGAAGCGGATCGAGTACGGGGCGTTCGACACGACGGGCCGGGTGGCGACCCGGCTGATCGAGCTGGCCGAGCGCTACGGCGAGAAGACCAACAGCGGCGTACGCGTGGCGCTGCCGCTCTCCCAGGACGAGCTGGCCGGGTGGACCGGGGCCTCGCGCGAGGCCGTCAGCAAGGCGCTGCGGCTGCTACGGGACCGCGGGCTGATCGAGACCGGGCGGCGGCGCGTGGTGATCCACGATCTTGACGGGTTGCGCAAGCGGGCCAGATAACCCCCTGACAAATCGGACGTACGTCGTACGTCATAGTGGACCGCATGCCCCTCGCGTACGACGACCGCCTCCGTTACGCCTGGCGCGTGTGCTCGGTCACCAGTCTCGGTCTCGTCCTCATCGGCATCGCGGGCAGCACCCTGAACGTCGCGTTGCCCACCGTGGTCCGGCACTTCCACGCGAGCCCGTTCGAATCCGGCTGGATCCTGCTGGCGTTCCTGCTGGTCAATACCGCCAGCCTGGTGTTCTTCGGCCGGGTGGCGGACCTGCTGGGGCGGCGGGAGATCTATCTGGCCGGGTTCGCGCTGTTCACCGTCGCCTCGCTGCTGGCCGGGCTGTCGCCGGGCGTGTGGTTCCTGGTCGCGATGCGCGTGCTGCAGGCGGTCGGCTCGGCGATGATCCTGGCCAACGGCACGGTCATCATCACCGACGCGTTCCCGCCCGACCGGCTCAGCCAGGGCATGGGCGTCTACATCGGCACCCTCTCCGTGGCGCAGCTCGCCGGGCCGACGCTGGGCGGGCTCATCGCGGACACGGCCGGCTGGCAGTGGATCTTCTGGGTGAACGTACCGGCCGGGCTGATCGCCTTCGGCTGGGGCGCGGTGATCCTGCGCAAGATG
Source organism: Nonomuraea sp. NPDC050022 (assembly GCF_044460705.1). Taxonomy (NCBI): domain Bacteria; kingdom Bacillati; phylum Actinomycetota; class Actinomycetes; order Streptosporangiales; family Streptosporangiaceae; genus Nonomuraea; species Nonomuraea sp. NPDC050022. Next base: position 37,586 of record NZ_JBITKE010000013.1, read on the forward strand.
CCCCGGGGCCCCCGCGAGCCGGTGGACGCGCTGGGCAACGCCCTGGTGTTCGCCGCGCTCTCGGCCATCCTCATCGCCCTGTCGGAGGCGGGCTCCGCCGGGCTGTCGAGCCCTGTCGTGCTGACGGGGGTGGCGGTGTTCGCGGCGCTGGTGCCGGTGATCACGCTGGTGGAGCGGCGGGCCGCGCATCCGGTGCTCGACCTGCGGCTGTTCGGGGAGCGGCTGCTGGCCTTCGCCAACCTGGCCTCGTTCTGCAACGCGCTGGCCCGCTCGGCGCTGATCCTGGTCGTGGCGCTGTACTTCCAGGCGGCCAGGGGCGTGGACGCCTTCACAGCCGGGCTGAGCGTGCTGCCGGTGCCGGTCGGCATGGCGCTGGCCTCGCCGCTGGCGGGCTCGCTGAAGATCTCCCCGTATGCCGTGTCGATCGGCGGCGCGCTGATGAGCGCCGTGGGGCTCGGCACGCTGATGCTGACGGCGGACCCCGCCACGCCGTACTGGATCATCGGGGTCGGCCTCTTCGTGGCCGGGTGCGGGAGTGGCACGTTCCTGACCGGCAACACCACGCAGGTCATGCGGGCGCTGCCGCGCGGCAGCCTGGGGGTGGTCAACGGGTTCCGGGTGATGATCATGAATGTGGGAATCGTGATCAGCGTGGGCCTGTCACTGAGCGTCCTGGCCGGCTCGGTGGGGCCCGCCGAACGGGCCCAGGTGTACGCGGGGACGCTGGCCAAGCTGTCGCCGGTGGCGGTGGGGCAGGTGATGCACGGGTTCGAGCGAACGTACGCGATGCTGTTCGCCGTCGCCCTGACGGGCGCCTTATTCGCGGCGCTGGCCCGGCCGCGACATCAATGACGTATTACAAAACGTGTTACACTTGACCGCATGGGAACCCTCAACGTCCGCACCGACGAGGCGATGGAGACCGCACTACGCGCACTGGCAGGTGACCGGCGGAGCCGCTCGGAGGCGGTCCGTTACGCCATCCTTCACACCTACAAGGAAATGCTGCTGGAGCAGGCCGCAGCTGATGCCGAGCGACTGCGCGACGATCCCGACGATCAGGCCGAGATGCTCGCGATCCAGCGCTTCATGGGCGTCGCCGAGTGATATTTCGTGGCGCGATCTACGAGGTCAAGGCCATTCCTGGCGCTCGGGACCGCGAACAGCAGGGGCGCCGGTATGGGGTGATCATTCAATCGGACCGCTTCGCGACCAGCGTCATCACGATCGCCCTTACGTCGTCGAGCGCTGGACCGGCGATCTACCGGCCCGAAATCGAGTTCAACGGCACGAAGTCGCGCGTCTTGGCTGATCAGATCTACTCCGTGTCGCCGTCCAGGCTGGGTGACTTCATGGGCACACTGGACGCACATGAGGCCGCGGAGGTTGACCGCGCTCTGATGCTGAAACTCGGCCTCATCTGAAAGCCGCCGCCAGCCTCGGCTCCACGTCGCGGTAGCGGCTGACCGGGATCAGGTGGACGCCGTCGAAGGCGCCCGAGTCGCGGATGGCCAGGACCTGCTCGCAGGCCGCGTCCACGCCCGCCATGCGGTCGGCCGCCACCGCGTGGATCAGCCGGTCGGGGATGGCGATGTCGGGGATCGCCGCCGCCAGCGTGCGGGCGTGGCGCTCGCTGGCCAGCACCATCACCCCCGCGTAGACCGGCACATCGACCTGGTTGGCCTCGCGCCAGCGCAGCAGGGCCTCCAGAGAGAAGCCGACCTGGAGGAACAGGAAGTCGGCCGTGCGCTTCCAGGCGGGCAGGGGACGCAGCCCGGCCGCCGCGCCGACGCGGAATCCGCCGTCGAAGTTCCTGGCCTCTTCGATCATCGAGCGGACGGTCAGGTCGCTGGTCCGGTTTCCGCTCGCCGGCTTGTCACCGTAGACGAACAGGAACTGGTCGACCCCATAGGCCGCGGCCGTCAGCAGGTCGCGCTGGAAGCCGAGCAAGTTGCGGTCGCGGGAGTTGAGGCAGGCGATGCTCCGCCCGCCCATCGCCTCGACCTCGTGCGCGACGGCCACGCTGGACACGGTCGCCCGGCCGATGTGGTTGTCGGGGATGAGGAACGAGTGGGCGATCTTGCTCATCGTGCCGATCTGGTGCCGGACGTGCTTCAGGTCCGGCGTGGTGGGCGGCTCGATCTCGCAGACCAGCTCGAAAGTCATGCCGAGCACCCTAACGTCTGGCCGCCAAAGCCTCCACGCCGCTGATGACCAGGTCCACGCCGAACGAGTCATAGAAGCCGGCCGTCATCCCCTCGACCATCGGGCCCGCCATCTCCACCAGGTTCGGGTATTGGTCCGCCGGCAGGGACTCCAGGCCGAGGCGCTTCACCCGGACGATCTCGGCGATCTCCTCCGTGGTGTGGCGGGAGCGGAAGTGGACCGGGGCGTCGGCGATGGAGATGGCGCTCTGCAGCAGGTATTTGGAGATCAGGCAGCACTCCTCCACGGTGAATCCCGCCGTCCGCGCCAACCCGAGGGCCAGGTCCCAGACCTTCAGGAAGCTGGGCACCGCGCCCTGGTCCACCTGCTCCAGCACGCTCTTCGCGCACGGGTGGGCGCGCAGGACCCTGACCAGGCCCTCGACCAGCTCCCGTAGCCGGTCGGGCCACGGGCGGTCGTCGTCGTCGGTCTTGATCCCGAAGCCCAGGATCAGGTGGTCCGCCATGCCGATGAGCAGCTGGTCCTTGTTCTTGAAGTGCCAGTAGAGGGCCATCGGCGTCACGCCCAGGTCGGCCGCCAGTCGCCTGATCGTCACGATGTCGAGCCCTTCGGCGTCACCGATCTCCAGGGCCCGCTCGACGATGGCCGCCGCGGTCAGTTTTCCCATCACGGTTGACAACTATACGACGTACAAGTTCACTATACGACGTACAAGTACGGCGTATAGGAGACGAACATGGACCGGCGCTGGTGGGCGCTCACCGCGGTGACGCTCGGGACCTTCATGACCTACCTCGACAACAACCTGGCGAATGTCGCGCTGCCGACGATCCAGCGGGAGCTCGGGCTGACGATCTCCGGTCTGGAGTGGATCGTGAGCGGCTACATCCTGGTGTTCGCCGGGCTCATGCTGGTCGGCGGCAGGCTGGCCGACGTGTTCGGCGCCCGGCGGGTGTTCACGACCGGATTGGTGATCTTCACACTGTCGTCCCTCGCCGCCGGGCTGGCCACCGACGGCACCATGCTGATCGCCGCCCGCGCCGTGCAGGGCTTCGGCGCGGCCATGCTCACGCCGACGGCGCTCTCGCTGCTGACGCAGATCTTCCCCGACCCGGGCGAGCGCGGGCGGGCCGTGGGCATCTGGAGCGCCTCCGGCGCATTGTCGATGGCGCTCGGCCCGGCGGCCGGCGGCTTCATCAGCGAGCGGCTGCACTGGGGCTGGATCTACCTGATCAACGTGCCGATCGGGGCGGTCACGCTCGGTCTCGCGCTCTGGGCCGTCCGTCCCGCCTTCACCCGCGCACCGCGCGGCCTCGACCTGCCGGGCCTGGCCACCTCGGCGCTCGCGCTGTTCGCCCTCACCTACGGGTTGATCGAGGGCGACGGCGCCGGATGGACCTCGCCGGAGATCCTGGCCGCCTTCGGCCTCGCGCTCGCTTCGGCGCTGGCGTTCCTGCTCGTCGAGGCGCGGTCCGCCGAGCCCATGATCGACCTGTCACTGTTCAGGGCGAGGATGTTCAGCGGCGGGCTGATCACCATGGGCATCTGGTCGTTCGGCGTGTTCGGCATCTACTTCTTCAGCGCCCTCTGGCTGCAGAACGTGCTCGCCTTCTCCCCCTCCGAGGCCGGCGCCGCGTTCGTGCCGATGGCCCTGGTCATGGCGGTCACGGCGATCCTGTCGCAGCGGGTCAGCGCACGGCTGGGCATCGGCCCGACCGTCGCGCTCGGCATGGCGCTGATGGGCGGCGCCCTGTTCATGATCTCCGGGATCGGCGCCGACGGCGGGTACGGCGACGTGGCGCCCTGGTTCCTGCTGTACGGCCTGGGCGGCGGCCTCCTGGTTCCCCTGACCGCCGCGATCCTCTCCGGCATGCCCCAGGGCCGGTCGGGCGTCGCCTCTGGGGTGCTGAACGTGTCGCGCGAGGTGTTCGGGCTGCTCGGCATCACCGTCCTGGGCGCGGTCCTGAGCTCCAGGCAGAGCGCCAGTGACCGGCCGCCGCTGGCCGCCTTCCTCGACGCCTACCAGTTCACGCTGGTGCTGGCGGCCGTGCTCGTGCTGACGGCGATCCCGGTCAGCCTGTACGCCCTGCGCGCCCGCCGTACGAGTGACAGCGACCAGGTGAACCAGCCCCGGCCCGAGCGGCACGAGCAGACGACCGCCGCCTAAGCGACCCCGACGGTGGCGGGCTCGTCGAACTGGGTGCGGTACAGCTCCTCATAGCGCCCCCCGGCGGCGAGCAGCTCGGCGTGCGTACCCCGCTCGACCACCCGCCCGTCCTCGATCACCAGGATGACGTCGGCGGCGCGGATCGTGGACAGGCGGTGCGCGATCACCACGGCGGTCCTGCCCTGCAGCGCCTCACCCAGCGCCTCCTGCACGGCCGCCTCCGAGGTGGAGTCGAGCGCCGCGGTGGCCTCGTCCAGGATCACCACCCTGGGCCTGGCCAGCAGCAGCCGGGCGATCGTCAGCCGCTGGCGCTCGCCGCCCGACAGCCGGTAGCCGCGCTCCCCGACCACGGTGTCGAGACCATCGGGCAGGGACTCGATGAGCGTGGCCAGCCGGGCCCGGCCGAGCACCTCCCAGAGCTCCGTCTCATCGGCCTCGGGCCGGGCGAGCAGCAGGTTGGCCCTGATCGTCTCGTGGAACAGGTGCCCGTCCTGGGTGACCATGCCGAGCGTGTCGCGGATCGAGTCGGCGGTCAGGTCGCGGACGTCCACACCGCCGATCCTCACAGTCCCCGAGTCGGCGTCGTACAGCCTCGGCAGGAGCTGGGCGATGGTCGACTTGCCCGCGCCCGAGGAGCCGACGAGGGCGACCATCTGGCCCGGTTCGGCCGTGAAGGAGACGCCGTGCAGCACCTCGACCCCGCCGCGCGAGTCCAGGACGGCGACCTCCTCCAGTGAGGCGAGCGAGACCTTGTCGGCCGCGGGGTAGGCGAAATGCACGTCGTCGAACTCCACGGAGACCGGCCCGTCGGGGACGCTGACCGCGCCCGGCCGTTCCTTGATCAGCGGTTCGAGATCGAGCACCTCGAAGACCCGCTCGAAGCTGACCAGCGCGCTCATCACGTCCACCCTGGCGCTGGCCAGGGCGGTCAGCGGCGTGTACAGGCGGGTGAGCAGCAGGGCCAGTGCCACGACCGAGCCGGGGTCGAGCTGGTCGCGCAGGGCGTAGAAGCCGCCGAGGCCGTACACGAGGGCCAGGGCCAGCGCGGAGACCAGGGTGAGCGCGGTGACGAAGACCGACTGGGTCATGGCCGTGCGCACGCCGATGTCACGCACCCGCCTGGCCCGGGCGGCGAACTCCGCCGACTCGCGGGCGGGCCGGCCGAACAGCTTCACCAGCGTCGCGCCGGGCGCGGAGAAGCGCTCGGTCATCTGCGTGCCCATGGCCGCGTTGTGGTCGGCCGCCTCACGCCGCAGCCGGGCGATCCTGGTGCCCATCCGGCGCGCGGGCAGGACGAACACCGGCAGCAGCAACAGCGCGAGCAGCGTGATCTGCCAGGAGATCCCGATCATCACGATGAGGGTCAGCACGAGCGTCACGATGTTGCCCGCCACGCTGGACAGGGTGTCGGTGAAGGCGCGCTGCGCGCCGATCACGTCGTTGTTCAACCGGCTGACCAGAGCGCCCGTGCGGGTCCTGGTGAAGAAGGCGATCGGCATCCGCTGGACGTGGTCGAAGACCGCCGTACGCAGGTCGAGGATCAGTCCTTCGCCGAGTCCCGCCGACAGCCATCTGGTCACCAGGCCGAGCCCGGCCTCCGCCAGGGCGAGGACCGCGATCAACCCCGCCAGACCGGCCACGATGCCGAACGTCTCACCCTTGACGATCGCGTCGACGACCCGGCCCGCGAGGACGGGCGAGACCACCGCCAGGGCGGCCATCACCACGCTCAGCACCAGGAAGTACGTCACCCGCCGCCGGTGCGGCCGGGCGAAGGCGCCGACGCGACGGAGCGTCGCCCTGGACAGTGGGCGACGCTCCGTCTGGTTGTTCATCGAATACAGCTGATGCCAGGCGGTCATTTCCATGCTCATGCATGGCAGCCTAGGACCTCAACTTAACTTCAGGTCAAGAACCGATCTTCTGGCCCTTCTCGTGCCAGACGACCGCGACCGACGGACGCGGCTGGTCACCGTCAGGCCAGTGGCTGGCCGGCTTGTCGGGGGTGGCGCCGTCCAGCTCGCCCGGATGCTGCACCGCGACGAACACGCTGCGCTGGTCCTCGGTGACCATCGGGCCGCAGGTCTCCGCGCCGAGCGGGACCGTGAGGAACTGCCGCAGGTGCCCGCGCTCCTTGCCGCGCACGGGCATCACGAACATACCGTCGTTGCTGCCGAGCTGGTTGCCGTCGGTGGCGATCCAGAGGTTGCCGTCCCGGTCGAAGGCCACGTTGTCCGGGCAGGAGATCGGCGAGACCTTCGTCTTGTCGTAGCCGGCGAAGTAGGTCGCGGCGTCGTTCGGGTCGCCGCAGACCAGCGGGATCGACCAGGCGAACGTCTTCTCCCCCGCGTCGTCGCGCCGCTCGACGATCTCCAGCACGTGGCCGTGCTTGTTGGACGGGCGCGGGTTGGCCTCGTCGACCTGCGCGGCGGTGCGGTTGGTGTTGTTGGTCAGCGCCACGTACACGCCACCGGTGACGGGGTTGCGCTCCATGTCCTCGGGGCGGTCCATCTTGGTCGCCCCCACCTTGTCTGCGGCGACGCGGGTGTAGACCAGCACCTCGGTGGCGGTCATGCCGTCCACGTACGACTTGCTGCCCGAGACCAGCGGGATCCACTGGCCGGAGCCGTCGAAGGCGCCGTCGGAGGGCAGCTTGCCCGACCCGTCGATCTCGGCGGCGGGGCTGTCGCCGGTGAACTTGGCGACATAGAGCGTGCCCTCGTCGAGCAGGTCCCTGTTGTGCCGGTCGTTACCGGGGATGAAGCGGTTCTTCGACACGAACTTGTAGATGTACTCGAAGCGGGAGTCGTCGCCCATGTACACGACCACACGCCCGTCGCGGGCCAGTGTCGTGTTGGCGGCCTCGTGCTTCAGGCGGCCCAGCGCGGTCCGCTTGACGGGCGTCGAGTCGGGGTCGAAGGGGTCGATCTCCACGACCCAGCCGAACCTGTTGGCCTCGTTCGGGTGCTTGGCCAGGTCGAAGCGCTCCTCGACGCGGTCGAAGCGGCGACTGCTCGACGGGGTGCCGGTGGTGATCGTGTAGCGGGAGATGTACGGGAGCTGCGCCGCCGGGACCTTGTCGCCGTTGACGAAGTACTGGTCGATGTTCTCCTCGGCCGTCAGCACGGTGCCCCACGGCGTGGAACCGCCGGAGCAGTTGTTCAGCATGCCGACGGGGGTGCGGCCCTTCGGGTCGGCGGCGGTCTTGAGCAGGTCGCTGCCCGCGGCCGGGCCGCTGAAGCGCATCGGCGTCTGGGCGGTGACGCGCCGGTTGTACCGCCTGCGGCCGGAGGTGACCAGCTTCCACTGGCCGGTGCCGCGGACGCGCTCGATCTCGACGACGGAACCGCCATGGGCGGCCAGCGCGATCTTGATCTGGTCCTCGGTGGCGGCGGCACCGGTGGTGTAGCCGCGGAACATCAGGTTCTCGTTGGTGTACTCGTGGTTCACCCAGAGCAGCCCGCGGTTGGCGCCCATCGGGAAGAGCGTGACGAAGTCGCAGTTGTACCCGAACTGCTTGGCCTGCGCCTCGGGGCTCTGCTTGTCGAAGTCGAACGCGGGCGCGTCGGCCGTCACGGGGTCGCCCCAGCGCGCGACGACGCCCGAGGTGTAGCCCTCGGCGACGGTCAGCGCATCCTCCTTGTTCGGCGGCACGGGGGTGAAGCGGATGCCGCCCGAGGAGTGGCCCGCGAGCTCGGCCTCCGGCGGCTCCGTCGGGTCGGCCAGAGCCGGTACGGCCCCGGCGACGCCGACCCCGACGACCCCGGCGGCTAGAGCGCCCAGGGCGCCGGCGCGGAGCATGCCCCGGCGGGACATCGCCTCGGCGACCACGTCGCCGAAGTAGGTGTTGTCGCTGGTGTTGGCCACGTCGTGCGCACAAGCGTTGCCGCAGCGGAACCGGCAGGTCATCGCCGATCGTCCAGATGTATGCGCGGGAAGCAGCGGTAGCAACCGGTTCGCCACAGTTCCTCCAAAAATGAGCTGTCTTACGGCGGGGACGCTACGACCGCCATCGAAACCGCAGGTGAACGAGGCCCTCCGCCACGATGAACGCTTTCCACGACACAATGGTCAAGTGCCTTCGCGGAAATTGGACCCGGAAAAAATGCGGGCCGCACTGGACGCCCAACTCGTGGCGCTGGACGAACCGCCCTTCGACGGACCGTCCTCGGCGCTGGCCGACGCTCTGGTCTCGGCCGTGCTCGCCGCCTACGAACGGGATCTCCGGCCCGAGCGCGACGCCGCCCGGCAGGCCGTACGCCACCTGCTCGACCGGCTGGCGACCGCCGCGCCCGGCCGGACGGTGGAGGTGCGCGTGCCGCCATACGCGGCCGTACAGGCCATCGCCGGGCCGCGCCACACACGCGGCACTCCCCCGAACGTCGTGGAGACGGACGGACGCACCTGGATCGAGCTGGCGCTAGGCCGCCTCACCTGGGCCGAGGCCATGGCGAAGGGCGCCGTCTCAGCGAGCGGCGCCCGTGCCGACCTGTCCGGCCATCTCCCGCTCTCCTAGCGGGTCCGTCGCATCCAGGGGAACTTGCTCTCGAAGCACTGGTCGGCGAGCTGGCCGGGAAGGTGGCCGCACTCCTGGACCACGCTCCAGAACCAGATGGCCACAATGGCGAAGAGGATCAGGGCAGGGATGCTGACCGCGATGCCCGCGATGGCGCGGCCCTTGCCCACGCCCTTGCTGAGCGCGACGCAGCCGAAGACGATCGACAGGATCGCGGTGAGCAGGCCGGTGAAGCAGACGAAGACGAGGAACGGGCTGGCGACCCCCAGCACCAGCGAGGCCGTGGCCAGGCCGCTGCCGGGCGGGGCGGGCGGGCTGGCCTGGTACGGCTGGTACGGACCCCCTTGCTGGTACGAACCCCCTGGCGGATAGGCGCCCCCTGGCGGCGGGCCGTAGCCGGGGCCACCTCCGCCGGGCGGGCCGCCGTACGGGCTGGAGGGCGAGGTGCCGGGCACGGCCGGGATGGGCTCGGTTCGAGGGGGCGGGCCCGGCGGCTGGCCTTCCCCATAGGACGGGGTCTGCGGCCCGGTTTCCCCGTACGACGGGGGCTGCGGCATGAACGACGGCCGCTCCTCCTGCGGTGACGGCGGCGGCCCACCCTGTGGCGAGGTCGGGGGCGCGGTCGGCGGCTCATGACGCGGCGGCACACCCGGCGGCGACGGCGGTGGCTCATGGCGCGACGGCACACCCGGCGGCGTCGGCGGCTCATGGCGCGCGGGCTCGCCCTCGGGCGAGGTCGGCGGCTCGTAACGCGACGGCGGCGTGGGTCCCGGTGCGCCGTTCTGGGGCCCCGCTCCTTCGTCGTCCCACCCCGGGTAGGACGGCCGCGCGCCCGGCGCCGGAAACACCTGGGTCTCCTCCGCCTCCTCCGCCTCCTCACCCTCCTGGCCCTCGGCCGGACCAGGGGTCTCGGGCGCCGTGGGCAGGTCGGGGTGGAACGGCTTGCCCGGCTCGCGGCGGGGCCGCGGCTGCTCCTCCGGAGGCTCGTCCTTCGAAGGGTCGCCGTCGTTCGGGCGAGGCTGGTTCGGATCCCCAGGTGTGGTCACGTCTGCGTCTCCCGACGGGTCTGTATGCCGGATACTTCACCTTTTCGCGGCTGACATCGCCAAAACCGCGCGACACGGTAAGAGCCCGCTCATCCTTGGGTCACCATGCGCCAAAATGGCAGGCGACGGGCAAGATGAGGACATGCTGGAAGAGACCCTGACCTACGCGTTGATCATGGTCATGAAGACGAAGCGCAACCAGATGGCCGCGGCCCTGGTCCCGCTCGGCCTGCACAGCGGCCAGGAGCTGCTGCTCAACCAGCTGTGGCAGCAGGACGGCCTCACCCAGAGCGAGCTCATCCGGCGGCTGGGCGTCGAGCCGCCGACCGTCACCAAGACCATCCAGCGCCTGGAGCGGGCCGGCTTCCTGCACCGCTCGCCCGACCCCGACCGGCCACGGACGAGCCGGGTCTGGCTGACCGACGCGGGCAAGGCCGTCCGCGAGCCCGTGGAGCAGATCTGGACCAGGATGGACGAAGAGCTGCTGAGCGCGTTCGACCCAGATGAGCGGGACATGTTCGGCCGCCTGTTGCGTGCCATGCCCTAACAACCCTTTCACTCCCAGCGAAACCGCCTTGCGGGCAGGCGTCGCCATGGAATTAGCTGGCTAATTAGTCGGCTAACAACTGAGGGAGTTCATCATGCACGTGCTCGTCACCGGCGGTTCGTCCGGCATCGGCGCGGCCACGGCCGTCGCCTACGGAGCCACGGGAGCCCGCGTCACCATCACCTACCACTCGGGCGAGGAACGGGCGGCCGAGGTGGTCAAGCGGGTGGAGCAGGCCGGAGGCAAGGCCACGGCCGTCCACCTCGATCTTGAGGACCACGCGAGCATCACCGCCGCCGTGTGGGAAGCGGGGCCCGTGGACGCGCTGGTCGCCAACGCCGTGCGCTGGGGCACGATCATGCCCAACAGCATGGCCTTCGAGGACGTACCCGCGGCTGAGTGGACGGCCGCCCTGCACGCCAACGTGGTCGGAAACGCGATCCTCGCGGGGGCCGTACTACCCAATATGCGGCGGAACGGTTTCGGGCGAATCGTGTTCGTCTCGTCGGGCGCGGCGGAGGAGGGACTGCCGGGCCCCGGGGCGTACGGCACGGCCAAGATGGCCCTGCACGGCATGGCCCGCGCGCTGGCCTGGGAGGCCGGCAAGGACGGCATCCTGGTGAACGTCGCCGCCGCCGGATTCACCCTCACCGAGCGCGAACGGCCCGTCCCGCAGGAGGTCGCGGACGCGCTCGCCGCCCGCACGCCCACCCGGCGGCTCTCGACGGCGGACGACCTGGCGGCGCTGATCGTCTTCCTCGGCTCCGCGGCGAACCGCAACCTCACCGGGGAGATCATCCGCGACGGATCCAACGCCGGCCGGTCGGCGCACGCCCTCTGATCTGGCCCCCGGGTGCGAGCAGGGGAGCGGCCGACCTAGACTGAAGCACGTGCTGAAAGGCGACGGCCGGCTCGGCCATGACCTGGACCCCCAAGACCATGCTCCTAAAGACGCCTGCGGCGTCTTCGGTGTCTGGGCGCCAGGCGAGGAAGTCTCCAAACTCACCTACTACGGGCTGTACGCGTTGCAACACCGCGGACAGGAGTCCGCGGGCATCGCGGTCAGCGAGGGCAGCCGCATCCTCGTCTACAAGGACATGGGCCTGGTCTCCCAGGTCTTCGACGAGTCGGTGCTCGGCACCCTCAGGGGTCACCTGGCCATCGGCCACTGCCGCTACTCCACGACCGGCTCCAGTGTGTGGGAGAACGCGCAGCCCACGCTGAGCTCCACCGACGAGGGCGGCCTGGCGCTCGCCCACAACGGCAACCTGATCAACACCCCGGAGCTGGCCCAGCGGCTGGCTCCCGGGGCGACCAGGGCGACCACCGACACCGAGGTGCTCACCACACTGCTCGCCCAGGACCGCGACCGGTCCATCGAGGACGCGGCGGCCGAGCTGCTGCCGCAGGTCAAGGGCGCCTACTCACTGGTGTTCATGGACGAGAAGACGCTCTACGCGGCCCGCGACCCGCAGGGCATCCGCCCGCTGGTCCTGGGCCGCCTGGAGCGGGGCTGGGTGGTGGCCTCCGAGACGGCCGCGCTCGACATCGTGGGCGCCACGTTCACTCGCGAGATCGAGCCGGGCGAGATGCTCACCATCGACGAGCGCGGCGTCAGGTCGCGCCGGTTCGCGCTGGCCGAGCCGAAGGGCTGCCTGTTCGAATACGTCTACCTGGCCCGCCCCGACACCACCATCGCCGGGCGCGGCATCCAGGTCACCCGGGTCGAGGTCGGCCGCGCGCTGGCTCGCGAGCACCCCGTCGAGGCCGACCTGGTCATCCCCACGCCCGAGTCGGGCACGCCCGCCGCCGTCGGCTACGCGGAGCAGAGCGGCATCCCCTACGGCCAGGGCCTGGTGAAGAACTCCTACGTCGGCCGCACTTTCATCGAGCCCTCGCAGACCATCCGGCAGCTCGGCATCAGGCTCAAGCTCAACCCGCTGCGCGAGGTCGTCGAGGGCAAGCGTCTGGTCGTCGTCGACGACTCGATCGTGCGCGGCAACACCCAGCGCGCGATCGTCAGGATGCTGCGCGAGGCCGGCGCTAGAGAGGTGCACGTACGCATCTCCTCGCCGCCCGTGGCCTGGCCCTGCTTCTACGGCATCGACTTCGCCACCAGGGCCGAGCTCATCGCCGGCTCGCTCAGCGTCGAGGAGATCCGGGCCTCGCTCGGCGCCGACTCGCTGGGCTACATCTCGCTGGAGGGCCTGACCAAGGCCACCACGATCCCCGCCGAGCGGCTGTGCCGGGCCTGCTTCGACGGCTCCTATCCCATCCCCATCGACCAGGACAACGTGGGCAAGTTCGTGTTGGAGAGCAAGGCGTGACGACGTACGAGGCCGCCGGGGTCGACATCGAGGCGGGCGAGCGCGCCGTCTCCCTGATGAAGGCCAAGGTGGCCCGCTCACGCAGGCCCGAGGTGGTCGACGACGCCAGCGGGTTCGCCGGCCTGTTCGACGCCTCGGCCCTGCTGCGCTACCAGCGCCCGCTGCTGGCCACCTCGACCGACGGCGTGGGCACCAAGGTCATGCTCGCCCAGCAATACGGCAAGCACGACACGATCGGCGTCGACCTCGTCGCCATGGTCCTCGACGACCTGGTGGTGTGCGGCGCGGAGCCGCTGTTCATGACCGACTACATCGCCTGCGGCAAGGTGGTGCCCGAGCGCATCGCCGAGATCGTGGGCGGCGTCGCCGAAGGCTGCCGGCTGGCCGGGGCGGCCCTGCTCGGCGGCGAGACCGCCGAGCACCCGGGGGCCATGGGCCCCGACGAATACGACCTGGCGGGCGCGGGCACCGGCGTCGTGGAGGCGTCGGCGATGCTCGGCGCCGACCGCGTGCGGGCCGGCGACGTGGTCCTCGGCCTGGCGTCGTCGGGAGTGCACTCCAACGGCTATTCGCTGGTACGCCACGTGCTGCGCGAGGCGTCGCTGTCGCTCGACGCCGACCTGCCCGAGCTGGCCAGGCCGCTGGGCGCCGAGCTGCTGGAGCCCACCAGGATCTACTCGCTCGACTGTCTGGAGCTGGCCCGGAGGGTCGATGTCCACGCCTACGCCCACATCACCGGCGGCGGCATCGAGAGCAACCTGTCCCGCTCACTCCCCGACCACCTCGACGCCGTCCTCGACCGTTCTTCGTGGACCCCGCCACCGATCTTCTCGGTCCTGGCCGGGTATGGCGGCATCGAACAGAAGGACATGGACAAGACCTTCAACCTGGGCATCGGCATGGCCGCCATCGTCGCCCAGGAGGCAGCGGACGAGTCCATCCGCCTACTGACCGAACGCAACCTGTCGGCCTGGGTGCTGGGCGAAATCACAGAAGGCACCGGCCAAGCCACCTACCGCTGACGCGGGGGCAACGCCAAAACCGTGGACACACGGGGGTGGAGGGTCGCGTAGATGCACCGGGTGGCAGGAGTCACTGACGACACCTGCCAGCCGTTCGCACCCAGACGGTTACACCGTCTTGTAACGGCGCCCGGCCCTGTGCGGGCTCAGCGGCCGTGTTCCTGGAGGCCCTCAGCCCTGTACGGCGGGTGGGGCCAGCCGGGCTTGCCGTAACCCCAAAGGACCGAAAGGGGTGGGGCCAGCCGGGCTTGCCGTAACCCTAAGAAGTAAAAACCCCCAACGGCAAGAAAGCGCCCCACGGATGGTTGCCGTGGGGCGGCGCACTCAACCGGACCAACCGCTACCGGTCGTCGGCGTCCTTGTTGCCGTAGTCGTCGGCGTAATCTGCATAGCGATCCGCCAGCTCATCGCTGAGGTCGTCGGCGGCGTCGTCATTGTCGCTGGAGTCTCCGACCCCGAGTTCATCGCGAAGACGATCAAGATCCGTGCCACCGCTGTTGTACTTCAGCTGGCGAGCAACCTTGACCTGCTTGGCCTTTGCTCGGCCGCGCCCCATTGGCTCGACCCCCTCGTGTGGGGTCGTCCCCGACCCCTCGTCGCTAACGCACCACACACTGACGCCGCCTGACTTTGGGCGTCAGCCTATCGTTCGCCTATTACCGTACCTGTTTTGTGCCCAGCTCGGTACGTCGTATGGGCGCGGGGCGTCAGCGGCCCAGCCAAATGCCCCTAATACGCCCGACTTCCGACATTCTGCGCTCGGCCAGCCTATCTGCTGCGACCGCCGGAGGGACGCCCTCGTCGGCCGCGATCCCGAAGATCTTCAGAGTCGTGTCGTAGATCTGGGTCGCCTTGGCTCTGGCACGCTCCATGTTGAAGCCCTCCAGCTCGTCGGCGACCTGGATCACGCCGCCCGAGTTGACCACGTAGTCGGGCGCGTAGAGGATGCCGCGCTCCGCGAGCTGCTTCTCCACGCCCGGATGGGCGAGCTGGTTGTTGGCCGCGCCGCAGACGATCTTGGCGCGGAGCCTGGCCACCGAGTGGTCGTCGAGAGCCCCGCCCAGCGCGCAGGGGGCGAACACGTCGATGTCGGCTCCGGTGAGCGTCACCGCGTCGCCCACGACGTCGACCGCGGGGTGGCGCTGTCGTACGCGCTCGACCGCCTTGGGATCGACGTCACACAGGACGACGTCGGCGCCGTCCTCGCGCAGCAGGTCGACCAGCCGATGGCCGACCTTGCCGACGCCCTCGACGCCGACCCGCTTGCCGCGCAGCGACGGCGAGCCGTAGACGCGCTCGGCCGAGGCGCGCATGCCCTGGTAGACACCGAAGGCGGTGAGGATCGAGGAGTCGCCCGCGCCGCCGTGCGCCAGCGTGCGGCCGATCACGTGGCGTGACTCCCGGGCGATGACGTCCATGTCCTCGCTGTAGGTGCCCACATCACAGGCGGTGATGTAGCGCCCGCCGAGTGACTCGACGAAGCGGCCGTAGGCGCGCAGCAGCGCCTCGCTCTTGTCCCGGCGCGGGTCGCCGATGATGACGGCCTTGCCGCCGCCATGGTCGAGACCGGCCAGCGCGTTCTTGTAGGCCATGCCCTTGGCCAGGTTGAGCACGTCGGCCAGAGCCGCCTGCTCGCCCGCGTACGGATAGAACCTGGTGCCTCCCAGGGCCGGCCCGAGTGCGGTGTTGTGGATGGCGATGATGGCCCGCAGGCCGCTCTGCTCGTCGGCGCAGAACACGACCTGCTCATGGACGTCCTTGTGGGACGAGCCGAAGACATCGGTCACGGTAGTGACTCCCTGTCCCGTGTCCGCCGCCCCGTTGCGACGGATCTCGTCTATCAGCGTAGTAGCGCGACGATGCGAGCAGGTTGTCTTCATGACACGATGCCTCCGTGCTGCCCTATGCCGCTTACCTCCGGGTCTACGAGCCGCTGACCGCGTTCGCCGAGTCCGAGCGCAAGGTCTGGGCCGAGTACGCCGAATCGCGTGATCGTCCCCGCCGGGCCACCGCGCTCAACGCCGAGCACGCCGAGGCCGTCAGGCGCCTGCTCGGCATGCCGCCCCACCCGGCACCCGCGCAGGAGAGCCCCAACGCCTATCTGCGGCGCGTTGAGGACCGTCTCTATGTGTGTCCGTGGCAGACCCGGCTTCGCTCGTGGCTGGCCTTCTCAAGGCTGCGTGGCAGTACTCCCGCGAAGCTCATGGACCGATTCGTGCCCAAGGCGATCGCCGAGCAGACCGCCGACGACTTCGACCGGTACAAGCGCACCGGTGACTCCGCCGCGCTCCGCACCCACATCCGCACGACGGCCTGGCACGTGCCACCCGCGTGGTTCGTGCCCTTCGACGGCAACGAGCGCTGGCTGGTGCTCGGCTCCGCGACGCCCGGACAGGACGTGACCACCACGACGGGTCGCAACCTCATCTACGTCACCTCCATGGCCCAGGCCAGGAGGCGCTCCGCGCGGGCGCTGCAGGTGCTGCGCAGGCACCTGGGCGACGTGGCGGCCAACCTGGACGTGGAGGACGTGGCCAGGTGGCTGGAGGAGTTCCACCCGCACTCGCTGGTCGAGCTCGACTACGGCGGTCTCGTGCGCCTCATGAATGATGACGCTCTGCAAGCGGATCAGTCCGTCGCGGAGCTCTCAGCGGCCCTCACGGGCCTGGACACGGGTCAAGAAGAGCTTGCCTACGCCATGTATCAGAGGGTGATCCTGCGCTGGAAGTCAATGCAACTTCTGGAATCTGCCAACTGAACCCCAATACAACCGTCTGACCTGCATAAGTAGGTCATGACTCGCGGCTGCTCTCTTCTGCGAACTGAGTAGTTTGCCGTTTTCACTGCGATACCACGAAACGTGTCGCTAGAATCACCGAGCGTGACATCGCCATGTGAGCGGGCAGTTGGGTCAAAGAAGGGCTCGCAAATCGCTCTGCGTGGCGGTATGGTCACTTCGGGTGATGCCGCATATGGCTCAGAAAAGCCGCACGCTCTGGGCTATAGGGGGACATCCGTGACACGCGCAAAGGGAGTCACAGGATCGCTGAGCCGGTCCACACGGAGGAGAGGCCGCACAAATGTCAGCTCGTACACCCGAGGCCGAGCCGCTGCTCACGCCCGCCGAGGTCGCGACCATGTTCAGGGTCGACCCCAAGACCGTTACCCGGTGGGCGAAGGCAGGCAAGTTGACGTCGATTCGTACCCTCGGCGGTCACCGGCGTTACCGGGAGACCGAGGTCCGCGCACTGCTGGCGGGGATTCCGCAGCAGCGCTCGGAGTAGTGCCGAGGTCGTCACGAACCTCAGGGGGGTTGAATGGTGGGCCGTGCTGGACAGCCCGGTCCACCCAGGTGACGACGTCATGTCGTAAATGGGGAGCTGGCGCCGCCCGCCCGGCGCCATCCTTCCCGAAGGGGACCTAGGCCAGTTGTTCCTTGGTCAGCAGATCCAGCAGCCGGTTGACCTCCGGGTCATAGCCGGCGGCTACTCTGAGTAGTGAGACCATCTGGTCCACGAGCATCTTCTCGAGCGTCGGACGCTCGATGTCGCGGTGTTCCAGCCAGTCGAGGCCGGCGGTCTCCACCGACGCGATCCACGATCTCAGCGTCGTACGCAGCACCGGACTCGGCCGCTCCACCCGCATCTGCCGCTGGATGAGCCGGAAGAGACGTTGCCGCACACCGTCGACGATCTCCCCGACCTCCCCCGCCCGGTTGGCGGGGCCGCCGCGCAGCAGCGCCGCGAAGCCGGCCGCGTGCTCCTCGACGAAGTCGAAGTAGCGCCCGAGCCCCGAAGCCAGCTCATCGAGAGGTCTGCCGCCGCCCTGCGGGCGCAGCCGCGACTCCAGCTGGTCGGCCGCGCTCTTCAGCGCCGCCACATAGAGCTCCTGCTTGCCGCCGAAGTAGTGGTAGACCAGTGCCCGCGAAGCGCCGGCGGCCGAGGCCACGTCATCGATCGAGACGTCTTCCGCGTCGCGTGTGCTGAAGAGTTCGAGGGCCGCGGCCATGAGCTCCTCGCGACGGCGATCCACGCTGAGCCTGCGCCGAGCCGGTCGGGCCGCTTCGGCTGACTTCCCGGGTGTCACAACAGCACAGTATCCGACGCCATGCCTAATAGCGGACATGTAGCCAAGTGGTCAATATCAGCCTTCCCTAACATGAGGCCGTACCCTGCGGCGAACTCGATCGTTTGGTCAGACAGGTGCCCAACTTCGCATCGCGGGGGAGACACATGTCAGGACCACCCGTCAACACTTCAACTATTACCGAGCTCCGGGAGGTAGACGCGGTACCTCGGCCACGACCGACCATCCGCAACGTCGCCGAGCGAGCCGGCGTCTCGAAATCGCTGGTCTCGCTCGTACTACGCGGATCCCCGCACGTGAGCGAGCACCGGCGGCAAGCCGTGCTGCAGGCGGCCCGCGAGCTCGGCTACCGGCCCAACGCGGTCGCGCGGAGCCTCGTGGAAGGCCGTACTCACCTCGTCGGCGCGCTCGTCGCCGACCTGCACAACCCGTTCTACGCCGAGTTCCTCGACGGACTGCAGGAGAGCCTGCACGGCGACGGACTGCGCATGCTGATCGGCAACAGCCAATGGGACCCCGCCTTCGAGGACGAGGCCGTGGAGGCCTTCCTGGAGCTCAGGGTCGACGGGCTGGTGTTACTCGGCATCGCGCCGACCAGCGAGACGCTGATCGAGGCGACCTCCTACACGCCGACGGTCGTCGTAGGGGAACGTGACATCGAGCTCGACGGCGTCGACATCGTGGTCGACGACGACCAGCTCGGCGCCCGGCTGGCCATCGACCACCTGGTCGATCACGGCCACAAACGGATCGCGCACATCGAGGGTCCGCGCTCCTCCCGCTGCGAGGGTTACCTCGTGGCGATGCGCAGGCACTCGCTGGCGCCCTACATCATGGTCGAGGCCGCGGAGTCGACCGAGGAGAGCGGCCGGCAGGCCGCCCTCGCCCTGCTCAGCCGCGAACCCAGGCCCACGGCGATCTTCGCCGCCAACGACGTGGTCGCGCTCGGCGTCCTCTCGGCCGCGGCGGAACTGGGCCTGAAGGTGCCGGACGACCTGTCGGTGGTGGGTTATGACAACACCCACCTGGCCGCCTCGCACCACATCTCCCTCACCTCCGTCGACCAGCCGCGCCGTACCATGGGCCGGTCCGCGGCGGCACTGCTCAGCGACCGGATCGGAGACCCCGCGAAAGTGGCCCGCCTGCGCCAGGTGACCCCCGAACTCATCGTCCGGCGGAGCACGGGTCCCGTTTAGAGGTTTAGAGAGAGCCAAAGCTGGGTCAACCCGTGCGGTGGCGGCGCCGCACGGCGGTTTACTCGTCAGGGTCATGCGACACGATCTGATCCGGGGGGACAGCCATGCGTGATCCGGAACTGGTGTCCTGCGCCCAGCGCGCGGCGACCGAGCTCGAACGTGCCTGGGCGCAGTGGCGCGCGGGCCGGGACAGGGGTACCGACGTCGGTGCGGAGTCCGTGGCCAGCTACGTCGCCCACTCCCTCGACCACCCGTGGGGCCGTCCCCGCGTCGTCCTCGGCCTCGACGCCGAGGACGCCCGGGAGCTCGCCGCGCTGCTGGAGCGGCAGGAGGTGGGCGAACACGTCTGGTGAGGAGCCGCTCTTCACACAGGAGTTGCTCTTCACACAGGAGCCGCGCTTCACATAAGCGTCCAGCGAGGGGCCGCTTCTTGACATAAGCGTCAGGTGAGGACGCCGCTTAACGTAAGTTGGAGCGTATGCGTGCTCTTCCAGCGTCACTCCTCGCCGCCTGCGGCCTGATCGCCACCGCGTGCGGCGGCACCGACAGCGGTGGCGCCGCGGCAGGTCAGGTCGCCCGAGCGGCCGCGACGACGCCCGCCTCGGCCCCGGCGTCGACGCCGACTCAGGCGAAGTCTCAGGCCCATGCCAAGCCGCAGGCGGTGGCCGGCCCGCTGGAGGGCAAGACCATCGTCATCGACCCTGGGCACAACGGCGGCAACTACCGCAATCCCACGGCCATCAACCGCAAGGTCAACGTGCTGACCAAGTGGAAGCCGTGTGACACGACGGGCACCGAGACGGCGAGCCACTACACCGAAGCCGCCTTCAGCTGGGACGTCTCCAACCGCATGGTCAAGATCTTGAAGGCCCGCGGCGCCAGGGTGAAGCTGACCAGGGCCGACAACAACAGTGTCGGTCCGTGCATCACCCAGCGGGCCGCCATCGGCAACAAGGCCAAGGCCGACGCCGCGATCTCCGTGCACGGCGACGGAGCCCCGGCCACCGACCACGGCTTCCACGTCATCATGCCGAAGAAGATCAACGGCCCGGTCGACCCCGTCGTGGCGGCCTCGAGCAGGCTGGGCATCGCCGTGCGCGACGCGTACACGAAGGGCACCGGCCTGCCCTACTCCAACTACATCGGCAGCAAGGCCCTCGACTACCGCAATGACCTCGGCGGCCTCAACCTGTCGACCGTGCCGAAGATCTTCATCGAGTGCGGCAACATGCGCAACGCGGGTGACGCGGCCAAGTTCAAGGATCCCGCGTTCAGGCAGCGGATCGCGGTGGCGCTCGCCGACGGATTGCAGCACTATCTCAAAGCATGATTCCTCGCCCCAATCTGCTGAGTGATCTGTCCGCCTCCTACGAGTTGACCCCGGGCGCGGCCGTCTCGGGGCCCGACGACCTGGTCGAGGCCGTACGACTGGCGCTTCCGGTGCTCGACCTGCGGCCGGGCGACGCGGGAGCCGTCGACCTGCGGCACGACCCCGCACTCGGGCCGGAGGCGTACCGGCTGGTCGTGGGGTCGCGCGGAGTGGAGATCACGGCGGGTGACCGGGCGGGCGCCTTCTACGCGGGACAGTCGCTGCACCAGTTGCTGCCGCACGCGTCCTACCGTTCGGCGCTCTCGGCCGAGGCGGCGTGGATCGTTCCCGGGGTACGGATCGAGGACGCTCCCCGCTTCTCGTGGCGTGGGCTGCACCTCGACGTGGCCAGGCACTTCTTCCCCAAGCGGGAGGTGCTGCGCCTGGTCGACCTGATGGCGACACACAAGCTCAACCGCCTCCACCTGCACCTGGTCGACGACCAGGGCTGGCGGGTGGAGAGCAGGGCCTATCCGAGATTGCACGAGGTGTCGTCGCACCGCTCGCGTACCGCCACCAACCATTACCGCGAGCCGGAAACCTACGACGAGATCCCGCACGGCGGCCACTACTCGCTCGACGACCTGGCGGAGATCGCCGCCTACGCGCGGGCCCGCGCCGTCACCGTCGTACCGGAGATCGACGTGCCGGGGCACGCCCAGGCGATCCTGGCCGCCTATCCGGAGTTCGGCTCCTCCGATGAGGACTACCAGGTGCTGGAGCGGTGGGGCATCACTCCGGCCATCCTGTCCCCCATGCCGCCCACGGTGGAGTTCCTGACCACGATCTTCGACGAGTTGATCGGCGCCATCGGCGAGACCCCATACGTGCACATCGGCGGCGACGAGGTGGTCCTCGACCACTGGGCCGCCTCCCCCGAGATCACCGCCTACCGCGACTCACTGGGCCTGTCGTCCATGGGCGAGTTGCAGGCGTGGTTCCTGCGCCGGCTGGCCGACGTGCTCGCCGATCGCGGCGCGCGGGCGGTCGTGTGGGACGAGGCGTTCGTCAGCGGCGAGCTGCGGCACGACACGCTGGTGATGCCGTGGCGCGGGATGAGCGTCGGCCGCCGGGCCGCCGCGGCGGGCCACGAGGTGATCGCGACGCCGGTGTTCCCGCTGTACTTCGACTACGCGGAGTCCGCGTCGGCTGACGAGCCCATGGCGATCGGCGACACGATCACGGTCGCCGACGTCGCGGCCTTCTCCCCCGCCCCGGACGACTGGTCCGAGGAGGAGCGGTCGCGGGTCGTCGGGGCGCAGGCCCAGCTCTGGAGCGAGCGCATCCCCGACGCCCGTACGCTCGACTACCGGGCATGGCCGCGGGCGTGCGCCCTGGCGGAGGTGGCGTGGTCCGGCTCGGCGGGGAGCGACTTCCCGGCCCGCCTGACCGAACATCTCGGCCGGCTGGACGCGATCGGGGTGGAGTACCGGCCGCTGGACGGGCCTAAGCCGTGGCAGCGGCGCAGGCCGCACCGGCCCGCCGTCGTACGCGTGGCCGACGTCATGACGCGGCTGGACTCGATGACCCACGACGCGGAGTCGACCAGGCCCAGCGTGTGAGGGCCTGGTCACATCTCCAGGACCATGGTCATGAAGGCCAGCAGGTCGGCCCGGCGACGGAACGGATTGCGATAGAGCGCGGGGCCGCCCTGCCTGATCCGCAGCGCCTCGCGCACGATCCGGTGCCAGCGCTCGTGGAAGGCCTCCAGCGCGTATTCGCCGGCGGCCGACTTCGACGTCACCTCACCCACCGCGAGCGTCTGGCGCAGGCGGGCGATGCCGAGCACTCCCCATGCGGTCTGGTGGTCGCTCAGCGCGGCCACGCCCGGCCAGGAGATCCGCCGGGCACTGCGCTGGACCCACCTGGTCCAGTACGTCGCCAGGTTCTCCCTGGTCGTCCGGGCGAGCGCGTCCCAGTCGGTGTGGATGCCGAGCTGGGCCGCCGCCGGGCCTCGTACCGCCACCCCGCTCTGGGCGAGTACGTGCCAGGTGACCAGGTGCCGCTCGGCCCGTCCCGACTCGGTCAGCCGCCATTCGCGCACCGACGGCCCGTCGGGTGCCTGCGCCGGGTCCTTGCGCAGGTCGTCCCAGGTCACGTAGAGGCCGTCGAAGTGCGGCTTGGCCCCGCTGGGCTTCAGCTCGGCGTGGATCGTACGAAGGATTGCGGGGTCGGGCGACCGGCTGGTCACGGCGACGAAGTCGACGTCGCTCAGCCGCGGCCGGTAGTCGCCCAGCGCGATCGACCCCTGCAGGTACAGCCCCTCGACCAGACCGGGCGCGTGGCGATCGGCCAGTGCGAGGTAGTCCCGGCAAAGACGCGAGGGTATGTCAGGCAGATCATCGAGCATCCGGGAACCCTAGCAACGCGGGGAAACGCGTGCTGTCCCGTTTCCGGGATCGCATTTTTCAGGTCACGCGCTTCACACCGTACGTTTTCACGTCGCGCACCTCACGCCGCGCACCTCACGCCGCGCACCTCAGGCCGTGCGGCCGATGGCCTCGGAGATCGAGCTGAGGCCGTGGCGGCGGACGCGGCGGGCCAGTTGCCGGTGGATGCGCGCGGCCCAGAACGGCCCGCCGTAGATCCACCCGGTGTAGCCCTGGACCAGGGTGGCCCCGGCGAGCAGGCGTTCCCACACGTCGTCGACGTCCTCCACGCCGCCCACCGAGACCAGCGTGAGCCGGTCGCCGACGCGGGCCCGCAGCCGGCGCAGCACCTCCAGGGAGCGGGCCTTGAGCGGGCGGCCCGACAGCCCGCCGGTCTCGCCACCGTGCCGGATCGTGGTGTTGGTCGCGATGATCCCGTCGAGTCCCAGCTCCAGCGCCAGGTCGGCGACGGCGTCGATGTCCTCGTCCGCGAGATCAGGGGCGATCTTCACCAGCAACGGGGTACGGCGCGGCGTGCCGTCCGCGACCAGTTTGACCGAGGCGAGCAGCGGGCGCAGCAGCGACACGGCCTGCAGGTCGCGCAGCCCAGGCGTGTTGGGCGAGCTCACGTTGACCACGAGGTAGTCGGCCAGCGCCGCCAGCTCCTTGGCACTGGCCACGTAGTCGGCCACGGCCTCGGACTCGGGCACCACCTTGGTCTTGCCGATGTTGACCCCGACCACGACCGGGACCCCACGGGTGCGGCGCAGGCGGCGCGCCGCGGCGGCCGCCCCGGCGTTGTTGAACCCCATCCGGTTGATGACGGCCCGTTTCGACACCAGCCTGAACAGCCGGGGCCGGGGGTTACCGGGCTGGGCGTGCGCGGTGATGGTGCCGACCTCGACATGGCCGAAGCCCAGGGCGGCGACGCCCTCGGCGCAGGCGGCGTCCTTGTCGAACCCGGCGGCCAGGCCGAGCGGTCCGGGGAAGTGCACGCCGAACGCGCTGACGCGCAGAACCGGGTCGTGCGGCGCGAGAGCTCGGTGGAGCAGCCGCTTGAGCAGGGGTAGCGCCGAGAGCAGCGCGAGGGCCCTGACAGTCAGATGGTGCACGGCCTCGGCGTCGAAACGTCGCAAGACCTGCGTGAACACGAGGCGATACATCAGGGGTCAGGGTACCAATCGCGGTGACTCCCTATATTGGCTGGCATGGCACAGCTCAAGATCTACGGGCGTCGTGACGTGTGGGCCGGGCGGCAGCGGGAGCTCTCGGACCTCCTGCACTCCTGCGTGGTGAGCGCGTGGGGGCTGCCGGAGGACAAGCGGTTCCACCGGTTCCTGCTGCTGGACGCCGAGGACTTCGTGTGCCCACAGCGCGGCCCGAACTACCTGATCATCGAGGTGGTCTGCTTCACCGGCCGCAGCGACGACGCCAAGCGGGCGCTGATCCGGACGATCTATGAAAGATCTCAGCTCGCCGCCGAGGACGTGGAGATCACGATCATCGAGATGCCCAAGGTCAACTGGGGCATTCGCGGGGTTCCGGCGGACGAGCTGGCGCTGCCGTACAAGGTGGAGGTCTAGGTTCGGCCGAGCGGCCTCGGCCGGTCCTTGACACAGGGGCGAGGTTCAGGAGTGGAGTTGGGCGGGCGGTATGGTCCGACTCATGAGCACTCACTATGACGTCGTCGTTCTCGGCGCGGGTCCCGGAGGGTACACGGCCGCGGTCCGCGCCGCCCAGCTCGGGCTGCGCGCAGCGGTCATCGAGGAGAAGTACTGGGGTGGCGTCTGCCTGAACGTGGGCTGCATCCCGTCCAAGGCACTGCTGCGCAACGCCGAGCTCGCGCACATTTTCCACAACGAGGCCAAGACCTTCGGCATCAGCGGCGAGGTCACCTTCGACTACGGCGCCGCCTTCCAGCGCAGCCGCAAGGTGGCCGACGGCCGGGTCAAGGGCGTCCACTACCTGATGAAGAAGAACGCCATCACGGAGTACGACGGCCGCGGCACCTTCCTCGACGCCAACACGATCCAGGTGAACGGCGAGACGATCACCTTTGCCAACTGCATCATCGCCACCGGGGCCAGCACCAGGCTGATCCCGGGCACGTCGCTGTCGGAGCGGGTGGTGACGTACGAGGAGCAGATCATGACCGATCAGCTCCCCGGCAGCATCATCATCGCGGGCGCCGGCGCGATCGGCGTGGAGTTCGCGTACGTCCTGCACAACTACGGCGTCAAGGTGACGATCGTGGAGTTCCTCGACCGGATGGTCCCGCTGGAGGACGAGGAGGTCTCGACCGAGCTGGCCAAGCGCTACAAGCGGCTCGGCATCGAAGTGCTCACCTCCACCCGCGTCGACGGCATCGAGGACACCGGCGCCTCGGTCAAGGTGACGGTGACCCGTGACGGCCAGCAGCAGGTGCTGGAGGCCGACAAGGTGCTGCAGGCCATCGGCTTCGCACCGCGCGTCGACGGCTACGGCCTGGAGAAGACCGGTGTGGCCCTCACCGACCGGGGCGCGATCGCGATCGACGGCCGGTGCCGGACGAACGTGCCGCACATCTTCGCCATCGGCGACGTCACCGCCAAGCTGATGCTGGCGCACGCCGCCGAGTCCATGGGCATCATCGCCGCCGAGACGATCGGCGAGGCGGAGACCATGGAGCTCGACTACGTGATGATCCCGCGCGCCACCTACTGCCAGCCGCAGGTGGCCAGCTTCGGCTACACCGAGGCGCAGGCCCGTGACCTGGGCTATGACGTGAAGGTGGTCAAGTTCCCGTACACCGCGAACGGCAAGGCGCACGGCCTGGGCGACGCGGTCGGCTTCGTCAAGATCATCAGTGATGACACGCACGGCGAACTGCTCGGCGCGCACCTGATCGGCCCGGAGGTGACGGAGCTGCTGCCCGAGCTGACGCTGGCCCAGCAGTGGGACCTCACCGTGCACGAGGTCGCGCGCAACGTACACGCCCACCCGACGCTCGGCGAGGCGGTCAAGGAAGCGATCCACGGCCTCTCGGGACACATGATCAACATGTGACGGAACGGCGCTTATTCGCGGCTAACACCCGACCCGCCACGCTCGACCCCATGCGAGTGCTTGTCGTGGAGGACGAGGAAGAGCTGGCCGACGCGGTCGCGCGCGGCCTGCGGCTGCACGCGATCGCCGTCGACGTGGCCTACGACGGGCAGGAGGCGCTGAACCTGGCCTCGTACGTCGACTACGACGTCGTCGTCCTCGACCGCGACCTGCCCGAGGTGCACGGCGACGACGTCTGCGGCGAGCTGGCCAGCGCCAGCCGGATCCTCATGCTGACCGCCGCGGGGCAGGTCCGCGACCGGGTCGATGGTCTGTCGCTGGGGGCCGACGACTACCTGGTCAAGCCATTCGCGTTCGCCGAGCTGGTGGCCAGGATCCGGACACTGGCCCGCCGGTCGTCCCGGGTCGCGCCGACGCCGCTGGAGCGGGCCGGGATCCGGCTCGATCCCGGCCGCCGTACGGTGACCAGGGACGAGCGGGCGGTCGCGCTGAACCGCAAGGAGTTCGACGTCCTGGAGCAGCTGCTGCTGGCCGGAGGCGACCTCGTCACCTCCGCCGAGCTGCGCCGGCGGGTCTGGGACGAGCACGCCGACACGGGCACCGGCGTGCTGCGCGTCACGATCACGTCGCTGCGCAGGAAACTGGGCGCGCCGCTCGCGGTCCAGAACGTCCCCGGCAAGGGCTACCGGCTGTGACGCGGCTCTGGCCGTGGAACCGGCTAGGGCTGCGCATGCGGCTGGCCCTGTTGTACGGCGGGCTGTTCTTCGTCGCCGGATCGATGCTGCTCTGGGTCACGTACCTGCTGACGGCTCGGGCGATGAACACGCAGTTCGTCACGAAGTTCGGCGGCCCGCTGATCGCCGGTTCGGAGGACGTGCCGCCCGAAGCCGGCTCGCCCGTCCGGCAGGTGCGGGTCGATGTGGAGCAGGGCGCGGCCACCGTGCTGAGTGACATGCTGCGGTCCTCGGTGGTGATCATGATCGTGATCGGGATCATCGCGTTCGTGCTCGGCTATCTGGTGGCTGATCGGGCGTTGCGGCCGTTGGATCGGGTGACGGAGACGGCGCGGCGGTTGTCGGAGAGTACGTTGCATGAGCGGATCGGGTTGCGGGGTCCGCGGGATGAGGTCAAGCGGTTGGCCGATACGTTCGATGCGATGTTGGATCGGTTGCATCGGGTGTTCGAGGCGCAGCGGCGGTTCATCGGTAATGCTTCGCATGAGTTGCGGACGCCGTTGGCGATCAATCGCACGATTTTGGAGGTGTCGCTGGAGGAGCCGGCGGCCTCACCCGATCTGAAGGCGCTGGCCCGTGCGTTGCTGGGGACCAACGCCCGTTATGAGCGGTTGATCGAGGGGTTGCTGCTGCTGGCCCAGTCGGAGCAGGAGCTCGCCATCCGCAAGCCCGTGGAGCTGCCGCGGATCGTACGGACCGTGCTGGAGCAGATCGAGCTCGCCTCCACGAAGCGGCACATCACCGTGCACCAGGATGTGCGGCAGGCCGTGGCCGTGGGCGACCCGCTGTTCCTGGAGCGTTGCGTGTTCAACCTGCTGGAGAACGCGATCAAGTACAACGTCCGCGGGGGTGAGGTGTGGTTGCGCCTGCGGCAGGAGGGTGACGAGGCGGTGGTCGTGGTGGAGAACACCGGGCCGCAGGTCTCGCCGTACGAGGTGGACGAGGTAGACGACCTGTTCGAGCCGTTCCGCCGGCTGCAGGGCGACCGGGTACGGTCGGCGCGTGGCGCGGGGCTGGGGCTGTCGATCGTCCGGGCCATCGTCGGAGCGCACGGCGGCACGGTGACGGCCGTGGGCCGGCCGGAAGGCGGCCTGGCGGTGACCGTACGGCTGGCGGGCGCGGCTCACGTGACCGCCGGCCGCGCACGCTGACCATGCTCGGGTCCATCCAGAATTCGGCCTGGGCCGTCTGCGCTTTGGGCAGGTAGACAGCATGGTCAAAGGGCCTGGCGCGCTTCCTCCACCGAGCGCAGGACGCCAAGGGCGCCGGTGGTCTCGGCGATCTCGCCTGCCTCGTCGAGCACTTCCAGCGCCTGGTCACGGTGGCCTTCGGCGGCGGTGATGTAGGCCAGGCCGATCAGGTTCGCGGCGACGCCGGGCAGGAAACCGAGCTCGCGGCGCAGGCGTACCGACTCCTCCAGTCGCCGGCGCGCCGGGCCCAGGCGGCCGGCGACGTGCTCGGCGATGCCCAGGTGCCGCAGCGCGTACGACATGGTCAGCTTGTCGCCGGCCTGGGCCGCGAGCTCGTGGGAGCGTTCGAACATGGGGACCGCGGCGTCGTTTTCCCGGTGGACGACCTGGTGGAAGAGGCCGATCCAGAACAGCGCCTCGCCCTCGCCGCGTACGTCGCCGAGGGTTCGGTAGAGCCGCGCGGCGCGCTCGAACAGCTCCTGCTCGCTCGGGTCCTCCTCCCCCTTGTCCAGGAATCGCCCGTGCGCGAGCCGGCCGCGGGCCAGGGCGAGATCCGCCTCGACGGCGTCCAGATCCCGGTCGGCCGCCTCCAGCGCCGTGGCATCGCCGTCGAAGACGGCCCGCTCGTACAGCAGTCTGGCCTGTTCGATCCGTTCGTCCACGTTCATCCCCTGCGCTCGGCTACGTCGCGGTCGAGCGTATAGGTGGCCTCTTTGCCTGAGCGGCAGGTCGTCCAGATATTTCGGGATTGGCGTAACAACGAAGATGCTCGGACCACTTCCTGGTGTCAGAAGAACAATATCCGGAATTTAAGGGGCTGAGGCGGTGACGGATGATTCGCACCGGTTCACCAGCATGTATGACGAATGCCGACAACGCGTGTGGGCGTACGTAGTCAGTCGCGCGGGCCGGCAGGTGGCTGACGAGGTGGTGAGCGAGACGTTCGCGGTCGCCTGGCGGCGGCTGGACGACGTACCGGAGCCGGCCCTGCCCTGGCTGCTCGGAGTCGCGCGGAACGTCCTGCGCGACAACATCCGCGCGGAGACCCGGCGGGAGGCGCTGAACGCGGAGCTGCGGGCCTGGACCGAGGGCGACGTGGCCGACCAGGTGACCGAGCGGCTCGGCGTACTGCGCGCGCTGGCCGAGCTGCCAGAGGACGACCGGGAGATCCTCATCCTCATCGCCTGGCAGGGCCTGTCCCCCAAGGACGCGGCCCTTGTCGTCGGCTGCTCGGCGGCCGCTTTCCGCGTACGGCTGCATCGGGCCCGCAAGCGGCTCAAGCAGGCGATGGAACCGACGGGACGGTCCCGGCTCCGGGTGAAGAACCTCAGTGAGGAGTGGTCATGAACCCCATCGACGAACTACGGGCGGCCCGGCCCGCGCACCTCGGCGACGCGCCGGTCGACGAACGCACCAGGGCCGCGGAGCTCTCGCACGCCATGTCCCGGCCGCGGCCGGCGCGGCGCAGGCGTAGAAACGTACGGCCGGTATGGGGCCTCAGCCTCATCGGCGCGGCCGCGACCGCCGTAGCCGTCGTGGTCTCCAGCACTGGAGGCATGACGGCGCAGGCGCCCGTTCCGGCCCGGACGACGGCCACGTCGTCCACCCCCAAGGTGAAGCTCTCGGCTCGGGACATCCTGCTGACCGCCGCCGCGAAAGCGGCCCGCCAGCCCGCCGGGACGGGCGCCTACTGGCACACCGTGTCCATGCGGCGGACCCTGTTCGCGGTCGAAGGCGCCGGCTACCGGGTCATGGACTGTCAGCGGGAGGAGGGTTGGACCCCCAACG
Organism: Nonomuraea sp. NPDC050022; assembly: GCF_044460705.1. Classification (NCBI taxonomy): domain Bacteria; kingdom Bacillati; phylum Actinomycetota; class Actinomycetes; order Streptosporangiales; family Streptosporangiaceae; genus Nonomuraea; species Nonomuraea sp. NPDC050022. The sequence continues at coordinate 67,154 of NZ_JBITKE010000013.1, forward strand.
CCACCGGTGGAGACCAGTGGGGCAGCATCAAGCCGCTCGGCGCGCGACCGGTCACCGCCGCGGACGAGGAGGCATGGAAGCAGGCCGGCTCCCCGGCCGAGATCCCGGTCAAGGTGCCGGGCAAGCCACGCCCGATGACCCTCACGACCTCTCCCCGAAAGAAGTTCACCGACCACACTCCCCTGGTCGACGGGGACAAAGTGTTCTGGCTCGGCCGGAACGTCACCATGAAGGACCTGCGTGGCCTACCCTCCGACCCGGCCAAGCTCAAGGCGTGGCTGCTGCGCTCGTACGAGGGGCACAGCACCGAGTCCAGCAGCGACCCGATGTCGGCCGACCCCTGGCTCTTCACCGTGAGCATAGGGTTGATCATCGACATGCCGGTCACACCCCAGGTACGCGGCGCCGCCTTCCGGATGCTCGCCGACCTCGACACCGTCGACGTCATCGAGAACGTCACGGACGCGGAGGGCCGCCAGGGCACCGCCGTGGCGGTCAAGGAGCGCACCAAGGGCTCCGGCGTCTTGGAGAACCGGCTGATCTTCGACCAGACGACCGGGCGGGGCCTGGCGAACGAGAATGTCGTGGTGAAGTCCGGTGGTCTCCAGAGCGCCTTCGAACCCGGCACAGTGTGGAACTCGCAGGCCGTACTGGAAGCCGGCTGGACCGACCGCAAGCCATCCTCCTGACTCCGCCGCCATGACCGCCCCTGCCCGCCGGGTGGGGGCGGTCAGCATCCGGAGGCGGCCGGATTCTGTCGGTGCCACGGGGAACAATCGACGCATGGAGAAACCGAAGGCCGTTTCGGCCGAGGAGTGGCAGCGGGCCCGCGATGACCTGCTCAAGGCCGAGAAGGAAGCCACCCGTACGCTGGACGCGCTCGCCGCGCAGCGGCGCCGCCTCCCCATGGTGAAGTTCGCCAACGACTACCCGTTCGACACTCCTGCCGGGACGAAGACCCTGCTCGACCTGTTCGAGGGCCGCCGGCAGCTGGTCGTCTACCAGTTCATGGACAACGGGCCGGACGACTACTGCCCGGGCTGCACCGGGTTCACGAACAACGTCCCGTCGACCGGGCTGGCCCGCCTGGGCGACAGTGAAGTCACCTGGGTCACCGTGTCCAACATGCCGCTCGCCCAGATCGAGGCGTACAAGGCGCGGATGGGCTGGACGCTGCCGTTCGTCTCCTCGCACGGCACGTCGTTCGCGGATGACAGCGGCGCGGGTGGCGGCTTCCTGCTCAGTGTGTACCTGCGCGACGGCGAGGACGTCTATCAGACGTATTCCACCGGCTCCCGGGGCGTGGACCGGCTCGTCTTCGCCAACAGCATCCTCGACCTCACCCCCTACGGGCGGCAGGAGGACTGGGAGGACTCCCCACCCGGCTGGCCGCAGCACCCCACGTACGGGTAGAAGGCCGTGCCGACTGATCAGGACCGTCGGCTCAGGCGCTCTGCAGCACGGCGATGGAGGCCGTGATCCCAAGGGCCGCCAGCGACGCAAGCAGCGCCTTTATCCCGAGACCACTCCAGCGGTACTTCTGACGGGCAACCTGGGCATTCGCCCAAACCTGCTCGGATATGGCAGCAACGAGAGCATCGGCATCTTTCACCAATGCGCCCAACTCGCCAACGTAGGCGTCTGGCCGGGCGTGATATCGCGTGGCGATGTGGTGGTAGTAGAGGAGGCTGATGGGCTCCGGGTTGGCACGGCGGCGGGGCAACAAAGCCAGTCCACCGAAGCAGGCGGCGCCTACCACCAAGAATGCGCAGGTCGCGGCAGCGATCGCGAACACCGTGCTCGGTCGTTCAGCACTTCTGATCAGCGTATATATGACGCCGCCGGTGGCTCCTGAAGCGGCGAGCGTGAACCCCGCCTTGGTCTCCGCATGTTTGATCATATCGATGGTGAGCGAGAGGGCCTTCCATGCGTCATCGGTACAACCTGCTCGCGGCCCTGTTGGGACGCTGGACGGCGCGCTGGGAGCACCAGGCAGGGATACCCGCTTCGCAGCGCCTCTCTTAATTGAGATCACTTCACCCATCCACAAGCAAGCATCGGCCACGAATTCCGTGGATTCCATCTCGCACGGCTGAAGCCGGCTCGAAGCGCGGCACCAGCAACCACATACAGGTTCCCGAGGTCAGGTCTCGAGATTATCGCGCATCCCACCTCAATCGGGAGGCGATCGCCGCCAGCCGTATGAGGCCGCTGCAAGATACCCATACACCAACAGTAAAGCCGTAGATCGGTCCACCGCTTGGTCGCGCACCTCCGCACCAACCCGTAAGCGAATGCGTCCGTAATCTCATATCGTCAACTTCATATGGTCCTTTGCGCACCTCAACACGGCTTCGATGGGCCGGTCACCGCGATCGGCCATGGGAAGAGTTCATGATCCCGTCGCGATCAACAGATGGTCGCCTTCAGCGTAGGGAGGCGGGCGCATGCTGTGGCCCAAAGGAACCCTGATGGCGGCGTTCGATCAACAGGCCAAGGCTGACTTCCTCGCCCTGGGCGAACCACAGCGCTTCGAAGCGGGCGAAGTTCTCCTTCGCCAGGGCGACCCCCGCTCTGATCGCGTGTACCTTCTGCGTTCCGTCCGGCCGGGAACGTCCGCATGTGCGAAAGTGACGGCGAACCTCGGCACAGGGGTCGAGACGCTTCTCAGCATCCGGGTCAGCGGCGACCTCGTGGGAGAGATGGGCGTCTTGCGTGGAGCCGAACGCTCCGCCACGGTGACGCTCTGCACCCCAACCCTGGCCTTCCGCATCTCGGCAAACACCTTCCTGGGCTTCCTTGGCCGCAATCCGCACCTTGGCGCGGCGCTCGCCGCCATGATCGCGGACCGGCTTGAGTGGTCCAATCAGCGACGACTGGACTTCGCCGCCTTCGATGTCACCGTTCGGCTCGCGCGGGTCATCGGCGAACTCGCCAGGCGCCATGGGATCGAGACCGCGGCTGGGCTCGAGTTGGGCGTCAGTCTGTCCCAACAGGAGTTGGGACGGCTGATCGGAGCACGAGATGCCGCTGTCAGTAAGTCGATGCGGGCGCTCAAGGAGAGCGGCGTGCTGCGAACAGGCTACCGGCAGCTGATCATCACGGATCCGGATCAGCTCCGCGCCCTGCAGCACGGAAACTGAGGCCGCACCGATTGCCGCTTTATACACAATTGTCAGGACTTTTCCACCCAGCTGCATATCGAACGGAATTCTGGAACTTTATTACGGTGGCGGGTATCGGCGGCACCCTCGCAGGCGGACAGATCTAGGACCGCCGGGATAGATACCCTTTTGTGACCAGACTGCGAACCCTGGACCCTGCATCCCCTATTAGTAGTGAATCTGGCGTCGCATCATCCCCCATACTGTTGATCCCGAAGCAGAGCCAAGGAAGGCGCTTATAATCAATGGACACAGGTGATTTCGGACGCGCACTTGTGGTGTCGAGCGATCTCAAGGGGTACGGGCGCGGCAATGACAAGCGTCACGAAACCATGCAAGCCCAGTTCGTCAACATCCACCAGGCAGCGGCCGAGCTGGCGGGTCTCCACCGCGACACATGGGTACGTCAGCCAGGCGGCGACGGCGAGCTCGCGGTGCTGCCTGACGGCGAGCCCGATGCGCTGGTCGTCGACCAATACGTCAGGGAGCTGGAGAAACAGCTCAGCGACCACAATCGAGACCTGCCCCCCGAAGCCCGGCTGCGGCTGCGGGTGGCTGTCGCCTTCGGCTCGGCTTATCCGGCCGCGAACGGGTACGCCGGACAGGCCGTCGTCGAGGTAAGCCGACTTCTTTCATGGGGTCCGCTCAAGCGAATCCTTGACGAGAAGTCAGATGTGAATCTCGTTCTAATTCTCTCCCAGCGCGTCTTCGAGGACATCGTAAGGAACGGACATACTTCCTACGCGGCATCCGAGTTCCGCGAGGTGAAGGTCCAAGAGAAGGAGTACGACGCGTCCGCGTGGGTCCGGGTGCCAGGTATGACTCCCGCAGATCTGGACTTCCTATCTACAACTACGGAACCCACGACAAACGCCCATACAGCAGATCATCTCATCGGAGCGATCTCGCAGAACGCCGAGGCCATCACCAACCTCTACGGCCCGGTCGACGCCCGTCAGGCGATTTTCGGCGTGAGCAGGAAGTAGTAATGCCAGAAACACCACAACCCGAGGGACAGCCCGCGGACGAAGCGGCGCCGGACGGTCCAGAGCCCGACCCGGAGGAGGCGAAGCAGGAAGGGCAAGGCGACAACGAATCGCCAGGAGAGGAAGGCAGCTTCGACGAGGGGGCCCTCGGCCAGAACGCCACCGTCATCAACAACTTCTTCGATCAGGTCGACGGCTCCCACTCCATTTTCGGCATCGGCGCACGTCGATCCACACACTCGATGACCGGCACGCTCGACCTCGTGGACATCGAGATGGCCCTTGAGTGTTTCGTCGCGCCTGAGTGCTTCGAGAAGGCCCTGCTTGACCTGTGCGGGCATCGGGTGGTCGTGCTTGTGGGCCGCGAGGAAAGCGGCAAATGGATCAGTGCGATCGCACTCCTGAACAGGGTGAAACAGCGAAACGCCAAGATCACTGTCCTGTCTCCGGCTCGCACCCTCGACGAACTAGCCGCCAAGACGGCCTTCCGGGAAGGTCGTGGCTACGTCATTCAGGGCTGGGTCGCGGACGCCGGTGCGGCGACACTCCAGCGGTTCGAGTTCGAGACGCTCAGCCGGAAACTCGAACAGGCTCAAGCACATCTGGTGATCACGCTTAACCGAGGCCAGGAGCTCTCCGGCTTGGAGGGCTTCCATGTCGGGTGGCGGACGCCCGATCCGCTGAAGCTGTTCGATGCCTACCTCAACGGCATCGCCGTCACCGATGAGATCGCCGAAGTCCGCAGGCAGGCCATCGAACTGCGGACACCTCGCCGGATCGCGGCGCTCGCGCGGCAGATCGCGCTCGGCGGGCAATCCCCGACCGACGTGCTCGCCGACCTCACAGGCAACGAGGTGACCAAGTGGTTCGGCGACAAGCCCAAGCGCTCTGAGGTCCTTGTGGTCGCTGCCCTCGCGTTTGCGTACGGAGTGCCCGAGCGCGTATTCGAACGCCTCCTTGTCGATCTCGAACGGATAGCGGAGGAGGTCAAGTTACGGGGCAGAGAGCCGGAGAAACGGGCTTATGACGACACTCTTCCGCAAAATAGGGCGCGGTGGGGCGGCGATCACCCCCTGATCACTGTGGAGCGCGTACCTGGCCCATCGGCGGGAGAGCGCAGGATCGTCTTCCGAGGCTCGCAACACCGAGAGCAGGTCATCAACGAACTCCTGCGACTCTATGGCTACGACCTCTGGGAGCCTCTTCGACTGTGGATCCGCGGCCTGGCCGACGATCTGGCAGAGGTACGAACGCAGGCGGCAGCGGGCCTCTCACTGCTGGCCGCCGCCAACTCGCAGGAAGTTCGGGAATCATTCCTCGAGCCCTGGGCCGGAGGCGGTGCTTCAGAACAGCTCACCGCAGCCCTGCTCCTGTCGATGATGTGCGCGGACGACGCACTGGCGCCGATCGCTCTCAACACGGCCTTGAGCTGGGTCATGGATGCCGGGCAGCCCCGTGCCATGACCGCCGCGCTGGCCTTCGCCGGAGGGCTGTCCATCCGCTACCCTGCCGACAGCGTCGACTGGCTGTGGTTCCTGTCGCTGCGTGCGATCAGAATCCGGGTGGTCGCCCGGCGTGCCCTTGTTCTGCTCTTCCAGGGCGCGGCCGAGCGGGAGGACGGTGCACTCCAGCCTCTACGCCTGCTCGCCCGGCATGTCGACCTGGATCTGCGGAGCCCTATCGAGCCGGGTCGTGCGCGTACGGCCCTTGCCGCCGCACTCGCCGTCCTCTCGTGTGATCGTCTCGAAGCAGACGACGATTCCCTGGCGGCGTGGTTGCTCATGTCCGAGCCGGAGAGCGCCAAGCCGCTGGGCGTTCTGTGGGCCTGGACCCTGCACAGCGCCTACTACCGACGTGATGCGATCCGAGCCCTTTATCGCGCTCTGCGCGCTCTTAAGGGTCGGGATGGAGCGATACCGGCCGCTACCGCCCTGGGTGAGGCCGTGTGGTCGGCCCTGCCCCCGGACGCCGCGACGCTGATCAGTCAGGCGATCGAGCGAGCGGGAGCCGCCGTACGTGAAAACCCGGAGGACTCTATCCGGACCCGTGAACTCGTCCTGGCGGTGCTGAAGACGAGTGGCGAACGAGGCCGACCCCATGGCACACGAACAGGAGGCGGTGGCACTGATGGCCATCCCATATCCGATCATTGACGAACAACCTCTGCCCCCGGCGCAACGGTCCTGGGGATTCTTCACTCGCAGGGACACGAGCCAATTGCCCGCGACACCCGCGGGAGCCGTCCTTGTTTTCGAGGTCCATGGCGGTCATCGCGCATTCATGGAACGTCGTCACCTCAAGGGCTCCGAGGAGGCGGTCGTGGAGGCGGTCTCCGTGGCCGTTGTCGACGTACGCACCCGTTCGGTGCACGTCGAGGTGCAGCTTCCCTCCCGCGACCTTGGCTACCGGTTCATCGTCAGAGCGAACTTCAAGTGCCGGGTGACCAATCCGGAGACGGTCGTGGCGGATCACGTTCAGGACGTCGCCGAAATCTTAGCCGGCCACCTGCGCAAAGACGCGAAGCTGATGCAACTCGGCGCGACGCGCCCTATCGAGGACACGCACGCCCTGGCCCCAGAAGTCGCCGCCAGGGTGCAGGCTTATCTCGAGTTCTACCCACCGACGATAGACGGCATGGAGGTGGACCTCGCCCATGTCGAGTTGTTCATGCCCAACGATGTCATCGTCCATGGCAAGAGCCTGAAGAAGCTCCAGTGGGAAGGGGAGAGCAAAGAACTCCTGTGGGCCATCGAGAACCGTGACGTGGCGCGGATCGAAAACATCTTCCAGCGCGGGGTGGAGGCTGTCACCGCGCTCAGCGTCAGCCGCGAGCAACTCTTGATGGGTGACGCCGTGAGCGTCGCCCGAGAGATTCAAGAACAACGGATGAAGTCCCTGTCCGACCTGCTCCGCCAATTGCCCGACGGCGCGCTGGACTTCCTTCCCATCGATTCCCAGAGGCTCATCAACCAGATGATGAAAGCGGTGACCGGCGTTGAGCCGTTCATCGATTCATCGGAGACAGAGGAGCGCCGCGCCCTCGGCGAAAGCCGGCATGCGCGTGGCGAGGACGGTCCGCGGTCTATCGGGTTGGAAGACCTGGATGACTGAGGCGTCACGTACGTCCCGATGGGCGTCCTCGGTCGTGGGGAAATGGCGACAGGCCGACCTGGGCCGTCGACTTCGAGTGCTCGCAGGCGTGGATGAGCATCTCCTGTCACAGGTGCCACTGGAACGCACCCGCTATACCGGTGTGGGCGGCGTGGTGCTCGGGACGGCCGTCATGGCCGGCATGTCCATGTGGTTCGCGCTCAGCCAGGTGCTTGGTGACTCCCACGTACTTCTGATCATTCCAGTCATGATCTGGGCCCTGGTCGTGCTCAACCTGGATAGGTGGCTGGTCTCAACGGTCACGGGCATGTGGCAACGCCGGCTCCTCATGTTGGTGCCACGCCTGCTCGTCGCGATGGTGATGGGTGCCATCATCGCCGAGCCCATCGTGCTCCGGGTGTTCGAGACAGCGGTGGTTCAGCACGTCAAGGACCAGCGTGAGGACATCCGGAACGCCCGGGTAGCTCAGTGGGTGGAGTGCAACCCGCGTCCGCCCGCCACCCCCGAACGGCAGGACTGTGGCGGCAGCCGGCTTCTCGCCACCACGACGGAAGCAGACGCGGCCCGTCTCGCCAACATGGAGAAAGAGGCCGCGCGGTTGGAGAAACGCGTCGACGCGGCGAACGGGCGCCATGGCAAGCTGGTCGACAAGGCGAACGACGAATGCGCAGGTGAGCCAGGCCGCGGGCTGAGCGGCAGGAAAGGAAAAGGGCCACTATGTCGACAGCGGGAGAAGGACGCGCATCAGTTCTTCATCAGCAGTCGCATTACCGAGAACACGAAAACCCTGCACGCACTTCGAGCCCAGATCTCTCAACTTCGAGGCCCGCTCGCGCTCAAGGAGACGGACTACCAGAAAGCGGTCGACGCCAAGATCCAGGAGAGGCTCGCCCAGTTGCCCACAGCGAGCGACCCGGTAGGGCTGCTCGAACGGTTGAAGGCACTGCATGAGCTGACTCAGGACAACGCTTACCTGGCGACGGCGAGTTGGCTCTTTCGGCTGTTCCTGATCATGATCGACTGCCTTCCCGTGCTCGTGAAACTCATGGGTGGTACGACCGCGTACGACCGCATGGTCGGCGAGGAGAACCGCCGCCGGGAGGAGGTCCACGCACATCGGGTGCGATCCACGGCAGAAGCGACGATTGACGAGCTCGAACTGGACGCCTACGCGGCCGCCGAGCAACGCCGCAAACGCCGCCAGGACATCGATGTGGAGCGCAAGGCGACCGATGTCGCCGCGCGCAACAGGATCGAGGAGATGATCAATATGCGTACGCATGAACTGCGGCGCACGACCCTGGGCGAGCAGCGCAACGGAGCCCATCCCCGGCCCAACTGACGCCTACGAAGCGGTAGGCGGTCACAGGCATGGGGGCGTCGGTCTCACGCCAAGGACCTCGTTGACCGGACTGAGGCGTGGGGCTGCTCCTGGCGGGGGTGACGGGTGCGCTGCCGATGGTGAGGGGCGGATCCGCGGGTCGGCGGCCGGTCGGCGTGAAAGTTTCACCGTTGGTTGACGGGCATGACGCCACACCCCATGATCATGTTGCCGCCTGGCAGGAGGGGGCGTCGAGTGAATGCCGCTACCCATGGCGAGGTGCACCGATGCCGAGATTCGCATTACGAGCCGCGTCCGCTGTCCTGCTGACGCTGACCGCCCTGAACGTCCCCGCGGCGCACGCCGACGAGGTCACCCCGGTCGCGGTGACCGTCAACGCCCGCGCCGCGCTTGCCACCGTCCCGGAGACCGGCATCGGCACCAACCATGCCATCTGGGACACCAACCTGGGCACCAACGCGACCGCCGACCTGCTCAAGGATGCCGGGGTGAAGCTGCTGCGCTATCCCGGCGGCTCCTATTCGGACATCTACCACTGGGCCACTCACACCGCCCCCGGCGGCTATGTGGCGCCCAACACCGACTTCGACACCTTCATGAGTGGTGTGCGCCGCACCGGGGCGCAGGCGATGGTGACCGCCAACTACGGCACCGGCACCGCCGACGAGGCCGCGGCCTGGGTACGTCAGGCCAATATCACCAAGGGCTATGGCGTCAAATACTGGGAGATCGGCAACGAGAACTACGGCAACGGGCACTACGGCTCCGCCTGGGAGGCGGACGATCATGCCGACAAGAGTCCGGCCGAGTATGCCCGCCATGTCGTGACGTACGCGGACGCCATGAAGGCGGTCGACCCCACCATCAAGATCGGCGCGGTGCTGACCACGGCCGCCAACTGGCCTGATGCCATAGTCGCCGACGGCGACGACGGCACCTGGAACAAGACCGTCCTCTCGATCGCCGGACCGAAGATCGACTTCGTGATCCTGCACTGGTACCCCGGCGCCCTCGACAAGGCCGCCCACGTCCCCGACATGATCCAACTAACCCGCCAGCAGATCGCGAAGTACGCCGGGCCCGGTTCCGAGCGGATCGGCATGGCCATGACCGAGTTCAACACGGGATCCAGCAGCGGCGGCACCACCACCCAGCCCGGCGCGCTGGCCGCCGCCGACGCCTACGCGACTCTCCTGGCGAACGGGGTCTTCACGGTGGACTGGTGGAACGTCCGCAACGGCATCGGCAACATCACCCAGGTCGAAGGACAGACCGATTACGGTGACTTCGGCCTGTTGTCGAGCGGTACGTGCACCTCCGACGGAAGCGTCTGCGAGCCGCAGCTGAACACTCCCTTCGCGCCCTACTACGCCCTGCAGATGATGAGCAAGTTCGCCCGCCCCGGCGACCAGTTCATCCGGGCCGCGACCGGCCAGGCTAAGGTCACCGCGCACGCCGCCCGCCGCCCCGACGGCGACCTGGCCGTCCTGTTGATCAACACGTCGTCCGACACGTCCTACCCCGTGACCATCGGCTACTCCGGCTTCAGCCCGGCGTCGGGGGCGCCGACCGTACTGACCCACACCAACGGCGCCACGAGCATCACCGGTTCGACCGCGGGCAGCGCGACCAGCCAGACGCTGCCGCCGCTGTCGATGACCACCGTCGTCCTGCACCCCGCCACGCCCCAGACCGGCCGCCCGGGTGCGCCGGGACAGCCGACCGCCGCCGACGTGACGGACCGGGCCGCCACGATCTCCTGGCCCGCCGCCTCCCCCGGCGCCCGCCCGATCGTCAAGTACGAGCTCCACCGCCAGAACGGCGCCATCAGCGAGCAACTCGGCGAAACCACCGGAACCTCGCTCACGGTGAGCAACCTCACGCCGGGCACCCGCTACACGCTCAACGTGATCGCCCGCGACACCGGCGGCGGCGTCTCGTGGGCCTCCCCGCCGCTGACCTTCACCACCGGCACCCCCGCTTCGAGCTCATGCACGGTACGGCTGACCGTCCAGACCGACTGGGCCAGCGGCTATGTCGGCGCCATCGACGTCACCAACAACGGCGCGCCGATGAACGGCTGGACCTTGGCCTTCACCTGGCCCAGGACATGGCAGAGCCTGGGCAGCGGCTGGAACGCCACCTGGACGCAGAACGGGCCGGACGTCAAGGCCGTCAACGAGCCCGGAAACGGCTCGCTAGCGACCGGGGCATCGACCACGATCGGCTTCGTCGGCAACTACAGCGGGCCGAACGTCCTGCCGGGCGTTTTCACCCTCAACGGAACCGTCTGCACTACCCGCTAGGGCGGTGACTCCAGGGCCCCCGGTGCTTCGTCCCACGGGCCGTCTCGATCCCTGTGACGGTCCGTGGTGGCTAGGGTCCCTTGGAGGGAAACCCCCTCCGGGGGGGAAGAAGCCGGTCCGTGGTGGCTGGGGGCCTTTGGAGGAACACTCCCTCCGAGGGGCAGCGTCCGGCCCGCTCTAGAAAACGTGATCGCTGGCGGCCTCGCCGCGGCGCGGCTCGATGCGGTCGACTACCTGCTCGCTCCAGGCCCGCATGACCGCGGCCTGCTCGGCCGTGAGCGAGTCGAGGAAGTAACGGCGGATGTTGCCGGCATGCCCGAGGATGGCACTCTCTGCGAGCTCACGGCCCTTGGCGGTCAGCCCGATCCCGGTGCGGCGGCCGCCGGCCCCGCTCTGGGTCGGCTCCACGAGGCCGCGGTTCTCCATGCGGGTCAGCTGGTGCGAGACGCGGCTCTTCTCCCAGGCGAGCGACTCGGAGAGCTCGCCGACGCGCATCTCGCGGCCGGGCGCCTTCCACAGCGTCACCAGCACGCTGAACTCAGCCTTCGAGATGCCGCAGTCGCGCTGCAGACCACGCTCGAACTCCCGGGCAAGCAGGCGTTGCGCGAGCATCCAGGTGTGCCAGAGCTCCCACTCCTCGGGCTCCAGCGTACGGGTCTCCGCCATGGCGGAAATCATACCGACCAAGCGAGTTGACGCGTCAACTCTGCCAGTCTTAGAGTTGACGCGTCAACTCTCTCGAAAGGGCGTCATGGCACTCCGCATTGGCATCATCCTCGGCAGCACCCGACCCGGACGCCGAGGCGAGCAGATCGCCTCCTGGGTGCTCGACACGGCGCGCGCTCACGGTGGCGCCGACTACGAGCTGATCGATCTCGCGCACCACCGCCTCGGCAACCTCGACGAGGGCGGCAATCCGAACCTCCAGCAGTACGAGCACGCGCACACCCGCGAATGGTCCGAACTGATCGACGGTTTCGATGGCTTCGTCTTCCTTGTCCCGGAGTACAACCACTCCTTCCCCGGCGCACTCAAGAACGCGCTGGACTACGTGTACCGGGAGTGGAACGACAAGGCCGCCGGCATCGTCAGCTACGGCGGATGGGCTGCCGGGGTCCGAGCCGCCGAGGCCCTCAGACTCGTGCTCGCCGAGCTCCAGGTGGCCACGGTCCGCGCGCAACCCGCCGTCCCCCTGCTCCCCTCATTCGCGACCGGCGTTTTCGTCCCCGGCGAGGGTCTCGACGCCTCGGTCCGCGGCATGCTCGACCAGGTGATCGCCTGGGCCGACGCGTTGCGCGGAGTGCGCGAGGCCAGGTCGGAGACGGGCGCGGCGGCCTGAGGTCCAGTCGCGCTAGTCAGCGCCCGGGGGCCGCCCCTCACCGGCGGTCCCCGCGCTCTCACGGACAGGGTCCTCCCATGTCGGGGAGAGGTACGGCGAATGCGCCGAGCGGTAGAGCACGACGATCAAGGCCACGACGGTCGCGAACCAGGCGATGGCCGTGATCGGTCCCAGGTCGGCGTAGCCGTACCCGGCCAGCATGCCGAGCACTCCCAGAACGGCCACGGCCCAGCGCAGCACGTCGAGGAGGACGGCCCCTGAAATGTCCCCGCAGGGACGGATCCGTCTGATGATGGCCTCAGCGATCAGCCAGACCGCGAGCAGGGCGCCGAGCGTGTTGGCGATTCCGATCAGTTGCGTGAACGTGATGGGGGAAACAGCCAGGCTACGGCTCGGGCGCTCACCGGACGCGATCATGGCGATGAACGAGACGCAGGCCATGGCGACAGCCAAGGACCTGGCCCGGCTGAAGGGGTCGTCGAGGGATCGCCGCAGCTTGGACAGCCCGGACGCGCACACTAACCATCCGGCGGGGTCGAACAGCAGGTCGAACCCGTTGAAACGGAGGGCACCGAACGTGAAGACGAAACCGGTGGCGATCCTTGCGAGAGGAGGCATGTCCCACGACCCTCCCGGCTGGCCGTTGCCCACGAATGAGCTACCTGTCAGGGCCAATCTGGACTCACCGCGTCATCGCAGACCTCGGCCGCGAGACCTCTCTGCCAGGCGACCGGGACACTTCCGTTGAGTCCTTGCAGCCCCCATGAGTTGCCCATCACCTCCGCTGACCCCGGACCCAGCCAGGTTCGGTAGGTGAAGCGGATCGGCTGGGGCTCGTGGGGCACCGCCGCGCAGTCAGTGATGACGATGCGCCTCTCCACGCTTTGCCGGTTATCGCCCTCCACGGCGACCACGGAACTCTCCCCTTTCTCCTGGTCAGCAGGTAGCAGGCGGAGCCCAGGTATTTCGGCCGAGATGCCGGTAAGAACGAATGAGGCCATCCCCTCGTTTTCCAGCTCGATATGCACGGGCGTCGACAGGACGCCATTCTGGTCCACCTCCGCGTGGAGGAACAAAGCCTCGAGACTCCACTGCACACGCGGAGTTATCGACCCGGTTCCCCACAGAGCCGCCGCGACAATCACCAGCGTCAGGCCGCCGACCACCATAGCCGATAATCGCGAACGCTGAGCACGCCACGTAGCGATGCCAAATTGCCGCCATATATCATCCGAACTCACGATATAGCACCATATATGGTGGCACTTCGTGACGGTACCTCCGATGATCTCCTGGGTAGTCGCCATGGTCACCGTGCTGATGGCGGCCATACCGGTCACATCGGAGCGGCTCACCAGGTTCGCCACGCTGATGGGCCTTTCCGTCACGGCGGCCAACGCCCGCCAGGTCATCGACCATTTCGCCGACCTGCGCCGATGGCGGCTGATCGCCCTCGTCCCGGCTGTTCCCTTGGCCTGTTTCACCAATGACCCGCTCTATCTGGTGCTGGGCTGGTGCGCCGTTTCCGTCTTTCGCGATGTACGACTACCGGCCCCAACGCTCTCTGCCCACGACGCGAACATGTATCGAACGACATGGCTGCTCGGCCTGGGTGGCGCCGTAGTGGCGGGCGGTTATCTGCTGGCGAGCCAGGACATCACCCCGGCACGGCTGGCCCATGCCGCCATCGTGATTATCGTGGCGGCGGCCGTACCCCGTGCCGCTGGAAAAGTGAGCGCCCGGCCCGAAGCACCGGACGAGACGGACCGGACCATCCGCGAATGGTCGACGCGGAGCCTCTATCTGGCGGGAACGGCGATCGTGCTTTCGGCCACGCTGCTCACTCCTGGTCACCCGCTACAGCGTGAACTGCCTGAATACACGCCGCCCTTGTCGTTCCCGGATTATCGGGCCGAGTTCATGACGGTGAGTGAATACAAAAGACCCACCTGTCCGTGGACCGACCAAATGGACCAGCCCTGCCGCACGTGGCTGGTGAACAAGCAGCCATTCCCGCAGGCCGCGCCGTACATCATCAGGAAAGGCGGCGCGCCCCAGGCGGCACCGTTCGTGCGCAGTTCTGACAAGAAGGCCGTCGTCTACCTGGACAGAAACGATCGACGCATGGTCTATCAGGACGCCAAGGGCGTTCACTACCTCACCGCCGCTCTCCCGGACACGGCGGTGCCCACGGCGACGTGGGCCGGCCAGAGCAGGTACATCGCCCTGGCCAAGGACGGCGCCCAGGTCACCGATACCAAGACCTGGACCACCGTGTCACTCCCTGGCGCCCGGCAGGTCCACGACCTCAACGAGAACGGGATCGTGGTGACGACGCAATCCCAGGTGCTCGTTCTCGATCACCTGGGACGGACGCGGATGAGCCTTCCCCTGAAGCCCCAGGACCGCTACTACCTCCGGGCGGACGGCAGTCGCTTCGTGGTCATCGCCGACCAGGGGGCGCGGGTCGACACCTTCGCCCCAGAGACCGGCGAGCGACTGGCCAGCGTCCCTCTCAGATTCCCCGGCGACGACTTCCTTGACGTCGCCCTCGGCTGGTCGAAAGAGGGCGCCTTCTTGGTCCGCAGCGGCTCCAGCGAACGCGTCTATTACTTCGATCTGGCGACGGGCAAACTCTGGAGACGCAAGACCTGAGCCACCAGGCGCTGGTCAGCGGCGGTGGTGGGCGGCGCAGCCGACGCACATCTTGGCGGCCGGCAGGATCATCAGGCGCTCGATGGCGATGCGTTGCCCGCATTTCGCGCAGATCCCGTACGTGCCGTCGTGCAGCCGCTCGACGGCCAGGTCCAGGTCGACGAGGTGCGTCTGGGCCTGGTCGAGCAGGGCCTCAACGTGGGCCCGCTCGAAGGCGGTGGACGTCCCCTCAGGGTCGTGCTCGTCGTCGGAGGCCGACTGCGCCGCCGACTGGACCATCTCGTCCCGGTCATGGCCCAGCACGGCGATGCGGGTTTCGGTCCTTTGACGGTCGGCGTCGAGCAGTTGTCGTATGGTCGCCTGCTCCGAGGGGGAAAGCGCGGCGTCCCGGTGTTGTGTGGTCATCACGGTCCCTCACCTTCACTACCAGGGTACGCGCGGTGCCTCACATCCTGTGGCACAAGTGGCAGGAGGTAGACGGATCCAACCTCGTCTCCGCCGTTGACGATGTTTCCCGTACCGGCCTATCGTTGTCTCCGACGGAGACAACGTTCGGTGCGCCTGGGACACCACCTCGGGCGTGGTAGTCATGAGATCCACGAAGGAGGCCGGACAGAGAAGTTGGTGCATCATGACCGAGCACTACCTCGGCGGTATCGGCATCGCCGAAGCGCTGGGCGTGAGCCGGCACGCGGTGCACAAATGGCGCTCCCGCTATCCGAGCGATTCGACTCATCCGTTTCCCGAGCCCGACGTCGAGATCGACGGGGTTCCCGGCTGGCGGGCTGATCGACTTGAGGAAATAGTGCGGTGGCGCAACGGCCTGCCCGGCCGTGGCGCGGGCGGGGGTCGTCCTTCCGCCGCACGTCAGGAGTACCTCAGGCACGCGGCGGCGCGCGGCCTGGAGCGGGGCGAGGCACTGCGCGCTCTCCTCGCGTTCACCGAAGAGTTTCCCGAGATGACCGAGCCGGAGGTCTGCGCCTGGCTCATCGAGAAGTGGCGCGACTAGCACGTCCCGGCGACACCACAAGACCGGAAGGCGATGACGCATGCCCGAAATCGGCGGCAGCACCGCACCAGGATTCGAAGAAGTCCGTACGGCATTCGCCGCCAATCTGGCCGGCGGCCAGGAGGTGGGCGCCGCGGTGGCCGTCTACCTGCACGGCCGGAAAGTCGTCGACCTGTGGGGCGGGATCGCCGATCCCGAGACCGGCCGTCCCTGGGAGCGCGACACCCTGCAAGTCGTCTATTCCACCACCAAGGGCATCACCGCCGCCTGCGCGCATCTGCTGGCCCAGCGCGGCGAACTGGACCTCGACGCACCCGTCGCCGACTACTGGCCGGAGTTCGCGGCGAACGGCAAAGACCACATCCCCGTCCGCTGGCTGCTCACCCACCAAGCCGGACTGCCCACGATCGACCACCCGATCACCCCGGCGGAAGCCATCGCCTGGGACCCGATGGTGACCGCGCTGGCGGCCCAGCGCCCATCCTGGGAGCCGGGCACCGACCACGGCTACCACGGGCACACCTACGGCTGGCTGGTCGGCGAGGTCGTCCGCCGGGTGAGTGGCCGCAGCCTCGGCACGTTCCTCGCCGAGGAGATCGCCGGACCGCTCGGCCTGGACCTGTGGATCGGGCTGCCGAAAGCCGAGCGGCATCGGGTCAGCCGGATCATCTCCACCCCGCTCGACCTGGACGCGCTGGCCGGGATCGACCTGGACGCCCTTCCCGAGCCCATGCGCGAGGTGATGGCGGTTTATACCGATCCGACGTCGTTGACCGTGCGGTCCCTGTTGACCATCATCACGCCCGCGCTGGACCACAACGACCCCGACGAGCAGTCCGCCGAGATGCCCTCGACCAACGGCATCTGCACGGCCCGCGCGCTGGCCCGCTTCTACGCCGCGCTGATCGGCGAGGTCGACGGGCAGCGCGTCCTCTCCTCCGAGACCTTGGCGGCGGCGACCGCGGAGCAGGTCAGTGGCGTCGACCGCATCCTTCGGGTACCCGTCCGGATCGGCACCGGTTTCGGCCTGCCGACACCCGACGCCTTCTGGTACCGCCCGACCGCCTTCGGGTTTCCCGGTATGGGCGGATCGCTAGGCTTCGCCGACCCGGCGAGCGGCCTCGCGTTCGGCTACATCATGAACCGCATCCAGGAAGGAACACCTGACCGTAGAGCCGCCACCCTCCTCGACGCGGTCCAGCGCGCGATGGAGAGCGCTGACCTGCGCCGATAGTGGCCGTGTAGCGATCGTGTAGGCCCCGCGACGACAGTCGTTCCTGGCCCTTACCGGGGCAGGAACGAAGGGAGAAGTCATGGTCAAGACGGCCAGGTTCTACGCGCGCTACGTCGTCAGCGCCCTCTCCACCGCCGTGTTCAGCCTCAACGGCTGAGGCTCGGTCCCTCCTGACGGCTCCTGGGAGCGGCTTCGTGCCGCTCCCAGGGACCGTCGTGTTCCATGACCACCGCGCAAAGGATGGGACAGGATGTTCGGGACAGCCGCCCGGCAGATGGGGTACGCCTGGTCAATGCTGGCGGGCCGCCGGTTCCGGGTGAAGGACGTGACCGCGCTGGTCGAGGACCTCCGCGCGACCTTGGAGGAGTTCGGCTCCCCCGGTGAAGGCGCGGGCGAGATGCTGGCCGCGCCCGACCCTGAGATGCAGCGTGACCTCGCCTCGCGCCGGCTCCGGCGGACGGTACGGTTGACCGCCCGCGACACCCCCTACTACCGGCGGTGGTTCGAGCAGCACGGTATAGACCCGGAGTCCATCACCCTGGAGTCCCTGGCCTCGATCGAGCCGACGACGAAGGCCGCGCTGCGTGACCTGCCGTCCGCGTTCGTCGCGGACGGGGCCCGCCCGGCCGTACTCGCCCAGACCACGGGCACGACCGGTGTGCCGACCATGGTCTGGTTCTCCCGCTACGAGATCGACCTGATGTCGGGCATGTCGGCCTTGGCGCTGATGCTCGCCGGTGGACTCCGCTCCGAACATGTCTGGGCCAACTGCATCACCTCGCGGTCCATCGCCCAGATCCTCATCGAGCGGGCGGCGACCATGACCGGGGCGGCCTTCGTCCACGTAGGTCTCGTGGACCCCCGCGCCACGCTGGACCGGTTGGCGGTCCCGCTGCACGTTCCGGGCAAGCGGCCACAGATGACCCACCTCAACACAACGGCCTCGTATCTCGCGGCACTGGTCCAGGAGGCCGAGCGGGGCGGCTGGGACGCGAAGGACTTCGGCCTCGAAGAGATCCACTCCGGTGGCGAGGTCCTCACCGACGCGCTGAAGGAGCGGGCGGAGGCCATGTTCGGGGCTCGCGTCCTGGACAGCTACTCGATGACGGAGATCGCCCCCGTGGGTGGGCAGGTCTGCGGGCAGGGACACCTGCATCTCCCCACCGACCAGGGGCACGTCGAAGTTCTCGACCCCGAGACGTTCCAGCCGGCGGCTCCGGGGGCGCACGGGGTGCTGGTGGTGACGCCGTACACCACGTACCGCGACACGACCCTGCTGCTCCGTTATGTCACCGGCGACATCGTCAAAGTGCTGCCCGAGGGCGAGCAGCCTGCCTGCGAACTGGCGGCCGTACCGGCGACCTCGCGGGTCCTCGGCCGGCTGTCACCCTCGTCCGTCACCACGCGCGACGTGCTCGACCTCCTCCAGGCGGAGCGCGAGATCCCGCTCCCGACGCGGTACGTGCTGGAGGAGACCCGGTCGGGACCGGTGTTGCACGCCGTGACCGGCAACGTGAGCCGCGCGCTGGTGTCCCGGCTGGAGGAGCGCGCGGCCGACCTGGGGCTTCCCCTGCGGGGCATTGAGCTGGTCGATGATCCGGCCGCGCTTCCCGGCCTCTGCCGGGTCCGCGCGGACCTGCGGGAGCACACGTTCGAGCACTTCACGGCCACCGAGCCCGCCCGGACGGGCAAGTCGGCCCTGCGGGCGGCCGCGGAGGCGGTCGCCGAGATGGGAGTCCGATGAGCGGCCTGATGACCGAGGCGGTCCTGCGCGGACTGGTCCTCTACCTGCTCATCCTGCTGACCATGGGTGTCGCCGCGCTCTACTTCGCCAGGGTGACGATGCCGCGCCCGCCGGTCGGCAGGTTCGTCTGGACCGATATCTGGATCATGGTCGTGGCGCTCATCGCCATGCCGTTCGCCTACATGCACATGCCGACCGGGGTCATCGTCACCATCTTCGGTGTGGTCGTCTTCACCGTGTCGCAACTCGTCCTGTCGCCGGTGCTGGGCGGCCGGAACGCCGCGCTGGCGGCCGCCCTGCTGTGCGCGGCGGACGTGGCCGCGTACTTCGCGCAATGGCCGACGGCTGTGCTCGTCGTCAACGACCTCACGATGATCCTGCTCACGGTCGGGGTCGCCAACATGTGGGCGCAGACGGGGATGCGGGCCGCCCACGTGGCGGGGCTGGCCGGTGCGCTGACCGTCTATGACGCCCTTGCCACGGGGGTGAGCTCTCTGACGGCTGATTTCGTGTCCCGGGTCGAAGGGTTGCCGTTCGCCCCGATACTCGCCACCGGCTACGGGCCGGTGTCGAGCCTGGCCGGTCTCGGTGACTGCCTGATGCTGGCCGTGTGGCCGCTGGTGGCGGCCAAGGCGTACGGCAGGACCGCCGGCTGGTGGGCCGCCGTGGTCGAGGGGACGTTGCTGCTGGGCCTGACGCTCGCCGTGCTGTTCACCGAGCTGGAGTTCGTACCTTTGCTCCTGCCGCTGGGGCCGCTGATCGTGGGACAGCACCTGTTCTGGCGACGCCGCGAGCGGGCTCGCGCCCTGCGCGCCGGACCGGGGCGAGTCGAGCTCGCCCGGGCGCTGGAGGATCTCCCCGCCGACGCACGCTCCTGGGTGGCGCTGCACGAAGGAGCCGTCGTCGCGACGGGGGCCGGGCCGGGTGCGGCCCGGCGGGCGGCGCGGCAGGCAGGCGTCACAGCCGTGCCGGTCGTACGGGGAACAGGCAGCTAGTCGTGCCGGTCGTACGGGGAACGGGCGGCTGAGTCACCCGGCGGGCACCTGGCGTGGGTGTGTCCGCAACGTGGCGAGGAAGGCGCTCACCTCCGCCGCTTCCCCGGAGTCGACGCTGTGGAAGATGGCCAGCGCCTCGTTCCAGACGGCCACGGCGGCGTCCGGGTCACCGAGATCGGCATGGACGCGGCCGATCTCGCGCAGGACTCGGGCGCGCCAGAGCGGCATCTCCCGTACTCCCAGCACGTCGAGCGCGTGCGTCAGGTGCCGCAGCGCCTCTCGCGGAAGACGGCGCCGGAAGGCGACCTCCCCGAGGGCGTACGCCGTGAGCGTCTCACCGTAGGTGTCGCCGAAGCGCGCGAAGCTCCGCCCGCAGTGCGTGAGCGTCCGCACCGCCTCATCGAACCGCCCCACCGCGCCCAGAGCCTCCCCCAGCCGGCGCTCGGTCAAGGTGGTGATGATCGGATAGCCGTGCCCGCGGCTGAGCTCAAGGCTCTCCTCATAGCGCCGGATCGCCTCCGTCACCTCGCCCTTGCTGTAGTGGGTGATGCCCAGGGCCCGGAGCAGGATCGCGCGGGGGTAGGCGGTGCGGGCGCCGCGCGCCAGCTCCAGCCCACGACGGCAGACCTCGGCGGCCTGGTCGTGGTGGCCGAGCTCAAGGTGGATCGAGGTCAAGTGGATCAACGCGCTGAGCAGCCCGCCGTGATCGCCCAGCTCCTCGAACAGGTCGACCGCGCGCGTGGTGCGGTCCAGCGCCTCCTCGAAGTCCGCGAACACATGCCGGCAGATGCCGAGCCCGCTGAGCGCGTACGCGGTGGAGCGCCGGTCGCCCAAGCGCTCGAACGGCTCAAGCAAGGACTGGAACTCCCCCAGCGCGTCGCCGAACATCCCACGCTCCACCATGAGATCCGCCCGCAGCAGCCGAGTGGTCAAGATCGCGGGGGTGAGCTCCAGCCGGGTCGCGGCGGCGATGACGGCATCGTGCACCCGGGTGGCCTGGTCGAAGAAGCCGTGGATCCGTAGATAAGCCGTCAGATAGTACGCCAGCTCACACGCGAGGGCGGGTCTGTCCAAAGCGGCGGCGAGCTCGACCACCGCCACCATGTTCCCGCGCTCCTCCATCAGCCACGCGGAGTCCCACTCCCCTGCCGCCGGGCGGGACTCGCCGACGCTAGGCGTGGGCGCGCAGGGCAGGGGGAGGCCGCCAACGGCCGCCGTCACCCGGTCGAGGCTCTCGCTGACGAGCCGGAGCAGGGCCGCGCGCCGCTGCGTCTCACTGTCCTCGGCCTCGGCCTGTTCCCGTGCGAACGCCCGCAACAGGTCATGCAGCCGGTATCGCAGACCGCCCGCAGCACAGGCTTCGGGCCCGTTCACCAGACCGGCGACCACCAGGGCTTCCAGCGCGCGATCCGCCACATCCCTGGACTCCCCGAGCAGCGCCGCCGCCGCCCACTCGGGCACACTTTCCAGGCCGCACAAGCCGAGCAGCCGGAACGTCCGCCGCGCCACGTCGGTGAGGGCGTCGTAACTCACGGCGAAGTTGGCCCGAACCGTCTGCTGGCCCAGAGCCAGCTCGTCGAGGCGCCGCCGAGTGTCCTCCAGGCGGGCCGCGAAGTCGGACAACGGCCAGGCGGGCCGGGCGGACAGCCTGGCCCCCGCGATGCGGATGGCCAGCGGCAGGCGGCCGCAGGCGCGCAGAATCGACGCCGCCGCCTGCGGCTCCGCGCGCACGCGGGCCTGTCCGGCCGTACGTTCGAGCATCTCCACCGCTTCGTCCTCGCCGGGTACGTCCAGGGAGATCGCCTGAGCGCCGGGAAGAGCGAGCTGCGCGCGGGAGGTCACCAGAACCGCGCCCCGCGCCGTGCCCGGCAGCAGGGGCGACACCTGCGCCTCGTCCGCCGCGTCGTCGAGGATGATGAGGATCTCGCGGTCCGCCAGGCGGGACCGGTACAGGGTGGCGCGCTCTTCGAGGGTGTCGGGGAGCGCGCTTCCGTCCACTCCGAGCGCTCTCAGCAGTTCCCCGAGGATGCGCCAGGGATCGCGTGGAGCGGGCGAGGCCGCGCCGAGGCGTACGTACAGCTGGCCGTCGGGGAAGGCGGGCCGGAGCAGATGCGCGAGGTGGATCGCGAGGGTGCTCTTGCCGAGTCCGGGGGCGCCCGACAGAGTCACGATCATGGGTGCGGAGGCCGCCGGGTCCCTGCCGCGCACAATCGAGGTAATCGTTTTCAACTCTGCGCTCCTGCCCACGAAATCAGCGAGGTCCGCGGGTAGCTGGCAGATGTGGTGCCACGTCGTGGAGTCGGGCACCACTTTCGTCCCTGAGACTTTCGTCCCTGAGACTTTTGTCCCCGAGACTTTTGTCCCCGAGACGGGCGCAGCCGGTGTCTCATGGTCCTCCAGGAGGCTCGCGTGGAGCCGGCGTAACTCGGCGCCCGGCTCGACGCCCAGCTCCTCCACCAGGAGCGTCCGTACGCGCCGGTAAGCGTCCAGCGCCTCACCCCGCCGCCCGGCCCGGTGCAGGGCGAGCATGAGCTGGCCCCAGAAACGCTCGCGCAGCGGCTGCGCGTCCGCGATCTTCCGCAGCTCACCGATCAGCTGGTCATGCTGCCCGAGGGCCAGCCGGACATCGATCCAGTCGGAACGCGCCTGGTACAGCTCCTCCTCCAGCTCGGCGATCCGGGGCGTCACCATGTCACCGAGCACGAGGTCCTCGGCGGGCCGGCCCCGCCAGAGCGCCACCGCCCTACCGAAGGCCCTCTCGGCGACAGCCAGCTCACCCCGCTGGACGGCCAGCCGCCCTTCGCGCGCCGCGTCAATGAAGATCAGCGCGTCGAGCTGATCGCGTTCGACGCGCAGCAGGTAGCCGGACCCTTCGGTCCTGACGATCTGGTCCCCACCAGGGATCGCCCGTCGTAGCTGCCATACGTGGGTCTGGATGTTGGCCACCGCCGTGGCCGGCGGCTCATCCCACAGAGCGGCCACCAGCCCGTCGCGGGAGATCACCGTGTTGGCGTTGAGCAGCAGCGTGGCCAGTACGGCCCGAGGCTTGCCACGAAGATGGATCGGGGTCTGCGGCGTCCCTTCCGGGTAGACCTGAACGGAGCCCAGAACGGCGAAGTGGTACACCATGAAGTGCCCAATCCCTAGCGACACCTAGGAGAGATCCCTAGCGTAAGAATCGTCCATTGATACCATGTGGATCAAGCTCGATCTCGCCGCCCAGACTGGCCCAAAAAGTCGCATCATGCGACAATTGGGACATTCAGCCGGTTTTAGCCTTCCCCCAGAAGTAGAACGACGGAGGGGATCGGCATGGAGATCAGGCCGCAGGCGGCTGTCATCCCGAAGGAGACCGACCACCTGGAGCAGGGTAAATACGGCCCTGTCTACCCTCGGACCCCGGCGTGCTACGGGTTCACCATCATCGCGAAGGTCAAACCCGGCCGAGCCGGCGCGATCCGCGAGCACGGCTACACCCTCGCCAAGGCGCTGGAGGCCGACCCCGACCTGCTCGCACCCTTGAAGCTGCACTACCTGCGCTGGGTGCTCTTCGACGATGACACACGCTTTATGTACCAGGGCATCTTCGACACCGACTTCGACAAGTACACCGAAGACGCCATCGCCCTGTTCACCCGGGCGGGAGTGAACACGGCCTTCGAGAACCTTGAGGGCTTCCCCGAGGATTGGAAGACCAACCCCGAAGCCTTCATCAGATTCGTCCGTGAGCACCACTGCCCGAGCTTCATCGAGTACGGCGAGTACCCGTACGTCACCGCCGACGAGATCAAGAAGGCTCTGCGGATCAAGAGCGCGATGTCGGAGATGCTCGACCAGCTGCAGTGACGCCCACCAGCGCTTCCTGGAGAAGAGCTTCCGGGAGAAGAGCTTCCTGGAGAAGAGATGAGCGAGTCCAGAACCGCGCGCACCTACAACCAGCACCATGTGCCGCGCCCCTACAGCCCCGGTCGGCGCCGGCTGAGCATCTATGTGGCGTGGAGCTATCCCGCCGAGGCAGGCCGGGATGTGACCCAGCTGAACAACCGGTTCTCCACGATGACCGAAGTGCGACGCGTGACGTGGCCGGCCTACGAGGACCCGAAATGGTCGGATCCGCTGCGGTTCCAGCAGGGCATCGCGGGCGGGCTGGAGCTGTTCTTCTGGGGCTGGCTGCCGTTCCAGCAGTTCGTCGAGGAGACCACCGGATACCCGATGCCCGTGTACCAACGCGTCGATCAGGCGGGTTTCCACACCCCGCTGGACGAACGGGTGCTGGCGGACACCGACACCCTGTTCGTGTGGGGGCTGGACCACATGATCACCGGGCAGGACGCCACACCCGCGGAGATCGAGGCGGTCCGCGAGTTCCTCACCCGCGAGGGAACCTGCCTGGCCCTGGGACCGCATCACGACGTCGGCGCGTCGGACGACATGGCCGTGCGCGACATGGAGTATCACCATCACGGCGACGCGCTGGTGCCCCGTCAGCAACGCTTCGGAAGGTACACCCGATCGCTGATGGCGGGCCTGGGGGTGCCCGTGGAGAACCGCTACGGGCTGCGTCCCGCGGTGACGGAAGGGGGCAAGAGCGCCCCACTGTCCGTCGCCAGGGATCTGGACACCAAGAGGTGGCTGGAAGGCGTGTCCAGCTTCAACTTCCACATGCACCTGCCGCACTACGCCGTGACCACCGACGACCCGAACGTCATCCACGTGCTGGGCAGGCAGCCGATCGACATGTCCAGGCCGCACCCGTTCACCGAGGCCGGCAACACCGAGTTCAACATGTTCCTGTGGATGCCGCCCAGCGGCGACCGGGCCGGTGACGTGATCTTCGCCGACACCACGATCTTCAGCTCGCTGTTCGGCGTCGACGAGAGCCTGCGCGCCTTCTGGAACAACATCGTCTCGGCGAAATAGCGCACGGGGAGGCGGGTCCAGGTGACCATCGTCAAACTGGAGCTCGACGACATCCAGCGCGGGGTGCTCAGCCCTCGCCCGACGCCGTACGCGGCGACGTACATCCTGTTCCGCATCGACGACCGCCACCACGGGCGGGAGCTGATGCGGCGAGCCAGTGCCTTGGTGACCTCGGCCGCCGACACGGTGAGCCCGCTCGGCGAGACCTGGGTCAGCGTCGCGCTCACCTATCACGGTCTCAAGGTGCTCGGTGTTCCGCTGGAATGGCTGGACACCTTCGCCTGGGAGTTCCGGCAGGGCATGGCGGCGCGGGCCAACGCGTTGGGCGACACCGGCGAGAGCAGCCCCGAGCACTGGGAGTCCCCGCTCGGCACACCTGAGGTCCACGTGGTGCTGGTGGCACTCGCGCCGGACAGCGCGCTGCTGGAGGCCGCCATCGACCGCGCCCGGCCGGCGTACGAGGCCCTGCCCGGCGTGACGGCGATCTGGCGCCAGAACTGCCACGCGCTGCCCACCGAGACCGAACCCTTCGGCTACCGTGACGGCATCAGCCATCCCGCCGTCGAAGGCAGCGGCATAGCCGGTACGAACCCGTTGGAAACGCCGCTGAAGGCCGGCGAGTTCGTCCTCGGCTACCGCGACGAGCTCGGCGGCATCCAGACCCCGCAACCCGACGTGCTCGGGCGCAACGGCAGCTACGTGGTCTTCCGCAAACTCCACCAGCGCGTCGCCCTGTTCCGGCGGTACCTGAGGGACAACTCCACCGATCCGTCGGACGAGGAAGTGCTGGCGGCGAAGATCATGGGACGCTGGCGCAGCGGCGCACCACTGGCGCTCAGCCCTCTGCACGACGACCCCGATCTCGGGGCCGACCGGACGCGCAACAACATGTTCCTGTTCGAGCGGGACGACGCCGGCGGCTTCACGACCCCCGGCGGGTGCCACATCCGCCGGGGCAATCCTCGTGATGCCGCGGTCGCCGGAGTGCCGCGGCTGCACCGCATGATCAGGCGCGGCACGGCGTACGGCCCGCCGCTGCCCGACGGGGTCCTGGAAGACGACGGGGCCGACCGGGGGCTGATGTTCGCCTTCGTGGGAGCGCATCTGGGGCGGCAGTTCGAGTTCGTCCAGTCCGAATGGATGAACGACGGCGTCTTCTTCGGCGCGGGTGACGCGAAGGACCCTGTCGTCGGCTCGGCCTCCGGGTCCGGGTCCTTCACCATCCCCCGGCGTCCCGTACGGCGACGCCTGCTCTCCCTACCCCAATTCGTCGTCACACGCGGCGGCGAATACTGCTTCATGCCAGGACTGACCGCACTGCGCTGGCTGGGCGACCTGACCGGCTGACACCACTGACGCCGCTGACGCCGCTCCGTCATGACGACCAGGAGCCTTTATGAACACGCTGCATCTGCTGTTCAACGCCGTCACGGTCGTCTTCATCGCGGCCACCATGTTCGCCGCCGGTCTCGGCGCGACGCTGCCGGCCCTGCGCGCCGTCTTCGCGAACGTCCTGCTGCTCATCCTGGTGCTGGTAGCAAACCTGGTCGCCATCCCGCTCCTCGGCTGGGGCGTCGCCGCCCTGTTCGGCCTGCCTGCGGCGGCGTACATCGCGCTGCTCCTGACGGCCTCCTCCCCTGGCGGCCCGTTCGGCGCGAAACTCGGCATGGTGCAGAACGGGGACGTGGTCGCGGGGGCGGCGATGCAGGTCCTGCTGGCCGCCATCGGCAGCATCACCTTCGGGCCCACCGCGAACCTCATCCTCCAGGCGGCCGACGTGGGCGGCGGAGTCGCACTCGACGTCCCGGTGCTGATGCTGACCGTCGTGGTCCTGCAGCTGGTGCCGTTCGCCGTCGGACTGATCGTGCGACACTACGCTCCGCCCACGGCGCTGGCATGGCAGCCGGTGGCCGCCAAGGCGTCGAACGTGACGTTCCTGATCGTGCTGGCGGGCATGCTCGTGGGCAACTGGCGTGACGTGGTCGCGCTGATCGGCTCACTCAGCCTGCTCGCTGGCTTCGTCTTCTCCGCCCTCGCCTTCGCCCTCGGTACGGCCCTGGCCACCGGACCACCGGCACGCCGTACCACGATGGGCGGGGTCGCGGCGGTACGCAACGCGGGCCCGGCACTCGCCGCCGTCGGTCTCGCCTTCGACAACGCGCCGTCCATCCTGGGAGCGCTGGCCGCCGTACTGCTGAGCGGCCTGGCGGCGGCGGTCCCCATCGCGGCGGTACTGAGCCGTCACCGGGCCTCCACATGAAGATCGCTAGCCGCTACCCTGACCCGGGCTGATCACTTTCGGAGGTGCCGTGATGCGGGAACCCACGGCCCCGGTAGCGGCGGTGCTGCGCTTAGGTGCGGTTCTGGCCGCGTCCGGGCCGGTGATCCTGACGGCCTTCGGGGCCGGCAGCCAGAGCGTCGGCTGGTTCTGTGCCGCGACGAGCTCGGCTCCCTTTCCGATGGAAGGTCCGTACACGCTGGAGTACGTACCGGGAGAACTGCTGTTCTGGGGGGTTCTTCTGCTGCCGGTCGTCGTGGCCGGCCTTTTCCTGCGCGGGTCACGTCGGGCCGTGCTCACCGCCGTCGCCGCAGTCGGCACCGTACTCGCGTTCGGGCTCGTCACCGCGCTTCTGCTGCCGGGCCCCGACCCATGCACCGGGCAGGAACGTGCGGTCGTACTGCCCTGGCCTTTGATCGTCTGCTATCCGGTGGCGGCTTGGGCGCTGCTCCTGGCGGCCCGGTCACCTCTGTCCCGGAGGCAGCATGGGGCCATCCTGTGGGCGGGCGCCGTCGGCGCGGCAGCGTTGGCGGCGATGTTCACCCGCTTCACGGTCATCTACCCAAGGGAGTTTCGCGCCACCTACTTCATGATTTCGGAGTCGTCCTGGAA
This sequence comes from Nonomuraea sp. NPDC050022, assembly GCF_044460705.1. Taxonomy (NCBI): domain Bacteria; kingdom Bacillati; phylum Actinomycetota; class Actinomycetes; order Streptosporangiales; family Streptosporangiaceae; genus Nonomuraea; species Nonomuraea sp. NPDC050022. Next base: position 94,849 of record NZ_JBITKE010000013.1, read on the forward strand.
CGGCCTCGCGTGGTGGTCCGGTACGGCCGACAGGATCGGCTTGCCGGTCGTTCTCGTCGCATTGGCGGCGGCCACCAAAGCCACCGCTTCCACCCGCTGGGAACGCTTGGCCGGCACCGCAGCCGCGACGGCTCTTCTCCTCTTCCCGCTGCTCGACGTCGCGACGTACATCAGCGAGTACGGCGGCGACTGGGAGATACCTTTCGCCGATTCGATACGGTGGCCCCTGCTTCTCGCGGCCGTCCTCGTCGCGTCGGCCGTTTGGCGCCCTTGGGTGCGGATCTCCTGGGCCGGGACCGCCCATGTGGCGCGAAGCATGATTGGCGGACGAACGAAGGAACTCGCTGTCGCAGCTGTGATCGTGGCCGCCGGGGTCTGGCTGGTCGTCTCGTCCTTTACGCCAACGCGGTAAAAGCGAATCGTTTAAGGAGCGCTTCTCTAATAGGCAGCCGGACGGACGCTACTTCTCATAGCGATAGCGGCAGGCAGCGATCATGAGGTGTCGTCGTTGACGCGGTAGACGAGCCGGTGCTCTGAGGTGATGCGCCGGGACCAGTAACCGGATCATTCATACTTAAGCGGCCCTGGCTTGCTGATGCCTTCATTCTCGTTCCGGGCTACGTCGGCGATCAGCTGGTTGATCCTCTTGAGGATCCGTCGATCTTCTCGCCGCCAGTCGCAGTACTCCTCCCAGGCGAGTTCGTCGAAAAGGATCTTGACGAGGTGGTGTCCTCATCGGCCAGTTCGCGGACGGCGCCGCCTCCGGCCTCCAGACGGGCGACCGCCTCCGACAGCCGTCTGCGGTTGACAGGAGAGGCCATGAGGTAGAGCGTCTCGCGCATCGATTCGTATTCGCGCTGCGACACCATCACGACGCCTTCCCCGCCGGGACGGGTGATGAGGACTTCTTCCTGGTCGTCGATGACGGCATCGAGGGTGGCGGCGCGTCCGTGATCGTCTGCCGCGGTTGTCACTCAGTTCGTCACGCAGTCATTCCATCAAAGAGGAGCGTCGCACGCTCATCAAGGGCAGTGCTGCGCACCTGCATAAACGAGCTGCCACACTCCGGGATTGACCCCACACTGCATGCCCAGTGGCCAGCAGGCGCAGGGCAGGGTGGCCGCGCCCAGCGCCGCCACCCCTGATACCTATGAGATCAATTCGGCATTGTGTTGGACGCCGTTTAGAGTCATCCCTTCAGGTCAGTATCACTGGCGTACACGGTTCCCCGTTCTGTGCCGCGCTCCCGGTGGACATTCAGTCCCTCCTTACGGAAGCTGATCCATCCATCGTCGTCCTTTGGCCCCCGAACGATTCTGGTCTTCACGATGTCGTGGGTCGCATAACCAACAACCAGATGTGTCAGATGGTTGTCGTCTTTCCGGTTGACTTTGAGCCCTTCCACGGGGAAGGTGATCCATCCGTCGTCGGCGCTCCTCCCCTGCACCCACTTAGTGTTGACGCCGTTTAGATCGGCCTTGTCGGCGTGCACGGTTCCCCATGACCCGTTCCCTTGGCTGACGTTGAGCCCGTCCTTGGGGAAGGTGATCTTTCCATCGTCGGCGCTTCTCCCCTGCACCCACTCAGTGTTGACGCCGTTTAGATGGGCCTTGTCGGCCGTCACGGTCCCCTTCGCACCGGAGTTGCTAGAGATCTCCACCCCTGCGCCGGTGAAGGTGATACGCCCCTTGGTCGCTTCCGACGTGCCCTGGACCCAGGGCGAGTCAATGCCGGTGGTGGCGGTGAGTGTTTCTAGGACGGGATAGCGCACTTGAACGGTCGTGGTGAGAAAATGCTGCTGCTTAGTGACGGAGTCAGTGGCAACGAGAGTGTAGGTGGTAGCCCGCTTCGGGGCGTCGGCCAGCGGCCAGCTACGCCTCCCCGGGGGGATGGTCTCCTCTCCGCCGGGGAACAGGATCTTGTAGTCGAATTCGGCGGACCCCTCCCAGCTCAGTGTCAGGTTTTCGCCGGCGCCCATCATGCCCTTGTCCGGATGGAAGCCACGCGGCGCCGGAATCTCTTTCGGAGCGGCCTTCACCAGCGCTACCGAGGTGTAGCGAGTGTGCTCCCCGTCATCGTCCTCGGTCTTCTCTCTCACCGTCAGTACTGCCGGCCCGGCGGCCGAGGCGACGGTGATGTTCTCCAGCGTCAGCACCATGTAGTCGCCAGGTCTGAAAGATGCAACGCCCCCGGTCTGGGGAGTGACTTCGAAGACGTTGGTGCCCTGTTGGCGCTCAACCTTCACCCCCCGAGTTGTCGCCTGGGCTCCCCACTGGTTGTCGGTGTATTCGCCCTTCAGCTCCGTGATGTTCGGGCCAAGATGCCCGGGGCCGTCGCCCACGGGCACCTTCACCTCGATCCTGGACCAGTCCGTCCTCCTTGAGGTGTTGGTGACGACCAGGTACACCGTCCCTGTGGACTTGGACCTCCGTCTGGCGTCTGACGCCTCCAAAGACGCCGGTTCGGTGAAGATGGTGTAGGTCAGCGCGGTCATGATCACGGCTCCTTCTCTTGGGGAACGGCGCAGGCCGGCGAACCGCCCACGACGAGAGCACTGGGGCAGGACAGGCGGCGGCGCTGGGACGCATTCGGAACCCACCGCTTGGGGATGCACCCCAGAAGATCGCCCTTTGATCCAAACGCGTGCATTGGAGCGCGACAATAGAACGCAAGGGGTCATAGAAGGGCGATTCAGCAATGTTTTCAGCGTCTTGACGAGCCTTCATCGACGCATATACATGGACATGCTGTAACACTCAGGAGACGCCCCGCCGAGTGTTACAGTCGATCTTCAGCGCGAAGCGCATTAGAAGGGCGTACGAAGCACCGTTCAGCTTCTCGCCTCGTGATCGGTGTAGTCATCATCACCAGGGACGGTAGGGGCAGCCGCCCAGGTGGACCGGCCCTCGTCTCCGCTCGCCTTCGTGCAGGTCACCGCAGGTTCAGGGACGGCGGGGACAGCAGGGACACTGACCGCCTCGACTGCACTAACGGTGTACAAGGTGAAGTCCGCCTGGAGCATGGGGCATTGCTCCAGGGCCTTGGGGACGCAGCTCCAGCACGTCGGCGGAGCATCGGTCCGGCCGCTGTCCAGGCCGGTGCGCTCGAACACCGTCTTGGTCAGCTCGCTCCGGAACCTTAGACACGCAGACACAAATATGCCCCGTCCATATGATCATGGGCGGGGCATTCCTGCTGGTGAATAATGGTGGTCAGGGGCAGGGTCGAACTGCCGACCTTCCGCTTTTCAGGCGGACGCTCGTACCAACTGAGCTACCTGACCCGAGCGGTCCTGACGGGACTTGAACCCGCGACCTCCACCTTGACAGGGTGGCGAGCACTCCAAACTGCTCTACAGGACCTTGCGTCTTGCTTTGCGACTCGCTTAGCTTACCAGCTCCCGGTTGGCTTTCGACCAACCGTTTTGCGGTGCGCCAGGCGCTTCGCCGTGCCCCCAACGGGATTCGAACCCGTGCCGCCGCCTTGAAAGGGCGGTGTCCTAGGCCGCTAGACGATGGGGGCTCAGGAACTTTCCCTGTCGTCTTCCGTTGGAGACCTCTGAAGCATAGGGGACGATTGCCCTTGATGCCAAAGTGGCGGACCAGCGGCCGGCGACGTCGTGCCAGTGATCGATCCCGTTGGCGACGGGGCGTTCGTTGGCTCTGGAGAAATCATACGTCCCGGGTCGCGCTCCACGTGACGTTGGATGTACACCGACTGCTCGCCGAGGCCGCCGAGCGTGATGTCGTCCCAGGCCTGCAGGCGTCTGGTCTCCTTGTCGAAGTACATGACCGAGGCCTGTACGGGGGTCGGCTGCGGGTGTTCGAGGGCGCGCAGGCCGGCGCCGCCCGTGGAGCCCTGGACCAGGAGGCGGGTGCCCGAGGGCAGCATGGTCGTCGATCGTTCGTGGGTGTGACCCGCGAGGATGATCGGCGTGGCGCCGGAGAAGCCGCGGCCGACCTCCGGGTCGTGGACGGCGACCACGTCCGGTTTCCCCATTCGCGGCACACGCGAGCGGCCGAACTGGGCCAGGACCGCCGGGTCCGAGTCCACGGCGACGGTCTTGTCGGGGGTGAAGCGGGGGTCGCCGAGGCCGTAGATGTTCAGGCCTGCCACGTTCTGGGTCTTGTCGTCCAGGACTACGGCGTTCTTCTGCTTGGCGACCGCTTTCTGAGTGATCATCGAGTCGTGGTTGCCGCGAACGTAGACGTATGGGACGCCGAGGGTGCCGATCTCGTCGACGAACTTGTTCTCGGTCTTCGTGCCATGGTCGGAGATATCGCCGGTGTCGATGATCATGTCGACCTTGAACTGGTCCTTCAGGGAGCGGATCACGTTCCAGGCGATCGGGTTGATGTGGATGTCCGAGACGTGGAGGACACGGATGGATCTGGGGTCCGCGTCGTACAACGGCAGCGTCGACACCGTGTCGTACAGCTTGGAGACGTTCGTGACCAGCTTGGTGAGTTGTGATCGGTACGACTCGAACTTCGTCACGATCGACTCCGCGCTGCCCACCAGCGACGGCGCGGCGGCGATCAGCCCCGAGTATCTGGGCTCCACGAGCGAATTGGGGCGGAACGTGAGCGCCGCCAGCGCGCTGGTGCCGGCGAGTGCCACCGAGGTGACCAGCAGGCCCAGCAGCGCCACTCTAGGACGCCTGAACACCAGCAGGCTCGCGATCAGCGCCCCCGCCCCCGCGCACAGCAGTGAGCGGATCAGCAGCGCGCGGACACCGTCGAGCAGGTCGCGCTCGATGATCTCCGGCAGCCGGTCCGCCAGCCGCGGGTCCTCGATGATCGCCTTGGCGCGCTCCTGGTCGATGTTCTCGAGGGAGATGCGGAGCCGGAGCGGCGCGTCATGGGTGCGGAACGTGAGCGTGCCCAGCGGGCTGGCGTCCACGATCGTCTCGCCGTCCCAGGCGGGTCGGAGCGACATACCCGTCTCTACCGGACCGACCTGAGCCCTGACGGTGCCGCTGAGGAAGATGCCGAGCCAGGCGCCCACGGCGGCCACGATGAGGACGGCCACGACCCTGGACACCCGCGACTGGAGGACTGTCTTCAATCTGTCAGCGAACTTCATACAGTTTCTTGCTTACCCAACCTGCGAGGCAGAATGGCAAGGGTGATTGAGGTTTCGCGGGAGAGGTTCGAGGAGCTCGTAGCCGAGGCGTTGGACGTGATCCCCCCAGGTCTGACCCGGGCGATGAGCAATGTCGTCGTCACGGTGGTCGACGATGCGCCCGAACCCAACCTCCTGGGCCTGTACACCGGAATCCCCCTCACAGAGCGCGGCGACTGGTACTCCGCAGTCTTGCCCGACCGCATTGAGATCTACCGCAATCCGATATGTCAGATTTGCGATACCGAGGCCGATGTGATCGACGAAGTGCGCATAACGGTCGTGCACGAGGTCGGGCACCACTTCGGCATCGATGACGCGCGGCTCCATGAACTAGGCTGGTAACCGTTCGCAATGGGTTAGCTGCTTTGGGTTGCGGCCTGTCAAATGATCGGGCACCTTAGGTGACATAGCGAACACTCTGAGTCAGGCACAGCGGAGTCCAATGGGGGCCATGCGGACGCGACGGCTGCTGGGACGGCATCGCCGTGCCCTCCCGCGCCAAGTCACATACGGCGAGGTCATCGCCATCAGGGAGTTCCGCGCGCTCTGGTACGGCCAGAGCCTGTCCCTGCTCGGTGACCAACTCGCCCAGGTGGCGCTGGCCGTGCTCGTCTACGACCGCACGGGATCACCGCTCGCGACCGCGGCCGTCTACGCGCTGACCTACCTGCCGACGATCCTCGGCGGCCCGCTGCTGGCCGGCCTGGCCGACCGGTTCGCGCGCAGGGGCGTCATGATCACGTGCGACCTGCTCCGCGCGGCGTTGGTGAGCGTCATGGCACTGCCGGGGGTGCCGTTCCCCGTGCTGTGCGGGTTGGTGTTCCTCGTGGTGCTGCTCAGCGCGCCCTTCTCGGCCGCGCGCGCGGCACTGCTGCCCGAGGTGCTCGAAGGTGACCGATACCTCGTCGGGTCCGCATTGCAGAACATGACGAACCAGGGCATCCAAATGCTGGGCTTCGCGGCCGGCGGCGCGATGATCGCCGCCGTAGGCCCCTATCGCGCGCTCGCGGTCGACGCGGCCACGTTCCTGGGCTCCGCGCTGATCCTCGTCGCGCGCGTCCATCGGCGCCCCGGGGCCGCCCACCACAGCGGCAGGCCGTCGATGTGGGCCATGGTCAGGGCGGGATCCCGGCTCGTCTTCGGTGACCGGAAACTCCGCACTCTCGTGCTCTTCGCCTGGCTCTGCGGCTTCTACATCCTGCCGGAGGGCCTGGCCGTCCCCTACGCGGCGAAGCTCAGCACCGGCACCCTGTCGCTCCCGGTGGTCACCGGGCTGTTGATGGCGGCGATGCCGATGGGGACCGCGGTGGGGGCGTTCTTCTTCAGTAGGTTCGTCACGCCGCCGCGGCGATTGCGCATGATGGGGTGGATGGCCATCTTGAGCTGTCTGCCGCTGGTCGTGACCGCGTTGCAGCCGCCGTTGGCCGTGGTGCTGGGGGCGTGGTTCCTGTCGGGGGTGGGTGGGGCGTACCAGCTTGCGGCCAATGCCGCCTTCGTCCAGTGCGTGCCGGCCGATCAACGCGGCCAGGCGTTCGGTCTGGTGCAGTCGGGGCTGCTGGCCGTACAAGGGATCGGGATCCTGATCGGCGGATTCGCCGCCGAGAAACTCGGACCGGAGCCGGTGGTCGCGCTGGCCGGCGTCACGGGTGTGACGGCCGCGGCCGTGCTCGCCATACTCTGGTCCGAGTCCCGGGTCGAGACCCCAGCCCCCGCCTGATCACTGCTGCGGCTTCTGCTCGCCGCGGTAGTAGTCGGTGCTGTCCTGCCAGGTGGACTTGGCCTGCTGCTTGCCGAGGAGGTCCTGGGCGATCGAGGTGTTGCGGTCCTCGTCCGGCATGAGCAGCCAGCCGACGGCGTACACGCCGACTCCGAGTCCACCGAACAGCGTGACGATCGCCAGGCCGATCCTGATCAGGTTGGCGTCGATGCCCAGGTACTCCCCGAGGCCCGAGCAGACACCCGCGATGACGCGGCCGTTGTTGGTCCGACGAAGCTGCTTGACGTTGTATTCGCTCATGTCTCAAGACTGCCCGGCGACCCGGCGTTCGCACATCAGGATTCCCCCTGGTAGAACCCTGGTAGGCCCTTACGTGACGGAAGGACGCTCGATGGACGACCTGCTGCGCCTGGACGACCGGCTCAACGGCGAGCAGCGGCTGATCCGCGACACCGTCAGGTCCTTCGTCGACGACCGCGTCCTGCCGTACGTCGGCGACTGGTTCGAGCAGGGCACCTTCCCCGCACGCGAGCTCGCGCCCGCACTCGGCTCGCTCGGCCTGCTCGGCATGCACCTCGAGGGTTACGGCTGCGCCGGAACGGACGCCATCTCGTACGGTGTGGCCTGCCGCGAGCTGGAAGCCGGCGACTCGGGTCTGCGGTCCTTCGTGTCGGTTCAGGGCTCGCTGGCCATGTTCCCCATCTGGCGTTATGGGTCCGCCGAGCAGAAAGAGCAATGGCTGCCCCGGATGGCCGCCGGTGAGGCGATCGGCTGTTTCGGCCTGACCGAGCCCGACCACGGCTCCGACCCGGCCAACATGCGCACGTACGCCAAGCGAGACGGCTCCGACTGGATCCTGAACGGCTCCAAGATGTGGATCACCAACGGCTCCATCGCCGACGTGGCCGTCGTGTGGGCGCAGACGGACGAAGGCATCCGCGGCTTCGTCGTACCGACCGATACGCCGGGCTTCTCCGCCCCTGAGATCCACAAGAAGCTGTCCCTTAGGGCCTCGGTCACCTCGTCCCTGTACTTCGACGACGTACGCCTGCCCGCCTCGGCCGTACTCCCGGAAGTCTCCGGCCTGAAAGGCCCGCTCTCCTGCCTCTCAGAGGCCCGCTTCGGCATCATCTGGGGCGTAGTGGGCGCCGCCCGCGCCTGCCTGGAGTCGGCTGTCTCCTACGCGAAGACGCGAGTGCAGTTCGACAAGCCGATCGGCGCCTTCCAGCTGACCCAGGAGAAGCTGGCCTGGATGTACGTCGGAACGGCACAGGCGGGGCTGACGGCCCTGCACCTGGGCGAGCTGAAGGACGCGGGGAAGCTGGAGCCCCGGCAGATCAGCTTCGGCAAACTGGCCAACGTACGGGCGGCGCTGGACATCGCCCGTCAGGCTAGGACGATCTTGGGCGGGAACGGGATCACGCTGGAGTACCCTGTGATCAGGCACATGAACAACCTGGAGAGCGTGCTCACCTACGAAGGCACCCAGGAGATCCACACACTGGTGCTGGGGGAAGCGCTGACGGGGCTCCCGGCTTACCGGTGAGGGGGCTTAAGGGCGTCGCGTGGGGGGCGGTAATCTCTGTACCCTTGTGCTGTTGCTAGGGGGCGTTAGCTCAATTGGCAGAGCTGCGGACTTTTAATCCGTAGGTTCCGGGTTCGAGCCCCGGGCGCCCTACCATCCTTGACCCTTATGACCAGACCCTTTGCCACTACCCCTGAATCCGCAGGGTCGCTGGGACCCTCTTGGGAGACCGAGGGGAGACCGGCCGCGGGACGATAGCGGCGCTCGCCTCGGCCGCATCGTGCGCCAGCTCCGGCGGCCCCGTCGTATACGTGTTCTCCGTCAAGTTGGTCGAGCTGTGGCGCAACATCGAGGACTGCGCCTGCCGACAATTCCATCCATGCAGGTCAAGCGGCATGTGAGTACTCGTGGAGAACTCCGCCGAGCCGGCCACTTCGGCGTATGTTCAGGTCGATGATTCGCCCAGGGTCTGTGATCGGGTCCCGGGCAGGGCGCCGCGGGGCTGCTTGGTTCAGGGCTTGAGGGGCTCGGTGCTGGTTGTAGAAGTGTTCGTACTCGCGAAGGGCGTGCCGTAGGTGGCGTTCGTGCCATAGGAGGCAGCGGTCGAGGAGTTCGTGGCGGCATGGCTGCGCCGTACGTTCCATGATGGAGTTCATGCGCGGCATCCGGATGCCGATGAGTACAGCCTTGATGCCGGCTTCAGCGAGGATCTCGTCTATGAGGGCGGGGAACTTCCCATCTCTGTCGCGGATCAGATAGCGCGCCCGGCAGCCCGCATCGTCCAGGTCCATCACGAGATTCCTGATTGCCTGGATAGCCCAGTCGGCGGTCGGGTGAGCAGTGGTGCCGAGCACGCGGATGCGCCTGGTGGCGCGCTCGATGACGGCCAGGACGTACTGGCGTGGCCCGTTCAAGGTGATGGTCTCGATGAAATCGCAGGCCAGCAGGGCGTCGGCTTGCGAGCGCAGGAAGTCAGCCCACGTGCTGGATGCCCGTTCGGGTGCTGGATCGAGGCTTCCTGTTGAAGGATCTCCCAGACCGTGGATGGTGCGATCTCGATGCCGAGTGTGATGAGCTCTCCGTGGACCCGCCGATAGCCCCGGCTGGGTTCTCTCGAACCAGGCGCAGGACGAGAGCGCGGATGGAGCGGACCGTGGGCAGGCGCCCACGCCGCTTCGGACGGCAGGTACGAGCGTGATGCTGTCTCATCAGATCGCGGTACCAGCGCAGGACAGTGTCCGGCCGGACGAGGAGCCGCAACCGGCACGGAACCTCGCGTGGCAACTATGCCAGGAGGGCGCTGAGGAAGGCACTGTCCTCCAGGGCGAATCTCACCTTGGCGTCGGCGCCGAGTTGCCATTCAAGAATCTTGATCTGATGACGCAGGGCCAGTATCTCGACGTCCTTGTCTCGATCGCTCATCGGGAGCAACCGCAGTGCGACGAAAGTGTTCGTGACGGTCAGGTAGGCCAGGCGAAGGAGCACAGCCGGTCATCATGCCGCACCCGCCTCCTCTCCTGATGGTCGGAACTCGCGCATGCCACGCGAAGCCCTCACAGAGGCATGACCTGGACGGATGTAATTATCGACAGGCGCAGGGCCCGCGAAGCAGAATGAATATTATTCATTTCTTGCACCATTTGTACGATTTGCCCCATGGGCCCCCGCGGATTTAATGATCATTTCTTCGATCACCGAGGTCCGGAGGACCCAAGATCCAATAGCGTCTTTGTGTATCTGGGCGGTATGGGAGTGATCCATGGGGGTTGACCGTTTCCCCGTAGAGAGGAAACGGGAAACCCTCTTCACATGAATCCACTCTCATGAATTTTTGCGATGATTGTCCGATGCACTGCTATTGTCGGACGTGCTGGGCGTGCCTCGGAATGCATGCCATGTGTCCAGGAGCGCGATGATCACTATCGGCAGCGTGAGCGCCAGTCGATGGATGCCTTCCGTGTACAGGTCGACCAAACAACTCCATGTTGCCCAGAAGTGGAGCGTCCCGCGCACCCTGGTCAGCTGGATGGGATCACGCGGGCGGAAGTTGGGGTAGGCCGCTCGCCGGGTCATCGCTACCTCCTTGTTGATGCGAATGCCGTTCGGGATTTCCATCGGCTGATTTCCAGCGTGCGTGAAGCGGCTATTCGCAGATAGGTGTTGTCTCGCGGCGACCGGCAACGGCAACGGGAAACCAGGGTAGAGGTGGCGAAGCGGATGGGAACATTCGGTGCAGAGCTTCGGAGAATGCGAATGGCGGCCGGGCTGTCGTTGGCGCAGCTGAGTGATCTGGTGCACTACAGCAAGGGACATCTGAGCAAAATCGAGAATGGGAGTAAAGCTCCATCCGCCAAGCTAGTGCAGATGAGCGACGCAGCACTCGGCGCCAATGGCGCGCTGCGTTCACTCGCGCCTGCGCAGTCGCTGGAAGCGCAATTCTCCGAAATGGACGAAGGCGACGATGAGGTGTGGTTCATGAATCTTGCAGATGATGGAAACAGCTGGTTTCATCCCGTCGACCGGCGGGAGGCGCTGGCGATGACCGCCTCTTCCCTACTGGGCTTCGGGCTGAGTTCCCAGGGGCTTTCGGCAACCGCGAAGGAGCCGACCGCGCTGGAGGTCTTTCGAGGGCTGTTCGACCAGTTCCGCAGTCTCGGCCAGACAGCAAGCCCGGGTGCGGTGCTGCCCCCGGTGATTGCGCAGACTCATGTCTTGCGCGCCCTTGCCGCGCAGGCGGACAGGGATCTGAGGGACGAATTCCTGGTACTGGGCGCGAGGTTCGCCGAGTACGCCGGGTGGATGGCGCAGGAGTCGGGCAACGACCAGGCCGCTCTGTGGTGGACGGCGAAGGCGGTTCGGATGGCCACCGCCAGCAACGACCGTGAACTGGCCGTCTACGCCTTGGTGCGACGCGCGCTGGTCACCCTCTACCGGGAGGACTCCGAGCAGACCATCCGACTGGCGCGGCAGGCAAAGGAGTCCCGGGAGATGCCAAGTCGGATCCGGGCCCTGGCTGCGCAGCGCGAGGCGCAGGGACACGCTCTCGCGGGAAACTACAAGGCGTGTCTGGAGAGCCTGGAAGAGGCTCGCAATTTGCTGGATGACACAACAGAAAAGTCGCGGAGGCCAGTGCTCGGTTCGGTGAATCTGCCCGACGCAGTTTCCATGGTCACCGGTTGGTGCCTTTACGAGTTGGGCATGCCCGAAAAGGCGAGCGAAATCCTGGACGTCGAGGTCGCCAAAATCAGCCCGCAGGCTCTCCGCTCTCGGGCCAGGTTCGGGACCCGTCAAGCGCTCGCGCACGCGGCGGCAGGTCAGGTCGACCATGCTTGCGCGCTGACTACCGACTTGCTGCGCATTACCGATGTCGTCGCCTCCGCGACGATCACGACCGACCTGCGCCGTATTGCCCGGGAGTTGTCGCGATGGCACACCCATCCAGCGGTGCGTGAGTTGTATCCCGCGCTCACCGCGTCTTTGAGCTCACCACAAGTCTGAACGAGAGCAGTGAGGCGGTCATGACGAGAGTCTTCATCAATTACTCCACAGGCGACGAGGAGAACGTCGCCGCGATGCTGGACAGGCATCTATCGGATCGCTTCGATTCGTCGGTGTTCTTCCGCGCGAGCAAGAGCATCCCCTACGGGGACGATTTCTCCGAGGCGCTGCTTGACGCCATTCACGCCAGTGACGCTCTACTCGTCGTCATCGGTGTCCGCTGGCTGGCGGCCGATGAGAAGGGGCAGCGGAAGATCGACAAGGAGGGCGACTGGACACGTCGCGAGATCGAGGAAGCGTTCGCAAGCGGCGTCCGCGTCATCCCGGTCCTGATCGGATCGGTCGCTCCGCTCAGAGAGAAGGATCTTCCGCCTGTATTGGCGAAACTGGCCAGATGCCAGTACGCGCGGCTGGCCAGTCGCAGCGTGGACAAGGACCTTGATCTTCTGGGGCAGAGACTGATGGAACTCGTGCCGGGGCTGTCCGAGAAAGCGCAGCCAGGCGACGGGATCTCGATTCGCGTAGGCGGGCACTTGGACGCCGAAAGTTTCACGGCCGGGGACAGTATCCGTTCCAGAAACCCAGCGCAGATTACCCGTGAGCCGGGCAGGTCAAACGTTAATATAGATGCGGGCAGCGCCAGGTTCGGTAAGTTCGTCGGTCGGAACTCTATTGAGGAACTCGACGGTGACTGAACTACCCGATGAGGCCCAGGAGCCCGAGCAGGGCAACGCCCCCGATAGTCCTTCGGAATCCCCTCGGGAACTTGAGCTTTTCGTTCCCGTGCCAGAAGAAAAGGCTTTCGACGGCCATGCACGAGATATCGCGCCACCCGCCGGGCTACGTGAGGAAAGATCCGAGGAGCCAGATACACCCGACCCTTCGGAAAGCTCGGAGAGCGATGACCCCAGTACGGCGAGCTATCGGGACGAGTTCTACGGAACCAACTCCCGCCTGAACATCGGTGGTTACGCCGAATTCGGCATGTTCGCGGGGCGTGACCTTCACATTCACGAGCATGGAGGCAAGAGGCGGCAATCATCCAAGCAACGAGTGGAGCCGGGAAACCTGGCGACAGCCGCGACCCAATACGTGGACACCGGCACGGAACCGCGGTTATTCGCGGTGCTGGACCGGAGCCGCCTGGCCTTCCTGCGTGTCCGAGCCGGTGACGGGGGCGGGACGACCGCGCTCGCCGTACTCGACGAGCTGACCGGACGGAACCGCGAGGACTCGCGCGTCTGGCGCCTGAGCCCGGCCGCTCCCCAGGTGCTCATGACCGGTATCGGATCGCGGGTGGGTCTCCTGGTGGACACGCTTGGCACCAACTGGCCGGCCCAACTCCGGCGCTCGGATATGGATGATCTAGTGAACAGGCTGGTGGAGCGGACGTCGTTCATGATCGTCTTGGTGAGTGACAACGTGAGCCTTCCCGTTCTCGATGTCGTCGAGCACACGCCACCTGTGGCCGAGGAGGTGTTCCTGCGTCACCTGGCGTTCCTGCACGCGTATCGGCTCGGCGGGAAGACACCGACGCGAGCGACAGTCGACGTGGCGATGAGTGACGTGCTGCCAGGCCTGGTCAAGGAGGTCGAAGAGGGTCCGCAGGAGGCGCAGGAGTGGTACGCCGCGGTCCGGTCGCCCGGAACCAAGCCGCGTGAGGGGGTGATCTTCGCACAGGAGTGGTGGAACTGGCGCCGCCGCTACGGTCAGGCCGGCCAAAGTGAGGATGCTCCGCCGTTTCCTCGTCGAAATCTCCTTGAGCAGGCCAAGAACCTGCTGCGACGCAAGGGCGGATCGGACGACTCACCGGTCCGGCAGGCCTACATCATCGCAGCAGCGGTGCTCGATGAAGTGTCGATGAGCGACATCACCGACAGAGCGGGGCGGTTGGCGCAGGACTTTTGTGAGATCGAGCGGCCGGGGGCCGGTTCGCGTCGCGAACTGTTCGGTGAGCCGTTCCGCAGCTGGTTGGCACAGCTTTCCGCGGGCCCCTCGCCGGGCGTCGGCACCGACCCGGTGTGGCGCCGACAGCGTGAGCTGTCCCGCATCGTCGTGGAGGTGGCCTGGTCGGACTACGACGTCGTCCGTGAGCCGCTGCGCAAGTGGCTGGTCGACCTGTGCGAGCAGCAGGACGGCTTGCAACGTGTCCGCGCCGTGCAGGCGCTCGCGGTGATCGCCACCAAGGACTACGCGCAGATCAGGTCAAAGGTGCTTCGGGTTTGGGCGCGATCGGACAGGAACCGGCACCACGAGTGCGCTGCCTGGCTGCTGGAAGCGATGATCCGCTTCGGCGACCCCCACCTCCGGCGCGCGGCGGAGGGTGAGCTGAAGTCCCTGTCACGGTCCCTACGCAAGTCGGAGCGCGCGGTCGCGTTACGAGCATATGGGACACGTATCACGGACGAAGAACGGCTTGGCAGAGCCTTGAAGGCCGTGCAGGAATCCATGGGCGTCCTCAGAGGCCGCTTCGGGCTGCTGATCGCGCAGTGCCTACGGGACCTGTATGAGCTAGGGCACCGCGAGCCGGTCCTGAGTTTCCTGGCGAAGCGGACCTGGCCGTTGCCATTTCCCTTCGTTAAGGAACTGAGGGCCCGCGCGATCGTGCGAATCGCGCGGTTGCGGCTCGGTGGGCACCATGACCTACTCCAATTCGTGCACACGCTGCCACGTATCACGACGGGCGAGAATCCAGCGCTGTCACTGGCCGATATCGCCGAATTGTGGTGGTGCGCGTGCGACGAGGCCCTTACGAGGACCGAAGCGTGGCGGACTCTGGGCCGCTGGCACGCCGACTGTGTAACCCGTTCCGAGCTGATGATCACCTTCGAAGAATTGCTGGTCGCAATGGCTGAAATCGGCCATCGTGACCAGCCTGGAGACGACGAGGCGATGCGAACACGCATCAATCTCTATCGCAAGTTCTGGAAGAAAGAGGATCTGGAGAAGGAGCAATGACTATATCCCCCGACTCTCTGTCCCCGGACGGCTGGGACTCGCCGGCGCGGCCAAAACCGCCGCTACGGCCTACATGGTGGCAACGCTTCGTTGCTCGGGCGCGCGCCTGGTTCACGAGCGGTGGCCTGAACCTGGATCCGTTCGCTCCGCCGACCTCGATCACTCCGGACTATGTGCCACGCGACACGTTCTCGCTGTCCGTACCGGCGCTGGGGGACGCGTTCGATTTCACGGTCACCGTCCTGGTCGCCTGGGAGGTGCGGGGGACGGCGGCAGGTGAGCCCCTGCGCCATGCCGACCCCGCGGAACTGCAACGATTCATTGCATCCAGCAGGCAGGGCGCACGTGAGGTGATCGAGGAACTGATCAGGCCCGTGGCGCGTCGCTTCCCGCCGTACCAGGCCGCGGAGGCGGAGCGCGAACTCGCCAAGGTGTTGCAGGCATGCTTCCACGATGGCGATCTGCAGGCGAAAGTCCGCGTCCGAGTGGACGTCGCCGCCCCCGTCAAGGACGAACTTCGCAAGGTGTGGATCGTTCGGCTCCACGAAGATGGTAAGGGCGACCTGCGCAAACAAGCCGTACGCCTGACCAGTGATCTGCAGGACATCTGGCATGACGTGCTTCGCAAGGGCCTCACCGAATTCGGTGAAGTGGACATCGCCAGGACGTCCTGGATCGCTCCATACGCACTCGCGCTCACCGAGGACCCTAAGAACGCTGCGTCTTACCTGCAGCTCATGCTGGAGAAGCGGGTCGATCAGGCCGAAAAGCTGCTGGCCAGTCTCAGCAACATCACGCTCAGCGGGGACCACGTGGACGCGCTGGAGATCGCCTTCCAGAGCGACAGCGCATTGCGTGCCGTTCTGAAGGAGTTGGGCGTGGCCGCAGGCGATCCCAGGATCGCCACCTCCAGCAAGGCAGGCGATAATGCGTGAAGTATGGCGGACGGCGGTCGTCGTAGCCCTTCTCGTGGGCGTGGTGGGGTGCGCCGATCGGCGGCCGGTGTCGAACGGATGTAGCTGGATCACCACACCCGCCGACGGGGACACGGGAGAGGTGACGTCCAAGCAGATCGCGCTGGTGGATCTGAGCGGGTCGTTCTGGCCGGAGCAGGGCAAGAGCGTGTCGCAGCCGGTGGACCCGGTCGGGGAGATCACCGAGCAACTGGCCGCCGACTATACGGAGAACGGCATCCGACTGGTGTCGCTGGCCGGGTTCGACGGGTCGTCCACCACCATTGTCCAGCGGCTGAACGACGTGAAGCTGCCGGTGCCGACCGGCAGCAACCCCGAGCACGGCCGCCGAGCCGTTCGCGACTGCCTGAAAAAGGAGGTCGAGGCGTTGCTCGCCGAACGCCCCCAGGTACCGGGCTCGGACCCGATGGCCGCACTCGCCTCGGCCGGCTCGCAGCGCGGGGACACGCCTGCCAACCGCACGCACGTGCTCGTCGTGACGGACGGGCTCGGCAACACCGGTTGTCTGGATCTTCGCAAGGTCACCGCGGGCCGCTCGAACGCCGCCGACCTGGTCGCCTCCTGTAAGAACAAGAAGGATCTGGCCAAGCTGAAAGGCCTCAAGATCAAAATCAAAGGGATAGGGCTGCAAGTAGGGCAGCCCCCCCTAAAGACCAGCGAGCATGCCTGGCTCAACTCCTTCTGGGAGGAGGTGTGCGCCCACTTGGGGACGGAATGCGCTCTGGAACAGGCCCAGAGTGCCAAGCGCGGCTCCACTGTCCAGCGGCCCGACGACCCGGTCATCAAATTCCCCAATTTCGACTGCAACCCCTGCGTGCTACCGGAGAAGTTCCTGTTCGCGTTCGGCTCAGACGAATTGACCCCCAGCGCCTCGGGGTATCTCGACATCCTCATCGAGCGGCTGGGAACGCGGAAGGTCGTCAGCGTCGTCGGACACACCGACTCCATCGGCGGCGACGCGTACAACCGCGATCTGTCCAAGCGGCGTGCGGAAGCCGTGAAGGCACGCCTGGGGGACGTGGCCGCTGGGGCACGGGTGGACGGCGCCGGATCGTCCCAGCCGAAATGCACTCACGAGTATAACGACGGCAAACCCGACAAGAGTTGCATGGCTCAGAACCGCCGCGTTGAAATCACCCTGGGGAGCGGCTGACATGACTGCGGAGGAGGCCGTACTGGAACAGGAGCCGCTGATGGGCGAGGTGGTCGTGCCGGTGGCGGCGGAGGCGATCCTGCCCTGCCACCATGGCTGCACCTGTCGCTTGCACGCGCAACTGGTGTACGGACAGCGGGTTCCCGATCATCCACCCGAGGTGCTTGACCAGGGAGAGATGGGGCTTCTCACCGAAGCCGCAGAGCAGGCCACCCGGCGGCTGAACGGCTACCACAACCATCTGCAGGAGCAGCGCACGATCGTTGTCGAGGCGTGGTTCGCGGCACTGCATGCGCTGGACGCGTGGTCGGAGGTGCTGGCCAAAGACTGGGTTGCACAGGCGCGAGGAGCGATGGAGGCGGTCGAAGAACGCTTTGCCGATTTGCCAGCGGAGATGCGCCTTCCTACACCGCGCTGGCTGGTGTGGTTGACTTTCGGACTCGCGCTTGCGGTCGGCCTGTTCGAAGCGGTGTTCTTCCAAAAGGCGTTCCTCGACATCCTCAATGTCCCTTTGCACGACGTCTCGCTGGACAAAGTGGTGGGAGTCCTCGCGGCGGCGTCGCTGGCGGTGGGCTTGGTTGTCACCGGGCGGATCCTGGCCGAGCCGTTGTGGCATCTGGCTCGTAGGTGGAGAACGCAGGCCAGCCCTGACCAACCACCTCCCTCCCGCCGGACGATACTGTTCCGGATTACGCTGCTGATCGCGGGACCTGGCGCGATCCTGTTCGTTCTCGGCTACTGGGCAAACCTCCGGGGTGAACTGGCCCGTCTGACGGCGCAGGACCCGGGCAGCATCTACCTGCCGGAGTCTTACGAGGTCATGATGTTGCTAATGATCATGGCGCTGACCGTGATCCTGCTTGAGGTGCTGATCTACAACCCCTATCAGGCGGGAATCAAGATCGCTGAACGGGAGCTGCGTCGACGCGAGAAAGAAGCTCGCGAAGTCGGCGACAGGGCTCGCTCCGCCGTGTCCGCGTATGAGATTGCCTGGCGTGACCTGCGCTCATGCCGCGACGAGGTAATCGCGATCGTACGTGCGGAACTAGCGCGGCCGTGGCACGAGGTCATCCTGCCCGCCCGCCTACGGCACGGCCGGGCCACGCCGGTGCCGGTCCCACCAGATACGGACGTCGACTCCGCGACAGGTGCCGAGATGACCGATACCGAAGATCCACCGCGCGTGTTCTACCGGATCTTCCAGGGGGTGGAGCAGCCGCAGCCCGGCCTCGGGCCGCTCGCCGAGACCATCCGCACAGTCCGTGAACTGCGCCCCGAGGAACTGGCGAAGCGTCACCCGCATCTGCCCGACCCGCTTATCAGGCAGCGGGACGAGCCGTCGGGGATCGAGGGCGACGGGACCACGCCGGACGCGGGGTCGAATCCTTGACCGCGCCGCACAGCCACTGGCGGCTGCTACAGCAGATGGAGCGGCTGGCGCACGGCCATGACCAGGCAGGTACGGCGCTGGCCCGCTACGCCGCGGAGACCCGGCGCCCGCCGGCCGGGCCGTTCCCGTGGTGGTCGATACCCGCCGCTCTCACCGCAGCCTTTCTCGGATGGACGTCCGCTGACGCGCTCCAGACGGTAACCGGCGGCGTGGTCCCGCTCCTGATCGCCTTCCTCCCCGGACTCGCCTTGGCCGGGGCGGTAACGGGAACGACCGTGATCACCGCGACCGCGTTCCGCGACTTCGCGAAGCGGCCCGTCATGCCTGTGCTGACCGTACTGTGCGGAATCAGCGTGATCGGCGGGGCGGTGTGGGTCACGTTGTGGTTGGAGAGCACGCTCAAGGCGGCGCGTTCCATCGCGTTCGCGGCGGGTGTGCTGTTGATTCTCGGTGTCGCCGCCGCGACGTTCGGTGCGGTCTTTTGGGGCGGATCACGTCATTCGCTCGCCACCAATCCCGAACGCTCACGGCGAGTACGCGCACGCCGAAAGCTCGCAGAGAAGGCGATCCGCTCACACGAACAAGCTTGGATGGGGATCGCACACCAAACAGGTGTGCTGCTCATGGACTCTCCCGAGGCGCGTGCCACTCTGCTTCGATTGATCGATGGGAAATCCGAGCCCATCGTTCCGGATGATCTCGATCCCGTGCATGCCTTGATGCTCACCGGTCTTCGAGATCATTGTCCGCGCGATCTGACGATCACGCTCGCGAGGATCGACGCGGGCGGTTCCTGAGGAGGGGCCTCAGGAAGGCGCGGGTTAGGGGAGGCCTCCTTATGACGGCGTATCTAGCCCTTCAGTCGTAGATCCTCTTTTCAGTGGCAGTTCAGTGGTGTCTGCGGTGGGTAGCTGCCGTCCATGCAGGTCCCGGTGTTGGACATCTAGCCGGTCGTTACTGACCGGGAACGCGCGGATGAGTGGGCAGATCAGCTGGAGGACCTCTTGGTAGAGGTGGGGTCGATCTTCCCGCGGGCTGATCTGCGGCGGCGGCGCGCCTACCGAAAATTCCATCCATGCTCGTCAAGCGGCATGTGAGCATTCGTGAAGGACGCCGCCGAGCCGGTCTCGCCGGCCTATCTTTGGTCGGTGATTCGCCCTGCCGGGATCGTGATCTCGCGCAGGATGTAGTCGGTGTCGCCGACCGTCTTCTGGGCGATGACCGTGCCGACCACGCCGGGTCCTGGCGGCGTCGCCTGCGCGGGCGTGCCCAGAACCAGCGTCGCGGCTGCCGCCATTGTGACGACGGCGGCGGCGCTGATCGCCTTCCGTTTGCTGAACAAGGAATTGCTTTCGCTCTTTCAATCATGTGGTCGGCCGAGGCCGCCTGCGGACGAACGCGTCAGAACTCTTCGAAAGCCTGGCGTACGCCCAAACCAAGTTCCATTGAACAGAGCGCGACTTGACTCCGACTGGATCAGAACTACTCGCCGAAGGCGAAGAGGCGACAGGGGGAAACAGTCTCGAAGCCGATCCGCCGGTACACCGGCCTGCCCTCGCTGCTCGACTGCAAGGTGGCGATGCGCCTTCCGGAGTTTCGGGCGATACGCAGCGCATCGAGGGTCAGGGCCGTGGCAATGCCTTGCCGGCGGAGATCGGGGTGGTGGCGACGCAGTAGAGCGCGGCGACGTCCGTACCGAGCGACAGCGTGCAGGTGCCGACCACCCGCGACGCTGCCGGTGGCGATGCTCCACTACTTCACCGTCCGCAACTTCTACGCGGAGATCGCCGCGCTGTGCGGGATCTATATCTGCTGCGGGTAAGGGCGGGCCTCGTCCGCGAGGTCCGCCTCATCTATGGGAGCAAGCGCACCCCCAGCCTGACACGGCCTCCTATCACCTACAGGAGGCCTCGACGGTGCCCTCGGACGAAGCCCTCGCGATCCCGCGGCCGAGGTCCGTTCGGCCTGCGGAACTCCCCGTCAGGGCATCGCCATGCTCTTGGCATTGAATTCTGTACAGCAAGGCCCGATAAAAAAGCCGACGACTTTTAATACGCAGGTTCCGGGTTCGAGCCCCGGGCGCCTAACCGTCAAAAGCCCATCTTGACCAGGGGCTTCACAGAACCGGACTTTCGAGCGGGGCGGGATTCGGGTCGTCTTCCACCCTTGGCCGACTCATCTTTGCCTGGCCTTGCTTCGGCACGCTTGCCAGGAAGTTTTCAGGATCAATCGGTTGATCCATCGCATAAAGCGCTATTAACGTGCATTCCACCCTCAGTTTTCCCGAGTTGTCAAGAAGGCGGTCACAACGATGACCCGACATACCCGCAGAGCCTTGGCGGTGGCCTTCGCGCTCGTCCTCAGCCTGAGCCTGGTTTCCCAGGCAGGTACGGGGACGGCCGCGGCCGCCAAGCCCCAGCGGCCGAACATCATCTTCTTCCTGGTGGACGACATGTCCGCCGACCTGCTGCAGTACATGGACACCGTGCGCGGCCTGGCCGACGACGGCACCACGTTCACCAACTACTACGTGTCGAACTCGTTGTGCTGCCCGTCGCGCGCCTCGATGTTCACCGGTCAGTTCCCGCACAACACCGGTGTGGCCACGAACCTGAACACCGACCGCGGCGGCTACAAGGCGTTCGCGCCGCTCGAGCCCAAGACGTACGCCGTTTCGCTGGAAAAGGCCGGATACCGTACCGGCTACCTCGGTAAGTACATCAACGAGTACCCGGTGAAGGGCCCCGATTATCATGTGCCGACGGGCTGGGACGAGTGGCACGTGGCGGCCAACGGCTACGGCGAGTACAAGTACGAGCTCACCAACTATGTGAAGGGGGAGACGCCCGGCCTGGACTCCTCCGACGGCACTTACCTGGTGGACCTGCTCGGCAAGCGGGCCACGGACTTCATCGCACGTTCGCGCGAGCGCGCCCCGGGCAAGCCGTTCTTCCTGCAGGTCGCGCCGTTCGCGCCGCACTCCAGGCTCAACGTCAAGCCAGGCGAGAAGGAGCCGCGCTTCCCGCCCGCCCGCCGCGACCGGCCCAAGACCCAGTTCCCGGCCGGGGAGTTCCCGAACGGTGACTGCGGCGGGCCCGACTGCAATGACATCGACGTGAGCAAGCTGCCCACCTTCGACGAGGACACCGCCGACAAGCCCTCCTGGGTACGCCGCGAACCGCTCGCTCCCGGGCTGGTCAAGCAACTGCGGACGGACTACCGCGACCGGGTCCGCATGGTGCAGTCGGTGGACGACATGGTGGCCCGCGTCCTGGGCACGCTGACGGCCGCCGAGAAGCGCAACACGTACGTGGTGTTCACCAGCGACAATGGCTTCCACCTCGGCCAGCACCGCCTAGTACGCGGCAAGAGCACCGCCTATGACCACGATGTACGCGTGCCGCTGCTGGTCAAGCGTCCTACAGCGGGACGGCAGGGCGACCTCGTGACCAGCGCCATCGCCCAGAACGTCGACCTGTTCGCGACCTTCCTCGACATGGCCGGCGTCGGCGCCCCCACCCGCGACAGCCGCGACGGCCGCAGCCTGCTGCCGCTCATCCAGGGCAAAAAGGCCGAGGACTGGCGTAAGGCGGCCCTGATCGAGCACGTCAAACCCAACCCGGCCACAACCGGAGAGTCGGACCCCGACGCCGAACCTCTCCAGGCGGGCAACTCCCAGCCCCCCAGCTACACGGCCGTACGTACTGCCGGGGACCTGTACGTCGAATACGAGGGCGTGTCGAAGCCCGAGTACTACGACACGGTGTCGGACCCGAGGCAGGAGTCCAACGACCCCAGCAACGCCAAAACCGCCGACATGGCCAAGGTCCTCGACGCACTGACGAAGTGCGGCAAGGCGGGCGCCCCGGACTGCTGGACCGCGGCCCGCCTCTGACCTGGGCAAACCCGGCCGGGGGCAGCACGACATCCGCTGCCCCTGACCGGGCGCGCGCTCGAACCCGAGCGGCTCTGGGTGTCAGCGGAGCGTCTGTGTTCCGATGACGGACAGCACCTGCAGCTTCTCGTGGCTCTCGCTGCCGGGAATGGCGTCGTCGACTCGCACGGGAGTACGGCTGATCGTCGCATCGTCCCTCCCTACTTGTCGCGTTGCCGGCCCACCATCTCATTGATCCAGATGGGCGCGAACGGAGACGTACAGCCTGGGGAAGTGGGGTAGTCCTTGAGCACTTCCAGGCGCGCACCGATGTCGATCGCACGCGCGCGGTGCTCGGCGTGCTCGATCCCGATCTGCGCCAGGCAGGTGTTCATCGCCCACTGCAGGCGATCCGGGGCGTCTTTCATCTCCGCCTCGATGACATCGAGCAGTCCCGCGAGGTCGAGCCCCTCGGGCTGCTTCGTCACGCGTTCGGCGGTCAACGCCCAGCCGGCGCTCGCGGCCACCGGGTCCGGATCGGCGAACCAGGCCAGGCGCAGCTCTTCGGCGTGCGGGTTCTTCTTCACCACGTAGTTCACGAGCCAGTCGTGCACCTTGGGGGTGCGCGCCTTGCGCAGCATGCCGTCCAATTCGTCACGCTCGAATGCTTTCGGGCGGCAGATCAGGATCGCCAGCAGTTTCGCCGCGGTGTCATCCGTCTCCCAGAGCCGGCACGCGAGTTCCTGCTGCGTCTTCAGCCGCTTGGCGAGCGCGCGCAGCTTGCCGAGGTTCACACCGTGATCGTCACCGTGCCTCTCGTTCACCTCGCGTGCCTTCGGGTCCTCCAACCCGGCCAGCTCGGCCATCACCTGGCCCAGCGTCGTCTCGGCCACCTCAGCCTCCTGTCCCTCACGTGCGAGATTCAGCCTAGACGGGAGGCCGCTTCGTACCGTACCTGCTGGTTCGGCGGCAGCCACCGACACGGGATCCCGCATCTTCGCGCCCTGACCCCTTCACTCCGAGCGGCCGGTAGTCAGCCGTCGCGCCGCCAGGAGCGATGTCCATGCCAGGACGACCGCGATGGCGAGGGCGAAGGCGACATTGGCCGCCCGTGAGCCCTGCGACGCGAAGATCGAGATCCAGGCTGCCAGGAAGAGCGTGCCGGTCACCGTACTGAAGGCGGCCCAGCCGCGGCGGCCGGCCGCCGCGAACCGTCGGCCGAAAGCGAAACACGCGGCGATCAGCGCGACAAAGGCGACCCCGGAGACGAGGAAGTGCACCATCCCGTGCGTGCTCATGCTCGTGGGCGGGCCGAGGGGCGTCCCAGGCGGGAAGCCATCGGCGGGGTCGGCGGAGAAGAAGGCGGCGGCGACCATCCCGGCGCCGAAGACCCCGACCAGCCGCGGCCCCCAGGTACCTCCCCAGCCCGCCGGACCACGCGCCCGGTGCAGGCCGATCCCTCCCGCCACGAACAGCAGGCCGCTGACCGCGAAGTTGGCGATCTGAATCCATCCCTGGTCACCGTTGCTCAGCATGCTGGCCGGGTACCGGCTGATGTCGAAGCCGTCCCTGGTGAGCATCTGTAGCAGCACCACGACGATGTAGAGCGGGCCGGCGACGATGCCGCAACCCAGCAGCGTCCGCGTCGCCCCGCCAGTGAGGTCGTCGGTCATCGGTACTTCGCTGAGAACGGGACGATTCACCGCGCGGCGGGTCATCTGTCGCCGTCCCCGCCGGCGTTGTTGCCGATCTCCCGATGGGTGGCGTTGATCTGGTTGACGATGTCGATCATTCCCCTTCTTCCCCCTCGTCGTTCGAGCCTGGTCGTTCCTCCGCGGGCGGCGTCTCGTCAAGCGGGTGGCGGCGTTCGCGAATTCGGCGCCCAGCGCGTGCAGGCGCCGGGGTGCCGACCGCGCCGCCGAGCACGTCGAGTGCGTGAACGAGGCCAACAATTTCACTCGATACTTATATAAGTCAAGTCTTATTAATGTCGAGATGGGCCCTCGGCGGGAGCGTTCCGCCCGTACGGTGGGCAGGCATGCGGCTTTACTCTCCGTTACCGCCGGAAAGAGAGACAGAGCCGATCACTGGACAGACCCGATCCGGCTGGCCGAGATGCCGAAAGCGGTGCAGTGAGTTGTGTTCCAGGCGTCGTTCGCAGCGCAGGTACTGAGCGAGATCGCGGAGGGCAAGGACTGTTCGGAGGCTCAGCAGAACGTCGTCACCACGTCACGGGCTTGCTCGGGGTGTACAGCCAGACGTTGAAGAAGTCGGTCAGGTCCCGGCCGGAGATCTTCTCCGCGAGCGTGATGAACTCATCAGTGTCGGCCAGGCCGTAGCGGTGATCGGCCGCCCACGTCCGCAGCAGCCGGAAGAAGGGTTCGTCGCCGATCTTCGCACGCAGCGCCTGGAGCGTCATGCCGCCACGGTTGTAGACGGCGGTGTCGAACATGGTGTCGCGCTGCGGGTCGGCCACCTTCGACAGCCAGAACGACTCCGGCCTGGTGGTGTACTGCCGGTCGAACCACGCCTGGACGGTCTCGCCGCCGGTGTGCTCGGTCCAGTAGTGCTGGGCGAAGGTGGCGAAGCCCTCGTTGAGCCAGATGTGCTGCCATGTCCGCACCGAAACGCTGTCGCCGAACCACTGATGGGACAGCTCGTGCGCGACCGTGGTCTCGCTGCGGACGGCAGAGTACAGCGGCTTGGTCTGATTCTCCAGTGAGAAGCCGACGATGGGGACGTTGTCCACGATCGCGCCCGTCTCCTCGAACGGGTAGCGCCCGAACAACTCGCTCCAGTAGTCGGTGATGTCGGCGGTCTGCTGGAAGACGACCTCGGTACCAGGCACGGTCGGATCGGTGGCGACCCATTCGCGCAGGCCGTCCGGCGTCCTGCCCTTCTGCACGTCGAACCGGCCGATCGTGGTCGTGACCAGGTACGACGCCATCGGACGCAGTTCGTTCCACAGGAAGGTGGTCGTGTCACCGTGAGTGACCTGGGCCGCCAGCACGCCGTTGGCCGCGGCGGTGAGCCCCTTCGGGACGGTCACCGAGATGGAGTAGGTCGCCTTGTCGCTCGGGTGGTCATTGGAGGGGAACCAGGTGCTGGCCGCGTTCGGCTCGCAGGCGACGAGCACGCCGTCCTCCGTGGCGATCCACCCGTACGGCAGGCCGAACACGATCGGGCCGCCGAGCGGCTGCGGGATGCCGTCGTAGGTGACGCCTACGTCGAACACGCTCTGACGCCGCAGGCCCGACCTGGGCGTGACGATCAGCTCCTGGCCGTCGCGTACGTAGGCGGCCTGGCGGCCGTTGACCGTGACCGACCTCACCGTGAGCTGCTGGAAGTCCAGATCGAAGCTGGACAGGTCCTGGGTGGCGCGAGCCAGCATGTGCACCGTCCCCCTGAGCACCTTGGTGGCAGGGTCGTAGCCAAGGTTGAGGGAGTAGTGCTGGGCGTCGTACCCGCCGTTTCCCTCCAGGGGGAAGTAGGGGTCACCGAGACCGGGCGCACCCGGCCGGAAGTCGGGCGGCGCGGCCGCGGCAGCGGAAGGGGCGACTGCGAAGGTCATGGCCGCCGCCATGCTGAGAGCGGCGGTCCAGCGAGCGATCTGGGCAGGCACCATCGCAAGCCTCCGTGGGGTAGGTCATCAGCCCGAGAATGAAGGAAAAACCGGAACTTGTCCGGACCCAAAATTCGGCACCCGCGTCGACGACCACCACTACCACGGCCTCAGAACCCTCGCCCACGACGCCACGCTCACGAACAAGGCACCGAAACGACTTCTCCCACCTCCAGGAGCGGCAGGCCCGCCGCGTACCGGCGGAAGAAGCCGGCGGTCGGGGTGTCCGCCGTCGCGACGGCGTCCGGGGTGCCCTCCGCGACCACCGCGCCCCCGTCCGGACCGGCTCCCGGCCCCAGGTCGATCACCCAGTCCGCCGACGCGGCGACGGGGATGTCATGTTCGGCCACGACGACGGTGTTGCCCGAGTCGAGCAACACATCGAGCGCATCCACCACACGCTGGATGTCAGACGGGTGCAGGCCCGAGACGGGCTCGTCGAGAACGACGAGCCCGGCTTTGCGGCTCGCGGCACCGCGCTGGATCGCGGACGCCAGTTTCAGCCGCTGTGCCTCGCCGCCGGACAACTCGGTGGCGCTCTGGCCGAGTTGGAGATAGCCGAGTCCGACCTGGTTCAAGGATTCCAGGGTCTCCGTGAGCTGCCGGGGCTCGGAGAACCGCGCCACGGCCTCGGCGACGGTCAGCTCTAGTACCTGGTCGATGGCCAGCCCCTGATACCTGATTTCCAAGGCCTCCGGCTGGTAGCGCCGCCCCTCGCACGCGTCGCAGACGACCCACACATCCGGCAGAAAGTGCATGTCAACCAGCTTGCGGCCATAACCGGTGCAGGTCTCGCAGCGGCCGCCACCCGCCGTATTGAAGCTGAACCAGGAGGCACTGACCCCGCGCCCGCGCGCCATGTCGGTTTCGGCGAACAGCTTGCGGACGATGTCAAATGCTTTGCTGTACGTAGCCGGGTTGGACCGCGGCGTCCGCCCGAGCGGTTCCTGATCGACGACGGCGACCCAGCCGAATGCCTCGATGCCGGTCACCTCCCGCACCGTGTCGGTCGCCGCCCCGTTGAGGGCGGCCGCCACGCTCGTCCCGAGCACGCCTAGCAGGCTGCTCTTGCCGCTGCCGCTCACCCCGGTCAGGCAGGTGAGCCGGCCGACGGGGAAACGCACCAGGTCCGCGGTCACGTTGTGCGCACGCAGGCCGTGCAGCTCCATCCAGCCGGTGTCGTCCCCGGCCGGGCGGCGGGTCCGGCGCAGCCGCGGCCCTTCACCGGCCAGATAGCGCCCGGTCAGCGACTTCGGGTGGGCGGCCGCGTCGGCGGGCGGCCCCGACACCAGAACCTCACCGCCGAGACGGCCCGCGCCCGGCCCCATATCGATCACCCAGTCGGCCCGGGCGATCAGCTCAGGGTCGTGCTCGACGAGGAGCACCGTGTTGCCGGCCGCGCGCACTTCCAGGGCGATGTCGAGCAGGTGTGCCTTGTCCGCCGGATGCAGCCCGGCCCCGGGCTCGTCCAGGACGAAGATGATGCCGCTCAGCTCAGTGCTGAGCTGCGCGGCGAGCCGGGTCCGCTGCAACTCACCCCCGGACAGCGTCGCCGCGCTCCGGGCCAGTTGGAGATGGGCCAGGCCGAGCCGGTCGAGGATGCCGAGCCTGCGGTCCAGGTCCTGCAGCAGCGGCTCACCCACCTCGCGCTGCCGGGAGCCCAGGTCGTCCGCCACGCGCCTCACCCACCTGCGAACCTCCCGTACTTCCACCTCGAGCAGGTCGGGATAGGTCAGACCGCCGAGCCGCACGAACAGGGCCACCTGGTCGTACCCGCTGCCCCCGCAGGTGCCACAGGGCCGCTTACGCATGTACGGCAGGTAGCGCTGCTTGGCGCTGGAGGTCTGGGCGTTCATGAACACCCGCTCCACCTCAGCGAGCGCCCCCCGCAGCGGCTCGCTCAAGGTGTAGGTCACCTGGGCCGTCTCATTCTTGTTCGTCATGTCCACGGTCGCCTCGATCTTCTCGTCACCCGTGCCGTACAGCACGCAGTGACGGAACTCCTCAGGCAGCGACTGCCACGGCCGGCCGAGGTCCACGCCCCGCTTGTCGGCAAGCGCCGGTACGAACGCGTGCTCTCCCGACCGCCACTTCGCGTACCAGGGCGAGGCCCCCTCGAACAGCGGCAACTCCGGGTGGGTGATGACCAGGTCCTCCTGCGCCTGCCAGCGCCCGCCCACCCCATGGCAGTCCGCGCAGCTCCCTTCCGGCGTGTTGCGGTCGAAGTGAGCGGTCGTCAGATGCCCGTCCCCACTCTCCGCCGCCGGGTCCGCGCCGATCCCGGGAAGGCGCGAGTACAACAGCCCCAGGTGCCCGTCGATGCCGGTGATCGTCGCGACCGTGGAGCGGGGGTTGCGGTTCAGGCGACGCTGATCGACCGCGATCGTCGCGCCGAGCCCCAGGATGCGGTCGACCTTCGGTCGATTGCGCTGGGTGATGTACTGCCGTACGAACGGCGAAAGCCCTTCCAGATACCGAAGCTGGGCCTCATTGTGCAGTGTGTCGATGGCCAACGAGGTCTTGCCACTGCCGCTCACTCCCGTGAACGCGACGAGCCGCCCTTTGGGGATGCTCACCGACACGTCCCGCAGATTGTTGGTACGAGCCCCCACCACGTCGATGGCCTCGCGTCCCATAGCCCCGACGTCCCGTACGAATGCCGTCAACTTTCGTTCACCCTCGCAATGACCTTGGCGATGTCGGGGGCGAAGACACTCATCCAGTGCGGACGCAGCCGGTAGTAGACCACTTCGTTGTCCCAGTCGAAGAAGTCGTCACCATAGAAGTCCTTGAAGTAGGCGAGCAGGTCCGGCCAGTCCGCGGCCGGCTCGCCGCCTGGAGGGTTGAGGATCTCCACCGTGCCGTGCGTGAACACGCCCAGGTCTTCACCGCGCATGTGCGCGGCGCTGACGGCGGGGCGGGCAGCCAGATGACGGGCCTTGGCGGCCTCGCGCGCCGTGCCGAAGTGCCACTTACCGTGCAGGAAGTGCCCGTCCACCCCGCTGATCCGCGGCTCGCCCTTGGCCGTCACAGTGGAAAGGGCCAGGGTGCGCATCCCGGTGAGTACGCCGGTGAGCTGCTTCGCGGTCAACGTCCTCTCGGCATTGATGATCGAGCGGAGATGCGAGGTGGAAAGGGAGAGAGAAGCATCCAGCAGGGCCTGCAGCTCTTTGAGATCTTCTTGGGTTTCGCGCATCGCGGTTCTTGTCCATCCGTAGGGCCCGGCCGACGTCCTCCATCAGCGCCGACCGGCGGACCCATGCTCGTCCCAAAACCCGACATCTTGTGTCATGTTTTTCATCGCTTGTGCGGACATCAGGCGTAGAGCTGTTGGGCGAGCGGCCGTCCACTCACCAGGTCACCGGCAGCGCGTTCAAGCCGTATACGGCGCTGAAGGTTCGGAAGTCGGCCTGCTCGTCCGGCTCGGCCGGGGCGAGGCCGGGGAAGCGCCGCGGCAGGGCCGGGAAGGCGATGCGCATCTCCATCCGCGCCAGCGGTGCCTCGAGGCAGTGGTGCACCCCGTGGCCGAAGGCGACGTGGCCGGCGGCGCCGACCGTCGGCTCCCGCAGACGCGACTCCGGCGGGAGCGCCGTGCCAATGCTGGACAGGATGGGGCCGGTCCAGCGGAAACCCATCTTCACGCTTGGGCCGTTCCGATCGGGCTCCTCGTTGTTGTGTATGCCGTTTCGTTTCTCACTCTGCCCGCGGCCGAAGCCATGACGCACGGGTGGGCAGTTGAGCTCGGCTGGATCGACGAGTAGCGGCCTGGTTCCGCGGCACCGTTGCGGGAATGCGGTGGATCTGGGCTCAGGCGCTGTCTTCCGCGGCCGAGGTGACGCGCTGGATGGCCTGGACGGCGACGTCAGGCTGGTCGAGGTAGATGTAGTGGCCGCTGCCGGTGGCCGTGCTCAGCTTGCCGGCGCTGGACAGCGCGAGCCACTTGCGCTGGCCCGCGGACCACGCCTGCTCCAGGCGCGGCCCGTATGTGGGGAGGGCCGCGAGGTACTGCTTGCCGTGCTGGATCACCTCCACCGGGATGTTTCCGGCGGAGCGCGCCTTTCCATCGGTGATGACGAGCTTCTCCGGGTTCTGTCCCTGGAATATCGCGAGGTTCTGCGCGCGTACCTCGGCTGCCGGGCCCTTGGCGGACTCGGGGATCACCTTCGAGATGTCGTGCACCATCGTGGGTGGCGTGGCGTCCATCAGGACCAGCCCTTTGACCCTGTCCTGATGGTCGGGGGCGTATCTGGCGGCGATCAGTCCGCCCAGCGAGTGCCCCGCCAGGACGACCGGGCCATCACCGGCGACCCGGTCGAGCACGCCGGTGAGGATCTTCCCGGTGCTCGCGAAGTCCTGCGGGCCGTCCGGCTGGTCGCTGGCGCCCGCGCCGAGCCGGTCGTAGCTACAGACCTGGTTCTTCTCGCTCAGCGTCTTCTGGAGGGCGGCCATCTTGTCCAGCCCGTCACCTCCTCCGTGCATCAGCACGATGACGGGCTTGCCCTTCGCCGGGTCGCCCGAACAGGACACGTTCACCGACCGGCCGTCAACAGTGATCTTCTTGGTTCCGGAGATCCGATCGGCGTCGGCTTTGTGGGTCGCGGGGGCGAGTGGGTCCCAGTTGTCCATCGAGTCCTCGTCGCAGCCGGTGACCCCCGCCCCGATCACGGTGACGCACAGTGCGGCTACAACGGCTGCCTTGAGCTTGCGGGGCATGATGTCCTCCAGTGCGGAATCGGGAAGGTGGCCGAGGTGTCGTGCCACGCCCGTTACGTTATGGAGTCGACGGGTGCGGAATCGTCACCACACGGAGGACATTCGCCGGTAGCTCGCTCGGGGGACAGGGTCAGTGGTTCCGGCGCTGGACGTACAGGCGGTTGCCCTTCGGTCCCGTCCATTCCACCCGCACGATCCCGGGCACCGCCGTGTCGCCGACGCGTGACGGGTCGGCCCAGTAGCCGAATCTGGGGTTGCGGAAGAACGTCGCCCACAGCTTGCCGGTGTGATCCACGAAGAAGTTGTTGTGGCCGGCGCCGACACCCACGGTCCACCGCTTCGAGTACGGTCCCTCGAAGGTGTCCGAGACGGCGACGACCGCGTCGTAGTGGTACTGCGCGCGACCGGTGCCGGGTGGGTCGTAGGCGTATCGGGTGCTGCCGTCGGCGTTGGTCGAGGTCCGGTTCCAGGCGGCCTGGAGCAGGAAGTACTTGCCGCCGTACTTGAAGACGTACGCGCCTTCGAGATACGGCTCGGGTGTGTAGGGCGTCTGCTGGAACTGCGGGAGGTTGGTGGTCGGGACGATGTCCTCCATGTCGTCGCGGAACTTCGCGTACACGTGGTTGTGCAGCACCAGCCAGGCGTCGTCGCCCTCGGAGTAGAGGCTGCCGTCGATGTGGTGGTAGGCGCCGGGCAGGATGAAGCCGGGCCCGCCGCTGACGGGGTCGCCGAAGGGCTTGTCGTGGTTGCCCTGGACCAGCCGGTACGGGCCTTCGGGACCACCCTCGCTCACGAGCATGAACGAGCCGACCTTGTGCGCGTGGTCGCCCATGCAGGCGACGATGTACCACTTACCGCGGAAGTAGTGCACCTCCGGCGCCCAGACATCGCCGCGCTTGCCGAACTGGTCGTCGTTCCAGTACTCCTGCCACGGAGCGACCACCATGCGGCCTGGCCGGTTCTCGTCGACGAACTCGGGCGACCAGACCTTGCCCTTCTCGGCGCCGGGGCGGATGCCGGTGGTGTCGGCCAGCTTCCACGGCCCGCGCAGGGACGGGGACACCCACATGAAGATGCCGTCGTTCCACGGGGCGGCGCCCTCGACCCCGGGCGCCCGGGTGGTGCCGGTGGCGACGTAGATCGGACGACCCTTCACCACGAAACAGTTGACGTAGGTGTCCCGCATCCAGACCCGGCCGAGCTCCTTGTCACGGGGGCGGAGCTCCAGCGGGAGGATGAGGGAGTTGTCCTCGCGCGGCCACAGGTCGAGCCGGGTGTCGGCGAGGCCGTAAGGTTCGAGGTCGGGCCAGTTCGCTGGGTATCGCTTCATCGAGGTGCTCGCCTTCGCGGCGGTCGCGGGCAGTGCCGCCGTTCCCAGCAGGCCGGCGGCTCCCGCCAGCAGGGACCGTCGGTCGACGTTGAACCCGTTGTTGGAATCAGTCATCAGTCACGTCCTCCACGTCAGCGCGCGATCCGTTCGGTGCACGCAGGTAGGTCACGGCAGGAAAACGTCCGTGACACCGCACCGGCAGCCGCAGGTTCGCGACGACCGGTGCGGGCTGGTCAGGGCTGGCCTGGTCAGGGCTGCTGGAGCTTGCGGAAGCTTTCGAGCCAGTAGCCGCGCCCAGAAAGCTCGCCGCGGGGCCGCACGATCTTGGAGGCGTACACGCTGTTGAGCAGCCACGGGGTCTTGTCAGGGCCGAAGTTCGTGACCATCGGGTCGTCCTGCTTGAAGCCGTACGTGGCGACGGCCAGCCGCCCGGTGCCCCGGTACAGCTTCATCTGGTCGCGCAGGAAGTTCGCCTGGCTGGTGAACCACGGGCTACTGTTCAGGAAGTCGTCCCACTTCCGCTCAGTGAACGGCTTGTCGATGGCGGCCTTGATGACCTGCCAGACCAGGGTGTCGGCGGGGAAGTCGTACTTCTTGGCGAACGTGGCCGGGATCGGGTCCTTCAGGTGCTGTTGCCAGTACCAGACGATGGAGAACTCGGTGACCAGGAACGTCTGGTCCGGACGCATCTTCGGCAGGATGTAGTCCAGGAACGGCTTCGCGGCCGCCTGCGAGGGGACGTGCGGGTGGATGTCCACGCCCGCGATCTCCGGCGTCTCGCGTACGAAGGTCATCCAGCGCTCGGCCGCCGGGGTGCGGCGGTCGGCCAGGTCGAGGCGGTTCAGCGCGCCCATGTAGAGCGAGGTGCCGCAGTCCGCGCCGCACTTCTCGCGCCGGTAGTCGATCACGTGGCGGGCGACGGTCTCGTAGAAGGTGTTGAGCCGCTGGTCACGTTCGGCGGGCAGGCTCTCGATGAAGGGCTCGTTGCCGATCGCGAGGATGTCCACCTTGCCCATCACCGCGGGCAGCACCTTGTCCAGCCGGGCCAGCTCCGCGGCCATCTTGGCGCTGCCCGGCGCGGGGAAGGACGCCGAGTTGTAGGGGAACTTCAGGCTGAGCACGGTGTCGTAGCCGCGCGCGGCCGCCTTGGTGATGGTGCTGATCGAGACGTGCTTGGCGGGGTCGCCCTGGTCGGTTTGGGGCATCGGGAAGAACCCGCGGACCCACTGCGCGTTGGCCTCGCGCAGTTCCCGGAAGTCGAGGGTGTCGAGGTTCTCGTTGAAGTTGGCTCCCAGAGCGCCGTACGCGCGGGCGCGCGGCTTGTCGTGGGCCACGGATTGGGCTCCTTCCGCGATGGCGGCCTGGGTGAGAGTCGAGAGGGCGAGAACCGCTGTCATGGCGATGGTCGACAGTCGGCGCAGCATGGGACCTGCTTTCTCGGAGGGGGCCGATGCGTATATCGGCTGGCCGCATTCATGTTTGCGCTAACCCATTTCGCCTGTCAACGGACGGCGGTATTGAGGTCAGCGGCGCGGTGGCGCCGTGGAGGCCCGCACCACCAGCTCCGGCAGCACGAAACGGCTGGCGGAGGCAGACGCCTCGGCCCCCTGCGGGGCCTCGATCTGCGCGATCAGCTGTTCGAGGCAGCGGCGGCCGACGGCGGCGAGGTCCTGGCGTACGGTCGTCAGCGGCGGAGAGAGGAACGGCGTGAAGTCGAGGTCGTCGAAGCCGACGACGCTCAGATCGTCCGGCACTCTGCGCCCCAGTTCGTCGGCCGCCCGCAGGACGCCCACGGCCATCTGATCATTGGCGGCGAAGACAGCGGTCACGGTGTCGTCGGCCAGCAGGCGGCGGGCGGCGTCGTACCCCGACTGCGGGGACCAGTCGCCGACGACGGGCGGCGGGACGGCGCGGCCGGCCCGCTTCAGCAGCCGCTGCCACGCGGCCCGGCGCCGCTGCGCCGGGATCGAGCCGGCCGGCCCGGCCACGTGGTGGACGGTGGCGTGGCCGAGCCCGAGCAGGTGATCCACGGCGGCGCGGGTGCCCGCGGCCTCGTCCATCCCGAACGTGGGGTGCCGGTGCGCCGCCCTGCTGTCGGCGATCACCACCGGCACCTCGTCGGGAAGCTGCAGGTGCGGGGTGTCGAGCACCCGGGCCTCGATCACGATCACGCCGTCCACCGCGCGGTCGGTGAGGCCGCGGACGGCGGCGCGGATGTCCTTCTCGGTCGGGCCGTCGACCATCGCGACGCTCACCGAGTAGCCGCGGGCCTGGGCGCCGCTCACCACGGCCTCGACGATGCGGACGTTGAGCACGGCGCTGAGGTTGAACATGACGACGCCGATCGTGCCGAACCGGCCGGTGGCCAGCGCCCGCGCGGCGATGTTGGTGCGGTAGCCGAGCTGTCTCATGGCCGTCTCGACCTTGAGCCGCGTGGCGGCGGTCACCCGGTCGTTGCCGTTCGCGACCCGCGACACGGTCTGGCCTGAGACACCGGCGAGCTTGGCGACGTCCGCCATCGAGGGGCCACCGGACGATCCCGTTCCTGGTAGTCGAGCCACGCGGGGCGCTCTCCCTTCCTCGTAGCAGCGGCGTACAGCGTACATCGACGTCCTCTGTTGCCGCTCGCTGGATCGCGATGCGTGTTTCCGCAAACATACGACAGAGGAGGTCATGGCCTCTGAACTGGTCTTTTAAGAACCTAACCATCATGACCTTG
The DNA here is from genome assembly GCF_044460705.1 of Nonomuraea sp. NPDC050022. Classification (NCBI taxonomy): domain Bacteria; kingdom Bacillati; phylum Actinomycetota; class Actinomycetes; order Streptosporangiales; family Streptosporangiaceae; genus Nonomuraea; species Nonomuraea sp. NPDC050022. Next base: position 129,449 of record NZ_JBITKE010000013.1, read on the forward strand.
ACGTTGATAGAGGTCAGCCATAGGTTTGCGCAAACATGGATCCGCTTCGCGGGGAGTCCTGAACCTTCAGGGCTGGGCGGGATCGTGACCAAGCCGACGACCAAGAGGAGTCGCCATGGGGTCGCATCGCCGAATCCCCGGAATCCCGCCCGGCGTGGCAGGCGTCAGCCGCCGCCAGTTCCTCGGTGGCGCGAGCGCCGCCGTCCTGGCCGCGGCGCTGACCGCGTGCACCGGCGGCGGGCAGATGAGCCGCCGGAGCCAGGCCGCGAGTGACGCGCTGCAGTGGTGGGACCAGTTCAGGCCGCTGACCAAGATGCTGGAGAGCGACCTCTTCACCCCCTACGAGCAGGGGCACAAGGGCGTCACGATCGAACGGCGCCAGATGGACGCGCCCAACCTGGGCCAGGCGCTGCAGGTGGCCCGGCGCAGCAACCAGATGCCGGACGTGCACTCGCTGGCGGGGCTGGGCTCCGTCTCCCCTGCCGCCCTGGTCAGCGAGGGCTGGTTCCAGCCGGTCGGCAAGCTGGCCGACTTCACCGGCAGCCCCATCGCCGGTCAGCTCTACGACGGCATCCACCGCTTCAACGGTGAGATCTACTCCTTCGCCCCGTTCTCCGGCCGCAATCACGAGGCGGTGCCGTGGTTCAACACGGCGCTGCTCAAGGAAGCCAAGGTGGACCCCGAGGACGAGCCGGCCACCTGGGACGACCTGCGCGCCATCGCCCGCCGCGTGACCAAGGGGAACGCCTCGGGCGCGTACGGGATGGTGATCCCGCTCAAGGACCCCGCGTACCTGGCGACCCTGGTGCACCGGCTCGCCATGACGGCGGGCGCCCCCGGCGCCATCGACTGGGCGACGGGCGCGTACGTCCACGACTCCCAGCCGTACATCGACGCCGTCGAATTCCTCGTCTCGCTGCAGAAGGACAAGGTCGTCCACCCGGCGTCCGCGTCGATGGGGCCCCGTGACGCCCGCGCCCGCTGGGCCGCCGGGCAGGCGGCCATCTACCCGTGGGGCGCGTGGTTCGTCGGCGGCCTGCGCGTGGACGAGCCCGAGGCGGTCGAGCGCGGGGTCGGCGTGTGGCACATCCCCTGCCCCGAGACCACCAGGAACTTCGTCTACAGCCCTCCGATGCCCGGCACGTTCTGGGTGTCGAGCCAGTCGAAGAAGGCCAAGTCCGCGGCCGAGGTACTGCTGCGAATGACCACCAAGGAGTTCCAGCTCAAGCTGGCCGCCGCCATGGACCAGCCGCCCGCGCTGGCCGAGGTGGTGAAGGAGGCGGAGGTGCACCCCGCCTACCGGCAGTGCGTGGCCAACTTCCAGGAGGACGTGCGCATCGGACCGGTGCCCGAGGTCGGCACGCCGGGCGTGTGGCAGGTGCTGGCCGAGATGCGCGACATCCATCCCGACCTCGGCGACATCGTCCAGTCGGTGCTGACCGGCTCCAGCTCCGACGTGGGCGGCCAGCTCCGGCGCTACAAGGACCAGCTCAGCGCCGAGCGCGAGCGCGCCATCAAGGCGGTCAAGGAGGAGAAGGGGGTCCAGGTCGGCCTCGACGCCTGGGTCTTCGCCAACTGGGACCGCAAGAAGGACTACGAGCAGCAGGACTACGCCGGCCGCTGAGGGGCGGCCGGACAGGAGCACCATGACGACAACCCACTCCGCGCGCCCCCGGCCCGGACGGCTGAGGCGCCTGCGCAAGGACTGGTGGATCTACCTCTTCCTGCTGCCGACCCTCGTCGGGTACGGCGCGTACACCATCTATCCCCTGCTGGCGTCGTGGTGGTTCGGCTTCCTCGACTGGCCGGGCTTCGCCGACGCCGGGACGTTCATCGGCGTCGAGAACTTCGCGCGGCTGATCGAGGACGACCTGTTCTGGAACGCGTTCTGGAACTCGATCGTGTTCCTCGTGATCGCCGTGCCGCTGCGGGTCGGGCTGGCGCTCGCGCTGGCGATCGTGCTCAATCGGAGGAAGACGCCGTTCAAGGGTTTCTTCCGCACGCTGTTCTTCCTGCCTGTCGTCACCACCGGCGCGATCGTCGGCATCGTGTTCACGCTGCTGCTGGACGCCAGTGGCCCGGTGAGCGTGTCGCTGGTCTGGGCGGGCCTGATCGACTCACCGGCGAACTTCGCCGCCGACGTCGGCACCTCGCTCTACGCCGGGATCGCCGTCTGGGTGTGGAAGTGGCTGGGCATCACGCTCATCTACTGGCTGGCCGCGCTACAGACGATCCCGCCGGGCGTCCACGAGGCCGCGATGATCGACGGCGCCGGCCCCTGGGCGGAGTTCCGGCGCGTCACGCTGCCGCTGCTGGTGCCGTTCCTGGTGATCATCACGTTGATCGACACCGTGGCGGCGCTCAACGTCTTCGACCTGATGCAGACCCTCACCGGCGGGGGCCCGTCCTTCTCTTCCGAGGTGATCGAGATCTTCATCTTCCGCACGGCCTTCCAGGCCACCGTCCCCCAGCTCGGGTACGCCTCGGCCGCGGCGGTGCTGTTCGGGCTGCTCACCATGGTCCTCGCGATCGCCCAGGCAGTGGGCATGCGCTGGGCCAGGAACCGGATGGGCTCGGCATGACCGCGCTCACGGGGCGGTCGGCCCTCCGCCCGCCTCTCCGGCTGAGTGCCGGGCAGGTGGTGACCGCCGTACTGCTGCTCGTGCTCGGCGCCCTGTGGGTCTACCCGTTCATCTGGCTGGTCTCGGCGTCGCTCAAGACCTCGCCCGAGATCTTCGGCTCGGGGCTCGGCCTCCTGCCCGAGGAGCCGGTCTGGGAGAACTACGCCCGCGCCTGGACCGAGGTCGGCTTCGCCAAGTACTTCGTCAACACCCTCGTCGTCACCATCGGCACGGTGGTGCTCGTCGTCGTGCGCAGCGCCCTGGCGGGCTACGTACTGGGCCGCTACGACTTCGCCGGCAAGAAGGTCGTCATCGGCCTGTTCCTGGTCACCTTCTTCCTGCCCGAGGGCTACACGATCATCCCGATCACCCAGCTCACCGACCAGCTCGGGCTGCTCAACACCCACGCCGGCGTGATACTCGGCCTGGGCGCGGGCGGGCAGATCGCCTCGACCCTCCTGTACGCCGGGTTCTTCAGGAAGCTGCCGAACGAACTGGAGGAGTGCGCCCGCCTGGACGGCGCGGGACAGTTCACCGTCTTCTTCCGCGTGATGCTCCCGCTGGCCTGGCCGATCACCGCCACGGTGGTCATCCTCACGTACCTGTTCGCCTGGAACGTCTACCTGCTTCCGCTGGTGTTCACGCTCAGCGACCCCGACCTGCGAACGCTGGCCGTGGGCATGACGGTCTTCGCGGGCGAACGGGAAACGGACTGGTCGGGGATGGCCGCGGCCGCCGTGATCTCGCTGATCCCGGTGATCGCCGTGTTCGTCGTCCTCCAGCGCAAGTTCGTCGACAGCATCGCGGGAGCGGTGAAGCAGTGACCGGAATGGAGTTCTGAGCCATATGTCTGTCCACGGCCGCGAGGCACTCGTGACGATCGACACCCGCCGCCCGGCGGGCCGGATCGACGACGACGTCTACGGACATTTCCTGGAATCGGCGTTCTTCGGGAACATCGAGGGCGGCGTGTTCGACGAGGGCTCACCCCTGTCCGTCGCCGAGCCGGGCCTGCTCAACGGCGTCCGTACTGACGTGCTCGACCTGGTACGCGAGCTGGGCCCGGGACCGATCCGCTGGCCAGGCGGCAACTTCACCTCGGCCTACCACTGGGAGGACGGCATCGGCCCGCGCGGGACGCGGCCGAGCCGGCTGGAGCTGGCCTGGGGTGGGCAGGAGTCCAACCGCTTCGGCACCGACGAGTTCCTGGCCTGGTGCGAGGCGGCGGGCGCGGAGCCGTACCTGGTGCACTCCTGCCGGAACGTGGACGAGGCGGTGCGCTGGGTCGAGTACACCAACTCCGCCCGCGCGACCACGCTCACCGGCCGTCGCGCCGAGAACGGGCGGGCCGAGCCGTGGAAGGTGCGCTATTGGGGCGTGGGCAACGAGGTCTACGGCCCGTGGCAGATGGGCCACCGCACGGCCGAGGAGTACGCCGCCGCCGCCCTTGAGCACGCCCGGTTCATGCGCCTGGTCGACCCCGAGATCCGCCTGATCGGTGTCGGCATCCCCTGGCAGCAGGAGCAGTGGACGCGCCCGCTGCTGGCCCGGGCGGGCAAGCTGCTGGACTATCTGTCCCTGCACCTGTACGGCGCCAGCACCCATCTGTGGACCGGCGACGACTACGACGCCGTCGTGGCCCAGGCGCTGTACTTCGAGCGCGAGATCCATGCCTACTCCCAGCTCGTCACCGAGCTCGCCGCTGAAGTGGGTCTGGAGCGCCCGCCCGCGCTCGCGCTCGACGAGTGGACCATGCGCCACCTCGAACCCGAGGACTGGCCGCAACCACTGCCCGGCGAGGACGGCGGCGTCGCCGAGCGCGAGCTGCCCGAGACGGGCGGCGGCGGGCCCGAGCTTCCCGAAACGGGCGGCCCGAAGCGCCGGGTGCGGGTGAACCGGTGGAGCCCTCGCACGGTCGCCGACCTGGTCTTCTGCGCCGGAGTGTTCCACGCCGTCCATCGCTCCGCCGGCCTGCCCGCGCCCGTGTCCATGGCCAACCCGGTCAACCTGGTCAACGCCAACGGCCTGGTGGTCGCCCGCCCCGATGGCGCCCTGCGCTCGGCGATCTACCACCTTTGGCACCTCTACCGGCACCACACCGGCAGGACCGTACTGCCGTCCGAGGTGGACGGCCCGGCCAGGACTGCGGCGGTCCGGCTCGGCGACAACCGGGGCCCTGACGGCCGGCTGCTCACCGCGCCCATGACCGTCCCGTACATCGACGTGTCGGCCACCCGCGCCGACGACGGCTCGGTACGGGTGGCCGTCGTCAACCGCCACCGCGACGAGAGCATCCGGGTGCGGGTCGTCCTCGACGGCAGCTCCGGCGCCACCCCGGCCCGCGCGCGGGTGCGCACCGTCGGCGGTGACGTCCCCGGCCTCGGCGCGGTCAACACGCTCGCCGCACAGGACACGATCGCCGTGCGGGACCTGGGCGAGGTCGAGGCGAGCGGCGGGGCGTGGGAGATCGCGCCGCACTCGGTGACCGTGCTGACCCTGCTGGAGGAGCTTTCGTGACCCACTCTCGGGGAGCTTCCGTAACCCACTCTCAAGAAGCTTTCGTTACCCCCGATCCCGACTACCCCCGTCCCCTCCTGGTCCGCCCGCACTGGCAGGACCTGTGCGGCGAGTGGGGCTACGCGGCCGACGATCGCGACCGCGGCCTGGCCGAGGGCTGGCACCGCGACGCCAGGGCCTTCACGCGCGCGATCGTCGTGCCGTACCCGCCCGAGAGCGAACTGTCCGGCGTAAACGAGCCCGAGCCCCACCCGATCGTGTGGTATCGCCGCGCGCTGCGCCTGGAGCGCGAGCCGGGGCCGGGCGAGCGGCTCCTGCTGCACTTCGGCGCGGTGGACTACCGGGCGCGGGTGTGGTTCAACGGCGAGTACGCCGGTGAGCACGAGGGCGGCCACACGCCCTTCACCTTCGACGTCACCGAGGCCGTCGTTCCCGGTGAGGAGCAGGTCGTGGTGGTCCGCGCGCAGGACGAGTGCGACGACGCGACCCAGCCGCGCGGCAAGCAGGACTGGCGCGGGGAGCCCCACGACATCTGGTACCACCGCACCACCGGCATCTGGCAGCCGGTCTGGGCGGAGGTCGTGCCCGACCTGCACGTCCGCGGCCTGCACTGGACTCCCGACGTCCCTGGCGCGTCCGTCACCGTCGAGGTGGAGCTGTCCCGCCGGCCGGATCCCGCCGTGGACGTCCGCGTCGTCCTCAGCCTGGGCGAGGAGGTCCTGGCGGAGCAGACGTGCCGCACCGACCGGCGGGACGGCCGGTGGACGATCGCCGTCCCGGCGGCCCGGCACCAGATGGAGCAGGGCCGCCTGCTGTGGACGCCGGAGCAGCCGACGCTCCTGGCCGCCAGGATCGAGGTGATCGGGGGCGACGGCGCGCCGATCGACGCGGCCACCTCGTACGTCGGCCTGCGCAGCACCGGCGTCCGGGACGGCCGCTTCCTCCTCAACGGCCAGCCCCGCTTCCTGCGCCTGGTCCTGGCCCAGAACTACTGGCCCCGCTCGCACCTGGCCGCGCCGGACGCCGCCGCGCTGCGCCGGGAGGTCGAGCTGGCCAAGGAGCTGGGGTTCAACGGTGTCAGGATCCACCAGAAGGTCGAGGACCCGCGCTTCCTGGCCTGGTGCGACCGGCTCGGCCTGCTGGTGTGGAGCGAGCTGCCCAGCGCGTACGAGTACGCGCCCCGCACGGTCGAGCGGCTGACCCGCGAATGGCTGGAGGTCGTGGCCCGCGACCGCAGCCATCCGTGCGTGGTGACGTGGGTGCCGTTCAACGAGAGCTGGGGTGTCTGGCACGGGGCGGACGTACCCGAGCAACGGCACGCCACCGCCGCGCTCTACCACCTCACCAAGGCACTCGACGGCACCCGGCCGGTGATCTCCAACGACGGATGGGAGCACACGGAGAGCGACATCTGGGGACTGCACGACTACGCGCCGACCGGCGAGTCGATCCGCGAGCGCTATGACGGTCCCGAGGCGCTCGCGCGCATCCTCGGCGACCGCCCGCCCGCGCGGCGCGTCGCCCTGCTCGGCGACCCGGTCCGGCGCGGCCAGCCGGTGGTGCTGTCCGAGATCGGCGGGACCAGCCTCCGCCCGGCCCGGGACGAGGCCTGGCACGGGTACGGCACCGTCGGCTCCACCGAGGAGTTGGCCGAGGGCTTCCGGCAGATCGTGGACGCGGTGCTGGACAACCCGGAGCTGGCCGGTCTGTGCTGGACCCAACTGACGGACACCGAGCAGGAGTCGAACGGGCTGCTGACCGAGGACCGCGAGCCCAAGGTGCCCGCAACGGCCATCCGCCGCATCCTCACCCGCCCGGCCCGATCGGTGCCCGCCGAGGCCATCGACGCCGCCCGCCGCGCGGCCAGGGACCGCTGACGGCGATCCGCCGCGTGTGCGGATCAGGCGTGCGCGGGCTCAGGGGGATTCGCACAGCCTGTTGAGCTCCGCGACGTCTGTATTGATATCCGCGATCACCTGGTTGGGATTGCCGCCGGTCATGCCCGTCATGCGAAAGTTCAGCTCCTGGAATTCTTGGGCCAGCCGACTGATCTTCTCCCCTACCACTCCTTCCGCGTCGAGACGTGCGCCCATCAGGTCGCGGTACGTCTGCTGAGCCGCGGCCGCCTGGCTGCTGCGGACGGACCCGGCGTTCCGGCGGTATGCGGTCAGCGCCGCTGCCGCCTCGTCGCAGCCGCCGGGCCGGATCGCTGACAGCGGTGAAGAGGAAGCCGGGGCTTCTCGCGTGGGGCTCGGTGGTTCGGGCGTCCTGGACTTGGGCGATGGTTTCGGGGTCCGCGGCGCGTGCCTGGTGGTGACCGGTTCGTGTGACGATGACCGCGGGGCCGGGGTGGGGACTTCCGTGTCGGTCTGAGGCTGGGGCTGGGGCTGGGGCTGCGGAGGTGGGGCCGGCGGCGCCAGGTACGCGACCAGCGCGACCACGGCGGCGATCACACCCGCCAGACCGCTCACTGCCGTCCAGTTCAGGCGCGAGCCTGCTTTTCCGCCCGCCGTTGGCGGCTGCGTTGATCCGCTCCCCGTCATGTCCTCATCGTGGCCGAGCCGCCGAGCTCGGTCCAGAAGACCTCCTGCTCTGGCTTGATCAGGCGAAATCTTCCACAAGGCGACTCTCGACAGAGCATGACACTTATGTCATGGTATCACCATTCCATTTGTGGCACGGTTAACTTCGTTACGACGACGGGCAATTTGATGAAGCTTGAGATTCTTCTCCTCGGGGCGCTGCTCAACCGTCCCAGCACGGGCTATGAGCTGAAGAAATTCTTCGACACGCACGGCCGGTTCGCGCGCTCGAACACGACCATGAGCCAGGCATACCGGACGCTGGCCTCGATGGAGGAGCGCGGCTGGGTCGAGCACACGATCGAGGAGCGTCCCGGGGCGAGCAACGCCAAGCGGTACCACGTGACCGAAGAGGGCTACACCGTCTTCATCGACTGGCTGACGCGCCCGTACAACCCGCCCACCCGCTTCCAGGACCCCGACCTGTACGCACGCCTGGGTGGCGCCGGTTTCATGACGGTCGATCAGGTGCTCGCCATCCTCGACGTCGAGATCAACACCCGGGTGGCGGAAGTGGCGCGTTACCGCCACCGAGACCGCAGCCGCTACGACGAGCCCCCGCGCGGCTACGACGTCCAGCTCGGCGCCCAGATGGACGAGTGGCTTCATCGGCGCGGCGCCGAGGCGATGGACCACCACATCGCTTCCCTCATCGAGCTGCGCCGGCGCCTGCTCGACGGGGAGCCGCTCAATCAGGACTCCCCGCCCACCATCGTGCGAACGGAGGAGACGTCGCGATGAGGGCGATCATCGTCATGTTCGACAGCCTGAACCGGCACATGCTCTCGCCGTACGCCGACACGTTCATCGACGCGCCGAACTTCGCCCGGCTGGCGGCGCGGGCGGTGACGTTCGACCGCTTCTATGCCGGTTCGATGCCGTGCATGCCCGCGCGCCGGGAGATGCACACCGGACGGTACAACTTCCTGCACCGCAGCTGGGGCCCGCTGGAGCCGTTCGACGACTCGATGCCGGAGCTGCTCAAGCAGGCAGGGGTGCACACGCACCTGGCCTCCGACCACCCGCACTACTGGGAGGACGGCGGCGCGACCTACCACACGCGTTACAGCACGTGGGAGTTCTTCCGCGGTCAGGAGGGGGATCCGTGGAAGGGCGTGGTCGGTGACGCCCCGAAGGGCCTGTTCGAGGCGATGAGGCGGCAGGACGCGGTCAATCGCACGTACATGCCGACCGAGGCCGAACACTCGCAGACCCGGACCGTCGACGCGGGCCTGCACTTCCTCGAGACCAACGTCGCCGCCGACCGGTGGTTGTTGCAGATCGAGATGTTCGATCCGCACGAGCCGTTCTTCACCCACCAGCGTTACAAGGACCTCTACCCGCACGACTACGACGGCCCGGAGTTCGACTGGCCGCCGTACCAGAAGGTCCTCGAACCCGGCGACCAGGTCGAGCATGCCCGCAACGAGTACGCCGCCCTGGTCTCGATGTGCGACCGCTCGCTCGGCCGGGTCCTGGACTTCATGGACGAGCACGCCATGTGGGACGACACGCTGCTGCTGGTCAACACCGACCACGGCTTCCTGCTCGGCGAGCACGGCTGGTGGGCCAAGTCGGTGATGCCGTGGTTCAACGAGCTGGTGCACCTGCCGATGTTCCTGTGGGACCCGCGCACCGGCGGCCGGGACCAGCGCAGGGGCGCGCTCGCGCAGACCATCGACATCGCGCCGACTGTGCTGCGCTACTTCGGCATCGAGCCGACCCCTGACATGCAAGGCGCGGACCTCACCCAGGACGCGCCCGCCCGCGAGGGCGCGCTGTTCGGCATCCACGGTGGGCACGTCAACGTCACCGACGGCCGCTACGTCTACATGCGCGCCGCCAAGGAGCAGGCCAACGGCCCGCTCGAAGAGTTCACCCTCATGCCCACTCACATGCGCGCCCGCTTCTCGACGCAGGAGCTCAAGGAGTGGGCGCCGGCCGAGCCGTTCACCTTCACCAAGGGCGTGCGGACCATGCGAATACCGGCCTCCCCCTCGTGGATGAACCCGTGGCAGCACGGCACGCTCCTGTTCGACCTCCAGGAGGATCCGGCCCAGGAAACGCCGATCGTCGATGACGACGTGGAGCTGCGGATGGTCGAGCTGCTGCGCCGCCTCATGCTCGACAATGACGCGCCGCCCAGCCAGTACGAGCGCCTGGGCATCCCGCGTGACGGTGACATCGAGCCCAAGCACCTCCTGGTCCGCGAACAGCGCGAGCGCGCGACGGCCGTCGCCGCGCCCCTTCCCGCAATGGAGAACCTGCGCGCCCCGGCTTTGCTCCGCGCCCCGCTTCTGGAGCTCCTGCGGATGACGGGCGCCAAGGACGTCCTCGCGCGGGAGGCGCCCGCGCTGGTGCAGTCGGAGCTGCTCTCCGCCCCCGCCTCCATGAGCCTGCTCGATCTCGCCCGTTACGGCTACATGCCCGCCGCGGTGCTGCGCCGCATCGACGAGCAGTTCGCCCTTCTCACGGCACCACCCGGCGTCTCAGCCCCCTGAGACGGCGTTTGCTTTATCGCACCACTGCAGACAGGACCCCCCATGGATGCCAGCGCCTCCACCACGTCCGTCCAGCCAGGAGCGGCTCAGGCCGCCAATGTCCCTCACCGCTGGCGCAATCTCGCCGTCGTCTCCGGCGTGAGCGTCGTCGACGGCACCGAAGCCGGCCTCATCAACACCGTCTTCCCCACGCTGGCGGCCGCGCTGCGGCTCAACAGCGGCCACCTCGGCCTCATCGCCGCCCTCGGCAAGATCGCAAGCGTACCCGCCGGACCATTCTGGATCTGGCTGTCCGGCAGGATCGGCCGGCGCGCCACTCTGGCCGCCACGACAGTGACCGGCGGCCTGTTCGGCATCGCCGCCGGCTTCTCGCAGAACTTCGTCCAGCTCCTGATCTGCTGCACGCTCATGTCCGCCGCCGTGATCGGTGGCTCTCCCATCGCCATGGCCGTCATCGCCGACTCCTTCCCCGACGAGCAGCGTGCCCGGGCCAACGGCATCTTCTTCAGCTCGATCCAACTCGCCGGCATCGTCCTCGGCCCCATCATGGCCGCCTTCGTCGCGATGCAGGACGGCTGGCGGTGGGCCCTGTGGACACTCGGCGGCGTCTGCATCGTCGCCGGATTCGTCGTCCTGGCATTCTTCAAGGATCCGGGCATCGGGGCCGCCGAGCGGCAACTCGCCGACCTCACGCGTGAGGACCGAGCGAAGGCGAAGGTCACTTTCGGCTCCGTCATCGGACTGTTCCGCATCCCCAGCTACGCCGTGATGATGCTGAGCCGGCTCCTGTCCGGGCATCTGCTGATCATCATCTTCGGCGTCCAGTTCCTGGTCACCGAGCGCGGCATCCCCAACTCCACCGCCATCCTGGTGGCGCTGCCGTTCGGCATCGGCTACAGCGTCGCCACGCTGGGCGCCGGATTCATCCTCCCCCGCCTCGACCGGCTCATGCCGAGCAGAGGCCGGGTCATGATGCTGCAATTCGCGCAGATCGCGTTCGGCGTCATCGCCTTCTTCGGCACGCAGTTCCGGTACGAGACGATCACCGTCTACGCGGTCTTCTGGGCGCTGCTCGGCGCCTGCCAAGGGCTGAACCCGCCGGTCAACCGCCCCATCGTGGCCGCCGTCGTGCTGCCCGAGCTGCGCGGCCAGGCGTTCGCGATCTGGCTGACGGTGTTCGAGACGATCGGGTGGGCGCTGTTCTCGCTCCTGGCCGGCACGCTCGCGGCGGCGATCGGCATCCAGGGCGTGTTCTTCTGGGTTCTGGTCGTGCTGATGATCGTCAACGGTCTCCTGCTCTCGATCCTGTACTTCAGCTATCCACGAGACGTCGGCCGAGTCAGCGAGATGCTGGACAGCCGTCGCCAGCAGACGCTCGCGGACTGACGCGTAGAAGGGCACCCGTCGCCTCCTGAGGCGGCGGGCACCCCCTGCAATCCCTACCAGGAAGGTCACGACATGACCGACGAACGTTCCGTCGTCGAGCGGCTCACGCTCGAAGAGAAGGCGAGCCTCGTGTCCGGCGCCGGTTTCTGGGCGACCGCGGAGGTGGCCCGCGCGGGCGTGCCAGCCACGGTGCTCACCGACGGCCCGCACGGCGTACGCATGCAGCGGGCCGGCTCCGACCACCTCGGGCTCGCCGACAGCATGCCCGCCACGTCGTTCCCCACCGCCGCGGCACTGGGCTCGTCGTGGGACGAGGGACTCCTGCGCGAGGTCGGGGAGGCGCTCGCGGTCGAGGCCAGGGCGCTCGGCGTGGACGTCCTTCTCGGCCCGGGCGTCAACATGAAGCGCTCCCCCCTGTGCGGGCGCAACTTCGAGTACTTCGCCGAGGACCCACTACTGGCCGGCGTCATGGCGGCCGGGTGGGTCGCGGGCCTGCAGTCGCGCGGCGTCGGCGCGTCGGTCAAGCACTTCGCGGCCAACAACCAGGAGACCGACCGCATGCGCGTCAGCGCGGAGGTCGACGAGCGTACCCTGCGGGAGATCTACCTGCCCGCCTTCGAGCACGTCGTCCGCGAGGCGCGGCCCGCCACGATCATGTGCTCCTACAACCGGATCAACGGCGTGTACGCCTCACAGAACCCCTGGCTGCTCACCACGCTCCTGCGCGAGGAGTGGGGATTCGACGGGTACGTGGTCTCGGACTGGGGCGCGGTGCACGACCCGGTCGCCGCCCTCCGATCCGGGCTCGACCTGGAGATGCCGGGCACCGGCGGCCGAAGCGCCGCCACGATCGTCGAGGCCGTACGCGCCGGCGAGCTCAGCGAGGACATCCTCGACACCGCCGTGGCCCGCCTGCTGGACACCCACGACCGGGTACGGCTGCCACGCGAGGGCGAGGCCCCGGCACCGGACTTCGACGCCCACCACGCGCTCGCCCGGCGCGTCGCCGCGGAATGCGCGGTCCTGCTCAAGAACGACGGCGCCCTGCTCCCGCTGGACCCGGACGCCGGTGGCCGGATCGCCGTCCTGGGCGAGTTCGCGCGTACCCCGCGCTACCAGGGCGCCGGCAGCTCCCAGATCAACCCGACGCGGGTCGACGACGCCCTGACGGCGATCCGCGCCGTCACCTCGCGCGAGGTGACGTTCGCGCCGGGATTCCGTCTCGACGGGACGGCCGATGAGGCCCTGCTCGCGCAGGCGGTGGAGGCGGCTCGCGGCGCCGCCGTGGTGCTGGTGTTCCTCGGCGAGCCGTCAGAGGCCGAGTCGGAGGGCTTCGACCGCGACGACCTGGACCTGCCGGCCGTACAGCTCCGGATGATCGAGGCGGTCTTCGAGGTCAACCCGTCGATCGCGGTCGTGCTGAGCAACGGCGGCGTCGTACTGACCGGCCCGCTCACCGCTCGGGCGGCGGCCCTGCTGGAAATGTGGCTGCCCGGCCAGGCCGGCGGGAGCGCCACGGCCGATCTGCTCTTCGGGCACGCCGCGCCCGCCGGCCGGCTGGCGGAGACCGTCCCGCACCGGCTCAGCGACACGCCCGCGCACGTCAACTGGCCAGGCTCGGCTGGGCAGGTCCTCTACGGGGAGCGGCTCTACATCGGCTACCGCTGGTACGACCGCACCGAAGGCGACGTGGCCTTCCCGTTCGGCTTCGGGCTGTCGTACACCACTTTCGCCTACTCCGAACTGTCCGTGCACGTACCCGACCCGACCCGGCCAGAGGCGCGCGTCGAGGTCACCGTCACCAACACCGGCGCGCGCGAGGGCGCCGAGGTCGTCCAGGTGTACGTCAGCGACCCCGTTTCGGACGTGGACCGTCCCGTACGCGAGCTGCGCGGCTTCCGCAAAGTGCGCCTGACGCCCGGGGAGAGCGCCCGCGTGGCGATCGAGCTCGACGCCCGCGCCTTCAGCTACTGGAGCGCCCGGCACGGGCAGTGGGTGGCCGAACCGGGCGAATACGGCGTACACGTCGGCCCCTCCTCCCGCGACCTGCCCCTGGAGCAGCGCATTCACCTCGATCTGGCGATGCCGCCGACCCCTCTCACGGCCGACAGCACGCTCGCGGAATGGCTCGCCCACACCCGTGGGCAGGAGATCATCCAGGAGATCTTCGCGACGTCCGCTGGCTCGTCCTTCATCACCGACCCGGCCAGCCAGCCACTGGTCGCGCAGATCCCGCTGGCCACCCTCCTCAGCATGGGCGCCTCTCCCACCGGGCAACTCCCACCGTCCATCGACGACCTGGTCCGGAAGGCGAACTCCTAGGCTCATGAGGAAGTCAGGCATGCCCCAACTCCCCCTTGGCTTCCTCTGGGGTGCGGCGACCGCGCCGCACCAGGTGGAAGGCAACAACGTCAACAGCGACTGGTGGGCTCTCGAACAGACGATGCCCGGCATGCAGCACCGCGCGATGATCGACACCGCCCTGGATCTGGGACTCACCCCGGTCGTCACCCTGCATCACTTCACCCAGCCACGGTGGTTCGCCGACGTCGGCGGGTGGATGGGCGACCAAGGGATCGAGCGCTTCGCGGCCTACGTCCGGGAGGCCGCGGGCATTCTCGATGGCGTCGAGTGGGTATGCACGATCAACGAGCCGAACATGCTCGCCCTCATGGTCGGGATGAGCCGGGCCGCGCAGTCCGGTGACATCGAGACGTGGACGAGCCCCACGGTCGAAGGCGTCACACGTCCGGTGCTGCCGGATCCCGACCCCAAGGTCGCGGCGCGGCTGGCCGAGGCACACGACGCGGCCCGCGAGGTCCTGAAACAGCGCACCGGCGCGGCCGTCGGCTGGACCGTGGCGTGCCAGGCGTACACCGCGACTCCTGGCAACGAGGAGAAGCTGCGCGAGGTGAGCTACGTCCGCGAAGATCTTTACCTGGAGGCGGCCCGTGGTGACGACTTCATCGGCGTGCAGTCGTACTCCAGCCAGGCCGTGGACGAGAACGGCGTCGTCCCGCATCCGAAGCGTCCGGACAACACGATGACCGGCGACGCCTACCGGCCGGACGCGATCGGCATCGCCGTCCGGCACACCTGGGAGACGACCGGTGGCGTTCCCATCCTCATCACCGAGAACGGGATCGCCACCGCCGACGACTCACGGCGGATCGCCTATACGTCGGAGGCCCTCGACCACCTGTTCGCCGCCATGGACGACGGCATCGACGTGCGGGGCTACATCCATTGGAGCGCGCTGGACAACTTCGAGTGGGGGCACTGGGAGCCGACCTTCGGTCTCATCGAGGTCGACCGCCGGGCGTTCGACCGCCGGCCCAAGCCGAGCCTGGCCTGGCTGGGAGAGACCGCCCGTAGCTCCATCACCAGGTCCTGAGGTTCTTTCTGTATTCCTCGACCAGCGTGTCGTACTCGGATGGGGAGCCGGCGAACTTCGTGACGCCCGTCTTCGGATCGATCGTCACGAAGTACAGCCACGGCCCGGCGGCCGGCTTCAGGGCGGCCGCGATGGCGTCGGCGCCCGGGTTGCAAATGGGACCTGGCGGCAGGCCGAGGCGCGCATAGGTGTTGTACGGCGACCGGCTCTTGAGATCCTCGTTCGAGGCCGTGGCGCCGAACTTGCTCAGGCCGTACAGGACCGTGCTGTCCATCCGCAGCTCCATCTCGGGCCTGTGCTTCAGCCGGTTCTCGATGACCCGCGCGATCTTGGGCATGGCGCGCTTGTCGATCGACTCGGCCTGGACGATGCTGGCGATGGTCAGGATCTCCAGTGGCGTACGGCCGACCCGCCTGGCACCCTTCACCAGGTTGCTCTCCTCGGCGGCGCGATTGAAGCGTGTCACCATCGCGGCGAGGATCTCGGCGGGGCTCGACGTGGGCGAGACCTCGTAGGTTCCGGGGAAGGCGAATCCTTCCAGCGCGCCCTTGGCGTAGGCCGGAAGGCCGAGCGCCTTGCCGTCCTTGGCGGCTCGCTGGAACTCCACCAGCGGTCTGCCGGTGGTGGTCGACAACTGCTCCAAGATCTGTGAGAGCCGTAGTCCTTCCCTCACGGTCACGGTGATCTGTCCCTGCTTGGTGTCCACAATCGTCTCTCCAGAGCCCTGCCCGGCGACGTCCTTGGAGACGTCCTTGGAGACAGCGGACAGCCCCTGGACCACGAGCGTGGATCCGACCGCCATCACGGTTACGGCCGCCGCTGCCGCCAGGGCGAGGCCGCGCCGACGGGATCGACCCTGCTTGACCTGGAGGAACCGGCCCGGTGGGGGCGGCTGCTCCTCATGGGCCATGTCGGAGAGGGTCTCACGCAGCAGATCCTCGATGTTCATCCGAACTCCCTCACGGTGCTCAGTTCAGGCGCGGCCTTCTTCAGGCGCTCCAACGACCGGTAGATCTGGCTGCGAACCGACCCGACCCTGACGCCGAGCAGCCGCGCGATCTCGGTCTCGGAGAGGTCTTCGAAGTAGCGCAGCACGAGCATGGTCCGCTGCCGGGGCGTCAGCCGGGCGAGGGCCGCGCGCATCACCAGGCGAAGATCCACCATCTCGGCGTGCCCATCGCCGATCTGTTCGGGCAGCCATCCGGTGGACACTTCCGCGACGCGGGAACGGCGCCGCCACCAGCTCACCTGCTCGTGGTACATGACGCGGCGGACGTAGCCCTCGATGGCCGCGGTGTCGCGCAGGCCGCGCCACTTCGCTGCGGTCTTCGCCAGCGCCGACTGGACCAAGTCCTCGGCGGCGTGCCGGTCACCGGTCAGCAGGTACGCGGTACGGAACAGCGCCCCTGATCGATCGATGACGAACTCCCGGAAGTCCGCCGCAAATCCTGGATCCACCTGTCCTCCTCGCGATGTCGCCAAGCAAGGACGCGGACAGGGGGTCGATCTATGCCGCCGTGGCCGAACTGATCCGCGGCAAGGCGCTCAGTCGTCGAGGTGTGAGGCCCCGCCCCGACGGGGCCTCGGGTGTCATCCTCCGGGTCCTGGTGGGCCGTCAGGGGTCAGCCGGAAGTGAAGCTGAGCCGCGTCGTGTGTTTGGGGAGCTTGACGGTCAGGGTGCGGGTGGCGCTGTCATAGCGGTACGCCTCGGCGGGCAAGTCCTTGGGAGGTGCGGCATTCAGGAAGTTGAGCGTCCATTGGCGCGGCTTGCCGCTGATCTTCACGGTCCGCCGCCCTCCTGACTCCGAGTATCGGATCGTGGTCCTGTCGTACAGCGTGTACGAGCCGGAGGCCCCCGAGGCGATGCTCAGCGTGAGCTTGTCCAGGGGGTTCTGGACGTCGTTGGCGACGTCAGCGGTCCTGGTCGGCAGGATGCCCCCGGCCTTGACGAACACGGGCATCGTGTCGAGGCCGGTGGTGATGTTCCGGGTGGTGCCGCCGGTGTAGGTCTGGCCGGTGAAGTAGTCGGTCCACTGCCCGGGCGGGAACCACACCGAGGTCGTGGCCCTGGCGCCGGGCGTGGTCACGGGCGCGACCAGGAGGTCGGGGCCGTAGAAGTACTGGGTGGCGGCGGTGGCGTACGCGTTCTCCTCTTCGGGATATTCCAGGTATGTCGGGCGGACGATCGGGACGCCGGTGGTGTTGGCCTCCTGGGCCAGCGTGTAGGTGTAGGGGACCAGGTTCTCCCTCAGGTTGAGGAACTTCTTCGCCGAGTCCTTCGCCGCGCTCCCGTACTGCCAGGGCAGCCGGTCGCCGTGGTTGCTGTGCAGGCGGTCGATGGGCTGGAAGGTGCCGAACTGGACCCACCGGGCGTACAGGTCGTCGGGCAGCTTGCTGGTCCGCCTGGTCTGCCCGTTGTCGAGGTAGGTTTCCGAGCCCGGCAGGCCCGTGGTGTCGTTGTGGCCGCCGATGTCGTGGCTGATGGACGACATGCCGGTGGCGGCGGATTCGCCGGGCGTGTAGCCGACCTCCGCCCGGAGGGTTCCCCAGGTGGAGGACGTGTCGCCGGTGAAGTGGACAGTGCTGCGCTTGTCGGCCCACGGGCCGGTGGGCAGGCCCGAGCGGCCGGCGTACGAGCCGGTCTGGAGGGAGCCGAAGGCACGGGAGAGCACGAAGCCGCCGTTGGCCGCGGCGTACTGCTGGTGGATCCAGGCGTCAGGGGTCACGCCGGGCAGCGAGGACTGCGAGGCGTCGCAGCACCAGTCGAGCCACCAGAAGTCGTTGCCCTGCTGATCCATGGTCTTGTGCAGGTCCATGTACGCCTTGAGCTGGTCGGGGTCGCCCCAGTCGAAGGTGTAGCAGTTCGCGCCCGCGGCCCCGGCGCAGCCGCCCTTGCGGAGTTTGCCCTTGGCCGTGGCCTGTGCCTGGGCGAACTGGGGGTCGTCGCCGACGATGCTGGGATGGACGTTGAGCGTGTTGTGCAGGCCCTGGGCGGCCGACCAGTCGAAGAACGCCTTCGGGTCGGGGAACTTCGCGCGGTCGATCTGCCAACCACTCCAGGTGTTGGGCGATTTGAAGTCGGTGTCGGTGACCAGGACGTCCAGCGGGACGCCCTCGGAGCGGAACCTGGGCAGGATCGTGTTCTGGTAGTCGGCCGCGGTGCGGTCGATGTACTCGGAGTACCACACGCCGTACGCCCAGCGGGGTAGCAGCGCCGGCGGCCCGGTCAGGGTGGACAGGTCCGACAGGGCGCGCTTGTAGTCGTGGCCGTAACCGAAGAAGTAGCCGTCCTGGTATGCCCTGCCGCCGGGCCGCTGGGTGACCTTCCCGGTGGCGGGGTCGTACAGGGCCGAGGGTGTGTCGTCGAGCAGGTACCAGCCGTCCTTGTGCAGCATGCCCGGAGTGGTCGGCGGGGTGCCGTTGTCGCCGTTCACGTTGTCGAGGCTGCGGCGGTAGCCGCCGAGCGGGAGGTGGGGCGGCGGGGCGGCCGTGCCGGTGGGGGTCACCGCGAGCGTGTCCGCGTTGACGCGGCAGCCGGAGGCGCCGGGGCAGGTGAGGGCGATGTCGTTCGTGCCGGACTTGAGCGCGACCGTGATGGCGGCCGTCGCCCAGGTGTCCCAGTCGGCCGTGATCGGGAAGGTCATCTGCTGCGTGGCGCCGCCCGTTGTGACGGTGGCCGTTCGCGTCTGGTGCAGGCCGTCGCCGCCGACGCCGTTGGCGTAGCGGATGTGCAGCGTGTACGTGCCGTCGGCGGGCACGCCCACCAGGCGGGTGGCCAGGCCGGCGCCCTGGTTGAGCTCGGCGACGAAACCTCTGCCCGCGTAGCCGGCGTGGTCCTGCACCACCTTGGCCGTACCGGCGAGCCCGCCCGCCTCGGCCTCGCAGCTCGTGCCGTACGCGCAGGGCACGGTGGCTCTGGCCGACGGCGGCGGATATCCGGCGCCCGGTGGCAGCAGCGCGAGGCTGTCGATGTTGACGTTGCCGGAGTCGGCGGGCGTGCGGGTCAGCGTGATCATGTGCCGGCCCGCGGCGAGCTGCACCGCAGGTGTGGCTATGGCCCAGGTGTCCCAGTTCGCGGTCACCGGCAGGGTCACCGTCTGGCCGGTGCCCCCGTCCACCGACAGGGTGAGCGTGCGCGGCGTGTGCTGGCCGTCGCCGCCGACGGCGTTGGAGTAGCGGATGGCGAACTGGTGCTGCCCTGATGTGGTCGCGTTCACGTCCGCGGACAGCGAGTTGCCGGTGCCCTCGAAGCCCGCCAGGAAACCCGCGCCGGTGAAGCCGGTGTGGTCGGTGGCGACAGCCAGCCCGCCGTACGAGAGATCCTCGGCCTCGCACAGGGCTCCGGCGGGACAGGTCAGTTGTTGCCACGGGGCGGCGGTCGTGGTCTTCAGGCTGACCGAGAGGTTCTGCGGGGTGAACGGTCCCGATCCGACCTGGTAGCGCAGGGTGAGCGCGCTCGTCCTGATGGTGAGCCAGCCGTTCGACGTACTGGAGGTGAAGGGCGTCGCCGGAAAGGTGCCGCGCCCGACGGCGTTGAAGGTCGGGGTGTCGAGGAATTTGGCGTCGCCCGCGTACTCGGTTCTTATCAGGGTTGGGGACAGCACTTCGAAGCGGGCGTTTCCTGAGGTCACCGCTTTGATCCGGTTGCTGTCAGGCATCGCCTCCGCCGGGGTGGGGGCGATGCCCGACATGGCCACCGCGGTGATCGCGACGGCTACGAGGCGCAGGAAGGGGCTTGGTCGCACTGGGCGGCTCCTTAGTCACGTTCGATCGGACAGCGGACCGAATTTGACTGCTTTGCCGCAACTATTGACCAGACTGATCGACCTGACAAGATCGGAGCATCATATTGATCGGATTCGGTCAGTGGGGTATGTAAATCGGTCAGCGGAAGAACCGGAAGCCCGCTTCACCGGCTGGGGAAGCAAGGTATGCGCGACTCCCCCTCCCGCCGGTCAGGTCTACCCCCCGAAATGGCGCAGCGACGGCTGAAGCCGATCTGGTGAGCGAGACAGGGACGCCGCCATGGACACTTTAGAAGTTGAATTCGCCCTTCTTGACGCCATCAATGAACGCCGCCCAGACCGAAGGTGAGAAGACGTAGGGGGCCTTCTCCGGATGCTCGGAGTCGCGCAAGCCCACTCGGCCGTCGCCCAAGGGAGCCACTTCGATGCAGTCGCCGGCCTCCCCGGAGCGAGTCGCCTTACGCCACGCAGCGCTCTCCAGCAGTTCTGCGGTCATGTCGTCCATTGCTCTGCCATCTCCCCAATCAACTGGAGTGAAGCCCGCCGAGGCAGGGCCTCGTTGTGCAACATCTCGTACCTCGACTTGATCTCGCGGACTCGCTCACTGTCAGCGGTGATCTGGCTCAGCGTGATCGACTCCAGGTAAGCCATGTCCGGCATCCCTGGCCCACTGGCGAGAACGAAAGCGCCTTGCAGACCGGTGGTCAACCAGGAGTTACGCGGGAGCACGCGGACGTTGATGCGAGGACATTCGTCCAGTGCGGCCAGGTGCGCCATCTGCTCAGCCATTACCGCCTCGCTGCCGATAGGCCGACTAAGAACCACTTCGTCCACTATTACCCATACCGTAGGCCCGTTGTCCCGCTGAAGAACATGCTGGCGTTCCAGACGTGCCTCAACATTCCGCTCGACCTCGTCCGGGGTGGTGGCGGGCTTGCCGCGGAAAATGGCTCGCGCGTACTCCGGCGTTTGCAGCATGCCAGGCACGATCAGCGGCTGCCATAGCCGGAGCGTGTCCGCCTGCTGCTCGATCTCCGCCAGCCGAGCCAGCCAAACGGGCCAGCGTGAGGCGTGTTCGACCGTCTCGCGCCAGCGCGACAGCAGCCCGCCATCCGCGCTCAGCGCGGCGTCGGCTGCGCGGGCGAAGTCTTCATCGGCCGGACGTTGTCCCCGTTCGACCATGCTGATCTTCGATACCGACCAGCCAAGCATCGCGGCGAGTTCCTTTTGCCGCTTCCCTGCAGTGATGCGGTATTCGCGGAGATGAGTGCCGAACTTTACCCTCGGCCCCCTCAAAGCGGGTTCCGGATCGGTGTTATGCAAGACCGAGATTCTCCTTCCCGATTGCACACAACAAATGCACGTGTCATGTGTAGTAGCACACCTGGTTCGTGCCTGGGAAGTGCTTTGTCTTACCCCCTATGAGCAGCGGGTTTCTGGGATGGTCTCTTTAGGCCGCTTCGACGCAGCACCGTCGCCGCACGAAAAGACGAACGGGCGTGCATAAGGGCGCTCACATTCTTCACATAAAGGACAGAGCCGACGATCCAGAAATAGCGAGGTGAATTCGGTGATCGAGATACCCGCACAGACCGAACTTCAGGAACTCGGCGTTATCCAACTGGAGTGCAATGACCGGGCTCCATATCAGGCGCGGAAGGCGGTCGCCGCCTGGACGGGGGCCGCGCATCCCGCCCAGGAGATCTTGATCTTGGCGACATCTGAGCTGATCACCAATGCCGTCACACATGCCGGCGACATCGACTGGATCGAGCTCAAACTGTCCCAGGGACTGGACTTCCTCCGTCTGGTGGTGACCGATCCAGGATTGGCCTGCTCAACGCCCTCGCGTATCCCGATGCAGGCGTCGAACCTGTACGCGGAGCAGGGGCGAGGGCTGGCGATCGTGGAGAACCTGTCGCGCGGGCGGTGGGGAAGCCACCGACTGCCGGTGAACGGGCACCGTTGCGTGTGGTGCCACCTCGATCTCCGTCCTACCCCGGCACAACTCGAAGAGCTCTTCAGCGCCTCCGCCTAACCGGCTGCTTCAGATGATCAGCATGCTGGCTGTGGTGTTGGCTCGTAGCACCCGCAGCCTCGCCATCCCCGCAAAGGCGAGCAGCCCCTTCCCCACCATCCGTCTACCGTCGGAGTCTGCCATGCCCGAACCCATCACCCCCGCCATGGCCGCGCATGCCGCCACTCACCTCACCAATCTGCAGGCACGGCTGCAGACCCTCGGCTTGCATGCACGCCTGCTCACCCAGGACGAGCAGCTACCGCGCCTGCGTGTGATCAACCCCGAAGCCACCACCCTGTCCGAGGTGATCTCCGCCGCGCCGCAGGAAGGACAATGGCTGTTTTGGTGGTCGTGGGCCGAACCGATCGTCGGGGTCGTCGATCTCGCCACAGCGACCGATCACATCTGCCGCGTACTGGCCGTAGCACGGCGAGGCGCCGCCTGACCTCGATCAACGCTGAACAACTGGACAACGCCCACTGGCCACCCCCGGCATCCGGTACACGGCCAGGTCGCGCCCCTTTCGGACGGTGGTCGCCGTCCCGGTTGCATAGACCAGGTCCCCCACGGTTATTGGCTCGATCGGGCTCCATCATCAACTGGAGACAGTTGCCCCCAGTCTGGAAGATTTGGGATTGAGGATCTTCGCACCGCCGAACCTGCCTGCGAGGGGCGGAGGGATCTCGTTGCCACCGAGATCGACGATCACCACACCGCTGATCCTGCTTGCGAGAGCCAGAGCTGCAGGGACAGCATTGTCCACTATGTCGTCCCCGGCAGGGTCGATGCCCAACATGCGAAGGTGACCGTTCAACCTGTCTGGGTCGCTGCCCTGGCGATCGAAGGGGCGAGACGGCGCGAAGCTGGTTACGACTTGCCCGTCCATCGCATAGATGAATCGGTCATGTGCGCCGCGGTCACGTTGTACGGCAATAGCCTCGCCTCCGCCGACGGACAGGGCTTTGACGAGTTCGCGTCGGCTCCCTCGACGGCCTTTGCACGCGGCAACGGTCCAATCCTCGATACGAGCAACCGTGATGATCTCCTCAGGACCTTCCGCTTCCTGATGCCTGGCGACCTCTTCGTCGGAGACGAGCCGGACGTCCTGATCCGCGGCACCAAGACGGTGGAGGACTTCCCGCTCATCGAGATCACGGACGAAGGTGATCCCGTAGACAGGGCCGAGCGGTCCGTCATCAGGCCAGCCGTAAACATCCGGGCCGACTCCTGAGTCTTGCGCGAAGACCCGGACGACCTCGAACACCTCGGGGTTGGCCGCGAAGTAGGCCTCACGGATGTGAGCTGGGATCATGCCGCTTCTACCGATCCTGTCGCCATTGGCCTCGGCCCATTCCCGAATGCCGGGAGTACCGGGAGGACGGACAAGGCGCGTCATTCGCATCGAGCGAAACGAAGGGTCCGACATGTTGGGCAACCTACGCAAGATCGCGAGCCGCTGCAGCACCGACGTTTGTGTGCGGAGGCGTGCGGATTGAACCGGTCGCGCAGCACGCGCACGGTCTCGACCTGCCATCACCGCGGTGGCGTCTGCTCGATGGCGGCCGGACGTAGCTGGGCCGTGCGGATCCGTGAGACGTCCAGCTTGCTCGTACGGTCGAAGCGATAGATGCCGTTCTGTTCCTGGAAGACGTCGGTCAGCTGGGTGTAGCAGTAGCCGAACATCCGGGGGTCGTCCAGCAGGACGCCGACCAGCCCGGCGAACCGCTGCTGGAGTTCCTCCTCGCTCGCGGGTCGTTCGCCGTATCCCCAGGAGTGCTCCTCGGGCCGTACGTCCGAGTTCCACCAGATGCCACCGAACTCACTGCAGAAGTACGGCTGGCCCTGGTACGGCACCGACCATGCCGTGCCGTCGGGATCGGCGTTGACGTACGGCGTCCCGTCGGCCAGGCCCGCCATCAGCTTGCCGAACACCTCGGGATCCTGCTCGTAGCAGTGCGAGTCGTAGACGTTGGCGCCCGGGACCCGGTGCGCGTAGCCGGACGCGTCGACCACTGGACGGGTGCGGTCGGCCGCCTTCGTGGCCAGGTACATCCCCTGAGTGACGTCGTCGAGCACGGTGATCTGGTCGGTCAGCCGCTGCCAGGTCTCGTTGAGCGGGCACCAGCCGACGATGGACGGGTGGGAGTAGTCGCGCTCGACGGCTTCCAGCCACTGGGTCACGAACGACGCGGTCGGTCGCTGGTTGTCTCCCGAAGGTCCGCCGGTGTTGGCTCCCCAGTCTCCGAACTCGCCCCAGACCAGGAAGCCCGCCCGGTCCGCGTGGTAGAGATACCGCTCCTCGAACACCTTCTGGTGCAATCGGGCGCCGTTGAACCCGGCGGCCATGGCCAGCTCGATGTCGCGGCGCAGCGCCTCGTCCGTGGGCGCGGTCATCAGGCCGTCCGGGTAGTAGCCCTGGTCGAGCACGAGCCGCTGGAAGCGGACCGCACCGTTGAGCAGGACGGCGTGCCCGTCGATGGCGACCGAGCGGAGGCCGGCGTAGCTCGTGGCGGTGTCCACCACGGCGTCGTCGCCGTCGAGCAGGTCGATGCGCAGGTCGTACAGGTGCGGATCCTCGGGAGACCACAGCCGGACCCGGTCGTCGGGCAGCGGCAGCCACACTTCGGGGGCCAGGTCGAGGTCGGCGCGCGCCGTCGCCCGCGCGAGGTCTCCGGTCTGGTCCGAGACCGTCACCTGAACCCGGTGCCCCGGGCGGTTGGCCGACACCGGCACGGTGATCCGGAACGCGGACGCGGCGACGTTCGGCGTGATCCGCGGCCGGCCGAGGTGCGCGTCGGGCACGGGCTCGCACCACACCGTCTGCCAGATACCGGTGGTGCGTCCGTAGCACGCGCCGGCGCCCTCGAAAGTGACCGCCTGCTTGCCGCGCGCCTGCGGGCCGGTGCGGGGGTCCCGGGCGCGCACGACCACGGTGTACGTGTGCGCCGGATCGGCCGCTGTGGACAAATCACAGCTGAACGGGGTGAACCCGCCCCGGTGCCGGCCGGCTTCGACGCCGTCCACCCACACCGTGGCGTCGTGGTCCACCGCCTGGAAGTGCAGCAGCACCCGCTGCCCGGCCCAACCTTCCGGCACCCGGACGGTCCGGCGGTACCAGACAGCCGGATGGAAGTCCGGGTCGCCGATGCCGGACAGCGGTGCCTCGGGGCAGAACGGCACCACGATCTCACCGGTCAGGTCCCGGTCGACCAGGCCACGCTCAAGCCCGGAGTCGCCGGCGTCCCGCTCGAACTGCCAGGCTCCGTTCAAGCACCGCCATTCGGTGCGGACGAATTGCGGACGTGGGTATTCAGGGCGCGGGTACTCGGGTCGCGGAATGCTCACAGTGCTCGCTTTCTCGGTGGAAATATCGGGAATTTTCAGGACTTGACGGCGTCGGCGATGCCCTCGACGAAGTAGCGCTGCAGGGCGACGAACAGCACGACGACCGGCAGCGGCGAGATCGTCGCCGCGGCGGCCAAACCGACAAGGCAGACGAACAGCCCGAACAGCACGGCGGCCGCGGTCGCGCCGCGGAGGGGATCGCGACCGTCATCCGCTCGCTCCGGCGACGCCCGTGGTGCTCTGGTCGACCATCAGCCGCCACGGCGCCTCAAGGTGGACGGCCGGGCTCTTGTCACCCTCGATGCGCGCCAGCAGGCGGGTCACGGCGAGCTCGGCGATCCGCTCCTTGTCGGGCGCGATGCTGGTCAGCGGCGGAGTGGCGAACCGGCCCTCGTCGATGGCGTCGAACCCGGCGACGGCGACGTCCTCCGGCACCCGTAGCCCTCGGGCCAGCACCGCCCGCATCGCGCCGAGCGCGAGCAGGTCGTTGTAGCAGAACACGGCATCCGGCGGCTCGGCCAGATCGAGCAGGCGGTCCATCGCCTGGCGGCCGTCCTGACGCTGGTAGCGCCGTACGGGCACCGTCAGCTCGGGCCGCAGAGGCAGCCCCGCCTCCTCCAGCGCCTGCCAATAGCCCGCGGAACGGTGTGCCGCGGTGTTGCCGCGCGGTTTCTCCACCGCGCCGATGGCGGCGATCCTGGTCCGGCCCAGCGCGGCCAGGTGCGCGGTGGCGGCGCGGGCGGCGGCGGTGTCGTCGATGGCGACGTGGTCCACGCCCTCCACGCTCACCTCACCCAGCGTCACCGACGGGCATTTGCCCGCCCAGTCGCGCAGCTCGTCCTTGGTCAGACCGAGCGGGCTGAAGATGAACCCGTCGAACAGGGCCGACCGGTCTCGCCGCATGACGATCTGCCGCTCGCGTTCCGCCACGCCTTCGGTGCGGTCGATGAGCACCGTGTAGCCGCGCTCCTCGGCGCGGTCCACCACGTGGGCGGCCAGTTCGGTGAAGTACGGCACGTCCAGCGGCAGGACGAGGGCCAGCAGGCTGGACCGCCCCCGGTTGAGGCTGCGCGCCGCGAGGTTGGGCCGGTAGTCGAGTTCGTCCAGGGCCTGTTGCACCTGGGCGCGGGTCTCCTCGGACACGTAGGCGAAGTTGTTCACGACGTTGGAGACGGTCCGTACTGAGACTCCCGCCCGCCGCGCCACGTCACGTTGTGTCACCACAGTCGTTCATCCTCCTGTCTTGTTAAGAAGAGTCTTGCCACGCGGCATGCCGCGTGGCAAGAATGAATTGCTACGCGGCAATATTCTTCACGAGACCTTCACGGGCCGCGGGGTGAAAGGCAGGACGGATGACCGCGATGACTCGGCGGGGAGTCCTCGCCGCGGCGGGCACCCTGGCCGCCGCGACGGCGACCGGCGCGCGCGGCGCGGCTGGTGGTGGCGGCACCGGTACGGGCGGCAACTCGCTGACCTGGTGGGATCATCAGAGCCAGCTTCAGAAGGCGAAGGCGGAGATCTTCGCCAAGTTCGCCAAGAGCCTCGGCGGCGTTCCGGTGCACTACGCCTACTACAACCCGGCGAAGATGGGCCAGGCGCTGCAGCCGGCCGAACAGAGCGGCCAGCTGCCGGACATCCGCACCAACGCCGGCCTCAACTGGAAGCCGCGGGCTGACCACCTCAAGCCGATGTACGCGAAGCGCTAGCCGGAGGACCCACAACCCGTGAACAGACCTAACATCGTGCTGATCATGACCGATCAGCAGCGGGCCGCCTGGACGGCCGCGAGCGGCTTCCCGCTGGACACCATGCCCTTCCTCGACGGGCTGATGAGCACCGGCGCCCAGTTCCGCCGGGCCTACACCACGTCGCCGGCGTGCGTGCCCGCCCGGGTCAGCCTGCTCACCGCGCGGTATCCGTCCGCGCACCGGGTCCGGCAGAACAGCGCCGCGCAGCACGTGCTGCGCGGCGCCGATCTGGTGGACGTGCTGCGTGCGGCCGGCTACGCGCTGCATATGGCGGGCAAGACGCATTTCTACCGCGAGCCCGCCGACTTCGACACCTTCGCCGCGCCGTACGGGCATAATCGCGGACCGGCGGGGACGCCTGAGCAGGCACGGTTCGAGCAGTGGCTCGGCGCGCTCGACCACTCGGTGAGCCATGAGCCGACGCCGTTTCCGCTGGAGTGCCAGTTTCCGTATCGGATCGTCGACGACGCGATCAGCGCGATCGACCGGACGCCCGCCGACCGGCCGTTCTTCACCTGGCTGTCGTTCCCCGAGCCGCACAACCCGTACCAGGTGCCGGAGCCGTACTTCAGCCTGTTCGCGCCGGAGGAGATGCCCGAGCGGATGGTCGGGCCCGAGGGCGCCGAGCGCAAGGGCGGCACGTACACCTGGCTGCGCGAGCTGATCGAGGAGAAGCGGCCCGGCTACGACGCGGAGTGGCGGCGATACCGCGCCAACTACTGCGGGATGCTCCGCCTCATCGACGACCAACTACGCCGGTTCTTCGCGTACCTGGGCGATCGGGAAACGCTGGTGTTCTTCGTCGCCGACCACGGCGACTACACCGGCGACTACGGCCTGCCGCGCAAGGGCGCGGGCATGGCCGAGTGCCTGATGCGCATCCCGTTCGCTGTGGCCGGGCCGGACGTGCGGCCGATGGTCAATCGCGCCGACTTCGTCTCGCTCGCCGATCTGTTCCCGACGATCTGCGACGCTCTCGACGTCGAGATCCCGCCCGGTGTCCAGGGCCGCAGCCTGTGGCCCATGCTCACCGGGGAGCCGTATCCGGCCGAAGAGTTCGCCAGCGGGTACGGCGAACGCGGGTTCGGTGGGCTGTCCTATGACGTCGGCGAGCGCCCTCCGCTGCATTTCCCGTACGAGGGTCGCACCTTCGACGAGCTCAACACCGTCACCCAGTCCGGCACGACGGTGATGCTCCGGCGCGGGCAGTGGAAGCTGCTGCTGGACGAGCGCGGCACCGGCGAGCTGTACGACTGGACACCGACCCCGCGGAGCTGGACAACCGGTACGACGATCCCGCGCTCGCCGCCATCCGGGCCGACCTCACCACCGATCTCGTCCGCTGGATGATCCGCGTCCGGGACGACCTGCCAGAGGCGGCTTACACTCTCAAACGCGCACCGCACAACTGGCACTAGCGCCCCACCTCCCACTCGCTGCGCGCCGTCGGCCACTGCGTGTAACCGCCGCCGATGCTGCCGCACCCGCGTAGCGGGCCGTTCTGCCGCCAGCCCTTGGCCGACGTCATGATGCTCGTCGTGCCTGGTCAGGCCCTGTCAGCGCCACCGGAAGGCCTGTCAGATGGCGTATGGCCAGGGCTGTCAGATCGCATGCGGACAGGCTGACAACACCGATCTCCTTGTGGACACGTTGGGTAACCGGCGAGATTGATCCCGCCGCCCAGCAACCCCACCCCAGGAGTAACGATGAAGTTGGCCTCATGCGCCGCTGCCCTCTTGTCGGCCGCCTTGCTCACATCACTGGCCGAAGGGTCCGTGATGTCGGCGGCCGAGGCGGCCGGCATGAGGGCCCTTCCGAGCGTGAACATGGAAGCCACCGTCAAGGCGGCCCTGATCGACCCGAGGCGACCTGACAGCACGCAGACCCCGGGCGCCAAGGCCAGTGTGCTCCTCGTTGAGCAGGCGCTGCGCGACCGGAGCCTGCTCGACGCGAAATGGGTGGACGGTTACTTCGGCTCCACGACGGTCACCGCCTATGCGAAGTACCAGAAGTCGCTCGGCCTCACCGGTCTGGACGCCAACGGCCTGCCGGGCAAGGGGTCGCTCGCCAAGCTCGGAGCCGGCCGCTTCACCGTCACCGCCACCGTCGACCCGGGCGCCCGGGTGTCCTACGGCGCCGCCGTCGTCAACACCCGTACCCGGAACATGCTGGCCGAGGCGAAGCGCCTGCTCGGCCGCGATCTCGCGCTGGACCAGGGTTCGTACAACCCCGGCGGCGACCCGACCTCCGTGGGCACCCACGACGGCGGCGGCGTCATCGACGTCTCCGTAAAGGGGATGACCGCCGCCACCCGCACCGCGGTCTGCCGCGCGTTGCGCCGGGTCGGCTTCGCGGCCTGGGTGCGCAGCCCCCAGCAGGGCGACTGGCCGTGGCACATCCACGCCGCCGCCATCAACGACACCAGCCTCTCCAGCCAGGCCCAGCACCAGATCGGTGACTACTACCTGGGCCAGAACGGGCTCGCCAACCGCGGGCCGGACGACGGTCCCAAGGTGACCATCCGCACCTGGGAGGAGTACCAGCGCCGCTGAGTCCTCCGAAACCAAGCTCCGCTGATCATCCGAGACCTAGAAGCACCGCAGACAAAGGAGAAACAGCATGAGAACTTTCACCAGGATCCTCACCGCGACGACCGCCGCGATGGCACTCAGCGGAACGGTGCTGGCCACCGCGACGCCCGCCTCGGCGGCCGGCCGTGACGGCGTCTGTGACAGCGGCGAGTTCTGCTACTACTTCAACAGCAACCAGCAGGGCTCGGTCTCCGACTTCACCGGATCGGTCTCCGACTACTCCACGACGCAGCCCACCTGCTACGACTTCAAGGGCCCCGGCGAGGGCAAGGGCAAGTGCATCAAGAACGCCGCCGCCTCCGTCTGGAACCGCAGCAGCAAGAAGGTCCGCGTCTACTTCAACACCGGCAATACCGGCACTTATCAGGACTTCGCCGCAGGCGCCAAGGGCAACCTGAACGCCAGCCTCAAGAACCAGAACGCCTCGCACGAGTTCAACCCGTCGACGACGACGCGCACCAACATGTCGTTCGCGCTGTACGCGAGCTCCGGCGGCGGGATCAGCTGCGGCTTCGACGGTTACACCTCCACCTCCGGCCGGCATGAGGGCATCGACATCGCCCGCGGCATCGGCTCGGATGTGCACAACCTGGTGGCGGGCACGATCACCAATGTCCAGTTCGGATCCACCGGCCGGGCCGGACTGTCCACGATCGCCGTCTACAACTCCGCGGCGAACAAGACGGTGATCTACCTGCACTCCGCTCCGCGGTCCTCCCTGCGCGTCGGCCAGACGGTCAGCCGCGGCCAGATCATCGCCGACGAGTCGTGGCACGGGGTTTCGAGCAGTGGGTCCGCGCACACCCACGTCGAGATGCGCCCCGGACGCCAGACGCGGGCGTCCAAGAGCGTCGGCGACCCGAACCTGGAGAACCCGAACCCGACCTCGTTCTGGAACTCCCAGGGCTACAACGTCCGATAGCGAACCCCGACCGCTGACAAGAGAGGAAGACACCTGTGCCTTCACGAACTGTACGGCTGATCTCGGGGCTCACTGCGGCGATGACGCTCGGCGGAACCATGCTGGCCACCGCCTCGCCCGCCTCGGCGGCCAGCCGCGACGGAGTCTGCGACACCGGCGAGTTCTGCTACTACTTCAACAGCAACAACCAGGGATCGGTCTCCGACTTCACCACTTCGATCCCCGACTACTCCACCACGCAGCCCAGCTGCTATGACTTCAAGGGTCCCGGCGCGGGCAAGGGCAAGTGCATCAAGAACGCCGCCGCCTCCGCCTGGAACCGCAGCAGCAAGAAGGTCCGCGTCTACTTCAACACCGGCCTCACCGGCAGCTACCAGGACTTCGCCCCGGGCGCCAAGGCCAACCTCAACTCCACTCTCAAGAACCAGAACGCCTCGCACGAGTTCCTGGGTAGCTCCCTACCGCCGACCCAATGCAAGACCGACGGCACGGACAGCAAGCTGCCCACGACGATCCTCGTGTACCGCGAGTCCCTCAATCGCGTGGAGCGGGTGGACTTCAAGACCTACGTCAAGAACGTCCTGCCCAACGAGTGGGTGACGAGCTGGCCGAGCGAGTCCCTCAAGGCCGGCGCGATGGCCGTGAAGAACTTCGGCTGGTACTGGGCGCTGCACTCCGCCAGCAAGACGCCGAGCGGCCAGTGCTTCGACGTCTATGACCACACTTCAAGCCAGGTGTACAAGCCCGGCTCCGCGAAGGCGGTGACGAACGCCGCGGTGGACGCGACTTGGGGCACCCGGCTGACTCGCAGCGGGAAGATCTTCCGGGCCCAGTACTGCTCAACGACGACGGCGTGCGGCAACTGGGTCAACGGCGACTGGATGTCGCAGTACGGCTCCCGCGACAAGGCCAGAGCGGGCTGGAGCTACTCCAGGATCCTCAAGAACTACTACACGGGGATCGTCATCGGCTCCTGACCCCTCCGAAGACCATAGTTCCCCGCCGTATCCTGCGCGGCGGGGAACTATGGCGCGTCTACGATGATCTGGAAGTTGACCGGCCGGCTTCCGGGGAAAAGGACCGTTCCCGAAGCGTCCACCATCTTGAATCGCACGTAGCACAGGCCCGGCTTGCTCGGCGTGGTGACGACGGTCTGGATGTCGACCAGCTCGCCGGGTTGGGTGTCCTTGATCGGCACGTGGGAAATGGTCTGGCACTGATCGGCCTGCTGCGTGACGTCGAGGCGACGCAGCGAATATCCCTTCCACGGCACGGTCCCGGCGTTCTTGAGCCGCCATGTCTTGGTCACGCTCTTACCGGTTTCGACGCGCGAGCAGTCGGGAAGCGTGACGTCCTCGATGAACGTCACCGCGTCACCCTTGTGCAGCGGCGCGGCCAAGGGCGGGCTGGTCGAACGCACCGGGCAATCGGCCGGGGACAGCGCGGCCATCGCTGAGGTGTTGGACAGGGCCGGGCCAGGTTGTACGTCGGGCGTGGCACCGCGATTGATGGTGGTCACGATGACGGCCACCGACCCCACGGTGACGGCCGCCGCCACGAACGCGGCCGGGCGGATCCACCGCGATCGCCCTTGTCCCCCCGGCGCGGGGACCTCGCCCACGGTCTCGCCGGTTGACCATCCGTTGGCGAGGTGCACGGTAAGGGGTTCCGCGACTCCGCCGGGCAGATGATCCACTGAGGTGTCCGGGCGAATCGAAAGCTCCCCGGCGCTCCCCGATCTGACCGCCAGGTTCGCTCGCTCCCAGCGCTCGCGGTACGCGGCCGGGTCCGCGCCGCACACCTTGAGGAACTCAACGGTGGTCTCCCAGCTCGGGAGCCGGTTACCCTTCGTAGCCTCGTGCAGCGTTGTGTGAGAAATCGCCCCTGACCGGCCGGACATTTCCCGAAAAGACGGGTTGCCGACCGAGGTGCGCAGTTCCCGCAGGGTCACCGCGAAGTCCTCGATTGCCTCCGTCCGTACCCGCGTGTCGTCCACCGTGTGAAGTTAACAGCACCCATGGTGTTCATCAACCGAAACGGACAAGCCCGTTGAGATGGTGCTTGAGAAGGTCACCTATTACCCGGCTATCATTCGCACCATTCGTCACTCTGCTCGAATACGGTGCGCAGCATGGCCGCCACCCAAGGTGCAGGGCCCGCCGTCCGGCGCGAGGGCTTCGATTGCCGAAGCCAGGGCGCCATCGACGTTCCCGTCGGACAAGGCGGCCGTCAAATGTTTGGAAAGTCCGAACCGACTTTTCCGTCTTTACCAGAATCCGAGTCAATGAAGCCATAACCCGTGCGTTCACGTCCAAGGGGGATGGATCGCGGGCGATCTAGGCCAGCTCTGAACTGGCAGGAGTGAGATCCAAGTGACGAGAGGCGAACACTCCGTAATCCTGCGATTCGCATATTCCGACCCCGCAAAGACCTGTCGACTTGACACCTTCTGTAACCACACAGTCGGTAATACAGCAGGCGTGCCGGCAATTCTCATCCGGCGCGTAGTGCCTCAAGTCAATCGGCCGGCTCATCAAGTCAGTGACCACGGAGAGTTACCAGAGGCTACGAAGCCGTCCGAGTCAGAGGAGCCCTCGTTCCATGGCCACCACGACCGCCGCCGCCCTGGTCTCGACGCCGAGCTTGGCGAAGACGTGCTTGAGGTGCGTCTTGACCGTGGTCTCGCTGATCAACAGGGTTCTCGCGATCTCCTTGTTGGCCGCGCCGCGTGCCACCAGGCGCAGCACCTCCAGCTCGCGCGGGCTCGGCGCCTGCGCCGCGGGCCCGCGGATGAGCGCGGAGGCGATCGACGGCGCCAGGACCGCGCCGCCCGCGGCGGCCGTACGGACCGCCCGGTGCAGTTCCTCGCGTGGCGCGTCCTTCAGCAGGTAGCCCGCCACCCCGGCGGCCATGGCCCGGGTCACGTCGGCGTCGGTGTCGTACGTGGTCAGCACGATCACCTTGATCTCCGGGTGGTCCACGCGCAGTCGCTCGATCGCGCCCACGCCGTCCAGGCCGGGCATGCGCAGGTCCATGAGGATGACGTGCGGCCGGGCCTGCCTGGCCATGGCCAGCGCTTCGTACCCGTCGCCCGCCTCGGCCACCACCTCGATGTCGTCCACGTGGTCGAACATGCCGCGCAGCCCGTCGCGGACCACCGGATGGTCATCCACGATCATCAGCTTGAGGGGATACGCAGGCACAGTGCCGTCCCCTCTCCCGGCGCCGTCTCCACCGTCAGCGTTCCGCCCACGCCGCGGGCGCGCTCGCGCATGGCCGCCAGCCCGTAACCGGAACCGCGCGCGGCCGGGTCGAAGCCCTTACCGTCGTCGAACACGTCCAGCGTCACCTCGTCGTCCATGTACGTCAGCGTGATCGCCACCCGGCCCGCCCGCGCGTGCTTGGCCGCGTTGGACAGCCCCTCCTGCGCCGCGCGCAGCAGCGTGGCGCCCACCTCGCCGGGCAGTGGCCGGGGTGTGCCCTCCACTGTCACAGTGGCGGCCACTTCGGACGTACGTGACCACCGCTCGGCGACCTGCGCCAGGGCGGCGTCGAGGCGCGCGTCCCGCAGCGGCCCCGGCCGCAGCGCGTCCACCGAGCGGCGGGCCTCTTGGAGGTTGTCGCGGGCCAGCTCCTTGGCCAGCGCGATCCTCCTGCGTACGGCGGGCACGTCGGGCATGGCCTGCTCGGCCGCCTCAAGCTGGGTGATGATCCCGCTCAGCCCTTGGGCGATGGTGTCGTGGATCTCTCTGGCCAGCCTGGCCCGTTCCTCCAGCACGCCGAGGGCCTTCGTCTGCTCGCTCTGGCGCAGGACGTACGTCAAGAACATGCCGATCGCCACCACCAGGCCGCAACTCCCGGCGAGCCGCCACAGGACGTCGGGGTCGTCCAGGTAACCCCTGGCCGCGAACGTGCACAGGATTGTCGCCACAGCCCCCGCGTACGACCAGGGGATGGGCAGCATCACATACGGCTGGGGCATCAGCCCGAAGATCACCACATCGAGGGAGCGGTCAGTGAGCACCAGCGCGACGTACAGGGCGCAGAGCACGGCCAGGTGGAGCGCCATAGGGCGGAGCCGGCCGAGCAGGTGCGGACGGCGGACGATGAAGAACCAGTGCCAGCCGGCCAGCGACGCGAGCACCACCAGCGTCATCGGTGCCGGGCTCTTGTGCTCGCCGATCGACAGGATCAGTCCCAGCGCCAGGCAGGCGTAGTACAGCAGGTGGAAGGCGCGCACCCAGCGCGCCTCCCAGACGTCCACCTGGTCACTCCCCCGCTCCGTCACTCCCATCGGAACAGCGCCGCGGCCACCGCAGTGCCCGCCACGATTATCCCGGCAAGGATCATCATCGGGAAGAGGGCGGCGGCGCCGGTCCAGGCGGCGTTCAGCACGTCCACGCCCGGGGTCAGCGGCAGGTAGGCGCCGATAGCGCGCAGCGAGTCGGGCAGGGCCTCGCGGGGCACGGCCGCGCCCGCCAGGAAGAGCATCGGGAACTCGACCAGCATGCCGATCAGGCTCGCGCCCCTGGTGTTGCGCACGACCGCGGCGATTACGAAGCCGAGCGCGCAGACCATCACCGAGCACAGCAGGATGGCGACGGCCAGCAGGGGCACGTTCGCGGGTGGCCGCACGCCGAACACCACGATCGCGGCGACCACCAGCAGCGCCGAGCCGACCAGGGCCGCGGCGACCTGCGCCACCAACTGGGCGCCAAGCAGCAGAACCGGGGAGATCGGCGTGGTCCCCAGCCGCTTGAGCACCTTGCGCTCACGGTAGGAGGCCACGATGCCGGGCAGCGCGCCCAAGCCGCCGATGGCCGCGATCATCGCCATGTAGCCGGGGACCGCGCCGCTGTCACCGCGCTTGAGCACCAGCAGCATCAGCGGGAAGGCCATCATGAAGAACACCGAGGCGGGATCGCGCAGCAGCAGCCTCAGCTCGGTCGTGGTGAGCGCGGTGAACGCCTTCATTGGTCCGCTCCTTCCAGGGCGAAGTACGCCGTCATTGGTCCGCTCCTTCGAGGGCGAAGTACGCCTCTTCCAAAGAGGAGGTGCCGGTCCGGGCGATGATCTCGGCCGGGGTGCCCATGGCCCGGATCCGGCCGTGGGCGAAGACGGCCAGGCGGTCGCACAGAGCCTCGGTCTCGTCGAAGTAGTGGCTGACCAGCACCACGGTGGTGCCGGAGGTCTTCAGCTCCCGTACCAGCCGCCAGGTCTCCCGGCGGGCAACGGGGTCCAGGCCGGTGGTCAGCTCGTCCAGCACGACCACCTCGGGGTCGCCGACCAGGGCCAGGGCGAGCATCAACCGCTGCTTCTGCCCGCCGGACAGGTCGCCGTACGCCTTGCGCGCCAGAGGGGTCAGGCCCCAGCGCTCCATGACCTCCCGCCAGTCGGCGGGCTGGTGGTAGAAGGAGGCGAAGGCGTGCAGCGCCTCGGCGACCTTGATCCGCTCCGGCAGCGCGCTCTCCTGGAGCTGGGCGCCGACGCGCTGGGCCAGGGCCCGGCGCCGGCGCGCGGGGTCCTCACCCAGGACGCGCACGCTGCCTCCATCGGCGCGCCGCAGCCCGAGGAGGCATTCGACGGTGGTGGTCTTGCCCGCCCCGTTGTGGCCGGCGATGCCGAAGGTCTCCCCGGCGTGGACCGTGAACGTGACGCCGTCCACGGCGGTGGTGTCCCCGTACGTCTTGCGCAGGTCTGTCACCTCAATGGCTTCCATGCCTCAAGACTCCCGTCGGGGCGGGTCGCGCAACATCGCCCATCACGCCGCCCCGGCATCCTCCATCCGGGTGATGCGCGTCGGCGCGTTTCATTCGCTTTCGCGCTATGAAGGGATATGTGGAATCTGCCCGCTACTGGCGTTACCACGGGCTCGGTGGCCTGGATCTGATGCGCGCGCAGTTCGTCCAGCACCGGTTCGCCCGGCACAGCCACGAGACGTACGCGATGGGAACGCTGGAGGCCGGTCAGGAGGAGATCCGGTTCTCCGACGGCGTGCAGTACGCGGGGACGGACGAGGTCGTGGTGATCGAACCGGGCGTCGTCCACACGGGCGGGCCCCACACGACCGACGGATGGACGTACCGGGTGCTGTACCCGAGCGTCGAGCAGGTGCGGGAGGTCGCCGACGAGATCGGCGTGCCCGGCGGAACCCCGTCGTTCGAGCGGCGGGTGATCACCGACCCGCGGATGGCCCGGCGGGTGGCGGCCGCCCATCGCGTGGCGGAGTCCGGCGCGTCACTGGCCGCGGACTCCCAGCTCCACACGCTGCTGACCCTCATGCTCCGCGCGTACGGCACGCGCCGCCCGCAGCGCCAGGCCCGCCGGACCGGAAGGAGGAGCATGGCCCAGGTACGGGATCTGCTGCACGCGACAATGCCGGACCCGCCGGGCCTGACTGAACTGGCGGCGGTGGCAGAGGTCACGCCTTACGCCCTGCTGCGCTCTTTCCGGCACGCGTACGGCATGCCGCCGCACGCGTACGTGACCCAGCTGCGCGTCGCGAAGGCTCGTGAACTGCTGCGGCAGGGCATGCCGCCGGCGCAGGCGGCCGTCACGGTGGGGTTCTGCGACCAGTCGCACCTCTCGCGGCACTTCCGCCGCCTCGTCGGGGTTCCGCCGCGCGCCTACCAGCGTGGGGTGCAATAACGTCCAATCCTTCGCGTACGCCGCATATCTACCGTGCCCGCATGACGACCGACGAACGCGCTCTCCCCCTCGAACTCGACTCCTCCGCCATTCAGCGCCTGGGCCGGCACGCGGTGGACTTCCTGGCCGACTGGGTCCGCGACCTGGACTCGGCGCCCGCGAGCGACTACCGGCAGGCCGGACAACTGGTCACCACGTTGCGGCGCCCGCCCGGCGAAGGCCCCGGCGACTTCGCCGCCCTCCTGGAGCTCTTCCGCCAAGCCGCCGGGCAAGGCGTGGACACGGCCGGTCCAGGCTATCTCGCATACTTCCCGGCGGGCGGGCTGGTCACGGCGGCGCTGGCCGAACTGCTGGCCCAGACCGTCAACCGCTTCACCGGCGTGGCCCAGGTGGCGCCCGCGCTGGTCGCCATGGAGCACGGGGTGCTGACCTGGTTCTGCGACCGGTTCGGACTGCCGGAGGGCTCGGGCGGGCTGGTCACGACGGGCGCGTCGGTGGCGACGCTGTCAGCACTGCTCGCCGCCCGCCACGCCCACGGAGACGGCGGAGGCGACGGCGACGGCGACGGCGACGGCATGTTGTACGTGACCGAGCACACGCACTACTGCGTCGCCAAGGCCGCCCGCATCGCCGGCCTGCCCGCCGAGCGGATCCGTACCGTGCCCGCCACCGCGGACCTGCGCATGGACGTCTCGTCGGCGGCCACGATGATCGCCGCCGACCGCGCCGCGGGGCTACGCCCGTTCCTCCTGGTCGGCACCGCGGGAACCACCAGCTCCGGCACCATCGACCCACTTCCCGAGCTGGGCGAGCTGGCTCGCGAGGAGGGGCTGTGGTTCCACGTGGACGCCGCCTACGGTGGCGGGTTCCAGCTCACCGAGCGGGGCCGGGACCGGCTCGCCGGGATCGAGGCGGCCGACTCGATCGCGCTGGATCCGCACAAGAGCCTGTTCTTGCCGTACGGCACGGGCCTGCTCCTGGTGCGCGACCCCGCCGTACTGCATGCCGCCCACGCGGCCGACGCCCGGTACCTGCAGGACCTCAGCCCGGTGGACGACCTGCCCGACTTCGGCCACCTCGGGGTGGAGCTGACCCGGGAGTTCCGGGGGCTGCGACTGTGGCTGCCCCTGCATTTGCACGGCGTACGGGCCTTCGAACGGGAGCTGGACGAAAAGCTCGACCTCGCCGCCTATGTCCACCGCCAGCTCGCCCGGGACCCACGCTTCGAGGTGCCGTGGCAACCGGACCTGACAGTGGTGCTCTTCCGGCTGCGCGGAACGGACGAGGACAACAGGCGGCTCCTGGCCGAGATCAATTCCAGCCGGCGCGTGTATCTGAGCAGTACGGCCATCGACGGCAGGTTCTTCCTGCGCCTGTGCGTGCTCAGCTTCCGCACCCACGCGGACCGCGTCGAGGAGGCACTGGGAATTATCCGATCAGCGTGCTGACTCAAGGCGACGCCCCCGAATCGATATGACTTGAAAGGCATATGACTTCGATGGCATAGTGGGTGTGTGGACATTGACTGGCCAGTCGAGTTCGGCGCGTGGCTTGACCGGCTCGAAGCAGAAGCCCGTGCTGGCGACCAGCGATCGCGGCTGCTCCTGATGTTCACCGCCCGCGCCTTGGATCAGCTTCGGAATATGACTGGACCACTCACCCCGGATGCGGAAACGGCCACACTGCGGTGGGTTCGCCAGTCGCGCCGCCATCAGCTGTGGCGGGTGTCGCACGCCTACCATCCGGAGGTGGCGGTGCGATTGATCTGCTGGTTTCCACCGAACACCGGGAAGGTCGTCGTGGCCTTGTTCG
Source organism: Nonomuraea sp. NPDC050022 (assembly GCF_044460705.1). Taxonomy (NCBI): domain Bacteria; kingdom Bacillati; phylum Actinomycetota; class Actinomycetes; order Streptosporangiales; family Streptosporangiaceae; genus Nonomuraea; species Nonomuraea sp. NPDC050022. The sequence goes on from NZ_JBITKE010000013.1 coordinate 168,281, forward strand.
CCGGCGACAAGGCCAAGCTGGGCGATCTGTTCTACGACAGCGTGGCCGCACGCGCGGACGGACTGATCGATCAGTGGAAACGGGAGACAGCGTTTGAGGAGAAGCCATGACCGAGCCTGACAACACTTTCGTCCGCGGCAACGAACACCTGGACCGACTGCTCGCCGATCCCGAACTCGCCGCTGACGTCGCCCAGGCGCACGAGGCGGCCGAGGAAATGGACCGCGCCTATGCCATGAACCTAGCGATGATCCGCAAAGCCGGACAGATGACCCAGGTCGAAGTGGCCAAGAGACTTGGCGTGGGACAAGCCGTGGTGTCCCGGTTGGAGAATCGCAGCGACATGCTGCTGTCCACCCTGTTCGACTACCTCACGGCGACGGGAGCCGAAGGCGCCAGCATCGTCGTGACCGTTCACGGACGCCGCATCGAACTGGACCTGGCGCAACTGCGCGCCGCTTCCTCCGACCAGCGATCAGCGTGATCCGTCACGATGCATCAGTCCATCCAGTGGAACCAGGCATCGAACACGCTGTACGGCGGGTCGCCAAGGTTTGTTTCCACCCGCAGCCCGGCCTCTAACGGCAAGCTGAGGACCTGAGAACCGAGCAAGGCGACATCGTGTCGATCGAGCGCCTGGCCGATCTGCCGAAACTCCTCCTCCCATCCCGGAGGAGCGGTGTCCGTGACCAGTGACAGAGCCGGTAGGCCGCTGCTACCGGCACCGTCAGGCCTCGATGATCGGATGTCGGGCTTGAAGAGTGCCGCCAGTGGAGCGAGTCGGCACAGCGTCAGGGGTAACCCTTCAACCTTCGTCCAGCCGCTCTCGGAACGGCACATCGATCCGTCGCGCTTGGTGATGAGGACCTCGACGTAGGACGCGTACCCAGAGCCGTAATGCCGGAACTCGGCATAGTCAACGCTCAACATAGGCATTCGGTCGAGATCGGCGATGACCCGCCGGAGGAACCCCTCAACAGAGACTTCTCCGCCGGCCCATGCTCCTTCCGCGCTTGCCAGTTGATCGTTCGCGGCGCTCCGGAGAGCCGCCGGGTCGGTTGCCAGCTTCCTGTTCACTCGTTCACCCCTCGGTCTGGCTTTCTGTCCGTTCGCCGCACAGTAGCCGGGACCGCCCGTCCGCTGGGCGGCCAAGGGCGTCAAGGTTGGACCCTGGGGCACGGTCCCGGAAGGCCAGGTCAAATACCGTGGGCGGGTTTTGGCGGCGTCACTGGGCGTCGTCATACCCGCGAGAGCAAGCGCCGCTGATAATACGGATTACTTCAGCTATTACCCCTTGACATCGTCCAATGTCCGGTTTCACAATGACCGAACTAATGCGCATTAGCAGGACGATAGGTGATACGCACAGTGACTGGTTCAGGGCGGCGTCTGACGCAGCAGGACATCGCGCGCATGACTGGAGTGAGCCAGACGACGGTGTCACTGGTGCTCAACGGGCGGGCCGACGGCGAGGTGCGGATCTCGCCCGAGACCCGCGACCGAGTACTCCAAGTAATCAGGGAGACCGGCTACGTCGCCGACCCGGCGGCGCGCGGGCTGGCCGAGCGGCGTAACCGCATCTACGGCGTGTTCACCTACGAGGCCGTCTTCCCGGCGGAAGGTGCTGATTTCTACCATCCGTTCCTGGTCGGCATCGAGGAGTGCGCTGAGGAGGCGGGCTGTGACCTGCTGCTGTTCACCAGTGCCAAGGTGGAGCAGGGTGAGCGGCGGCGGATCTTCAGTGGGGAGAGCCGGATTCGGCTGGCCGACGGATGCGTCCTGCTCGGCCGGACCATCGACCGGGACGACCTGTCTCGGCTGTTGACCGAAGGCATCCCGTTCGTTTCCGTCGGCCGTCGCGACGATGCCGGCGGGCCGGTGCCGTACGTCGGGGCCGACTACCCGCCCGCGATGCGCGCGCTGGTCGAGCGGGCGGCGGCGCTCGGGCACCGCCGGATGGCCTATGTCGGAGTGGGGGCGGGCGCGGAGTCCTTCGCCGACCGGCTGCGCGGTTTCACCGAAGGTGTGGCCGCGACCGGTGTCGAAGGGCTGCACCTGACCACCGCGGACGGGCTGTTCGACTCCGGTGCGACCGTGGTGTTCGCCGAGGAGCTGGCCGACGGCGTGGCCATCGTCGAGAGCGCCCGAGCCCGTGGCCTGGACGTGCCGCGCGACCTGTCCATTCTCGCGCTGGGCGCGTCCACCAGGCCGGTGTCGACCGACATCGACTTCGCCGGGTTCCGCATTCCGCGGCGGGAGATGGGGCGCAGGGCCGTCGAGTTGCTGACCGGGGTGCTGGAACGCGGTGGTGTTCCGCAGGAACTGCTGGCGTGCGAGCTGGTCGAGGGATCGACGTTGGCACCCGCACCCCGGACATGACGTTGGCACCCCCGCACAGCACCCCGCGCCCCGGACATGACCCTGGCCCCCGTACCTGACAGAGACCGCACTTCTGGCCCCCGTACCTGACACAGACCGTACTTGAGGAGAGGTAAAACCCCACGTGGTTGAGATATCGGCAGACGCGCTCGTCGTCGGCGGCGGGCTGGGCGGCGTGGCCGCCGCGCTGGCACTGCTGCGGGCCGGGCGCTCGGTGGTGCTCACCGAGGAGTACGACTGGCTGGGCGGACAGCTCACCAGCCAGGCCGTGCCCCCGGACGAGCACACCTGGGTGGAGCGGTTCGGCGTCACGGCTAGCTACCGCGCGCTGCGCGACGGCATCCGGCGCTACTACCGCGACCACTACCCGCTGACCGAGCGGGCGCGGGCGTGGCGGGAGCTGAACCCGGGCGCCGGGCATGTCAGCAAGTTGTGCCACGAGCCGCGGGTCGCCGTCGCGGTCATCGAGGAGATGCTGGCCCCGTACCGGGGGTCGGGCAGGTTACGCGTTCTGCAGCCGTACCGGCCAGTCGGGGCCGAGGTGGACGGCGACCGTGTCACGGCTGTGCGGCTCGCGCACCGCGACAGCGGCGACGAGATAACCGCGGTGGCGGCGTACGTGCTGGACGCCACCGAGACCGGCGAGCTGCTGCCGCTGGCCGGGGCCGAGTACGTGACCGGGTTCGAGTCGCGGGACGAGACCGGTGAGCCGAGCGCCCCGGCGACGGCGCAGCCGATGAACATGCAGGCCGTGTCCGTGTGCTTCGCGATCGACCACGTTGACGGCGACCACACCGTGGACAAGCCCGCCTCGTACGACTTCTGGCGCGCCTACCAGCCGCCCTTCTGGGGCGACCGGCTGCTGTCCTGGCGCTGCCCGAGCCCGCGGACGCTGGAGATCGTGGAGCGTTCCTTCACCCCGAACCCGGGTGACGACCCCCGCCTGGTGCAGGCCGACCAGCGGGTCAACCCGGGCGACGGCAACCTGTGGACGTTCCGCAGGATCGCCGCCCGCGACAACTTCCGGCCCGGCACGTACGACAGCGACATCACGCTGGTCAACTGGCCGATGATCGACTACCTGGAAGGGCCGATCATCGACGTGCCGGACGCCGATCGGCACCTGGCGGCGGCCCGCGAGCTGTCGATGTCGGTGATGTACTGGCTGCAGACCGAGGCCCCCCGCCACGACGGCGGCACCGGCTACCCGGGCCTGCGGCTGCGCGGCGACGTCACCGGCAGCGCCGACGGGCTCGCCCAGGCCCCCTACATCCGCGAGTCCCGGCGCATCCGGGCCCTGACCACCGTCACCGAACAGGACCTGTCCGTGGCGGTACGCGGCGACAAGGGCGCCGCCTCCTATCACGACTCGGTGGGCGTGGGCATGTACCGCATCGACCTGCACCCCTCGACCGGCGGCGACAACTACATCGACGTCGCCTGCTCCCCGTTCGAGATCCCTCTCGGGGCGCTGATCCCGCAGCGGATGACCAACCTGCTGCCCGCCTCCAAGAACATCGGCACCACCCACATCACCAACGGCGCCTACCGTCTGCACCCGGTGGAGTGGAACGTCGGCGAGGCGGCCGGCGCGCTCGCCGCCTTCTGCCTGGACCAGGCCACCACGCCGCACGCCGTGCGCGCGGACGGGCGGCTCCTGGCCGACTACCAGCACCGGCTCGCCGGCGACGGCGTGGAGCTGCGCTGGCCCGACGTCACCGGTTACTGACGTACAGCCGGTTACTGACGTACAAGGAGAATCCCCCATGAAAGCACCCGGGAAGCTGGCGGCCCTCACGCTGACCGCCCTCCTCACCCTCACCGCCTGCGGCGGCGGTGACGCCGCGCCGGCCGCGAAGGGCCCGCAGCCGCTGCGCATGTCGATCTGGACCTCCAACGAGGCCCACCTGAAGCTGTTCAAGGAGATCGCCGCCGAGTACCGCAAGTCCCACCCGCAGGTCGGCGAGATCACCTTCGACCCGATCCCGTTCGAGAACTACACGACCACGCTGACCACCCAGATCGCCGGCGGCAACGCCCCCGACCTGGCGTGGATCCTGGAGAACTCCGCCCCGGACTTCGTCGGCTCCGGCGCCCTCGTCCCGCTCAAGAGCAAGATCGAGAAGGCGGACGAGCTGGTCCCCGCAGCCACCCGGCTGTGGGAGAACGGCGGCGAGCTGTACGCCTACCCGTTCTCCACCTCGCCCTTCGGCATCTTCGTCAACACCGACCTGGTCAAGAGCGCGGGCCAGAAGTCGCCGCGCGAGCTGATCAAGGCGGGCCAGTGGGACTGGGAGCACGCCAACGAGATCAACAAGGCCGTCGCGGCGAAGGGTAAGAACGGTCTGACCATCCTCAACTTCGACTACAAGGCCTGGGACAACCTCGCCACCATCTGGCAGGGCTGGGGCGCCAAGGCGTGGAGCGACGACGGCGCCACCTGCCAGTTCAACTCGCCCGAGATGGTGGACGCCATGACGTTCGTGCACAAGGCGATCTTCACCGACAAGTCCATGCCGGGGCCGGGCACCGCCGTCGACTTCTTCTCCGGCGACACCACGATGGCCGTGGCCCAGATCTCCCGCGCCGCCATGCTGAAGGACGCGACGTTCAAGTGGGACCTGGTGCCGCTGCCCGCCGGGCCGAAGGGCAAGTACGCGGTCATGGGCCAGGCCGGGATCGGCGTGCTGAAGAAGTCGCCGAGGGCCGAGCAGGCCGCCGACTTCCTCGCCTACTTCACCAACGCCGCCAACTCCGCCAAGCTCGCCGCGTACTTCCCGCCCGCGCGTAGCTCCCTGCTGACCGCCGACACCATGGCCAAGACCAGTCCCATGCTGAACAGCGACCAGCTCCAGGAAGTGGTGATCGACGGCATCGAGAAGGGCGTGGTCAAGCCCGCCCACAAGGGGCAGGCCGAGCTCGCTCAGACCGCCAGGGCCGCGCTCGACCCGCTGTGGAAGCCGGACGCCGACGTCAAGGCGGTGCTGGACGGCGTGTGCGCGAAGATCCAGCCGTTGCTGGGCGGATGACGTGACGGTGACGGATCTGGGCAACCGGGTGGCCGAGCGCGCCGCCACCCGGCGCCGCCCCTTCTGGACGATCCCCCGGCGCGACGCCCTGGTCGGTTACCTGCTGATCTCGCCGCAGCTCGTGGGAAGCGCGCTGTTCGTCCTGCTGCCGCTCGGCCTGGTCGTCTACTACAGCCTCCAGGAGTGGAACGTACTGGCGGGCACGTTCGAGTTCGTCGGCGGCGACAACTACGCCAAGCTGCTCGCCGACCCGAAGATGGGACAGGTGCTGACCAGCACCGCGCTCTTCTCTGTCGGCCTGGTCGTGCTCAACCTCGCCCTCGCCCTGCTCCTGGCCATCCTGCTCAACCAGCGGCTGCGCGGCACCACGTTCTTCCGCACGCTGTTCTTCTCGCCGGTGCTGGTCTCGCTGGTCGCCTGGACCATCGTCTGGCAGTTCCTGCTCCAGCAGGACGGCGGCGTCAACGGCGTGCTCGGCGTGGTGGGCGTGGACGGTCCCAACTGGCTGCGCGGCGAGACCACCTCCCTGCTGTCGGTCATCGTCGTCCAGGTCGTCAAGAACGTGGGCCTCAACATGGTCCTGTTCCTGGCCGCGCTCCAGGGCGTGCCGCGCCAGCTGTACGAGGCGGCGCAGCTCGACGGCGCCGGCGCCTGGATCCGGTTCGTGCGCATCACGGTGCCCCTGATCAGCCCGACGATCCTGCTCACCTCGATCGTCACCGTGGTCGGGTCGCTGCAGGTGTTCGCCCAGATCGCCGTGCTCACCCAGGGTGGGCCAGGTATGTCCACCACCGTCCTCGTCTACTACCTGTACCAGCAGGCCTTCCAGTTCCGGCACCTCGGCTACGGCGCCGCCCTGTCGGTCCTGCTGTTCCTGATCGTCGCGGCGCTGACGTTGCTGCAATGGCGGCTGCGCCGGAGGTGGGTCTTCCATGAGTCGTAGGGTCAAGCTCGCGTTGTACGCGCTGCTGTGCGTGTTGTGCGTGCCGTTCGTCTTCCCGACCTGGTGGATGGTCACCTCGTCGGTGAAGCCGATCAGCGACATCTTCGCCTTCCCGCCCGCGCTGGTGCCCTCCCGGTTTGACTTCTCCACTTATAGCCGGGTCTTCGAGCTGCAGCCGTTCGGACAGCAGTACTTCAACAGCCTCTACATCGCCGCGGTGGTGACCGTCGGCACGATGGCGGTGGCGGCGATGGCCGGCTACGCCTTCGCCCGCGTCCGCTTCCCCGGCCAGAACGTGCTCTTCCTGGTCGTGCTCGTCGGCCTGCTGATCCCCAGCGAGGTGACGATCGTCCCGCTGTTCCAGATGTTCCACACCCTGGGGATGACCGACACGCACTGGCCGCTGATCCTGGTGCCGATCCTGGGCGCGCCCAGCGTGCTGGCGACGTTCATCATGCGGCAGTTCTTCATCACGCTGCCCGGCGAGTTGGAGGAGGCCGCCAGGGTCGACGGGCTCGGCCGCTTCGGCACCTTCTATCGGGTGGCGTTGCCGCTGGCCAGGCCGGCGCTCGGTGCCGTCGCCATCTTCACGTTCCTGCACTCGTGGAACCTGTACCTCGAACCGATCGTGTTCCTGTCGACCCCGTCGAAGTTCACCCTGCCGCAGGCGCTCACCCAGTTCGTCGACGCCTACGGCTCGCCCCTGTGGAACGTACAGCTGTCCGCCGCCACGATGACCGCCCTCCCCATCCTGGTCGTCTTCGTGCTGGCCCAGCGGCAGTTCATCGAGGGGCTCGCGCACACCGGTCTGAAAGGCTGATCATGCTCTCTCGCCGCACCCTCCTCCGAGCCACCGCCTTGCTCCCGGTGGCCGCCACCCCCCTGCTCGTGCCCGGCACCTCGTTCGCGGCGGTCCCCGACCTGCCGCCGCTGTCCACCCTGAATCGCGCGTCGTTCTCCCCCCAGGAGCAGCGCTTCGCGCCGTACCTGGCCACCCTCGCGCCCATGGTCAACGACATGGACGACAGCGGCTTCTTCGCCGGCGGCTGGTGGCGCTCGCCGGCGGCGTCGTACAACGCCCGGGTGCAGGAGCACGTCTTCACGCTGGCCTGGTTCTACGCCAACGCCCGCCCGTGGAATCCGTACGCCGGGAACGCGAACCTGCTGGCCGCGCTCGACGCGGCGCTCGGCCACTACCTCTCGCTCCAGCACCCCGACGGCTCCTTCCCCGAGTACAGCCGCAACGAGCACGGCCTGGCGCCCACCGGGTTCGGCATCGGCTACCTGGCCAAGACCCTGCGGATCCTGCGCGCGGCCAAGGTGCTGCCCGCACGGCAGACCCAGCTCACCGCCGCGTTGCACACGGCCATGACCTGGTTCCTGGACCCCACCAACCACAGCGTCTGGCAGGAACCCCTCGGCTACGCCAACCAGACCACCTCGGGCCTGGCCGGGGCCGCGCTCGCGCTCAAGCTCGACCCAGACCCCGCGCTGGCCAAGGGCCTGACCGAGGCGTTCCCCCGGCTCGCCGCGACCGGCTTGAGCACCGCCGGCTTCTTCCACGAGAAGGGGGGCCACGACATGAACTACAACTTCGAGGTCATGCTCCCCGAGATGGCCGACGCCTACCAGCAGACCGCAGACCTGAACCTGGTGAACATGGCCCGCGCCTTCACCGGCTTCCTGTCCTACAACCTGCTGCGCGAGCCCGACGGCGCCGGGTACATGGTCAACGTCGCCCCCTCCACCCGCACCAGCGCCCGCTGGTACGACGAGGTCCGGCCCGACCCCGACAGGACCGCGCTCAACTGGACGTTCATCCGCCAGGTGCCGCTGCTGTCGGCCTTCCTGACCGCCCGCGAGGACCTCGCCGAGGCCCGCGCCGCCTGGGCCGGCTCCACCGAGCCGGTGACGCCGCTCGCCAAGCAGGACACCTCACCGCGCATCCTCACCCACGGCCTCTACGGCGAAGGGTTCCCCACCAGACGGCAGCGGGCCGCCGCCATCGCGGACCTGCCCTACCTGCGCTCCGACAACTTCGTCGAGCTGCGCGAGGACCGCGGCCAGGACTTCCTGTACGTCCGCAAGCCCGGCCTGTACCTGGGCGGCTACTTCGGCGAGCGCGCCTCCCTCGCCCGCACCGGCCTGACCTTCCTGTGGCATCCCGAAGCCGGCACGATCATCTGCGGGCTCAACGACAACAACTACGCCTGCTGGGCCACCGTCTTCCCCGGCCAGGCGCCCGACTCCAACGGCCCCCTGCCCGCCACCTACTTCCACGGCGCCCCCGGTGGCAAGGAGTGGACCGGCGGCCCGCCCCCCGCCGCCTTGGGCATCCGCTACAGCAACGCGAACGTCACCACGGACGTCCTGGTCACCCGCCGGACGATCCGGCGCACGGTCAAGGCGAACGCCGCCGCCACCGAGCAGATCCCCCTCGTCCTCCATCCCACGGACGTCCTCACTTTCACCAACGGCACGCAGGCCACGTTCGGCGGCTCGACCACGGCCACCGCCGACGGCTTCGACATCCGCCGGGGCCGCACCACGATCCGTTTCCGCTGGGGCACCCCTATGGAGGCGACCGTCGCGGCCGGCTCCGTACGCTACTTCCGCGACGGCGCCCGGCGCTTCCACGCCCTCCGCATCCCTCACCAGGGCACGTTCGATCTCACGGTCATCGTGGGATGACGCGACTGACGGGCCGGGGTACTCCGGCCCGTCCTCCGGTGGCCGGCGCTCTAAAGTGAGCCGGATGGAGAACGTGTGATTCGGGCCGCGACACCCGAAGACATGCCCGCCGTACGGAAGGTCGCCAAGAGGTTCGGCCTGCTGGCCGGATGGTCTGGCACACCCGATTTCCTCGACGCCGAGCGCTCTTTCGGCATGCTCCTCTTCGCCGTGGACGAGGCCGGTGGAGCGCTCGGCTTCGGTGGCACACTCCGACGTGGCCCCCTCACCCACCTGGGCGATCTGTTCGTGCTGCGCGAGCATCAGTCCTCAGGGGTGGGCCGGACGATGCTCACGGAGTTGCTCTCCGAACACGGGCCGAAAGTGACGTTCGCCTCGTCTGACCCCCGCGCCATGGCCCTGTACGTCCGGCACGGACTGCGTCCCTGGGTCCCGCTGCTCTACCTGACCGGGCCGACGGCGAAGCTGCCCACGCCCCCGGTGCGGCGAACGGCTGCGGACGACATCGCGGAGCTGGACGCCCGCGCCTCCGGAGGGGTACGGCGCGCCACGCTTGCCTGGTACGCCGCCCTGCCGGGCGTCACTGTGTACGCCACGGACCGTGGTTACGCCGCTGCCCGCCGGACCGGCCACGATGTCGTCATCGGCCCGGGCGGCGGGGTCACCCCACAGGACTGCGCGGACGCGGTGCTCGGCGCCCTCGCCGCCACCCAGGCGCGCACCGCCCAGATCGCGGTCCCGGGGACGCATCCCCTCGTGCCCATGCTGCTCGGCGCCGGTTGGCGCATCGCGGACATGGACACCTTGATGGCCGACGACGCCGGCCTCGACCTGATCCAACCGGACCGCTACGTCCCCCATCCGGACCTCGGCTGAATCGCCGGTTCAAGGACAGGCCCCGTGCGGGTTGGCGGCCGTACCCTCGGTGCTGAGCAGGACGACCACCGAGGTCGGACCGAGCCCGAGCGTCACACGACGCTCGTCGGCGCCCTCCCCGGCGAGCACCGCGCGGACACCGGCGAGCGCGGCGGCCCCGCACGGGCCCGCGGAGACACCGAGGTCCGCCAGATCACCGGCCGCGCGAGCGGCCGCGGCGTCAGTGATGGCGACCGCGGCGTCCAGCCCGCCGTACAGGTAGGGCCAGGCGATGCTGGACGGGGTGCCGCAGTTCAGCCCGGCCATGGCGGTCGGGCCGGTGGTGACGCTGACGGGTTCGCCATGGGTAAGGCTTTCGATGACGCAGGCCGCGGCTTCCGGCTCGACCGACAGCAAGGCCGGCGCCGGTGCGGACGAACGACCGCGGTAGTGAGTGACCACGGCCTGGGCCAGGGAGCCGACGCCCACCGGGACGGCGACGAGCCCGGGCGCCGTGGCTCCGGCGGCGGCGAGCTGCTCGTCGATTTCGACGCAGAGGGTGGAGTAGCCCTCGACGATCCAGCTCGGGATCGTCTCGTAGCCGGGCCAGGCGGTGTCCTGGATCAGGATCGCGTCGGCGGTGGCGGCTGCCTCGGCCGCTTGGTGTACGGCGTCGTCGTACGAGCCCGGAACCCGGGTGACCTCCGCCCCCTCGGCGGCTATGGCCGCCACGGCGTCCGGATGGACATCCCGGGGGACGAAGATGTGCGCGCGCCGGCCGAGCAGCCGCGCCGTCCTGGCCACGGCACGGCCGTGGTTGCCGTCGGTGGCGCTGACCAGCGTGACGGGCTCCGCGGCGGTACGCTCCGCCAGGGCCCGGTGTACCGCCCAGGAAGCGCCCAGCGCCTTGAAGGCCGGCAGCCCAAGGCGGGACGACTCGTCCTTGACGAACACTCGACCGACCGCCAGCTCGGTGGCCAGGGACGGAAGTTCGGTCAGTGGGGTGGGCGCGTAGCCGGGTATGGCGGCGTGGAAGTCCCGCACGCCGGCCGGGGCGGGCGCGCAGGTCCAGGACCGGGCGGCGGGCCGGGCGAACCACGGCAGGGTCGTCGTGGAAGAAGCGTCATCTAGCACGTTCTCAGCCTGTGGCCCTTGTCAATCATTGGTCCAGCGAATGCGGAAATCGGACCTCTGTCGCAGACGGGAATCGGCCCTGTCCAGCCGTCCAATCTGTCGGGAGCATGGCTCATGTACTCCCTATGACTTCTGAAAGAGGACGGACCATCGTGGACAGCGCTATGACGAGCCCGAACGCGTGCCACCTCGCTACCGCGTCGGGCGGTGAGCACTGATGCCGACGGCGGTGCTACTCGCCCTGGCCGCCGCCGCCCTGTACGGCGCCTCGGACTTCCTCGGTGGGCTGCTGTCGCGCCGTACCCACTACGCGCTGGTCGGGCTCGTCGGGCAGTCCGCCGCCGCGATCGGCGGCCTGGCCGCCGCCCTCGCCGTCAGCGCCCACCCCAGCATGGGCGCGATCGGATGGGGGATCGGCGCCGGGCTCGGCGGGGCGGTCGGGACGCTGGCCCTCTACCGTGGCCTTTCCCGGGGACGGATGAACGTGGCCGGGCCGCTGTCGGCCGTCGGCGCGGCCGGTCTGCCCATTCCGGTCGACCTGCTGTCCGGCGGGGAGTTCAGGGGGCTCGCGGTTCTCGGCGTCGCCCTGGCCATCCCCGGGATCTGGCTGGTCGCCGCGCAGCCGGGCAAGCGCGGCGGTGACAGTGCGGGTGGTGCTGGGGTGGTCGAAGGGCTGCTGGCCGGGCTCGGTTTCGCCGCCCTGTTCGTCTGCCTCGGCCAGGCCGGGGACACAGCCGGCCTGTGGCCGGTGGCCGCGAGCCAGCTGTCGGCCGTCGTGGTCCTGGCTGTCTACGCGCTGGCCGGCCGTCGGGGCCGGCAGGCGCGGGCGGCCCAACCCGCCGACGCGACCCAACCTGTCGAAGCGGCCCAACCTGTCGAAGCGGCGCGGACCGCTGGAGCGGCACGGACCGCTGGAGCGGCACGGACTACCGGCGCGGCGCGGGTGCCGTGGGCGGCGCGGGTGCCGTGGGCCGCGGTTTGGACTGGGGTCCTGGGGGTGGGCGCGACCGTTCTGTACTTCCTGTCCACCCGCGAGGCGACACTCACCGTCTCCGCCGTCATCACCTCCCTCTACCCCGCTTTCACGGTCGCCCTGGCCGCCGTGGTGCTGCGGGAGCGGACCAGCCTGGCGCACGCCGCGGGGCTGCTGTTGTGCGCGGCCTCCGTCGGCGCCTTCGCCGCCGGGTGAGCCCTGGCCACTACCCATGATCAGGTAGTGGCCTTCGCCAGAACGCTTCAGCGACCGAGCATCAGGTCAGTCGCAGTGTTCGAAGGGGCTGGTGTACGTGCTGCTGCCGACCGAGCCGCCCCACTTGACGCACTTTCCGGGAGCGCTGAGTTTCACCGGCCCCGCGTAGTAGGCGAAACTGCCCGAGTCGGTCCTTCTGGTTGCCCCTTGCGGCTCCAGGAAGGCCGATACCGCCGACGCCTTACCGAGGTTCGTCGTCTTCAGCGTCGCGACGCAGTTGGTGCCGTTGCCCGAGTTGTACAGCAGGTAGGTGCGGCCACCCGTCAGAGCGGCTGAGTCGATGACGGTGAAACCGCTGCCGCAGACACTCTCGGGGGTGTTGGGGTTGGGAGTGCCGCCCCCGCCGCAACCGTTGGTGCTCTTGATGGCCTTCTTCGTGCCCAAGGACACGGTCACGCCCTCAACGGTCGGGCTGGTGTCCATCGCGCCGGAGGAGGTGCGCTGTTCGTAGTGCAGGTGGGGAGCCTTGGAGCCGCCCGTCGAGCCGACGGTCCCGATCACGGTGCCCTGGCTGACGGTCATGGAGCTGCCAGCCGACTTCACCTGGGTCGCGAGGTGGGCGTACCGGGTCCTGGTGCCGTCACTGTGACGGATCTCCACCCACCTGCCGTAACTGGTGTTTCCCGCGTTGTAGAACGTCGCGGTGCCCGCGGCGGTGGCCCGTACGGTCTCACCGTTGATGGGATCGCTTCCATAGTTCTGCCAGTCGATGGAGCCCGATGGGTTGTGGGCGGGGGTCCCGGTCCAGTTGTTGGCGTTGAAGGTCTTCCCACAGTTGAACGGGCTCTTGTGGGACACGGCCATGACGCTGGTGCTCTGCGCTGAGGCGGCCTGGGGAATCAGCGCTGCCGCCGCGAAAGTGACTGACACAGCAAGGACGGCAAGTTTAAGCGTCTTCGGCCAGGTCGGCCTGCCGGTTGCAAGCATGCTCACTTCTCTCTGAACAGGTGCGTATGGGGGGATACGGTTAGGCGCCCAGTTCCTTGATGCCAAGAGTCCTGTGGGGACAGGACTACGTCGGCGGCATGGTGATCCCGTTCTATCGGAAGGGAAGGCCGCCTTCAGGGCGAACGGTCGACATAAGAAGCAGACCGTAATCGAGGGCCCGCATATCACCCGCATAACCCCCGCATAGCGCATCGCTAAGAGGTGGGTTGCCGAGCGGCGGCGTCGGGCCGCCGCGCCCGGAACCTGCCCTGGGTGACGGCGAGGACCGCGCCGACGAGGAGCACGGCCGCTCCCGTGGCCTGCACCGTATCGAAGGACTCACCCAGGAACACGGCCGAGCACGCGGTCCCGACGACGGGCACGACGAACATCATGATGGACGCCGACGCGGGACCCACGGCGTGAATGCCCCGGTAGTAGAGCAGGTTCGCCACGGCGGTCGGGCCGAGCGCCACGAAGACGACGTTCAGCCAGACGTAGGCGGGCACATCCTGCCAGGCGACCTCGGTGGCCGCCGGCGCGCTGTAGATCGCCAGCAGCACCGCCCCGCTCAGCGTCGCGTACGTCGTCGCCTTGAGCGGCTCGATGCCGGCGAGTACGCGGCGACCGGACAGCGTGAACGCCGCCCAGCAACAGGCGCTGAGCAGGAACAGCAGATCACCGGCGAGCCGGGCCTGGCCCGCGCCCGCGGCTCCGGCCGAACCCGCGAAGAAGATCAGTGCGCCGACCGCTCCGGTCGCCAACCCGGCCACCCGCGCCACCGACGCGTTCTCCTGTCGGGTGATCAGCAGAAAGGCGGTGGTCAGCACGGGACTCATGACCGGGACGATGCTGCTTCCGTCGATCGCCGGCGCGAGTGACAGCCCCCAGAAGAAGAACAGGTTGTAGGCGAAAACCCCGATCACGCCCGCCCCGGCGGCCCGTACCCAGTCCCGTGTCGACGACCGCCGGCGGGCACCACCGAGTTGCCGGGACAACCGCAGGGCGACCAGGAGTGCCAGAGCTCCACCGCCGAAACGCAACGTCGCGACCACGGAGTGGGGCAGGTGATCCACGATCACCTTGGAGCTGCTGAAGCCGCTTCCCCACAACAGCATCGTCGTGGCCAGCAGTAGGTAGGGCCGGGTCCGGCCCGCGCCACTCGTTTCCGTGTCCGCCATGGGGAACCTCCGCAACGCGTCTTTCCGCGCCCGAGGATCGAGGAGGCGGGCGCGACAGCAGCGACCATCCTGTGCTCCAGGCGAAAGGCCGGTCTTGTACGCTCGTGCGCCGCGAGTCGTACGCACAGGGAACGAGGTGATGACGAGATGACCGGCAGGGGCCACGCGGCCCGGGAATGGACCAGCTATTGGCGCTCGGCCGAGATGCCGCTGGAGGCCATGTACGCGCGCTTCCTCAGCCACCGCTATCACCGCCACAGCCACGAGACCTACTCCTTCGGTGTCACCGAGCAGGGCGCGCAGACCTTCACCTGCCGCGGCGCCGGGCATACGAGCGCGGCCGGGATGGTCATGGTGTTCAATCCCGACGAGGTCCACGACGGGCATGCGGCCCACGAGCTGGGATTCACCTATCGGATCGTGCACATCGGCCAGGAGCTGATCACCGACGTCCTCACCGACGTGACGCAGCGTCCCGCCGGATTGCCGCTGTTCGCCAGCCCGGTCCTCGACTCTCCCGCCCTGGCGACGCGGCTACGCGACCTGCACACCGCGCTGCTGGGCGGCGCCGACCCGCTCGAGCGCGACGAACTGCTCTCCGGCACGATCGCCGCCCTTGTCCGCCTCGCCGCGCGCAGGCCCCCCGAACCACCCGCCACCCTCCGCGCGGCCACTGCCGCTTATCTCGCCGCGAGGGCCCGCGAGCTGATCGACGACTGCTACAGCGAGCCGATCAACGCCGACGACCTCGCGGCCTGGACCGGCTCCAGCCGGTACGCCGTCTACCGGGCCTTCCGCACGACGTACGGGCTGGCGCCCAGCGACTACCAGCGCCAACTGCGCCTGCGTGCCGCTCGCCGCCTGCTCGCCCGGGGACGGCCCGCGGCCCGGGTCGCGAGCGAGGTCGGATTCACCGACCAGGCCCATCTCACTCGTTGGTTCACCCGCTCGTACGGCGTCACGCCCGCCCAATACCGCCTGGCGAGGGCCTGAGGCTCGCCACGCTGATGCCGCTGCCGACGACGTGCGGGATGGCGGTCTTAGGTGCCGGCGAACATGCGAGGGCTGGCGTGCAGGATCACGACGTTCGGGCCCGGCTCTGCCAGGGCATCGGCGAGCTCGTCAGCCAGGGACGCGGGCGTGACGACGCGGGCCGGGACCCCGAACGACGCGGCCAGGGCGGCGAAGTCCGGCCGGACCAGTTCGGTGCCGGTCGGAGTGCCGAACGCGCCGGTCATGTACTCCCGCAGGATGCCGTAACCCCCGTCGTCGACGATCAGCCAGGTGACGTCCAGGTCGTGCTGGCGCATGGTGGCCAGTTCCGCCAGGCCGTACATCGCGCCGCCGTCGCCCGAGATCGCGAGCGCGCGCTGTCCGGAAGCCGCCGCGCCGACCGCGGCGGGCAGTCCGTACCCGAGGCCGCCCGCGCCCTGCGCCGACCACATGTGGCCGGGGAAGGCCGACCACGCCCAGTAGGTGAGGATGGTCATGTCCCAGAAGGACAGCACGTCGGACGGGATCGACGCCAGGAGCGCGAACTCCTGCTCGTGGCCGTTGAGCCGGTCGCGCACCCGCCGCAGCACGTCCGCCACGGCCGCTTCCGCCCGCCCGTCGCCTTCCCTGTGTCGCACCGCCTCGGCGAGCGCGCCCAGCGTCGCCTTGGCGTCGGCGTGTACGGCGAGCGAACCGCTCGTGTTGGCCTCCAGCTTGCCGGGGTCGGCCTCGATGTGGATGACGCGGCCGCGCGGGCGCATCGTGTGGTAGTTGCTGGACAGCTCCCCCAGCCCCGAACCGGCGACCAGCAGCACGTCCGCCTCTTCGAGGAACTCGGTGACGAAGCGGTCCTCCAGCCATGACTGCAGCGACAACGGATGTTCGCGAGGGAAGACGCCCTTCGCGGCGAATGTGGTGGCCACTGGGGCGCGCAGCCGCTCGGCCAGGGCGAGGAGCTCCGGACCCGCCCCGGACAACGCGACCCCGCCGCCGGCCAGGATGACCGGGTTGGACGCGGCGTCGAGCGCCTGTACGGCCTGCCGTACCAGCTCGGCACGGGGCTGTGGCGTGCGCGGACGCACGCTCAGGTCGGCCACCACCGGGATGTCCGTCGGCGCGAGCAGGATGTCCTGCGGGATCTCCACCCACGCCGGACCTTGCGGCACGCTGAGCGCCGCCTCCCAGGCCAGGGCCAGGGCGGACGGGATCTGTGAAGCCGCCCTTACGACCTGCACCGACTTGGCCACGCCACGGAAGGAGGCCGCCTGGTCGGGCAGTTCGTGCAGGTACCCCTTCCTGCGGCCGCCCAGCCCGTCGGACGGGATCTGGCTGGAGATGCCGACCACCGGCGCGCAAGCCAGGCGCGACTCCATCAGGGCGGGCAGGGTCGCCAGCGCGCCAGGGCCGGTGGAGACCATGAACGGGGTCACCGTCCCGGCGGCCCGAGCGTGGCCGTCGGCGGCGAAGGCGACGCCCAGTTCGGTGCGGCATCCGACGTAGCGCAACGGCGAGCGGCGCAGCGCGTCGAACATGGCGAGCGCGTGCTGACCCGGCTCACCGAACACGGTCGTGGCGCCGAGCGCGACCAGGGTCTCGGCGACCAGGTCTCCCCCGGTTCTCATGCCCGCTTCCCCAGCGCGAACAGGCTGATCAGGTCATAGGCGACGTGCGCGGCCGCGACCGAGGTGATCTCGGCGTGGTCGTAGGCGGGCGCCACCTCCACCACATCGGCGCCGACGAGATTGCAACCCGACAGCCCGCGCAAGATCTCCAGCAGCTCGCGGCTGGTCAGGCCGCCCGCCTCCGGGGTGCCCGTGCCCGGAGCGTGGGCCGGGTCGAGCGCGTCGATGTCGACGGAGATGTAGAGCGGGCGCTCGCCGATCCGCTGGCGCAGGGCGTCGGCGATCTCGTCGGGGCCGCGCCGCATGACGTCGGCCGAGGTGACGATGCCGAAGCCGAGCCTGCGGTCCTCGTCCAGGTCGGCCTTGCCGTACAGCGGCCCTCTGATGCCGACGTGGCTGAGCGCCTCGGTGTCCAGGATGCCCTCCTCCACCGCGCGGCGGAACGGCGTGCCGTGGGTGTACTCGGCGCCGAAGTAGGTGTCCCAGGTGTCCAGGTGGGCGTCGAAGTGCAGCAGCGCCACCGGCCCGTGCTTGCGGTGGACGTCACGCAGGAGCGGCAGCGCGATGGTGTGGTCGCCGCCGATGGTGACGAGCTTGGCCTCGAACTCCCCGGCGGCCTGCTCGATCGTGTCGATGGCCTGGCCGATGTCGAACGGGTTGCACGCGATGTCCCCGGCGTCGGCGACCTGGAGGTCGGCGAACGGCGAGACGTCCAGCGCCGGGTTGTAGGGCCTGATCAGCTTGCTGCCCTGACGCACCGCGGCCGGGCCGAAGCGGGCGCCGGGACGGTAGGAGACCCCGCTGTCGAACGGCACGCCCACGATCGCGACATCGGCCCGCTCCACCTGGTCGATGCGGGGCAACCGGGCATAGGTGTCGGGCCCCGCGAAGCGTGGCACCTGCGAGGCGTCGACGGGTCCCTGAGACATGTAACTCCCCCTGTGAACAGCACGTTTCTGGACAAAGGCTGCTATTGACACCCTTGGCGCCGCAGACCACTATGTCGGAAAACCTCGTTTACCGGAAGGCAACCGCGTTGTCCGAAAAGCTCTGGGGTGGACGCTTCCGCTCGCCCGCCGACCCGTCCCTGCTCGCCCTGTCCCGTTCGCCCGACAGCTACTTCCGCATGTCGGCTTACGATCTGGCGGGCTCGCGCTCCCACGTCCGTGAGCTGCTCAGGGCCGAGATCGTCGACGCGGCCGAGGCGGAGCGGCTGCTGGCGGGGATCGACACGCTGGACGAGGACGTACGCGCCGGGCGCGTCGGCCCGAACGACTCAGACGAGGACGTGCACACCTTCCTGGAGCGGGTCCTGGTCGAGC
The DNA here is from genome assembly GCF_044460705.1 of Nonomuraea sp. NPDC050022. NCBI lineage: Bacteria > Bacillati > Actinomycetota > Actinomycetes > Streptosporangiales > Streptosporangiaceae > Nonomuraea > Nonomuraea sp. NPDC050022. The sequence goes on from NZ_JBITKE010000013.1 coordinate 186,606, forward strand.
GGCTGGGCGAGGTAGGCGGCAAGCTGCGCGCCGGCCGCTCGCGCAACGACCAGACGGCCAACGACCTGCGGTTGTACCTGCGCGATCACGCCAGGAAGCTGGTCCTGGCACTGGCCGAGCTGCAGGACAGCCTGGTTGAGCAGGCCCGCACGCACATCCGTACCGCGGCGCCCGGCTTCACCCACCTGCAGCCCGCCCAGCCGATCGTGTTCGGGCACCAGCTGCTGGCCCACGCGCAGGCGTTCGCCCGCGACGCCGACCGACTGGCGGACTGGGACCGGCGCACCGCCCGCTCCCCGCTGGGCTCGGCGGCGCTGGCCGGGTCGGCGATAGCCGTACATCCGGAGCTGTCGGCCGCCGAGCTGGGCTATGACGGGCCGTGCGAGAACTCCATCGACGCCGTCGCCAGCCGCGACCACGTGGCCGAGTTCCTGTTCGCCGCCTCGATGCTGGGGGTGAACCTGTCGCGGCTGTCCGAGGAGATCTGCACCTGGGCCTCGCGCCAGTTCCGCTGGGTGGAGCTGCACGACTCCTTCGCCACCGGCAGCTCGATCATGCCGCAGAAGAAGAACCCCGACATCGCCGAGCTCACCCGGGGCAAGGCGGGCCGCCTGCTCGGCAACCTCAACGGCCTGATGGCGACGCTGAAGGCGATGCCGCTGGCCTACAACCGGGATCTGGCCGAGGACAAGGCGGCCGTCTTCGACACCGTGGACACCCTGGTGATCGTGCTGCCCGCCATGGCCGGGCTGGTACGCACCCTGTCGGTGAACGTCGACGAGCTGCGCGGGCAGGCGACCGAGGGCTTCACGCTGGCCACCGAGGCGGCCGACTGGCTCTCGCGCCGCGGCGTGCCGTTCAGCGAGGCCCACGAGATCACCGGCGTGCTCGTGCGAACGTGCGAGGACAAGGGCCTGGACCTGCACGAACTGTCGGACGCCGACCTGGCCGCGGTGGACGCGCGGCTGACGCCGGACGTGCGTCCGCACCTCACCGTCGAGGCGGCTCTCGCGGCGCGTTCCGGCTACGGCGCCACCTCCCCCGACCGGGTCCTTGAGCAGATCGACCGCCTCACCGACGTGCTGGCGCGGCAGCGCGCCTGGGCCCGCGACTACCAGGGTCCCGCCACGTGATCCTGCTTCCGGACTCGCCCGGGCTGGGTCCGCGGGCCCGTGAGCTGCGGCGCCGGCGCCGGCTCAGCCTCACCGAGGTGGCCGAGCGGGCCAGGCTCACCAAGGGCTTCCTGTCCAGGTTCGAGCGCGGCCAGGTGTCCATCTCGGTCGCCTCCCTGCTGCGCCTGTGCGAGGCGCTCGACCTGGACGTGGCCGACCTGTTCGCCGGCTCGGCCGGGCGGCTGGTCAGGTCCGAGAGCCGGGCCAGGCTCGAGTTCGGCGGCAGCGGCATGACCGAGTACCAGCTGACGCCCAAGGACGAGAGCAGGCTGCTGGTCCTGCTCAGCGAGATCGAGCCGGGCGGCGGGTCGGGCCGCGAGCCGTACACGCTTCCCGTCGACATCGAGTTCGTGCACGTCCTCAAGGGGCTGTTCACGATCGAGGCCGCGGGCGAGCGGGTCGAGATGTGCGAGGGCGACTCGTTCCTGTTCCCCGGCGACACCCCCCACACCTTCACCAACCCCGGCGATGAGGTCGCCCGAGTCCTGTGGGTGCTGTCACCCGCTCTGACCTCTCGCTCCTGAGGAGATCCCCATGTCCACAGATGTCGCCCACCTGCCCCGGGTGGCGCGCAAGCACTACGGCCGCTACGTGGCGGCGATCCTCGTGGTGGCCGCCCTCGTGGCGATCGTCGTCTCGTTCGCCGGCGGGCAGATCGAGTGGAGCGTGGTCGGGCAGTACCTGACCGCGGAGGCCATCCTGACCGGCGTGGTCAACACCATCGTGATGGCCGTGCTCGCCATGATCGTCGGGGTGGCTCTGGGCGTGCTGTTCGCGGTGATGCGGATGTCGCAGAACCCCGTCACCCGCGCCGTTTCAGCCCTCTACACGTGGATCTTCCGTGGCACGCCGCAGCTGCTGCAGCTGTTCCTCTGGTTCAACCTGGCGCTGGTCTTCCCCTACTTCGTCATCCCCGGCATCGTCGAGGCGCGCACGGTCGACCTGATGACCCCGTTCGTCGCCGCGCTGCTCGGGCTGGGCATCTGCCAGGGCGCCTACACCTCCGAGGTGGTACGCGGCGGCATCCTCTCGGTCGACCAGGGGCAGACCGAGGCCGCGCAGGCGATCGGGATGACGCGCTTCCAGACGATGCGCAGGATCGTGCTGCCGCAGGCGATGCGGGTCATCCTGCCGCCGATCGGCAACGAGTTCATCAGCATGGTGAAACTCACGTCGCTGGCCAGCGCGATCCAGTACCAGGAGGTGCTGCACAGCGCCCAGAACATCTACTACGCCAACAACCGCGTCATGGAGCTGCTGTTCGTGGCGACGTTCTGGTACCTGATCGTGGTCACCATCCTCAGTCTGGGCCAGCTGGTCGTCGAGCGCCGCTTCTCCCGAGGGGTGAGGAAATGATCAAGGCGGTCGACGTCCACAAGCGCTTCGGCGCCCACCACGTGCTCAAGGGCATCTCGCTGGAGGTGGCCGCCGGCGAGGTGCTGTGCGTCATCGGGCCGTCCGGCTCGGGCAAGAGCACGTTCCTGCGCTGCATCAACCAGCTGGAGACGATCGACGAGGGCGCCGCCTGGGTCGACGGCGAGCTGCTCGGGTGGACGGAGCGCGATGGGAAGCTGCACCAGCTCAGCGACGCCCAGATCGCCAAGCAGCGGCGGCCGATCGGGATGGTGTTCCAGCGCTTCAACCTGTTCCCGCACATGACCGCGCTGGAGAACGTGGTCGAGGGCCCGATCAGAGTGCTGCGCGAATCGCGCGACACCGCCAGGACCCGTGCGCTGGAGCTGTTGGAGCGGGTGGGGCTAAAGGACAAAGCCGACGCCTACCCCTCGACCCTGTCCGGCGGGCAGCAGCAGCGGGTCGCGATCGCCCGCGCGCTGGCGATGCGGCCGCGGCTGATGCTGTTCGACGAGCCCACCTCGGCGCTCGACCCGGAGCTGGTCGGCGAGGTGCTGGCGGTCATGCGCGACCTGGCCGCCTCCGGCATGACCATGGTCGTCGTCACCCACGAGCTGGGGTTCGCCAAAGAGGTCGCCAACCAGGTCGTGTTCATGGACGACGGCCGCGTCATCGAGACGGGCACCCCCGACCAGGTGCTGGTCAACCCCACCCACGAGCGTACGAAAACCTTCCTTTCAGCGGTTCTCTAGGAGTTCACCTTGTCTTCTCCCATCCGGTCTCGTCCCATCCTCCTCCTCGCCTGCCTCGCCGTGGCCGCGACCGCCTGCACCGCGCAGGCGCCGAAGGACCTCAAGGCCGAATCGAGCGGCGGGCTCCCGCCGAAGATCGCCGAGTCCAAGACGGTGGTGGTCGGCAACGTGCCCAACTACCCGCCGCTGGAGTTCAAGGACCCCTCGACCAACCAGCTCACCGGCTTCGACATCGACCTCGGCAACGCCATCGGCAAGCAGCTCGGCGTCACGTTCAAGTGGCAAGAGACGTCGTTCGAGCAGTTGCAGAGCGCGGTCACCACCGGGCGGATCGACATGATCCTCTCGGGGATGAGCGACCTGCCCGAGCGCCGCAAGACGCTCGACCTCGTCGGCTACATGACCTCGGGCGCGCAGTTCTTCTCCACGACCAAGGTCGCCGATCCGAAGGACCTGTGCGGCAAGACGGTGGGCGCCAGCCGCCGCACGTCCTTCCCTGACGAGATCAAGAAGTGGAGCGAGCAGAACTGCTCCAGTAAGCCGATCAAGGTCGTCGGCACGGAGGGCTCCGCGGACGCGCGTACCCAGCTCACCCAGGGCAGGCTCGACGCCGCCGTACAGGGCAGCGAGACTCTCCCCTACATCGCCAAGCAGGACCCCGGCAAGTTCAACGTCGTCGGCGACCCGTTCACCGCGGTCAACCAGGGCATGGGATTCGGCAAGCAGGACACCCGCCTGCGCGACGCGGTCATCAAGGCACTCGGCGCCCTGCAGAAGGACGGCACCTACGAGCAGCTGCTCGACAAGTGGGGCCTCAAGGACAACGCCATCAAGCAGGTCACCCTCAACGGCTCGCCCACGTGAGTCGCTGGCCGTACGGGAAGAAGTCGTGCGTGTCGCTGGCCTTCGACCTCGACGGGCCGACGGGGGCGGCGATGCTGAACGGCAGCATCCTCGCCAAACCCGAATACTTCACGCTCGGTTCGTACGGGCCGTGGCGGGCGCTGCCCAGGATCCTCGACCTGCTGGACGCCTTCGAGCTGCCCGCCACCTTCTACACGCCCGCCTGGGTGGTGGAGACCTGGCCGGAGCGCTGCCGGATGATCGTGGAGCGCGGGCACGAGATGGCGCACCACGGCTACCGGCACGAGCCGTACTACGGCAAGACCGAGGCCGAGCAGCGCGAGATCCTCACGCGCAGCCAGGCCGTGTTCAAGGACGTGCTCGGCGTCGAGGCGGTCGGCTTCCGTACGCCGTCGGGCGACTGGTCGCCGGTGACCGCGCGGATCCTGGCCGAGGAGGGGTTCCTCTACTCCAGCTCGATGCGCGGCGACGACCGCCCCTACCTGCACCCGGGCGGGCTGGTGGAGATCCCGGTCCGCTGGGACATGGACGACTACGCCTATCTGGCCTACACCCGCCGCCCCGACTACCCGGCCGGGCTGGATCGCATCGCGGGCTACGGCTCGACGCTCGACAACTACAAGCGCGAGTTCGACGGCTACCACGCGGAGGGCCTGTGCCTGAGCACGCTGTGGCACCCCAAGGTGTCCGGCAAGCCGGGCCGGATCCTGCTGCTGGAGCGGCTGTTCGAGCACATGCGCGCGCACGACGACGTCTGGTTCGCCACCGGCGTGGACGTGGCCACCTGGTGGAAGGAACGGCATGACCTGGCCGTCTGAAAGGAGCGGCATGACCTCGCCGTCTGAGAGGAGCGGCATGACCTGGCCCGATGAGGCGCGCTGCGCCGTACTGATCACCGTCGATCTCGACGCCGAGCTGGCGATCCTGGCCGCCGACCCGAGCACCCGCGACCGCGTCAAGACCCTGTCCGTCGGACAGTACGGCGCGACCCGCGGCGTCGAGCGGCTGCTCGGAGCGCTGGACGGGGTGCCGTCGACGTGGTTCGTGCCCGGCCTGCACGCCGGGCTGATCCGCGAGGTAGAGCAGGCCGGCCACGAGATCGCCAACCACGGCCACGCGCACGAGGACTTCGACCCGCTCGACCTCGCCGGGCAGCTCGACGCGATCAGACGCGGCCAGGACGCGCTGGCCGAGGTGACCGGCTCGCTCCCGCGCGGCTTCCGCACGCCGATCGGCGAATGGAAGCCGGGGCTCGCGGCCGAGCTGCCCGCGCTCGGCATCGACTGGTCCTCCTCCTGGCGAGGCGACGACCTGCCGTACTTCCATCCCGCCGGCCTGGTGGAGATCCCGCTCCACCACGAGCTGGAGGACCACCCCTACTTCATGTTCAACCTCGACCCGCCCTTCCCCACCGGGCAGTCGCGCATCGCCCCCTACGCCGCCGTGCTGGAGAACTGGACCCAGGAGTTCGACGCCTACCACCGCTTCGGCCTCTGCTACGTGCTGCGCCTGCAGCCCGAGGTGATCGGCACGCCCGGCCGCATCGGGCTCCTGCGCTCGCTGCTGTCGGTCATGCGTGAGCGGCCCGGCGTGTGGTTCGCGACCGGCAGCCAGGTGGCCGACCACTGGCGCGCCACCCGCACGGGCAACGAACCCGGCCACCCCGCCGACGTCTTCGCGGAGCTGACCTCGTGACCCCACCCCTCCCGCTGTCTGGCCTCATCGCGGAACTGCCTTCATGACTCCACTCCTCCCGCTCGCCGACCTGGTCGCGGGGCCCCCGCCGCTGCCGCCCGACGTGGTCGAGCGGGCCAAGCGGCACCTCCTCGACACGCTGGGCGCGGCCCTGGCCGGGGCCGCCACCCCCGCTCCCGGCCTGGCCGGCCCCGGGCCCGCACCCGTCTGGGGGACCGGGCTGACCGTGGCGCCGCGCGACGCGGCGCTGCTCAACGGCGTCGCCGCGCACGCGCTCGAACTCGACGACACCGGCGGCTGCGATCATTCGGGGGCCGTGGTGGTGCCCGCCGCGCTGGCCTGCCTCAGCCTCGCCGACCGCCCGGTCAGCGGTGCCGAGCTGCTGGCGGCGGTCGTCCTGGGGTATGACGTGGCCCGCCGCGCGCTGGAGGCGTGTGGCGGTTACGCCGCACACAACGAGGCCGGCTGGCACTCGACGGGCACCTGCGGCACGTTCGGCGCGGCGGCGGCGAGCGCGCGGCTGCTGGGGTTGGACAGCGAGCGGGCCGCCCACGCGCTGGGGCTGGCGGCCAGCTTCTCCGGCGGCCTGTGGGCCTTCGTACATGACGGCGCGGCGAGCAAACGGCTGCACGCGGGCCGCGCCGCCGAGGGCGGACTGACCGCCGCGCTGCTGGCCGCGTCCGGCACGAGCGGCCCCGACCGGATCTTCGACGACGTATGGGGCGGCTTCCTGCGGACCTACGCGGGCGCCGACGCCGACCCCGGCGCGCTGACCCGCGATCTCGGCACGGTGTGGCGGATCTCGCGCTGCTCCATCAAGCCGTACGCGTCCTGCCGCAGCACTCACTCCGCCATCGACGCGATCGGCGGCTTGGACCTGCACGCCGGTGAGATCGCCCGCATTCACGTGCGGCTGAGCCCGCTCGTGGCCGACATGTGCGGCGGCCGGGACGTCGCCACCCTCTCCCGCGCACAGCTGAGCCTGCCGTACGGCATCGCGGCCAGAGTCCTGTACGGCGACGCCGACCTGGCCGCCTACGCCCCCGAACGGCGAAGCGACCCTCGGGCCGCCGAGCTCATGAACCTCATCGACCTGGAGGTGGACCCGGAGATGGGCGGCATCGACGAGCCGACCCTGACCGTCACCACGACCTCGGGCGCCGTCCGGCGGGCCAGGGTGAACGATCCCCTCGGTACCCCCACCAACCCGCTCTCCGACGAGCGGCTGCTCGCCAAGTTCCACGGCCTCGCACCGGGCCGGGAGCGCCTGGTGGACAAGGTCATGACCCTCGACACCCAGCCGGACGCGCGGGACCTTCTCCCGCTCCTGTCCTGATTCCTTCCTGGCCGATTACGCCGCGGTCCGTACGGCCGTGGACGCGGTCCTCTCGACGCCCTCCTACCGCACCCGCGCACGGGAGCCCCGCGAGGAGTTCACCCGCTTCGACGCACTGGAGTCGATCTCCGAACTGGTGGCTCCGCCCGCGTAGATCTACTTTCCGGTGGCGTTCTGGCTCAGCCAGTCGCGGTAGTGGATTCGGCCGAGGCTGGCGCCGTCGGCGGGCACCAGCGTCCGCTCGCCCGGTTCGGTGCCGAAGTAGCGCGCGTGCGGGTCGGTGACCACCGTACGCGGGTCGCCCCAGGCGGCCAGGGCGTCGCGGAAGAACTCATCCATTCGCGACTGCTCCGGCCCGGCGATCTCCATCCGGCGGTTCAGCGGTGCGCCCACCGCGACGCGGCCGATCGCCTCGGCGACGTCTTCGCCCGCCATGGGCTGGAACAGCACGGGCGCGATCCGTACCTGGTCGCCGTCCGTGGCCTCGTCGGCGATGCCGCGGACGAACTCGAAGAACTGCGTCGCGTGCACGAGCGAGAACGGGATCCCCGACTTCTCGATCAGCTGCTCCTGGGCGATCTTCGCGGCGAAGTAGCCGTTGTCCGGCATCCGCTCGGTGCCCACGACCGACAGCGCGACGTGGTGGTCGACCCCGGCCGCGGCCTCCGCGGCGAGCAGGTTGCGGGTGGAGGTCTCGAAGAACTCCATCACCGCGGCCCGCTCGAACGACGGCGAGTTCGACACGTCGATCACCACGGCCGCGTCGGTCAGCACCTCGTCCAGACCTTCGCCGGTGAGCGTGTTCACGCCGGTGTTCGGCGAGGCCGCCACCGCCTCGTGGCCGTGTTCTCTCAGCTTCGTCACGAGCTTCGACCCGATCAGGCCGGTCCCGCCGATTACCACGATCTTCATGATGAGCCTTCCTGCCCGCCGGGGCACCCATGTGCCGGCCGGTCCGCGAGCTAAGACAGGGCAGCCTCTCGGCCTGTGACAGCCCCGGCGAAATCTTTCCCAGGGCCCTCCTTCCCCTCCCCGTCTCTTCTCGCCCACGCCGACCGGCAAAGGACTCGATTACCGTGGGGTGGTTCCTCAGGCCAGGTGGATCGCAGAGTACGGTCGGTGGAAATACATCCCGGTGCGAAAGGTCTCGGCGGGGGCGATGGGAGTGGCGGACACCGAATCGGGCGATCCGGAGGATCTCGAGCAGGCCGCGGTGGTCTTCGGCGGCGTGCGACCTCGCCTGTTCGGGATCGCGTACCGGATGCTGGGGAGCGCCACCGAAGCCGAGGATCTGGTGCAGGACGTCTGGCTGCGCTGGCAGGCGTACGACCGCGCCACGGTGGACAATCCGGCCGCTTTCCTGGCGACGACGATCACTCGGCTGGCCCTCAATGCCGCCCGGTCCGCGCGCGCCCGCCGGGAGACCTACGTCGGCCCGTGGCTGCCCGAACCCGTCGACACCAGCGCCGATCCGCACCTCGGTGCCGAGCGCGGTGAGGCCCTGGAGCTCGCGGTGCTGCTGCTCCTGGAGCGGCTCACGCCCACCGAACGGGCGGCGTACGTGCTGCGGGAGGCCTTCGACTATCCGTACCGGCAGATCGCCGACATCATCCGGCTCAACGAGCCGGCCGTACGGCAGCTGGTCAGCAGGGCGCGCAAGCATGTGCTCGTCGAACGACGTACACCCGTGGCCAAAGCCGAACAACGCAAGCTGCTGACGGCATTCGTCGCCGCCGCCCGCCTTGGCGACCTGACGGCGCTGGAAGAGCTTTTCGCCCTGGACGTGATCACCTACTCCGACGGCGGCGGCGCCGTGCGCGCCTCCCGCTTTCCGGTGGTGGGGGCGTCGCGGGTGGCGAAGTTCCACAGGGCGTTCGCGAGCCACTTCTGGACCGGGGTCGACGTGGCGTACGCGAGCACGAACGGGCAGAGCGCCGCGCTGCTGAGCCGCGACGGAGAGGTGTTCGCCGTCCTCACGGTCAACGCCTCGGAGCAGGGCATCGACCAGGTTCTGTGGATGATGAACCCGGCCAAGATCACCGCTGTGTCCGCCCCACCGTAAGGGGACCGGTTCGCCCAGGCGGCGAACCGGTCGGCCGATCTAGGACGGTTTCGGTCAGGGGATGATCACGTGGAAGCCGGTGTCGCGGGCGCCGGACGCGCTGCCGGTGCCGACGAAGATGTCGCGGGAGTCCCCGCAGACGATGTTGCCGTCGGGGCGGACGAAGATGCTGGAGTCCCAGGGCGAGCCCGTCCACTGGGTGGTGGCGACCGGGACGGTGTTGGCGGCGTTGATGTCGGCGTCAAGCCGGATGCAGTACTGGCCGGTGGCGATCTTACGGACCCCGGTGACGCCCTTGGAGCGGACGACGAAGCCGTTGGCGTTGACGATGGCGGCGGCGCGGACACCCGGACCGGAGGCACCGCCGAGATCGGCCAGCGCCGGGACGGCGAAGGCGCCGAGCGCGCCGATACAGGAGGTCAGGGTCACGGCAGCGGCCATAGCGGTCTTCTTGATGCGCGGCATGCTGGTTCTCTTTTCGAGAAAGGGACTGACAGTAGGGGCACAGGGCTGTCTCATCGGGCCAGACGATGATCTTCCGGCCGGTCCGAAGCCAGCACTCACTGTAGTTTTCCGACACAGAGAGTGACGTCGCGACACGGTAAAGATGATCTACTGGCCGTCACGCTTCGCAGCGGCCGCCCACCGCCCCCTGCCGCATGGCGGGCTTGCTCAGCTGGGCGCGAGTGCCGCGCGTTGCGCCGGGCTCAGGCGGTCCGATCTGGTGGTGACGGTGTATGTGCCGGGCTCCGTGCGCAGCAGCGTGAGCGGGTCGGCGACGGCCGGGTGCTCCTCGATCGCGGCCAGGGCGTCGGCGACCCGGTCCACAGGCAGCCCCAACGCCCTGACCAGTCCATCGACGGGGAGCGGCCGGGCGGCGTGCACCAGCGCGGCGAGCACCGTCAGCGCATCGCCCATGACGGTGTCGGTCAGGCGGCTGCCGCTCATCTCGCCACTGAGCCAGTCGAAGAACTGGCCCATCTGGCCCAGCCGGGTCCCGGCGGGTGAGTCGGCGCCGAAGAGGGCGACGCCGCGCTGCGCGGCCCGCGCGAGTTCGGCGTGCGCTCCGGTGTCGGTTCGCCACGCCCGGAGCCAGGTGTCGTCGTCGATGACGTAGCGCTCGCGCCGCCCGCCGGGATCCGGTTCGCGCCCGACCAGGTCCATGGTCTCCAGGTAGCCGATGGCCTTGGACACCGATGCCGGGCTGACCTGCAGCAGGCGTACGAGCTCGGCGGCCGTCAGGCTCCCACCGTCGGAGGTGAGCAGACAGACGAACACCCGGGCGGCCATCCGCGGCACGCCGATCGCGGCCAGCAGGGCCGCGAACTGATCCACGAAGCCGCGCGCCGCCTCGGTCGGCTGCCCCTCGGGCGGCTCCGCCGCCTGGCCCGGCCTGGCTCGGCGGGCGCGCCGCGCGGCGACCTGCTGGGCGCGGTCCGGCAGGTAGTCGCCGGACGTGCCATTGCGCGCCACCTCGCGGCTGATCGTGGAGGTCGGCCTGCCGAGCCGTCTGGCGATCTCGGCGTAGCCCAGCCCTTCGGCCAGCCAGCTCGCGATCCGCCGGCGGTCCTGATGGGTCAGCCTGCCTCCGGGCATCGGCGCCTCTCCTGTCGTGAACGGTCCGCGGGGGTCCAGTGTGCTTTCATCGACAGGACATTGCAACGGCGAGCCAGGTCGATATTGCATTTCCTCACAAGGCTGTTGCAACGATTGTCACTCATATGTGCTGGTCAATGCGATTATCGATTTCGCCAAGCGTTGACCGAAAATCGAATGCAACGTAGCCTTTGTTCATTCGGAAACATTCGCGAGAGGACACGAGCATGCATGTGATGGCGGTATCCACGGTCTCTGACCAGGACAGATTCTGGGGCTCACTGAAGAAGGCGCACGGCAAGCTGCCCAAGGGGGCGAAGTGGACCCTGGCGGTGTCGAGCACCGACGGGACCAAGGCGGTGAACGTCATCGTGCACGACTCGATCGACGGCGTTAGGGGCTTCTTCGAGGAGTACGCCGGCTCCTTCGCCACCACCGAATACTTCGAGGCCGACGCCGCCAACGCGGTCGGCCTCCCGAAGTAGGTCCCCATGGCGAAAGGGCTGGACATAACGCGGATCAAGGCTCGAACGGCCGAGCTTCTCGCCGAATATCAGGTCCCGAGCGTCGCGATCGGCATTCTCCAAGACGGGGAGATCACCGACCTCGCCTTGGGCGTCAAGGAGCTGTCGACGCGAGAGCCCGCGACGACCGACACCATTTACCAGTGCGGTTCCCTGTCCAAGACATGGACCGCTCTCGCTTTCATGCAGCTCGTCGATGAGGGAAAAGTCGGCCTGGACGAGCCGGTGCGGACCTACCTTCGTGATTTCCGGGTCGCCGACCCGGAGGTGAGCGCCGAAGTCACGCCCCGCCATCTCCTGAACCACACGAACGGCATCGAGGAGGACTTCGGCGACCCCGGCGAGGACGACGACGTATATGAGCGCATGGTCGCCAACATCGCCGAGGCCCCCCAGGTTCATCCCCTCGGATATACCCATGGCTACAGCGCGGCCCTGGGTTACGCGATCCTCGCCCGCGTCATGGAGGTGATCGACGGGAAGAAGTGGGACGACATCATGCGGGATCGTCTCTTCGACCCTCTGGGATTGACCTCCACGACCAGCTGGCACGAGCAGGTGGCCCCGGGCCGGGCCGCGACGGGCCACATCATCCGGTCCGTCGACGAGGGCCCCATCGTTTCACCGGTGGAGCATCTGCCGCGTTCCTTCGGACCCGGCGGCAACGTGAACTCGACGGCGCGGGAAGTGCTCACAATGGCGCACGTCTTCCTCAACGAGGGAAAGGCGCCGAACGGCACCCGCATCGCCGCACCCGAGATCATCCGCGAGATGATGGAATCTCGCGTCCCCATTCCCGACCCCTATATGTACGGCCCGGAGTGGGCCCTCGGGCTCATCGTGTGCGACTGGCACGGCGAGACCGTCTACGCCCACGACGGCAGCACTGTCGGCCAGAACGCCCGGCTGCGGATTCTTCCGGACTCGAATATCGCCATCTCGATGCTGGCCAACGTGGGGCCGCGAGACAGCTTCTACAAGAAGGTGTTCAACGTCATCCTGGCCGAGCTCGGCGCCGTCACGATCCCGGACCTGCCGAAACCCGACCCTTCTCTGAACCTCGACCTGTCCAGGTACGAGGGCACGTACGGGCGGCTCGGCACCCACTACGAGGTCGCGGCCGAGGACGGAAAGCTCTCGCTCACTTTCGCCCTGAACCCCATGGAGGCGAGCTTCCTCGGCAAACCAGAACGCCTCACGTACAAGCTGCTGCCGGTAAGTGACACGCATTTCTTGATGCCTTCCGACGATCCCCTGGAAGACACCCAGACCGTCGCGATCTACGACTTCCAGAATGGCGCCGCCCAGTATCTCCACACCAATTGCCGAGTGAATCCACGAGCCCGGCAATAGCGTCACATCTGCGCGGCCGCCTCGTCGAGACGGATGAAGGTGGCGCCCGCGGCGGCGGCGCGGGCGCCGAGAACGTGCCCGTCGCACATCCTCGTCTCCGTCCCGGCCCGGTCGATCACCTTCCACGTCCTCGGCTCCCGGCACGGCTGGCCGAGCAGGTCACCGGTCCAGGAGCGACGGCACACCCGGCACGTGGAGACGCCCCCGCCGGCGGACAGGGTGTTGCCGTGCTCGGGGCAGACGCCCCACGGCAGGCCGCACGGCTGGTCCTGGAGCCTGGCCAGGTCCGCGGCCGCCTGCTGGAGATCCTCGGCGCCTCGGGCCAGCTGGTCCGCGGCCTGCCAAGCTCCAGCCAGGTGCTCGCGTTCCGGCGATCCGTTCAGGGCGGTGCCGCAGAGCGCGCGTACCTCCGCGGTGAGCGCCTCGGCGCGACTCGCGAGGGCGCGCAGCTGCGCCGGAGTGACGGTCATGAAGGCTCCCATCTCCGCCAGGACCGACGCGGTCGGCCGTGAAGTGGCTGCTGTCCTGGACCCTACGTCGCGCCGGCCTCTGACGGGCCAGTCGGTCTCGGACGGGTCCGACGTACGAAGGCTGGATCCGACGTACGAAGGCTGGATCAGTCAGGCTCGGGCGGGGTCAGGAAGTCTTGGAGTTCGCGGTGCCGGAATTGGTAGGTGGCGCCGCTGACGCGCAGCAGCCGTGCCTCGCAGGCCCAGTCGAGGAAGGTCCACAGCCGCAACGGCAGCACCCCGCGCGCGGCCGCGATGATCAAGCCGATCATGGTGCGGGACCAGGCGACCGCGCCGAAGGCGAGGCCGAAGGTCACCCCACCGACGAGCGCGCAGGCCAGTGACTGGACGATGCCCTGGTTCATGACGAACACGAGGAAGGCCGCGACACCCCCGGTGAGCCCGAAGGCCACTCCGATCATCGGGTTGCGGTGGAGGGCCTCTCGCGGGTGGGCCAGCTCCGCGTCCTCGCTCCAGCCGCCCGTGGTGATCTTGAAGAGCACCCCGAGCGCGAAGGCCAGGGCGAAGGCCCCGATGATCTCCGCGGTCAGTGCCACCGGACCGGCTCCTGCCAGGCGCAGCGGCGGCAGGCCGGTCAGAGCGCCGCACAGTCCGAAGCCCAGCAGGGTGACCGGCTCGGCGCGGATCGCCTCGGATATGGTCATGCGCTCGCCCTGCCGGGCGGCGGCGGTCACTCCGATGACCGCGCCGAACACCGCGCCCCCGGCCGCCCCCGCCGCGATGGCGAACACGGGACCGAAGACCCTGCCTTCGGTCAGCACGAGCCCGGTCAGGCCGCAGAGCGCACCGACCGGCCCGCCCGCCAGTGCGCCGAACAGGCCGCCGATCACGCGTCGCCGCCGGGGGACGTTGGCCCGCCCACCGGCGGCGGTCGGCCACTGCGACATCGACAGGCCGGTGGCGATGACCACCCAGCCCGCCATGAGCGACAGGGTGAGCCCTTCTCCAAGCCAGTCGCGCGGGTCACCGGGCCGGTCGACCGCCGACCCCGCCCAGAACGCCAGCATGGCGACCACAGCGAAGATCACACAGCACAGGCAGTGCACCGCCCGTACCCGGCGCTGGCCGCCGATCGGCCACAGCAGGTGCGGCACGATGTCGATCGGCGTCATGCCGGGCGGCGGTCGATCCGTCTCAGTGGTGCGGGCGGCCTGCCACCGCAGGTGGGTGGCCAGGTTCTCCAGCCAGGACCGCACCTGTTCAGGACGGTAGGGGGTGCCGTGGGCGGCGCGGGGCGCCAGTGCGGTCGCCGCCGGGACGTACGCGCCGAGCAGCCTGCGGGCGATCCGTGCCGCCGCCGAACGCGTGTCAGGGTCCTGGTCGACGCGGAGCAGTTCGTCCGGATCGGCGCCGGACTCCACCGCGGTCACGGTCAGCAACAGGCGCCACGGCGTGGCCAGGGCGGCGTGCACGGCCCTCCCGGATGGTCCGGACAGCGCGGCGTGCAGGCCGTCGCGGTGGATGTCGCAGGGATGGCCGTCCGGCCAGCGGGTGCGCAGGTAGGCGTTGATCTGCTCGATGGTCAGGTCGTACAGATGGATCCGGGTGGCGTTGTCGAGCCCGGCGCGGACCAGGGACAGCTCGGTGTGGCGGGCGGCCCGGCAGGTCACCACGACCGCGCCCGGCCGCCGGCCGGAGAGGTCGCTGTACCGGTTGAGCTCGGTCAGCAGGCCGATCGCCCGGCGCGGCGGGCCCATGGACGGCTCGGGGTCCAGCTCGTCGAGCCCGTCCAGCACCGGCAGCACCTGGCGGTCCCGTACCAGCCGCTCCGCGTCCTTGGCCGGGAGCCCGAAGTCGTGCGCCAGCTGTTCGGCCAGCCATGGCTCGAACGGGCTGCCCAAGGTCCATCGGGCGGCGTCCAGGCGTACCGGGACCATCTGCGGGTGGCCGGGTCGTTCGCCGCCGGTCAGGAAGGGCTCCAGCAGTTGCAGCACCAGCTCTATGGCGAGCACCGTCTTGCCCGCTCCCGACTCGCCCACGATCAGCAGGCGCCGGGGGTGCAGGTCGGTGAAGAAGCGGCCGATCGACCGCGGGCCGTCCTTCATCTCGCCGCCGGCGTCGTCCAGGTGGATCGGGTCCTCGTACGGCCCGAAGGAGACCGGTGCGATGGTGTAGCCGCCGAGCAGCCCCTTACGTGCCCTGTCCTCCTCCCGGGCCACTCGCCGCGCCAGGAGCTCGGCGGCGTGGTCGCGCCCGGGACGGTCGGTGGTCTCCGCGTCGGTCGCCGCGATCTGGACCGCGCCGCCCACCGAGACCGCCGCGACCGCCTCCGCCGCGACCATCGCGAACGCCTCCGCCGCCATCGCCTCCGCCGCGACCGCCGCGGACACCTCCGCCGCCATCGCCTCCGCCGGGTCCACCGTCGGCGGCGTCCGCCGCTCCACGTCCGAGGCGGGCGGTGTACGGGGGACCGGCCCGGCCAAAGCGGTTCTGGCCACCCGCCAGCGTTCGAGCTCGCCGGGGATCAGCTCGGCCGGATAGTCGCAGTAACGGAAGCAGGCGGTGACGAACGCCTTGACGAAGTCCCACCGCGGCAGCCTGTCGGTCTGCCGGAGAACGTGCGAGGTCGTGCTCTTGGGCAACGCGTCGATCGTGGTTCCGTCCGAGGTCACCGTCTGGCCGCCGAGAGAGCGCAGCCTGCTCAGCGACGGCTCGCCCGCCCACCGTTTGAGCCGGACCAGCGACCGGACGAAGTCCGCGGCGCTGCCGGCCTCGGTGGGGTCGGGTGGACGGGGGTGGTCGGCGGCCATCAGTGCTTCGTCCTCACCAGCGACCACTCGAACCTCGTGCTGCCGCGCCGGGGCCATCGGCCGTCCAGGTAGGTGCCCGCCAATGTCTGGACATGCCGTGACTCCATCAGGAAGTCGCGCGCCTCGTCGGACTCCACCAGCTCCCGGCCGACCGCGATGGGCACGAACCCGTGCCGGGGGATGTAGACCCATCGGCCGCGGTCCCAGTCATAGGGATCGAACCAGTGGTGGCGGACCGTGCCCGACATCCGCACCTCCAGCCCGGCCCGGGTCAGGACGAACGAGCCCTGTGAGCGCAGCAGACTCATCCGGCTGACGTAGAAGAGCTCCGTGCCGATGAACGCGTTGATCCGGGCGTCCCAGTAGTCGTGCAGCCAGGTCGACGCGCCGTCGCGCAACACTTTCGCCTCTCGTACGAGCTGCCGCTCGAACCGGTTCTGGTTCTTGCGCTCGGCCTTCTTGATCACTTTGAACGAGCGCAGCCAGCGCAGCGACATCGTCCTGGAGGCACCGGCGCCGTCCATGAAGTGTTCCAGGAAGTCGGACGCCATCGGGTGGAAGTCCCGGCCTTCTGCGACGATCGAGCGGAACAACGTGGCCAGTTCCGGGACGGGCTTACCCGTCCGTCGCCGGAAGCCTCGCAGGAACATGCTCGCTCTCTCTCGTGATGGATTCCAGTGGGGTTCCCCTGGGTCATGGACATGTCTGCCGATATGCCTCCCCCGGTACGTAGCTCGCCCATTCGTCGCGGGTGAGGGTGCGGCCAGCGTTGGCGCACGCCGCGGCCACCGGGTCTGCGGGCAGGCGGACGTTCCACAGCCGCGCGGTCCCGTCACCGGCCACCGTGGCGATGGCCGTCCCGTCCCGGCTGTAGGCGATCGCCGTCACGCCGCGGGTATGGCCGACCAGCGGGGTGCTCAGCTGCCGGTGGCTCCGCACGTCCCACAACCGCACCACGTCGGCGGAGCCGGTGGCGAGGACCTGCCCGTCCGGGCTGAAGGCGAAGGTGTTGATCGCGCCGTCCTCGGCGATCAGGGCGATGCCGAGCGTGCGGTGCCGCGCCACGTCCCAGAACCGGACGCTGGAGTCGGCGGCCGTGAGTGCCAGCGTCCGCCCGTCGGGGCTGAACGCCAGGTCGTTGACGAACCCGCCGTTGGCCGCGGGCGGCGAGCCCCCGATCGGGCGGCGGGTGGCCACGTCGAAGAGCCGCACCTGGTTGTCGTAGCCCGTGGTCGCCAGGGTCGAGCCGTCGGGGCTGATCGCCATCGCCGTGAGGACGTCGGTGTGGTCGGGGACGCTGATGCGCGGCCCGGTCTCCCGGCGGCTCGCGACGTCCCAGAACGCGACGGCCTTGTCCTGCTGGACGGCGATGTACCTACCGTCGGGGCTGAGCCTGGCCAAGCCCTTGAGCGTCGCCTCATGGGCGAGCTCGCGGCGGCTCGCGACGTCCCAGAGCCGCAGGCCGTCCGAGCTGGACGTCAGGAGCGTCCGCCCGTCGCGGGTGAATTCGATCATGTACACGGAACGGCGCGCGCCCCGGGGACGCAGCGGCGGGCCGAGGCGACGCTGGGTGGCCACGTCCCACAGCTGGATCGCGGGGTCCAGCTGGTCGGCCACGCCGGTGGCCAGGATCCGTCCGTCTGGGCTCAGCGCGACGGCGGCCTGTGCGGGCATCGAGGTCCCGACCTGCAAGTGGATCTGGGGGTCGGCCAGCCGTACGACGCCGTCGTCGCTGGCGGCGGCGAGGAGCTTCCCGTCCGGGCTGAACGCCACGCGCTCGACACCCATGCCATTGTCGGCGAGCGCGGTCAGCTGCTGGCGGCTTGCCGTGTCCCACAGGACGGTGCGGCCGGTGTCTCCGGCGGTGGCGAGCCGGGTGCCGTCCGGGCTGAAGGCGATCGCGTTGAAAGCGGTGCGGCGGTCGCTGAACACACCTGTCTGCTTCCGCGTGGCCACGTTCCACAGCCGAGCGGTGTGGTCCCAGCTCACGGTCGCGAGGGTCGTGCTGTCCGGGCTGAAGGCGAGATTGGTGATGGTGTCGGTGTGCCCGGCGAGCGGGGCGCCGAGCCGGCGGGAGCTGGCGATGTCCCAGAGCTGTGCGCTCTTCTTGCTCGCGACGGCCAGCGTCTTTCCGTCCGGGCTGAACGCCACCGCCCTGATGATGGACGCGAGGTCCGGTCCGTTGTCGGCGCGGCCCAGGGGAGTCCCGTGCGGACGGTGCGTGGTCGCGTCCCACTGCCGGACGACGCCACTGAAGTCGCCGGTCACGAGGGTCTTCCCGTCCGGGTTGTACGCGAGCGCCGACACGACCTCCCCGGGATCCAGCGGGGCGCCCAGGTCGCGACGGGTGGCCACGTCGTAGAACCGGACGGTGCCGAGACACGCCGTGGCCAGCGTACGCCCGTCGGGGCTCAGGGCCAGCTTGACGGCTGAGCACTCGTACTTCGGGCGGGTGATCGGGGCGCCGAGCTGCCGCCGCCTCGCCACGTCCCAGAACCGCGCGGTGCCGTCGTCGCTTCCGGTCACGATGAACGAACCGTCGGGGCTGAACACCAGGTCCGTGACGCCTCTCGTGTGCCCGGTGAGGGTCCCCCGGCCGGTACGCGTCGCCGCGACCAGCACGCGGTTGCCGGCCTCGTCGGTGTCGGCGATCCGCCACGCCGCCACGGCCAGCAGCGAGGACAGGGGGACGTCTCCGGTGATCTCGCTCTGCGCCGCTATCTGGCGGGAGAGCGCCCCCCCGCGTTGCGTATCGGCCTCGTTCGCGGCGTTGACGGCGGCGCCGGCCGCGATGAGAGCGAGGACCGACAGCGTCGCGAGACCGGCCATGACCAGCCGGCGACGGCGGCCGGTACGTCGTGCCGCCCGTGTCGATGCCGCGACGAAACCCTCGGCGGCCGGGCCGGGGGGCGGAAAGCTGTCAGGGTCGCGGTCCCAGCGGTGCCGGCTGTCCTGAACCGCCAGTAGCCGGGCGCCCCGGTAGAGGAAGGCGGGGTCGCGGTGGTGTTCGCGCCATTGGGCGGCGTCGTCGATGAGGCTGTCGTACACCGTCTGCGCGGTGAAGTCGGGTTCGAGCCACTGGCGCAGGGTCGGCCAGGCGATCAGGAGCGCGTCATGGGCGATCTCGACGGCGTCCTCGTACAGGGTGAGCAGGCGCTGGTCGGCGAACGCGGACAGCAGCGCCGTCACCTGACCGCGCCGATCCGCCGACAGTGCCGACGCGGCGGCGTGGATCTCGGTCAGCGTCGCCCTGCGCCGGGCCACCCGCCCGCCCGCGGTGATCAGTGTCATGCGGCGGAAGAGTCTGAGGGCGGTCTTGCGGTCCTCCGCCGACAGCCGGTCGAGGATCTCGTCGGCCGTGCGCTGTACGGAGTCGCGGACCCGGCCGGACTCCTCATACCCCCGGACGGTCAGCCGGCCGTGCTCACGTCTCTCCCAGGTGTTGCGCAGCGCCTGCGAGAGCAGGGGCAGGGCGCCGGCCTCGTAGCCGTCCCCCGCGGCCTGGTCGACGCGTAACTCGCCGAGGATGGTCTCCACCAGACCGGGTTCGATCTCCAGGCCCACGGCGGCCGCGGGACCGGTGATGGCCAGCCGGAGGTCCGACTCCGACATCGGCTCGACGATGACCTGGCCGTCCTGGATGGCCTCGGCCAACTGCGGATAGGCCGCACAGCGGTCCCAGTAGTCCGCGCGTACGCCGACGATCACTCCGGCGCCCCGCGGGCCTTCGGCCAAGGCGTGCAGCACCCTGACGAACGCCTGGCGCTCCTGCTCGTCGCTCACCAGGGTGAACAGTTCCTCGAACTGATCGACCACCAGGATGAGACGGCCGTCCGCCGGGAGAGGCGCCATCCGTCCTGGATCGTCGCGCAGCTGCTCGTACACCGTTTCGACGTACTCGCCGAACGCCTTCGCCCACTCTTCGGCGAGCGCCCGCAGCGGCGTCGAGGTCGGCGTGATGAGCAGGCGCGGCCAATGCGGCGAGCCCGGCAGCATCTCCTGAGCCAGTGCCGGTAGCAGCCCCGCCCGCAACAGCGACGACTTGCCCACTCCCGAGGCACCCGAGACCAGCAGGACGGTCCCGTGCCCGTCCAGGCGCGCGCCCAGGCGGTCGACGAGGCTGTGCGTGGCCCGCGCGCGGCCGAAGAAGAACTCGGTCTTCTCCCTCTCGAACGGCACAAGTCCTTGGTAGGGGCATACCTCGCCCCCGTCGTCGGACGGTGACAGCACCTGGGCTTGGCGGTCGCCGCCCTCGTCCCCGTCGCTCATGGCCTTCATTCTGGCTAATTGCGGCGATGCTCATCAATTGCATTCAAACCGCAAGACATCGGTCGCGACCGAGCCCGAGAGATAACCGCAGGTCGCGATCGTCTCATCCGTCCCAAAGCCGTCCGATTCCGTTCGCTTTCGTCCAACAGTGGCGTGAACAGCTGGAAAGCGCTTTCGATGTACTTGGGGATCTCGCCGACCAGGGGCGGCGCGAGAAAACGGGGCGGCTCCCTGGATAGGAGCACAAATCGATGAACGGCAATCACGTTCGGTTGACCACTTCCCTACCGACGGAGGTCATACGGTGTCCCGAGGCCGGGTTGTCCTTGGGGGCGCTGCTGCGCCGATGGCGGGGGCGGGCGTTGCTGACCCAGGAGCAGCTGGCCCAACGTACCGGCCTCAACGTTCGGACCGTCCGCCGGTTGGAGCACAACGTGCTCCAGCAGCCGCGCATCACCTCGATCCTGCTGCTGGCGGAGGCGCTGGAGCTGGACAGCGAGGAGCGCGCGATGCTGGCCGTCGTCGCTCGCGGCCCGTCGGCTTCCCCTGAGTGCGTTGATCCGGAAGAGAGCGGCCGGGCGCCGGTGACCGTTCCGCGACAACTACCGGCCGATGTTGCGGCGTTTGTTGGCCGAAAGCATGAACTGACGGCTTTGTCGGATTATCAGAATGCGAACACCGCGACGGTCATCGCCATTGACGGCATGGCCGGCGTCGGAAAGACAGCGCTGGCCGTTCATGCCGCCCACCTGCTCAGCTCTCGGTTTCCCGACGGCCAGCTGTTCGTGAACCTTCACGGACATACCCGGGAAATGACCCCCGTCGATCCGCGTGACGCGCTCGCCCGCATGCTCCGCGCGCTTGGCATCCCCGATGACCGCATACCCGGGCATATCGATGATCGCGCGGCGCTGTATCGCAGTGTCGTGGCCGACCGCGAAGTCCTGATCGTGCTGGACAACGCCGCCGACGAGGACCAGGTCCGCCCGCTGCTGCCCGCCGGACCGGGCTGCCTGCTGATCGTCACCAGCCGCCGCCGGCTGATCGGCCTGGACGACACTCGAACCTTGTCGTTGGACGTCCTGCCGCTGGAGGAGGCGGTCGCCCTGTTCACCCGCATGGTCGGGCGGGAGCATGTCGCGGACGCGCCGGCGGGCGTGCTGACGGAGACCGTGGAGCGGTGTGGGCGGCTCCCGCTCGCCATCCGCATCGCCGCCGTCCGGCTGCGGGCACGTCCGACGTGGAGCGTGCGGCATCTGCTCGACCGGTTGAACGACGATCGGCTGTCCGAGCTGACGACCGGGCGGCACAGCGTCACCGCCGCTCTGGATCTGTCCTATCAGCGGCTTTCCGAGGATCAGCGACGCGTGTACCGGGTGCTGGGGTCACAGGCCGGTACCGAGTTCGGGGTCGACGAGGCCGCGGCCGTGCAGCACACGACAGTGGTGCGGGCGAGGCGGCAGCTGGACCAGCTGCTGGACGTCCACCTCTTGCAGGAGCCCGCACCCTGCCGGTACCGCTTCCATGATCTGGTGCGCGACCACGTCTCGGCCCTGCTTCGCCGAACGCCGTGTGAGGCCGCGCGGGCCAATTCCGCTTGACTACTCGACGGCGCCTGAGCGGGTGAGGAGGTCCTGGTACCAGGTGTCGTACGGGTGGTTGGACGCCGGATAGTTGGCCAGTGGGTCGGTGGCGTCGTCTTCGGAGTCGAAGTCCCAGCCGCGCACGAGCCGTCCCGCCTGCCGGGCCGCGGTGATGAACGAGGACTCGCCTGCGGTCGCCGCGTAGAACAGCGCGCCCTGCTGGAGCTCCGCGCTGTCGCCCTTCTGGAACTCGTCGAAGGCGGTCTGCTGGTAGCGGATGCGCTCGCCGGCGACCCTGTCGGTGTCCAGGCGCAGGGTCTGGGCCGGGGTCGGGCCGTCGGCGCCGGTCCACACGTGCACGCGCGACGAGCCGCTGGTCGAGGTGGTCGCGTCGTAGCGGGCGTCGGAGGTCTTGGCGTTGCCGCTCCAGGAGACCGTCGCCGCGGACGCGTTGAGCACGCCGTCCCAGTCCCAGTTCTGGCTGTTGCTCTGGCTGCGGTGGATCTCGCGTAGCTGGGTGCCCGCCGCGTCGGTGAACCTGACCGTCGGCAGGACGCCGTTGTCGTACTGGTGGCTGGCCGACCAGGTGATCTCGCCGCTGGCGTCGAGGCGGCCGACGCGGTACCAGAGGGTGGTCGCGGTCTGGGACTGGTGGACCTCGACCAGGTCGCCGTTGTCGTTCAGCGCGATGGACGGGGTGACGCCGTTGTCGTACTTGCCGTGGCGTAACCAGGTCACGCGGCCGTCGGCGCCGTACGTGCCGCTCCAGTACCAGAGCGCGCCCGCGCCCGAGTCGTGCACCTCCACGACCTGGCCGCGACCGTTGATCGCGACGGCCGGGTGGTAGCCGACGTCGCGTTTGTACTGGGCGCGGGTCGTGCCGTCGCCGGAGATCACGGGGAGCACCCGGCCGCGCAGCGTGTCCACCGACGGCGGGCTCGCCGGGTAATCCTTGGCCCAGAACAGCCGCGAGGCGAAGACGGAGGTGAGCTCCTGGTTGAGTGCGGCCAGGTTGCCGGCGGCGTACGAGGTGTTGTCGGTCAGGTCGTCCTTGATGTCGAGCGCGACGACGATCGGTGCGGCGGTGGGGTGCTGGGCGGACCAGGTGTTGATCACGCCGAGCCAGTCGCGCAGGAGGTTCGAGGCGGGGTTTCCGTTGTGGTCGACCTGGTTGCCGGGAGAGTCGTGGCCGACGGAGTAGTCGTGCGAGGTGGCGTAACCGTTGTCGTGGATGTCGAGTTCGAGGAAGCGAATACCGTGGTCGAGTTGGTAGGCGATCGAGTTCTTGGCGCCGCTGACGTTGCCCGAGTAGCTGTTGTGCGTGGCGCGGAAGATCGCCGAAGGTAACGGCACATCCGCGGCCGCTTCGGCGTTTCCGCTGATCAGCAATGCGGAAGTGGCGACGGCGAGCGCGGAGAGAACGGCTTTTGAAGGGGCCATTCCCCGATCTTCACACCGCCGATGATCCCCGACAATACGCTCGCGGACGCTCGCCGGCCCCATTCACCGGCTCTTAATCCGATATATCCGCTCTTGTCGGGGTAGCTGGACGAATGTCGCAGGAGAGGACAGGAGTCGCAAATGAGCACATTGGTGGGAAACTGGAAGATGGCGATCACCGACGGGTGCGTCAGGGGCGACCGGCTCTGCCTGTTCAATGTCAGCCCCAAGAACGCCCACGTCGAGCTCACGTTCTGCGCGACGGGCGAGGAGCCGCTCGGCCCCTACCGCGCGACGGTGCCCGCGCAGCGCACCAGCGACCTGAGCCTGGAAGACCTGGCGGCTGCCGATGCCCTGTCCCCCGGCACCCCCTACGCGGTCGCGGTCGTCTCGGACATGCCGGTGATCGTGCAACTCACCCATGCGCACCCCGGCGTACGCCGATCGGCCGCCTGACCTCCCATAGCGGTTCAGTCCTTGACGTCCCCGGCGCCGGAGAAGATCTGCCGGTAATGTTCGGCCGCCTGGTTCATGTCGTTGCTGAGGACTTGGAAGAACCGGCTTGCCATCAGGAGCCGGGAGCCGGCCGGGGTCTGGACGCCGAGAACGTCGACGCCCTCCTGGACGGTGTCGGCCCACAGCGTCATCGACCGGATGCCCACCAACCAGGCCCGATACCAGACGTCGACGTCGATGCTGTACCGGTCACGCCGATTGTCACGCTCGCGTTTGACCAGCCCCACCTCCTCAAGCCAGCCGATCCCCTTGGAGATCGACGCGGGGCTGACCCGCAGCCGCTCGACCAGGTCGACGACGGTCATGTCGCCGCTGTCGCTGGTGAACAGGCAGACCATCACCTTGGCCGCCATCGGCGGGATCCCTGACATCGCCCCGGCGAGTTTCCGCTCGAATTCCTGTACGGCCCGGGGGTCACGCCCGCTGATATCCGCGGTGGCCGGAGTATTCAGCGGCGAGTGCGGCCGGCGGTGGGCACGCCGTCCGGTCGCCTGCTGGGCCCGAGCCGCACGGTAGCCGTGCGGGCCTCCGTTGCGGGCGATCTCGCGGCCGATGGTCGATCTCGGTCGTCCCAGACGACGGGCGATCTCCGCGTAGGTGAGTCCTTCCACCAGCCCCTCAGCGATCTTGCGACGGTCCTCGTACGTGAGGTGGCCTCCTGGCATGCGCCCTCCTCCGCTTGTCGCGCCCGCCCAAGTATGCGGCCGGGGCCCGATCGATCGCGACATACAGCACGGAGTTGTTGCATTTGCCAGCACCGTCGTTTCGCCAATTGCGCCATTCTGACCTGCGAAAACGACATTCTTAACTTGCCGAATCCGCGAACGCATCCGTAGCTTTCCTCATATGTGAACGATGACCGTTCACGTGGAGGGGACCGACAATGGCTGCCAAGATATGCCTCGTAACCGGCGCCTCATCCGGCATCGGCCACGCCACCGCACTCGAACTCCTGCGCGGCGGCCACGTCGTGTACGGCGGGGCGCGCCGAGCGCACCAGATGGAGGCGATCCGCGAAGCGGGCGGTCACGCCCTGCCGATGGACGTGACCAAGGAGGAAGACCTCCAGCGGGTCGTCCGTACCGTCCTGGACGCGCACGAGCGGATCGACGTCCTGGTCAACAACGCGGGAGCCGTCGTCCACGGCGCGGTCGAGGACACGCCGATGGCGATGGCGCGAGACGAGTTCGAGGTCAACGTGTTCGGGCCGGCCCGGCTGACCCAGCTCGTCCTCCCGCACATGCGCGCGCGGGGCTCGGGGACGATCGTCAACGTCTCCTCGATCGGCGGTGAGATCGCCCTTCCGCTCGGCGCCTGGTACTACGCCTCCAAGCACGCCCTGGAGGCATTCTCCGACACCCTGCGCATGGAGGTCGGACAGTTCGGCATCGACGTCGTGGTCGTCCAGCCGGGCATCATCAAGACCGACTTCGAGGCCGGGACCGCGCGGCAACTGCGGGAGATCTCCGGGACCGGCGCCTACCGGCGGATGGCCGAGGCCATGGCACAGGCGGCCGAGCCGCGGGCAGGCGTGGACAGCCCGGCCTCGGACCCCGGGGTGGTCGCGACGACGATCCGGCAGGCCGTCGAGTCGGCCCGGCCGGAAACCCGCTACGTCGTGGGCTGGCAGGCCGAGGCTTTCCTGCAGCTCAACAGATCCCTCCCGGACCGCGAATTCGACGCGCGCGTCACCGGCTCGCTCAAGTAATCGAGCCGCTGGCTCAGAAATTCGGAGAAACCCCATGACCCCTGCTATCGCCATTTCGGGGCTCGTCAAGGCCTACGGGCCGACACGCGCCCTCGACGGGCTCGACCTCACCGTGGGCACCGGAGAGGTGCACGGCTTTCTCGGCCCGAACGGGGCGGGGAAGAGCACCACCATCCGCATCCTGCTGGGCCTGATCCGAGCCACCTCCGGCAGCGCCAGGCTGCTGGGCGGCGACCCCTGGGCCGACGCTGTCGCGTTACACCGGCGCCTGGCGTACGTGCCGGGCGACGTGGAGCTGTGGCCCAACCTCACCGGAGGCGAGGCCATCGACGTGCTCGGCCGGCTGCGTGGCGGGCTCGACAACGAGCGCCGGAACGGGTTGATCGAGCGGTTCGAACTCGATCCGAAGAAGAAGACCCGGACCTACTCCAAGGGCAACCGCCAGAAGGTCGCCCTCGTCGCCGCTCTCGCCGCCGACGTGGAGCTGCTGATCCTCGACGAGCCCACGAGCGGGCTGGACCCGCTGATGGAGGCGGTGTTCCAGCAGGTCGTCGCCGAGGCCAAAGCCGCCGGCCGGACCATCCTGCTGTCCAGTCACATCCTGGCCCAGGTCGAAACCCTCGCCGATCGGATCACCATCATCCGCGACGGAAAGGCGGTGGAGTCGGGGACGCTGGCGCAGATGCGGCATCTGACCCGGACCACGGTCGTGGCCGAGACCGCCGCCGACGTGACCGGCCTCGACCGGCTGCCCGGGGTCCACAACGTGAAGACCGAGGGCAGGAGCGTGCGGTTCGGCGTGGACGCCGAACACCTCGACGCCGCCATCCGGCACCTCACCACCTTCGGCATCGACTCGCTGGTCAGCCACCCGCCAACGCTTGAGGAGCTCATGCTCCGGCACTACGCGCACAAGGAGGCGGCATGACCACCACGGTTACGCGGGCGCGCGGCCGTACCGGATCGAGCGCGGCGAGCAGCCACCTGACCGGCACCGGCGCGATGGTACGGCTGGCACTGCGCCGCGATCGGATCAAGCTCACCATCTGGCTGGTCGCCATCACGGCCCTCGTCCCACGCTTCTACTACGCCGCCGTCAGCGCGGTCGTCCCGACGCCCCAGGCCCTGGCCGAAGCGTCGCAGATGATCCGCGTCTCCTTCATGAGGGTGCTCGGCGGGCCCCTGTTCGGCGAGGTCACCACGCAGAGCTACTTCCTCGCCGCCTACTGGGTCGAGTTCCTGCTGGCCGCCGCGATCATGAACATGATGCTCATGACCCGGCACACCCGGGCGGAGGAGCAGACGGGCCGGGCCGAACTCATCCGGGCGGCCGTCGTGGGCCGGCACGCCCAGCTCACCGCCGCGCTGGTCGTCGCCGTGATCAGCAATGTCGTGCTCGCGGCCCTCACCACCGCCGCGACGATCGGCATCGGGTTCCCCGCCGGCAGCGCCCTGCTGTTCGGCGCCTCGCTCGCCGCGACCGGGCTGCTGTTCGCCGGGGTCACCGCGGTCACCGCCCAGGTCACCGAGCATCCCCGAGGCGCCAACGGGCTGGCGGGCATCGTGCTCTTCACGGCGTGGCTGCTGCGCGGCGCGGGGGCGCTGCAGAGCCCGGAGGGCGGTCCGCTGTTCTGGCTGTCGCCGATCGGCTGGTCACAGCAGACCCGGGTGCTGGCCGACGAGCGCTGGTGGCCGCTCGGCCTGTCGGTTCTGCTCGCCGGGCTGCTGGTCGCGGGCGCCTACTCGCTGGCGAGCCGCAGGGATCTCGGCGCCTCCTTGATGGCCCCGCGTCCCGGCCGGGCGTCGGCGCCTTCGTGGCTGCGCTCGCCGTTCACGCTCGCGCTGCGGCTCCAGCAGGCGGCCATCCTCGCGTGGGGAGCCGCGTTCCTCGCCGTCGGCCTCGTCCTGGGCGCCATGACCGGGGGAATGGCGGAAACCGACCTCCCCATCTTCTCCGGTGCGGACTTCGGGCGGGCCTGGATCAGCCTCATGGTGTTCACCGGGTCCCTCTACACCGGCGTGTTCGTGGTCCTGTCGGTCCTCCGGCTCCGGTCGGAGGAGGTGCGCGGGCGGATCGCTCCCGTGCTGGCCGGGCCGACCGGCAGATCGACGTGGTACTGGTCGTCCCTGCTGGTCACCGCGCTCGCCGCGGTCGTCCTGCCGGTGGTGTACGGCGCCGCGCTCGGCGTCGGCGCCGCCCTGTCGACCGGCGAGGCCGGCCTCGTGGGAGAGGTCACGTGGGCGAGCCTCATCCGCGCCCCCGAGGTGCTGGTGCTGCTCGCCGTCCCCGCCGCGCTGCTCGGGCTCGCCCCACGGGCCGTGAACGCGGCCTGGGCGGTGCTCGTCTACAGCGGGTTCATGCAGGTACTGGGGTCCTACATGAACCTGCCGGAGTGGCTGGTGAACACGTCGGTGCTGTCCCACCTGCCCTGGCACCCGCTGGGCTCCTTCGCCCCGGTGGCCACGGTGGTGCTGACCGTGCTCGCCGCGCTGCTCACGATCCTCGGCCTGTACGGCCTGCGCCGCCGCGATCTCGCCTCGGGCTAGGGGCCGTAGGCATCGATGCCGCAGGGCGCCGACGGCACCTTCAGCCCGTTGGTGACGGCCCGGTGGAGTGCGTTCCACCGGGCCGCCGGCCGTGGTCGCGGTCGTGGTCGTTCCGGGGTCAGCCGCCGTTGGTGAGGGTGAAGCCCTGCTCGGTGCCGAAGGCGGAGATGCGGTCCTGCCAGGTCTTCAGCGCGGCGGACAGGTCACCGCCGCTGTCGATGGCCTGGCCCACGGTGTCCTTGAAGATGCTGTTGGCGTACACCTGGAACGGGAGGTACTGCCAGTCGGGGCGGACGGCGGCCGAGGCGTCGCTCAGGACCTGGTTGATCTTCTGGCCGCCGAAGAACTCCTGCGGCGCGTCACGGAAGGTGGGGTCGTCGAGCAGCACCTTCGTGGCGGGGAACAGTCCGGCCTCGGTGTTGAGCGACTTGACGGCCTCCGGGTCGGAGTTGAGCCACTGCGCGAAGGCGACGGCGGCCGGGATGTTCTTGCTCTGCGGGATGACCGCCACCGAGGAGCCGCCGTTCTCGGCGTTCATCGGCTTGGCCGCGTCGTACTGCGGCATCGGGGCGACCGCCCACTTGCCCTTCGTCTTGGGGATGGAGTTGATGATGCCGTTCGGGGCCCAGGCGCCGGTCAGCCAGACGGCGTACTTGCCCGAGCCCATGCCCTTCCACCACTCGTCGGTCCAGCCGGGCTGCGGGTCGACCAGCTTCTCGCCGAGCAGCGTGCTCATGGTGCCGACCCACTGCTTGACGCCCGGGTCGGAGTCGAGCTTGACGCTGACCGAGCTCTCGCCCGAGGTCTTGAACGGCGCGCCGCCCGCCTGCCAGATCAGGCTGTCCACCCCGCCGGCGTCACCGGGGTCGATGGAGGTGATGAACGAGCCGGAGTCGGCGGCCTTGATCTTCTTGGCCGCGTCTACGAACTCCGCCCAGGTCGCCGGCGGCTTGATCTTCAGCTTGTCGAAGATGTCCTTGCGGTAGAACATCGCCATGGGGCCGGTGTCCTGCGGGACGCCGTAGACGCCGCCGTTGATCGCCACCTGGCCCCACGCCGAGTCGGCGAACTTGTCCTTCAGCGAGGCGGCGCCATAGTCGGCCAGGTTGACGACCTGCTTGGCGAGGGCGAACTGCGGCAGGGCGAAGTATTCGATCTGCGCCACGTCGGGCGCGCCGGAGCCGGCCTTGATCGCGGTCTGCAGCTTGGTGTACTGGTCGGCGGACTGCCCCGCGTTCACCACATTGACCTTGATGTTCGGATATTTCGTGGTAAAGCGGGCGACGGTCTTCTCGATCCCCGTGACCCACGTCCAGAACGTCAGCTCGGCGGGCTTGGACAGCGCGTCCTGCACGGCCGCCGTTGCGCTCGGGGCGGCGGCGGACGGGGCGGCGGCACTCCCACCGGAGCCGCCGCCGCACGCGGCGAGTGCCAGAGACAGGGCCGCGGCGATCCCGGCGGGGATGACACCGCGCCGTGATGGAAGGGTTTTCATGGCGTTTCCTTTATCCACGGGGGGTTTGTCGGGAATCACTGCTTGACGCTTCCAGTAGCGAGGCCCGACTGCCAGAACCGCTGGAGCCCCAGGAAAGCGATGATCAACGGCACGATCGACAGCAGGCTGCCGGTCAGGATGAGCGTGTAGGTGGCGTCACCGGCACCGGAGGTGCCGCTGTTGGCCTGTGCGTTCCACTGGTTGAGGCCGACCGTGAGCGGGAACCAGTCCGGCGAGTTCAGCACGATCAGCGGCAGGAAGTAGTTGTTCCACGTCGCGACCAGCGCGAAGAGCAGGACCGTGACGAAGCCCGGAGCGAGCAGCCGCAGCGCGATGGTGCGGAAGATCCTGAACTCGCCCGCCCCGTCGATTCGGGCCGACTCCAGGATCGAGTCGGGCACCGCGTCGGCCGCGTAGACCCGCATCAGGTAGAGGCCGAACGGGCTGCACAGCGCCGGGATGAGCACCGCCCACGGGGTGTCGACGATCCCGACCCGGCTGAACAGCAGGTACGTCGGCACCGCGAGGGCCGTGCCCGGAATGGAGATACCGCCCAGCACCACCGCGAACAGCAGCTTGCGACCCGGGAACTCGTACTTCGCCAGCGCGTAACCGCCGAGGGTGGCCAGCAGGGCGGCACCGCCCGCGCCCACCACGGAGTAGAGCACGGTGTTGCCGAACCAGCGCACGAAGATGCCGTTGTTGTAGCTCAGGGTGTCGCCGATGTTGGCGAACAGGTGGAAATCCCCGCCGAACCAGAGCCCGAAGGTCGAGAACAGGTCCCCGCCGTTCTTGCTGGCGTTGGCCAGCAGCCAGAACAGCGGCAGCACCGCGTACGCGAACATCACCAGCATGATCACCGTGAGGGCGGGGCTCTTCCCCCGGCGCCGCGCCTTGGTGGAGCGGTGCGCGGCCTGCCCGCCCGTGGTGCGGTTCGCCTCGGCGACGGCCGTCACAGCGTCTTCTCCCTTCTCGCCGTGATGATCTGCACCGCGTACGCCACGACGATGGTGACGACGCCGAGCAGCACGGCGACGGTGGCCGAGTAGTTGATCTGCTGGCCGTTGAAGGCGAGGTTGTAGGCGTACATGTTGGGCGTGTAGCTCGTCCCGATCGCCGCGGGTGCGAGCTTCTGGAGAATGTTCGGCTCGTTGAAGAGCTGGAAGCTGCCGATGATCGAGAAGGTCGTCGCCACGAGCAGCGCGGGACGCAGGGCGGGCAGCTTGACGCTCCAGGCGATGCGGATGGCGCCCGCTCCGTCCATCTCGGCCGCCTCATAGAGCTCGGTCGGTACGGACCGCAGCGCGGCGTACAGGATGATCATGTTGTAGCCGACGAACTCCCAGGTCACCATGTTGCCGATGGAGGAGAGCATCCAGGAGCGCGAGAGCAGGTCGGGGACCGCGACGCCGACGGCCTTGCCGATCTGGCCGACCAGACCGAACTGGTCCCCGTACATGTAGCCCCACATGAGGGCCGACACCACGGCCGGCACCGCGTACGGCATGAAGATCGTGATGCGGAACAGCGACGGCCAGCGCAGCCTGCCGCTGTCGATGGCCAGCGCGCAGCCCAGGGCGATGAGCAGCATGACGGGCACCTGCACGACCAGGAAGAGCGCGACGCGGAGCAGGCCGGCGCCGAACAGCGCGTCGCCGATGGCGCGGGTGTAGTTGGCCACGCCGGCGAAGACCGTGCCGCCGATCATGCGTTCCTGGAAGAAGCTGAGATAGACCGCGTACACCAGCGGCGCGACCACCGCGACCAGGAAGACCACGAAGAACGGCAGGAAGAAGGCGTAGCCGGCGACACGCAGGCGCAGGACCGGCCGGGCGAGACCGCCGGGCGCGGTCACCGGCCCGGCGAGGCCGGCGGGCGCGGTCATCCTGTGCTCCTGCCGCGGGATGTTCGCGCTGCCACGAAGACTGGCACTGAACTCTCCTTGTCGGGGCATGGCGATCCATGGACCGCCCCATTACCTGCGCCACCGTGGAGCGCTCGGCGCTGCGATCGCGAGGACTCGTGTTTACGTGAACATGGCGAAGATGTCCCGTAGTCTCCATTCGCCGCCAGAACATGTCAATAGGTAACCCAAAGTTAACACCAATGCCGGATTTATCACTGTTTGTGACTACATGTCGGCTGAGACGGCACCCCATTGACGGATGGGTCATGTTCACGTAAACATCGTGCGAGAGTTTGCACGACAGCAAGCCCATCGGATGACCAGAGGTGCCAGTGGACGGGGCGACCCAGAAAACCGCGGCGGGACGGCGCTCGCCCAGGCGGCCGTCCATGGCCGACGTCGCCGCGATGGCTGGAGTCTCCAGCCAGACGGTCTCCCGGGTGGTCAACAACCGCAGCAACGTAGAGGAAGAGACCCGCCAGCGCGTCCTGTCGGCCATGCGGGTCCTCGGATACCGGCCCAACACCGCCGCCCGCGCCCTGGTCACCGGCCAGTTCCGCACCCTGGGCCTGATCAGCTTCGGGCTCGGCAGCTTCGGCAACGCCCGTACGGTCGACGCCGTCACCAAGGCGGCGCAGCGCGCCGGCTACACCGTGAACATGATCGCCGTCGAGTCGCAGACCGAGCGGGCCGTGCACGAGGCGTTCGACCAGCTGACAGTGCAGGCGGTCGACGGCATCGTGGTCGTCGAGGCGCAGATCCTCGACACCCCGGCGCTGCGCCTGCCGCCGGACGTGCCGGTCGTGATGGCCGACGGCGACGTCAGCCTCCGCCACCCGATGGTCGACACCGACCAGGCCCTCGGCGCCCGGCTCGTCACCCGTCACCTGCTCGGCCTCGGTCACGAGACGGTCTGGCACGTCGCCGGACCCGAGGACTCCTATGCCGCGCGACGCCGGGCGGAGTCCTGGCACGCGACGCTCAAGGAAGCGGACGCGACGGTGCCCCAGATGCTGTTCGGCGACTGGAGCGCGGCCAGCGGCTACGAGGCCGGCCGCGTCCTGGCCCGGCGGCCCGGCGTGACGGCCGTCTTCGCCGGCAACGACCAGATGGCCCTCGGCGTGATGCGCGCGATGATCCAGGCGGGACGCCGCATCCCTGAGGACGTGAGCATCGTCGGTTTCGACGACATCGACGAGTCGGCCTACCTGTCCCCCTCGCTCACCACCGTCCGGCAGGACTTCGACGTGGTGGCCGAGCGGATCGTGTCGCTCATGATCGACCAGATCGAGACCGGTACGGCTCCCGCCGCCACCGCCTTCGTCGCCCCTCAGCTGATCGTCAGGGAGAGCACCGGCGCACCGCCACCGACCGCCTGATCCGACCAACTCCAGCACGCCCCACACCGACGAAACGTCCCCGCCGAAGAACATCCCACCCGCCGCAGCACGCCCCGCCCAAGAAGGGAGGAGCGACGGTCCTCGCCCGCCGAGGCCGCCGCGCCGACGATGAACGCCGTACCTCACGATGTCAGGCCGGGCTCCGGGACCACCGGCGCCCCGTCCCCGGGCGACCGGTTGTGGCGCCGGCTCGGCGGCGTGGCCTTCGGCGGCGACTACAACCCCGAGCAGTGGCCGGCCGCGACCAGGGCGGAGGACCTGCGCCTCATGGCCGAGGCCCGGGTCAACCTCGTCACCGTCGGGGTGTTCGGCTGGGCGCGGGTGGAGCCCGCGCGCGGCGCGTACGACTTCTCCCTGTTCGACCAGGTCCTGGATGACCTGCACGCGCACGGGATCACCGTCGACCTCGCCACCATGACGGCGTCCCCGCCGCCCTGGCTCGTCCACGAGCACCCGGAGATCCTGCCGGTCACCGCGGACGGGACCGTGCTGGGCCCCGGCGGGCGGCAGCACTTCTGTCCCTCCAGCCCGGTCTACCGGGAACGGGCGGCGCTCCTGGTGGAGCGGCTGGCCACGCATTATCGCGACCATCCGGCACTCGGGCTGTGGCACATCGGCAACGAGTACGGCTGCCACATCGCCGCCTGTTACTGCGAGGTGTCGGCGGCCGATTTCCGCCGCTGGCTGCGCGAGCGCTACGGCGACGACCTGGAGGCGCTGAACGACGCCTGGTCGACGGACTTCTGGTCGCAGCGGTACGCCTCCTTCGACCACGTCCAGCCGCCCCGCGCGGCTCCGACGTACCCCAATCCGGCCCAGCAGCTCGACTACCTGCGCTTCGGCAACGAGGCGCTGCGCGACTGCTTCGACCTGGAGGCGGGCATCCTGCGGCGGGTCACTCCCGAGGTGCCGATCACCACGAACTTCCTGGGCGGCCTGAAGGCCGTGGACGTCTTCGACTGGGCACCGCGGCTGGACGTCGTGTCGGTCGACTCCTACCCCGACCCCCACGACGAGCGGCCGCATCTGGCCCCGGGCCTGCTGTACGACACGATGCGCGGCGCCGGCGGCGGGCAGCCGTGGATCCTGATGGAGCAGGCGCCGAGCGCGGTCAACTGGCGGGGCAGGAACGCGATCAAGCAGCCCGGCCAGATGCGGCTGTGGAGCTGGCAGGCCGTCGCGCAGGGCGCCGACGCGATCCTGTACTTCCAGTGGCGGCAGTCACGCGGCGGCGCCGAGAAGTTCCACTCGGGCATGGTGCCGCACGCGGGGGCCGACAGCCGGGTCTTCCGCGAGATCACCGCGCTCGGCCGGGAGCTGGCCTCGGTGCCCGACCTGCCGGGCACGCGGGTCCGCAACCAGGTGGCGATCCTGCTCGACTGGAACAGCTGGTGGGCCCTCGAGCTCGACTCCCACCCCTCGGACGGCGTACGGCAGGAGGAGCGCCTGCTGGACCATTACGGCCCGCTGTTCGACCTCGGGGTCGGCGTGGACGTGGTGCCGCCCTCGGCCGAGCTGACCGGCTACGCGCTCGTCGTGGTGCCGAATCTGTACCTCCTGTCGAGCGCGGACGCACAACGCGTCTCGTCGTACGTGTCCGGCGGCGGCGCCCTGGCCGTCTCCTTCTTCAGCGGGATCGTGGACGAGCATGACCGGGTCCACCTGGGCGGCTACCCCGCGCCGCTGCGCGAGGTCCTCGGGGTCCGGGTCGAGGAGTTCTGCCCGGCGGCCGAGCACGAGCGGTTCCCCGTACGCGGTCACGGGGTGCTTTCGCACCTCGAAGGGGTCGCCGATCTGTGGCGGGAGGACCTTCATCTGGCCGGCGCCGAGCCCGAGCTCGTCTTCGACTCCGCCGACTGGGCCGGGCGCCCGGCCGTGACCAGGCACGAGTTCGGCGCGGGGATCGCCCGCTACCTCTCGACCCGGCTCGACGCGGTCACCATGCGGGCGGTCCTCGGCCGGGCGCTCGCCGAAGCGGGCGTGACCCCGGTCGTCGAGGGGCTGCCTACAGGGGTACAGGCCGGCGTCCGGGCCGGAGCCGGGCGCCGCTTCCTGATCCTGCTGAACCACACCGGCGACAAGCACGACATCGCCCTCGGCGGCGAGTGGACCGACGCCCTGGCTCCGTCGGACGAGAGCGTCGGGACCGTCACCCTGCCACCTTCGGGCGTCGCCGTGCTCCGGGCCGCCGAGCGAGTGAACCAGACGACCCAGCGGGTGGATTAGGCGTCCGCTCAGCCCTCGGATGATCAGCGGATGATGCGGGCCCGAGCCCGGAGCAGTGCGGCCACGATCGCCTCCTCGCGTTCGGGATCGAGGCGGACGAGGGGGATGGAGCAGCTGAGCGCCTCGTTCGGGACGCGTCCCAGGTCCAGGGAGACGGCGAAGCAGCGCAGCCCGAGGGTCGATTCCTGCTCGTCGACGGCGTGGCCACGGCGCCGGATCTCCTCGAGTTCGGCGCGCAGTGCCACCCGGTCGGTGAAGGTGTGGACGGTACGGGGCTCCAGGGTCTCCGGCAGGAGTTCGTCGACCTCGTCCCAGGGGCGCCCGGCGAGGATCGCCTTGCCGAGACCGGTGGCCCAGCACGGCAGGCGCCGGCCGGGGCGGGTGACGACGGCCAGGGAGTGTTCGGAGATGTTGGTGGCCAGGTAGACGATCTCCACGCCGTCGAGACGGGCCAGGTGGACGGTCTCGCCGAGCTCGTCGTTCAGGTCGTTCATCACCGGACGGGCCCGCTGGACGAGGTCGTCCCGCTCGATGTACGACATCCCGGCCCGCAGCGCGCGGATGCCGAGCCGGTAGCGGCCGCCACCGTCGGCCTCCACCCAGCCCGTGCTCACCAGTGTGGTGAGCAGCGCGTAGCCGCTCGCCCGCGGCAGGCCCAGCGCGCTGGTCAGCTCGCGCAGTGAGCACGCCTTCGGGGCTGAGCTGAGGTGTTCGAGCACCGCGATGGTCCGCTCGGCCGATTTGACGCTGCGGACGCCTCCCCCGGTCTCGGCGGATTGAGGTAACGAGTCCGGGGCGTATTGCGTCATCGACCACCTCTTGACGTTTGGTGAAACACCCACTTAATGTCTCGGCTACAAATATAGATGCTGTCTCCATATGTAGACAAGAGGTTGCTGTTGATGTCCCCCGCAGTCACGCGAGTCGCCGCTTCCCTCTCAGGCTTGCTCGCCTTCCCCGTCACACCGTTCACGGAGTCGGGGGACGTGGATCTGTCCGGGCTCAAGGCTCATCTCACCGACGTGCTCGCCGCGCGGCCCAGCGCGATCTTCGTCGCCTGCGGGACCGGGGAGATGGCGTCGTTGACGGCCACGGAGCACCAGGCGGTGGTCAAGGCCGCCGTGGAGCACGTCGCGGGAACGGTCCCGGTGCTCGCCGGGGTCGGCGGCGGCACGCGGACGGCCGCCGAGTTCACCCGCGCCGCGCAGGCCGCCGGGGCCGACGCCCTGCTGGCGCTACCGCCGTACTTGCAGGTCGGGCCGCCGGCCGGGCTCGTGGCGCACTACCGGGAGGTGGCCGCCGCCACGGATCTGGACGTGATCCTCTACCAGCGGGGTACGGCGCTGTTCTCCCCGGAGGCGGTGGCCGAGCTCGCCGAGGTGGACAACATCGTCGCGCTGAAGGACGGGCACGGCGACATGGAGCTGCTCCAGCTCATCCAGACCGCCACCGGCGGACGGCTGCCCCTGCTGAACGGCATGCCGACGGCCGAGATCTTCGCCCGCTCCTACGTCGGACTCGGCGCCCGCGCCTACTCCTCGGCGGTGCTGGCCTTCCTCCCGGAGGTCGCCGTCGCGTTCTTCCAGGCGTTCGAGAAGGGCGACGAGGCGACCCAGGACCTCCTGCTGCGCGAGTTCTACGCCCCCCTCGCCGCACTGCGCAACACGACGCCCGGCTACGCCGTCTCCCTCGTCAAGGCCGGGCTGGACATCCGCGGCCGCTCCGCCGGACCCGTCCGCTCGCCACTGGCGCAGGTCACCCCGGAGCACCGCGAGCAGCTCGCCAGCATCATCGACCGCGGCCTTTCCGCCCTCAGCGCGGCACCTGTCGCATAGCACGTGGCCTGCCCGGCATCAGGAGCAGGCGATTTCGGAGGAATTATGATCAACCCCCCCAACTCCCGTCAGGCAGCCTCTGCCCTCTTGGCGCTGGGCACCCTGCTGTCTGTCGGCGCCTGCTCGGTCGCGAACAGCGGCCCGGAGCCGTCGGCCGGCGGCGGCGCGGCGGCGAGCACCGTCCGCATCGTGCTGCCCGAGGAGCCGCCCACGCTGGAGCCGTGTGACGCCTCTCTCACCGCGACCGGACGCGTCACCCGGGCCAACATCACCGAGGCTCTGACGGAGCGTGACCCGAGCTCCGGGCAGCTCCAGCCGGCGCTGTCCACGGAGTGGAAGCAGGACTCGCCCACCGAGTGGACCTTCACCCTGCGCAAGGGCGTGAAGTTCCACGACGGCACCCCGTTCGACGCCAAGGCGGCCGCCTTCTCCATCGAGCGCACGCTCGGCTCCAAGGTCGACTGCAACGTCAACGGGTACGTCTTCGGCGGCATCAAGCTCACGGTGACGGCCGCTGACGACGTGACCCTCAAGGTGAAGACGGCCAAGCCGGACCCGATCCTCCCGCTGCGGCTGTCCTTCGTCGAGATCGTGCCGACCACCACGAACGCCACCGGCAAGGTCCGGGAGCCCGTCGGCACCGGCCCGTACAAGATCGCCAAGTGGGACGCCGGCCGCAGCCTGCGCCTGGAGCGCTTCCCCGGATACTGGGGCAAGGCGCCGGACTTCGCCGCGGCCGAGTACGTCTGGCGTGGTGAGGGCAGCATCCGCGCGGCCATGATCAAGAGTGACGAGGCGGACATCGCCGTCGGCCTCGCCCCCGAGGACGGCGCCGGCGACTCGGCCGTGCAGTTCCCCAACAACGAGACCTCCTACCTGCGCATCGACGCCGCCAAGCCGCCGCTCAACGACCTTCGCGTGCGCCAGGCGATCAACTACGCCATCGACAAGGACGGGCTCGTCGCCTCGGTCTTCGCCGGGCTCGGCAAGCCTGCGGGCCAGCTCGTCCCCGAAGGCGTGACCGGTCACAGCCCGGCCATCCAGCCCTGGCCGTACGACATGGCGCAGGCCAAGAAGCTGATCGCGGACGCCAAGGCGGCCGGCGTCGCCACGGACACCCCCATCACGATCATCGGCCGGAACGGGATCTACCCCAAGGCCGCCGAGGCGATGGAGGTCGTGCAGAACTCGCTCACCGAGGCCGGGCTCTCGGTGAAGATCCAGATGCTCGACGTGAACGCCTGGCTGGAGTACCTGCTGCGCCCCTTCCCCAAGGACGCCGGCCCCACCCTGCTGCAGGCCCAGCACGGCAACCAGGCCGGTGACGCGGCCTTCACCATGGGCCAGATCTACGGCACCAAGGGCGCGCAGAGCAGCTTCGGCACCCCCGAACTGGACGACCTGATCACCGCCGGCGAGCAGGCCTCGGGCGAGGAGCGCCAGACGGCGTTCGCCAAGGCGCTCGATTACCAGAACAAGGACGTCGTACGCGACGCCGTCCTGGCGCACATGACCGGCATCCTCGCCCTGTCGAAGAAGGTCACCTACAAGCCCAACGCCGCCACGAACGACGAGATGCGCCTCGCCGAGCTGCACCCGGCCGGCTGAAAGGAGCAGGTGTGCTGACCTTCCTGCGGCATCGCGTCACCTCCAGTGCGATACCGCTGGTCGTGGTGGTCCTCGGCGTGTTCTACCTGGCCCGCCTGACCGGCGACCCGGCGAACCTCTACCTGCCGCTCAGCGCCACCGCTGAGATGCGGGCGGAGTTCGCCGCCCGGCACGGGTTCGACCAGCCGCTGCTCGTCCAGTTCGGTGACTACCTGGCTCAGGTGGTCCGGCTGGACTTCGGCGAGTCGCTGCGGACCGCCGAGCCCGCCGCCAACGCGGTGCTGCGGGCCTTCCCCGCGACGCTGCAGCTGGCGGGCGCCACGATGATCCTGGCGATCCTCGGCGCGGTCGTCGTCGGGAGCTGGGCGGCCTACCGCCCGAACTCCCTGGCCGACCGGGTCGCCAGCTTCACCTCGACGACCGCGGCCAGCATGCCGGACTTCTGGTTCGCCATCATGGGCGTCCTGGTCTTCTCCGTGGCTCTCGGCTGGCTGCCCACCTCAGGCACCGAGGGCGCGGCGGCGTGGGTGCTGCCGGTGCTCACCCTGCTGATCCGGCCGTTCGGCGTGCTGGTGCAGGTGGTGCGCGGGGCGATGGTCACGGCGCTGTCGGCGCCGTACATCAAGGTGGCCCGGAGCAAGGGCGCGAGCGAGCTGCGGGTGGTCTTCGGCCACGCGCTGCGCAACGCCGCGCCCCCCGCGCTCACCGTGGCCGGTGACCTGGCGGTCGGGCTGGTCAACGGGGCCGTGGTCGTCGAGACCATCTTCGGCTGGCCGGGCATCGGCAAGCTGATGATCACCTCGATCCTGCAGCGCGACTTCGCGGTGCTGCAGGCCGCGGTCCTGGTGACCGCGATCACCATCTTCGCGCTGAACATCGTCATCGACGCCTGTTACGCGCTCCTGGACTCCCGAGTCCGTCAGGGGGTGACGGCATGACCAGCCTCGTGGAGGCTCCTCCCGCCGCTCGGCGGATCACCTGGTGGCGGCTGCTGGCGCGGGATCGGTTCGCCTGCCTGGCGGTGGTGATCCTGGTGATCGTGGCCGTCGGCGCCATCGTGGGGCCGATCCTGCTCGGCGACCTGGCCGTGAAGCAGAACCTGCGGGCGGTCAACCGGCCGCCGTTCAGCCTCGACGACGGCTTCGCGTTCGTGCTCGGCAGCGACTCGCTCGGCCGCAGCCTGCTCGCCCGGCTCATCGTGGCCAGCCGTACGACGCTCTCCGTCGCCATCCCGGCCGTGGTGATCTCCCTGGTCGTCGGGTCGGTGTGGGGCATGTGGGCGGGCTACCACCGAGGCTGGCGGGAGAACGTCTCCATGCGCGTGGCCGACGTCATCCTCAGCTTCCCCTCGCTGCTGCTGGCCGTGGTCGTGCTGTACGTCTTCTCCCCCAGCGCCGGGAACATCGTCCTGGTCCTGGCCATCGCCCGCATCCCGGTCTACCTGCGGGCCGCGCGGGCGGAGTCCGCCGAGTTGCAGAGCCGGCTGTTCGTGGACGCGGCGCGGACGTTCGGCACCAAGAGCTGGGCGATCATCGGCAGGCACGTGGCGCCGACCGTGCTGCCCACCCTGTTCACCGTCGCGACCCTGGACTTCTGTTTCGTGATGCTGACCGAATCGTCGCTGAGCTTCCTGGGCATCGGCATCCAGCCGCCGGACATGAGCTGGGGCCTGATGGTCGCCCAAGGGCGGCAGGTACTGCAGAGCGCCTGGTGGATCGCCGTCTTCCCCGGAGTCGCCATCGTGGTGACGACCGTCTCGGCGACCATCCTCGCGTCCTGGGCGCGCCTGGCCATGGACCCCGGCCAGCGGTGGCGGCTCACCCTGCCCCGCTCTCGCCGCGAGAACTCCCGCCGCAAGAACAAGGAGGTGCGGCCATGAGCGAGTCTCCGGTACTGGAAGTGGACCGGCTGGCGGTCGACATCCGGACCCCCTCCGGGACGGTACGCGCCGTACGCGAGGTCAGCTTCTCCGTCCGCTCCGGTGAGACACTGGCGCTCCTGGGCGAGTCGGGCTGCGGCAAGAGCATGACGGCACAGGCCATC
Source organism: Nonomuraea sp. NPDC050022 (assembly GCF_044460705.1). Lineage (NCBI taxonomy): Bacteria > Bacillati > Actinomycetota > Actinomycetes > Streptosporangiales > Streptosporangiaceae > Nonomuraea > Nonomuraea sp. NPDC050022. The sequence goes on from NZ_JBITKE010000013.1 coordinate 227,169, forward strand.
GTCGGTCTGCTCGACCCGGTGGCGCACGTAGCGGGCGGCGCCATACGCCTGGACGGCACCGACATCCTCACCCTGCCGCCGGCACAGCGCAGGCGGCTGGCCGGGCCCGGCCTGTCCATCGTGTTCCAGGACGCGCTCACCGCGCTGAACCCCGTACAGACGGTCGGCGCCCAGCTGGCCGAGCCGTTCAGGATCCACCAGCGTCTCTCCCGCCGCGATGCGCGCAAGCGGGCCGTCGAGCTGATGGAACGGGTCGGCATCCCCGAGGCCGGTGCCCGGGTGAGCGCCTACCCGCACCAGTTCTCCGGCGGCATGCGTCAGCGGCTGCTCATCGCGCTGGCGATGGCCCTGCACCCCAAGGTGCTGCTCGCCGACGAACCCACCACCGCCCTCGACGTCACTGTGCAGGCCCAGATCATGGAGCTGCTGCGCGAGCTGCGCACCGAGCAGCAGACGGCGCTGATCCTCATCACCCACGACCTCGCGGTGGTGGCCGAGCAGGCCGACCACGTGGCCGTCATGTACGCGGGAAACATCGTCGAGACCGGCCGGGTGGCGGACGTGTTCGCCCGGCCGCGCCACCCGTACACGCGCGGGCTGCTCGACTCGGTGCCGGCCGAGGTGGCGCGCGGCGTCACCCTGAAGTCCATCCCGGGCAGCCCGCCCGACCTGCACTCGGTTCCCTCGGGCTGCGCCTTCCGCGCGCGCTGCCCGATGGCGAGCGACGTGTGCGCGGCGGAGCGTCCCGTCCTCGTCGAGGCCGGACCCGGTCGCCTGTCCGCATGTCATCACTGGAAGGAGCTGCCCGATGACTGACACATCCGACATGGAGGCGCCCCTGCTGGACGTGGCAGGGGTGAGCAAGACCTTCCACGTCGCTCGCGGCGCCTCCGGCAGCAACCGGCTGCGCGCACTGGACGGCGTCGACCTGCGGCTGGCCCGCGGCGAGACGCTGGGCCTGGTCGGGGAGTCCGGCTGCGGCAAGTCGACGCTCGCCCGGGTGCTGCTCATGCTGGAGCGCCCGGACCAGGGCCATGTCAGGTTCGAGGGTACGGACCCGTTCGCGCTGCGCGGCAAGGAGCTGCTGAAGTGGCGGCGCCGGGTGCAGATGGTGTTCCAGGACCCGTTCGCGTCACTGAACGCCCGGCTGTGCGCCGAGGACATCGTCGGCGAGCCCTGGCGGACGCACCGTGACCTGGTGCCGGTGAAGGAGCGCGGGAAGCGGGTGGCCGAACTCCTGGAGATGGTGGGGCTGCGGGCGAGCGACGCCCGCCGTTACCCGCAGGAGTTCTCCGGCGGCCAGCGCCAGCGCCTGGGGATCGCCCGCGCGCTCGCCCTCGAACCGGACGTCATCGTGTGCGACGAACCGGTGTCGGCGCTCGACCTGTCGGTCCAGGCGCAGGTGCTCAACCTGCTCACCGACCTGCAGGCCCGGCTGGGCGTATCGTACGTGTTCATCTCCCATGACCTGTCCGTCGTCCGCCACGTCGCCGACCGTGTCTCGGTCATGTACCTCGGCAAGATCGTCGAGACGGGGCCGACCAAGCAGGTATTCGACCAGCCGCGCCATCCGTACACCGCCGCGCTCATGTCCGCGGCGCCGGTCCTCGACGTCACCGCGGGGGTTCGGCGGGAGCGGATCCTGCTGCAGGGCGAGGTGCCCTCTCCGCTCGACCCGCCGTCGGGATGCCGGTTCCGTACGCGCTGCTGGAAGGCTGAGGACGTCTGCGCCCAGGTGGTGCCGCCGCTGGAGCTGTACGGTGACGACCCGCCGCACCTGGCCGCGTGTCACCTCCCGCTCCAGGAGGTCGCGGAACCCGGTTGATGAGGCCGTTGCTGGGATGAGACTCTCAGGCGCTCGGTCACCTGACGACCGCTCCTGTCCACCCAGCTAACGGCGACACAGCCGGAGGTATCGATGGCGAGATTGACCCTCATCCATCCTGACGACGCGACCGGGGACGCGGCCAAAGTACTCGCGGCCCTACCGGTCAAGCTCAACATCTTCCGCATGCTGGCGCACGCGGAGTCGTGTGTGCTCCCGCAGGTGCGGCTGGGCACGGCCATCCTCAGCAGTCTTGATCTCGGGCATCGGCGACGCGAGCTGCTGATTCTGCTCGTCGCGCGGATCGAGGGCGGCACCTACGAATGGCGGCAACACGTGCCGATCGCCCTGGGGGTCGGCGTTCCGCAAGCGCAGATCGACGCGATCGAGCAGGGGAACCTCGCCGATAATGCCTTCGACGATGAGGTCTTCGACAACGCGGAGCGCGCGCTGCTCGCGTTCGGGAAGCAGGTGATCGAGGACGTCCGGGTCGAGGACAGCGTGTTCACGGAGGTTCGACGACACTTCTCGGAGCGGGAGATCGTCGAGGCGATCCTGGCGATCGGCTTCTACATGACCATGGCCCGGCTGACCGAGGTGACGCAGACCGATCTCGACCCGGCCTCGGGAATGACCGTGTTCGACTCCCTCCAGCCCCGGGACACATCCGCATGAGCCTCGTCGGCGCCTTCGGATCGCTGGTGGCCAGGGCGCCGACAGATACTCTCCCTCGCCGGACGTATGCTTGACCCGTCAACAAAATTCGCAACGCGGCGGACCGTAGACATCTCCGCGTCCCCACTCTGGAGACGAACATGACCGATCGTGCCGACCAGATCATCGACGCGCTGCGCAGCGGCCACGATCACCTGGCCACCCTTGTCCGCGGCCTCGCGGCCGACGACCTCACCCGGCCGTCCGGCGCGTCGGAGTGGGACGTGTCCCAGGTGCTCAGCCACCTGGGCAGCGGCGCCGAGATCAACCTGGCCGGTCTGGAGGCCACGCTGAGCGGCACCGCCGGCCCAGACGGAGACTTCAACAAGTCGGTCTGGGCCCGCTGGGACGCGATGTCCCCGGCCGAGCGGGCCGAGGGCTTCCTGACCGCCAACGAGGCGCTGGTCAGCCGCTACGAGAGCCTTGACGCGCAGACACGCGAGGAGCTGCGGATCAAACTCGGCTTCCTGCCGGTCCCCGTGGACGTCGCGACCGCGGCGGGGCTGCGGCTCAGCGAGTTCGCCCATCACTCGTGGGACGTCGAGGTCGCCTTCGACCCGGCGGCGACCCTGGCCCCCGCCGCGGCCGAACTGCTGCTCGACCAGGTGGGCATGCTCATCCACTTCATCGGCAAGGCCGACGCCCTCGCCGGCCGCCAGGTCGGCGTGGCCATCCGGACCACCTCGCCCGAGCGCTCCTTCGGGCTCGCCGTGGGTGACGCGGTCAGCCTCACCGACGAGCCGGCTCAGCCCGACGCCGTCCTCAGCGCGCCGGCCGAGTGGTGGCTGCGTCTCACCACCGGCCGCCACTCTCCCGAGCACACGCCGAGCGTCGTGACCCTCACGAGCGACAGCCTCACCTTGGACGACCTGCGACGGATCTTCCCCGGCTTCTGACCTGGCCGCTGACCCGGCCGCTGACCCGGCTTCTGATTCGGCTGGCGGCCGCCTGACCGCCACCGGCCCACCCCGCCGTCCCGTAACCGCCCAACGCGCCTGCCCACCCCGCCGGGCTGCACCCGCCCACCACGTCGTCCTGTAGCCGTGCGCAGCGCGCCTCCCCCCGCAGGCCGCACGGGCGGCCGACCATGAGGGGATGTCGGCCACCAACCGCCTGCCCATCCTGAGCCTGGCGCTGGCCTCGGGCTCCATGGACGCCTTCACCTTCCTCGCCCTGGGCCAGGTCTTCACCTCGAACATGACCGGCAACCTGGTCCTGCTCGGCGTGTCAGCCGGCCGTGGCCGCCTCTCCGAGGCCCTGGGCTCGCTGGTGGCGCTGATCGCCTTCACCTGTGGCCTGGTCGCCGCGTTCCGGTTCACCGGGGAGGCCACCGGCTGGGCCGCCCGGATCAGGCTGGCCTTGGCCGCCGAGCTGGGCCTGCTGATCGCGCTGGCCATCGCCTGGGCCCTGTCCGGCCCGCGCCTCCCGCTGATCGCGACCGCCGCCCTCGCCATGGGCGTCCAGAGCGCGGTGACCCATCGTCTGCGGACCTTCATCGGCTCGACGACGTTCATCACCGGCGCGCTGACCAGCTCGTTCTCCCGCCTCCTCACTCCCGAGGACGGGCAGCCGCACATTCCCGAGCTGGTGGCCGTGCTCTTCGCCCTGGCGCTCGGCGCGGCCGCCGCCACGGTGAGCCTGCACCTGCTCCCCGCGGCGGCTCCGGTGATCGCGCTGCTGGCCGTGGCCCTCGCTCTGATCACCGGTACGCGCTGACGCCGCCCGATCAGCTCTCGTACAGGACCGCGTGCAGCCGGGCGACGAAGGACTTCGGGTCGTCGACGAAGCCGATGTGACCGCCGGGGAACATCGTCGGCTCGATGCCGAGTGCCGCGGCGAGCGCGATCGACGTGCGGTCGCAGAGCTGGCCGGCCGAGTCCTCGCCGATGCCGATCACGACGCGGGTACTCGCCGCGCGCAGAGCGGCGAAATCGGGCCGCCAGCGGACGGTGTCGCGCATCTCGTGGGCGAACCAGCGGCGTTCGTCCGCGACCTGGCGCGGGTCGCGTTCCCCGCCGAACATCATCTCGATCGCGCCGTCCGGCATGACGATGTCGGCCTGAGCCATGAACTTCCGCCAGGCCCCTGTGACATCGCCCGCGAGGTAGGTGGCGATCTGGTCGTCGGTCCCGGCGTAGAGCTGCTCGCGGTCCTCCAGCGGGTCGACCACCGGGGCTTCGTGGGCGATGACGGTGTGGGCCTGCTCAGGGTGGGCCTCGGCGAACGCCAGCGCGGTGACGGCGCCGCCGCTGGAGCCGAAGATCGCGGCCGGGCCGGCGTCGAGGTGGGTCAGGAGCCGGGACAGGTCGTCGGCGCGCAGCTGCGGGGTCGAGTCCTGTTCGGGGTCGTGGAGGGGGCTGCGGTTGATGCCGCGCGGGTCGGTGGTGAGCACGGTGTGGTCGGTGGCCAGCAGCTCGGCCACCGGGGCGAAGGAGTCGGCGTTCATCGGGGCACCGACGAGCACCACCAGGGGGCCCTCGCCCCGTACCTCGTAGTACAGGCGGGCGTCAGGGACCTCAAGGGTGTTGTGCATCGGAGTTCTCCTGGTCTGGAGGTTGGTGGTCGGTCCAAGAGGTGACTCCGGTGATGGGGCAGAATCGTCGCTTGTGAGCGAAGTCTTTTCCGCCACAACAGCGGACACGTCGGCGGAGGGTGCCGAAGACCTGGTCCGGGCGCGGGCCGGGGACGATGCCGCGTTCAACCGGCTCGTGGAGCCGTTGCGCCGGGAGCTGCACGCCCACTGCTACCGCATGCTCGGCTCCACCCACGACGCCGACGACGCCCTCCAGGACGCCCTGCTGCGGGCGTGGCGGGGGCTCGCGCGTTTCGAGGGCCGCAGCTCGCTGCGCTCGTGGCTGTACACCGTGGCCACCCACACCTGCCTGGATAGCATCGAATCCAGGGGTAGGCGAGCCCTGCCGATGGATCTCGGCCCGTCCAGTGATCGCGCCGTGCTCGGCGACGCCCCGCTGGCCGACGTCGCCTGGCTGGGCCCCTATCCCGACGCGGCTCTCGGCGCGGGCGGACCGGCCGCGCGCTACGAGCAGCGCGAGGCCGTCGAACTCGCCTTCGTCGCCGCCATGCAGCACCTGCCGGGCAACCAGCGCGCGGCGCTGCTGCTCTTCGAGGTCCTCGGGTTCTCCGCCGCCGAGATCGCCACCACGATGAACACCTCCACCACGTCGGTGAACTCCGCCCTGGCCCGAGCCCGCAAGATCGTCGCGGAGAAGGTGCCCGCTCCCACCCAGCAGCGGACGTTGCGCCAGATCGACGACGCCAGGGTGCGGGAGATCGTCGCCGGTTACTCCACCGCGCTCGAACGCGGCGACGCCAACGCCCTGGTCGCGCTCCTGACCGAGGACGTCACCTGGTCGATGCCGCCGCTGCCGCACTGGTATCACGGCCTGGCGGCCGTCGCCGACTTCGCCAGGCGGGTCCCGCTGACCGCCTGCGGCAGCTGGCGGCACCTGCCGGTCACCGCGAACGGCCAGCCCGCCGTGGCCTGCTACCTCCGGAGCCAGGGCGCCGGCGCGCACCTCGCCTGGTCGATCAACGTGCTGACCCTGCGCGGCGAGCGCATCCGCGAGGTCACCTCGTTCATCGGCGCCGAGCACTTCACGCCCTTCGGGCTGCCCGCCTCACTGCCCTGAGATGGGCTCAGGGGCGCCGATGGCGGTAGTGGTGGACGGCCAGGGCGACGGCGCACGCGATGGTGACGAGCCCGAATCCGATGCCGACGAAGATGTTGGAGCCGATGTTCGAGGTCACTATGTTGAGGACGGCACTGATCGCGAGCAGGAGCCACAGCACGGGACGGAACATCCCGCGCCGAGCGTCGGCGGACTGTGCCGGACGGGCTGCCTCGGAGACGTTCAGGATGTCGGACATGAGGTGCTCCTCACTCGATGGGCTGTCACCCATCGAAGCTACGGACGATCACCACTGACGACGATCCCATCAACGGGACAAGCCGGGTACAGCAGGCTGTACTCCTCGGCCGATGATCTGCCGACCGCCCAAGTGATGCCCTATTGTCCTGGGCTGAGGAGGCGCCGCCGGGCGATCTCCCGGGCCAAGGAGGTGCCGCATGCCGACCGACGACCCCACGACCGGCCGGCGGGCGGCCCGCTGGGACGCCCTCGCCCTCGCCCGTGCCCGAGTCGTCCTGGACGCGCTCGAACACCTCGTCGGCGGGTTCGGCACCTCGTTCCTGGCGCTGATCGCCTTCGCGCTGGTGATCGCCACCGCGATCACCAGCCTCGTCGGCGTGGGCCTGCTGCTGGCGCCCGTCACGCTGCGCGTGGTGCGTGTCGTCGCCGATCGGGAACGCGGGCGGCTCTCCCGCTGGGGTCCGGAGGTCGTCGGCCCGGAGCCGATACCGCACGGGCTGCGCGCCGCCCTCGCGGACTCGGCCGTACGCGGGGAAGTGGGCTGGGTGGCGACGCATGCCGTCTTCGGGCTGTTTGTCGGTGCGATCGGTCTCTCGCTGCCCCTCTACGCGGTGCGTGACATCCCCTTCCCGTTGTACTGGCGGCTGCTGCCACCGGACGTGGCGGCCACGTCGGCCAGCGGGCTCTGGACCGTGCAGGGCTGGCCCAGCGCCCTCGCCGTCTCCTTGCTGGGCATCGGCTGGATCATCATCACCGCCACGATCATCCCGGGAATGGCGCGGCTGCAGGCCTGGCCCGGCCGACGGCTCCTGGCGCCCGTCTCCGGCACCGACCTCGCACTGCGCGTCGTACAACTCACCGCGACCCGCGCCGCCGCGCTCGACGCGCACTCCGCCGAGCTGCGGCGCATCGAGCGGTCGCTGCACGACGGGACGCAGAACCGGATCGTCGCCGTCAACGTCCTGCTCGGCGCGGCCCGCCGGGCTCTGACGCGCGACCCGGCCAGCGCCGAGGCCATTCTCGAACGCGCGCAGGACGCCGCCGAGCAGGCACTCGCCGAGCTCCGCGGGGTCGTCCGCAGTATCCTGCCGCCGGTGCTGACCGACCGGAGCCTCTCGGACGCGCTCACCGGTCTGGCCACGGCCTGCCCGGTGCCCTGCCGGATCGACGCCGACCTGCCCGTCCGGTGCGCCTCCTCGGTCGAGGCGACGGCCTACTTCGTGGTGGCCGAGACGCTCACGAACATCGCCAAGCACAGCCGTGCCAGTCGCGCCGACGTCCTGGCCCGTCTCCGGGACGACCGGCTCCACCTGCGGATCACCGACGACGGCCAGGGCGGGGCGGACGAACGCGACGGGTCCGGGTTCGTCGGCATCCGCCGCCGTACCGAAGCACACGATGGGACATTCATGCTGACCAGCCCGCCCGGTGGGCCCACCACCGTGACCGTGAGCCTGCCATGCGGATCGTGATCGCCGAGGACGATCCGCTCCTGCGCGAAGGGCTCGCGCTGCTGCTCCGCGCCGAGGGCATCGACGTCGTGGCCACCGCCGGCGACCCCAGCGGCTTCCTGGACGCCGTCGGGGCCCACAAGCCGGACGTGGCGATCGTCGACGTACGGATGCCGCCGACCCACACCGACGAGGGGATCGTCGCGGCCGTCGAGGCCCGGCGCCGCCAGCCGGACCTGGCCGTGCTCGTGCTGTCCGCCTATGTCGAGCAGGCGTTCGCCACCGAGCTGCTCTCCCATGGCAGCTCCCGCCTCGGGTACCTGCTGAAGGAGCGGGTCGGGCGGGTGGACGAGTTCCTGACCGCGCTGCATCGGGTGGCGGACGGGGGCACGGCCATCGATCCGGATGTCGTCGCGCAGCTGCTCGTACGCACCCGGCCCGACACCCGGCTGGAGCGCCTCAGCCCGCGCGAACGCGACGTGCTGGCCCTGATGGCCGAAGGTCTGGGCAACGCCGCCATCGCCGAGCGGCTCTTCGTCACCGACGGCGCCGTGCACAAGCACATCCGCAGCATCTTCGCCAAGCTCGACCTGGCGCCCACCGACCGGGCGGACCGGCGCGTCACCGCCGTCCTGCACTACCTGGAGGACGCCAACCGCCGAGTCTGACCCGGGTGTCACTTGCTGGGCTGGGGTGTCTGGCAGGCGATCTTCGGGTTCATGCCGAGATAGTTCAGCGGACCGGCCACGATCGTCACGGCGATGGTGGCCAGCTTGTTGCAGTTGTCGACCGGTCCCGAGTAGTAGTCGCGCTGGCCCGCCGCGAAGGCACCGACGATCAGCCAAAGGATCACCACTACAGACGCTAAGCGCATCGGTTCTACCTCCGTCATTCCGCCTTGGTCACCAGTCTCTCCCCCTGGCGAGGCCGAGGAAACGGACAGTTTTCCCACCGTCCGTCACTGAAGAGGGACCTTCGGCGACTTTCTGAGCGGAGGAGCGCCGGTGGTCAGGTCCTTGACCTGGCCGGTGGTGCTGGTGGCCGCCAGAGCGACGGCGAACAGGATGAGCTGATTGAGCAACTTGAGAAACACCAGCATCCCCACTGCTCCGGCGACCACCTGATAGGCGGGGTTGGCCGCGGTGAGGTTGAGGTAGACCTGCCCGAGGGTCTTGAGGATCTCCAGGCCGATCATGATGACGAGCGCCGGGCCGATCACCCTGCGCAGCGGCAGGTGCAGCCGGGGCGGGGCGGTCAGCAACGCCATGGCCAGCAGGGTGTTGATGCCGAGACCGATGACGAACGCGGCCGCCGACAGCGCCCACTGGGCCCAGTCGGCGTCCGTCCCCACCGTGTGGACGGCCAGCCAGCTCAGCAGCCATTCGGCGGCGAAGGCGAGGGCGATCGACAGGAAGAGCAGCACACCGAGCCCGGCCACCACGCACAGGTCGATGAGCTGGCGCAGGATGAACCTCCCCGGATACTCCTCGATGCGCCAGATCGCCCTGCTGGCCGAGCGCAGGGCGTCCATCCAGAACAGGCCCGTCAACGGCAGCGCGACGAAGGCCACCGCTCCCGCCGTCGCCCGCGCGTCGATCAGCGCCTGCACGTTCAGCCGCGGGAAGTTCTCGCTCAGATAGTGCTGCACCGCGATCAGCACCGGCGGATAGTCCAGGTACCGGCCGAGAATGGCGAACCCCAGCAGCGCGAGCGCGAAGGTGGCGAAGAAGGAGTAGTACGTGAGCGCGGCCGACAGCCGGCCGCCGTCCACCTTGTCATAGCGGATCAGGGCCCGGACCAGATGATCCAGCCAGCCATGACGACTTCGCGCCCGAGCCCAAGCCGCCGGCAACCGTCCGAGCTTGCTCACCGTACCGTCCAAAACCGCTCGATCTTCAAGCTGAGCCTCTACCCGGGCGTGCGTCGAATCATCCTGGCCGCACCTTACTGGGCGGCCGGGATCCGTGCCTATCAGGAGCGGAGGTGAGAGTCTGGAAGACGTGAAGCCGGATCGGGGACCCCTCTGGGGGCTGGTGCCACCCACGTTGGCCAAGCTGGCCGCCTGGAGCGCCTGCTTGATCCTCATCGGCTTCGTGGCCAACTACATAGTCAACATCGTGGTGCTGATGCACCTCATCGCCCTGCCGGTCGCGGTCGCGCTGCTGCTGACCGCGTTGCTGTTCCCCCTCACCAGGCGGCTGCGCGCGATGGGGCTGCGGCCGATCTACGCCACGTGGATCACCATGCTCGTCGCGTTCGCCGTGGTGGCCGGGACGGGCTGGGTCATCGGCGTACGGGCCAACGAGGAGTTTCCCGGCCTGGTGAAACAGGTGCAGCAGACCGCCAAGACGATGGAGGGCTGGCTCTACACGGGCCCGCTGCACGTGAAGCCGAACCAGCTCAGCAACTGGGTCGACGACATCGCCAACCTGGTCACCGAACAGCAGCGGCAGATCACCTCGACCGTGCTCGCGGGCACCGTCGTGCTGCTCGAAGCGCTGGCCGCGACCGTCCTGCTGCTCTTCGTGACGTTCTTCCTGCTCAAGGACGGGGACCGGATCTGGGCGTGGTTCCTCAAGGGGTTCGGTACGGTCGCGCCACGGGTCGATCGCGCCGGGCGCACGGCCTGGGTCACGCTCTCGCACTACGTACAGGGCACCGTGGCCGTGGCGGCGGTGCACGGCATCCTCATGGGCATCGTGCTCGCGATCATGGGCGTCCCGCTCTGGGCGGCGCTGGCCGTACTGATCTTCCTGGCCAGTTTCATCCCGATCGTCGGCATCTTCTTCGCCGGAGCCGTCGCGACGCTGGTCACGCTCGGTGCGAAGGGTCCGATCTACGCGCTCATCTTCGTCGGCATCCTGGTCGTCGAGCAGCAGTTGGAGAACCACGTCCTGCAGCCGCTGATCGTCGGCCGGGCGCTCCATTTCCACCCGCTGGCGATCATCATCGTGCTCTCCGTCGGCGGCATCCTGGCGGGGATCGCGGGCGCGATCGTGGCCGTGCCGATCGCGGCGATCCTGTACCGATCGGTGCCCGAACTCTTCCGGGACGAACCGCTCCCGCTCCCACCTGCGCCGGAGCCGGAACCACCACCGCACCACGGCAAACCCGCCCAGACCGGCGGTGGACCAACGCTGCCTACCGGGTGACGCGATGATGCGCGGCGGGACTAGGCGCTCGTGGCCAGGAGGATCTTCAGCAGCTCGTCGGGCGCGTCCCGCATCACGTTGTGCCTGGACGCGAGGGCATGCGCGCGCCACGACGGATCGGCCAGCGCCCGCTCGTAGGCCGGCTTGAAGGCCGACTCCCCCTCGCCCTCGGCCGCGTACACATAGTCCTTGCTCCGGAACCGGTCGAGCCCGCCGCGCAGACGGATCGACTGGATGAGGGAGGCCAGCGGGTGCGGCGTGGCCCGCGGATCGAAGAAGGGCAGCGGCGCGGTCGCGTAGCCGTTCGCGTGGGCGTCGCCGATGTACCAGTGTCGCTGGTCGTCCGTGGCCAAGGTCCAGCAGGAGTCCCCGTCCTCGGGTACGAAGGCGTCGACATAGACCAGACCGTCGACCCGCTCGGGGACACGGTCGGCGGCACCGGTGATCACCATTCCGCCATAGCTGTGCCCCACCAGCACGACGTCGGTGATCTGCTCGTCCGCCAGGAGATTCACCACGTCCGCGACGTGCGTGTCGAGGTTGACCGAGGCGTTGAGCAGGTGCTTCCTGGCCCCCAGCCCGGTCAGCGTGATCGGGTACGCCTCGTGGCCGTGCTGCCGGAGCCGGCGCGCCAGCGGTTCGAAACACCACGCGCCGTGGCAGGCGCCGGGGACAAGTACGAAGGTCGTCATCTGGGATTCCTCAGGTAGGTGGCTTATGTCTCCAGCCTCCGACAGAAGGAATCAGAAGTCCAAGAGATAGTACGTCTCCTTATGAGAAGGAACGGTTATGGAGGATCATGCGGTGAGCCGGGCGATCTGCCGTAGCTCGCCGCGGGTCGTCTCGCAGTCCAGCCGCCGGAGTTGGTCCACCACCCGGCCGGCCTGAGGGCTGTACTTGAGCTCCTCGGGGCAGTTCTCCGCCACCTTCCTGAGCATGGCGGTGGCGGCTTCCGGGTTGCGGTCCATGGCGTGGGCCGTGGCCAGGGACAGGAAATAGCGGGCCTGCCGGTCCTTCGCGTACAAGCGGTCGGCGTCGACGTCCGCCGCCAGCCGGATGGCCTGCCGGTAGCGTCCCATGCGTGCCGCCACCACCACCGCGTGCAGGTCCACCTCGGTCATGAAATCCACATCGAGCTGCCCGCCGAGCTTGCGGGCGCGGTTCAGGAGTTCCTCGGTCCGGAGGAGGTCGTTCTCCTCGGCGGTGGCCAGCGCCGCCGTCAGGTAGCAGGTGCCGATGGTCGACGGGTCGTCCGTGAGCTCGGTCGCGGCCAGGCACAAGCGGCGGGCGTCGGCGTACCGGCCCAGGTGGATGAGGACTTCGGCCAGTTCGGCCCGGGTGAGCGCCCGCAGGGCGGCGGGGGCGGCGGCCACGGCGCGGTCGGCGGCCAGCAGGGCGAGCGGGTGGTGGCCGCAGCCGCGCAGCAGCGTCGCGAACAGCCGGTAGACGTCGGTGAGGTCGGCGGCGGCGGCCTGCCGGTCCTCGGCCTTCGCGTGCTCCGCCGACGTGTCGGCCATCAGGAGGAGGGCGGGCAGGCGACGGCGTAGCTCGGTGTAGCGCCTGGGCGAGCGCCGCCAGATCTCCCACGCCGACGACACGTGGCGGTGGACGCGGTGCACGCTCTCGGTCACCCCGTCGGCGCACAGCCGGGGGAACAGCAGCGCCCGGCCGACGTCATCGCATTCGCCGTGGTCGCCGGTGGCCGGCAATGTTATGTGGCCGCCGATGAGTTCGGAAAGGTCGTTGACGCGGAGTACGTCGGCGATTCGCATGATGGTGGATAATCGGTCCAGCGGCCTGGCGCCTTTTTCGACCAGCCGGAGCCATTCCTCGCTGCAGCCCACGAGATTCGCCAGAATGCGCCGGGACAGGCCGCGTGCGCGGCGCATGGCCATGATCCGGCCGCCGTCGACCAAGAAATCGCTGGCCATGCCGTCAGATTAGGCGATGAATTCGACGGCCATCGACGGCCATAAATGACCGCCGCTTTCTGCCATCGGGCGCCGAAGAAAAAGCCGCTATCGTCATTCGGAGAATCGTGGGATGCCGTCGCGCAACTCCAGTTGGATCCGGGCGGCCCGGCCGGGGTGAGACTGCCGCGACACCGTTCGGCAGGAGGAGACCACGATGACGATCGACGTCGAGTCGACGCGGAAGGCATTCCCGTTCTTCGAGACAGCCGCTGACGGATCCCGTCCACCCGTCTACCTCGACAGTGCCGCCACCACGCAGAAGCCGGCCGTGGTGCTCGACGCCCTCAGCCACTACTACACGCGCGCCAACGCCAACGTGCACCGTGGCGTCTACCGCCTGGCCGTGGAAGCGACCGAGCTGTACGAAGGGGCCCGGCGCAAGGTCGCGGCCTTCGTCAACGCGCCCCGCGCCGAGGAGATCGTCTTCACCAAGAACGCCACCGAGGCCACCAATCTCCTGGCCAACACGCTGATGTGGGGCGACGGGCGGCTCCGGGTCGGTCCCGGCGATGAGATCGTCCTGACCGAGATGGAGCACCACTCCAACCTCATCCCCTGGCGGCTGCTCGCCGAACGCGTGGGAGCGAAGGTCAGTTATCTGGGCATCACCGACGACGGCCGGCTGGACCTGTCCCGCCTGGCCGAGCTGGTCACGGAGCGGACCAAGGTCGTGGCCGTCGTGCACGCCTCGAACATCCTGGGCACCGTGAACCCCATCGCGCCGATCGCGGCCCGCGCGGCCGAGGTCGGCGCCCTGCTGGTCGTCGACGCGGCGCAGTCGGTTCCGCATCTCGGGGTGGACGTCGCCGCGCTCGGGGCCGACTTCGTGACGTTCTCCGGGCACAAGATGTGCGGGCCCACCGGGATCGGCGTGCTGTGGGGCCGGCACGAGCTGCTGGCGGCGCTGCCGCCCTTCCTCGGCGGCGGCGAGATGATCGAGACGGTCAGCGTGGACGCCATGCATTACGCCGCGCCGCCGCTCAAGTTCGAGGCCGGGACGCCGCCGGTGGCGCAGGCGGTCGGTCTGGGGGCCGCCTGCGACTTCCTCTCGGAGATCGGGATGGACGCGGTCGCCGCCCACGACCAGGCACTGATCGAGTACGCGCTGGACCGGCTCGGCGAGGTGCCCGGCATCCGGTTCATCGGGCCGGCGGACACCAGCGACAGACTGCCGCTGCTCTCCTTCGTCGTGGACGGCATGCCGCTCCAGCAGGTGCGCACGGCCTTGGACGAGGCGGGGATCGCGGTACGTTCGGGCCATCACTGCGCCCAGCTCGCGTGCAGCCGCTTCGGCATCCCGGCGGCCATCCGTGCCTCCTTCTACCTGTACAACTCGGCCGACGAGGTCGAGGTCCTGGCCACGACTCTGGAACAGGCGCGCGGCTCCCGGCCGGGCAAGCAGACCCCGGGCACGGTGTACGAGGCCGCCGACACCCGCCAGGTCCGCCCGTACCAGGAGGTCCTGGTGCCGGGGATCTTCCGGCCCTGGGCGTACCGGCTGGTCGAGGAGCTGGCTCCCGCCCAGGGAGCCAGGGCGCTCGACATCGGCACCGGGCCGGGCACGGTGGCCCGCGTCATGGCGGCGGCCGTGGGCGACGGCGGGGCCGTGGTCGGCACCGACCCGAGCCCGGCCATGCTCGCGCTCGCGCGGGAGGAGCCGCCCGTCAGCGGGGCCCCGATCCAGTACGTCGAGTGCGGCGCGGCCCCCCTGCATGTGTCCGACGAGGCGTTCGACCTGATCACCATGCAGCAGGCGCTCCAATTCGTCCCGGACCGGCGGGCCGCGGTGGCCGAGATGCGCCGGGCCGCCCGTCCCGGCGCGCGGATCGCCATCGCCACCTGGTCACCGCTCCGCCGCAATCCGCTCTTCCGCGCCCTGCACGACGCGGTCGGCGCCGTGCTCGGTCCCGGACCGGCCGCGTTGTTCGAGGAGCCGTGGTCGCTGAGCGGGGAGGAGGTCGCCGCCCTGGTGGAGGAGGCGGGCTTCGGCCGGGTCGAGCTGCGCGAGTGGACGGTGCCGGTCACCATTCCCGGCGGACCGGACGCCTTGTGCTGCCTCTTCGACTTCTCGGCGGTCGGCCCGCACATCTCCGTCCATCGCCAATCCCTGTACGCGGCCGTCCGCGCGAACCTGGCCCACTGTACGGACGGGCACGGCGTCCACGCGGAGACCTCGGCGAGCGTGGTGACCGCCCGAGCCTGATCGTCAGAGACAGCCGATGGCCGAGAAAGCGACAGCCGATGGCGGAGTAAGCAGCCTCACCATTCCGCCATCGAGCCGTCGTCGTGCCGCCAGACCGGGTTGCGCCAGGCGTGCGGGTGGCGGGCGGCCTGCCGTACCGCCTGCTCGTCGATGGTCACCCCCAGGCCGGGCAGCGTGGTGCGGTGGGCGTGGCCGTCGGTGAAGGTGAACGGGGCGGGGTCGAGGACGTAGTCGAGGAGTTCGGCGCCGCTGTTGTGGTAGATGCCCACGCTCTGCTCCTGGATGAGGAAGTTGGGCGTGGCGAAGCCGATCTGCAGGCTGGCGGCCAGCGCGATCGGGCCGAGCGGGCAGTGCGGGGCGAGTTGCACGTCGAACGTCTCGGCGAGGGCGGCGATCCGCCTGACCTCCGAGATGCCGCCCGCGTGGGACAGGTCGGGCTGGGCCACGGCCAGGCCGGAGGTCAGCGGCGGCAGGAAGTCGGTGCGGGAGTAGAGGCGCTCGCCGAGCGCGATCGGCACGTCCGTCGCGGCGGTCAGGTCGCGGAGCCGGTGCAGGTGGTCGGGGGCCAGTGGCTCCTCCACGAACAGCGGTTGCAGGTCGGCGACGGCGGCGAGGATACGTCTGGCGTTGGCGGTCGTGGCGCGGCCGTGCAGGTCGATCGCGAAGTCGCGGCCGGGGCCGAGGGCCGACCTGGCGACCTCCGCCCGGCCCACCACGGACGCGAGGTCGGTGACGGTGAGCGAGCGCGGCATCAGGCCCGAGCCGTTCATCTTGACCGCGGTGAACCCGGCCTCGACCTGCTTGTCGATCTCCTCCCGCAGCTCGCCGGGGTCGTCGCCGCCGACCCAGGCGTAGACCCTGACCTTGTCGCGGACCGGCCCGCCGAGCAGGGCGTGCACGGGCGCGCCGTAGTGCTGGCCGGCGATGTCCCACAGCGCCTGGTCGAGCCCCGCGACGGCGCTGGACAGCACGGGGCCGCCCCGGTAGAAGCCGCCCTTGGTGAGCACCTGCCAGTGGTCCTCGATCCGCAGCGGGTCCTGACCGAGGAGATATTCACTGAGTACGTCCACCGCGGCCCGCACGACCTCGGCCCGTCCCTCGACGACGGGTTCGCCCCAGCCGACGATGCCCTCGTCGGTCTCCACTCGGCAGAACAGCCATCGCGGCGGCACCGGGAACGTCTCGATCCTGGTGATCTTCACAGCAGTTCCTCCAGGTCGCGCCACGCCTTGTCGAGCAGGTCCCGCATCGCCGCCGCCGCGGCCTCGCCGTCCTGTCTCTCGATGGCCGTCAGCACCGCCAAATGACTGGGTACGGGGTCGTCGCTGCCGCTGGAGCCGTGGACGAGCCGGTCGCGCCCGGCCAGGCCCGCGCCCATGACGACCTCCATGCGGATGAGCAGTTCGTTGTCGCCCGCCGCGAGCAGCGCCCGGTGGAAGTCCAGGTCGGCCGCGACGGGGTCGGCGGCGGAGGCCATCGCGTCCAGCGCCTTCCGCAGCGCGTCGAGCTGTTCGGGGGTGCGGCGCAGCGCGGCCAGCCGGGCGACCTGGGGCTCGACGATCGAGCGCAGCTCGTGCAGGTCGCGCAGGAAGCCCGGGTCGGGGCGCCCGGCGAACTTCCATCGGATCACGTCGCCGTCGAGGAGGTTCCAGTCGGCGCGCGGGCGTACATAGGTGCCGAGCTTGGGTTTGGCCGCGATGAGTCCCTTGGCGGTGAGGACCTTCATCGCCTCGCGCAGCGCCGTCGAGCTGACGCCGAGCCGTTCCTGCAGGGCGTTGACGTCGAGACTGTCGCCCGCCTTGAACTCCCCGCCGAAGATCATCGAGGCGATGGCCTCGACCGTCTGCCCGTGGAGCCCGCGCCCGCTGTAGGCGGCCATCACGCCGAGTCCTTCACGATGCTCCAGCCGCCGTCCACGACCACGCAGGCTCCCGTGACGAACGAGGCTTCCGGCGAGGCCAGGAAGGCGATCACCGCGGCCACCTCCTCGGGCGTGCCGAACCGGTCGAGCACGGTGGCCTTGACACTGTCCGCCCGGCCCGCCTCGTCCACCCGGTCCCAGGCGGGCGTCATGATCGGCCCGGGCAGGACGCAGTTGACGCGGACGGCGGGGCCGTACTCGACCGCCAGCTGCCGGGTGAGCGCGGTCAGTCCGCCCTTGGCGGCGGCGTAGGCGGGGTGTCCTGGCAGGCCGACGAGCGCGTGCACGGAGGAGGTGACCACCATGGCGCCACCCCTGGTGGCCAGGCCGGGCAGCAGCCTGCGGGCGGCCAGGAAGGTGCCGGTCAGGTTGACGCCGAGCTGCCGGTTCCACGACTCCAGCGTGGTCTGGTGGGCGGGCGCCACCTCGGCGGCGGCCGCGTTGCTGACGATCACGTCGATCGGCCCCCACTCGGCGACCCGGTCCCAGGTCTCCTCCTCGGCCACGTCGCCGCGCAGATATCCGGCGCCCGTCGGCGGCCGTTCCGCGACGACGTCGACGACCAGGACGGACGCGCCCTCAGCGGTCAGCCGCGCGGCCGTCGCAGCGCCGATCCCCGACGCGCCACCGGTCACGACGGCCGTCCTGCCCGCGAAACGCCCGCTCATGACCCTGCCAGTACGACGACATCATGGGGAGCCAGCTCCACCCCGGCCACGCTCACAGGCCGGTCACCGTGGTTGAGCAGGAACAGGTGCGTCCCACGCCGTACGGCCTCCACCCCGTCGGGCACCCCCTGGAGGACGGGCTCGACCTCCGCCAGCCGCAGTGCGTCGCGGACGAGCTCACGCATGGCCGTCTCGTCGGGGCGCGTGCCGAGGTAGGTGGCGGTGCCCAGGCCGAAGGCGTGCCGGGTGATCGCCGGCGACCCGGCCAGCGGGCCGCCGGTGTAGGCGGCCAGGACCTCGGCACCTTCCGGCACGACGTGGTCGGCCCACAGGTCCGCGCTCCCGCCCGAGGTCAGGCCCACACTCTCGCCCTCACTCAGCGGCCAGAACTCCTCCACCTGCAGCCCGAGCAGCTCCCGGAAGGCACCGGGGTAGCCGCCCAACCGGATACGGTCGCACTCGTCGACGATCCCGCTGAAGAACGACATCAGCAGGTGCCCGCCGCCCTCGACATAGCCGCGCAGGTTGTCGGCCGCCGCGTCGGTGCACAGGTAGAGGTTCGGCACCACGACCAGCTTGTACGCCGACAGGTCCGCCTCGGGGGTCACCACGTCGACCGTGACGTTCTCCCGCCAGAGCGGCGCGTAGTGGGCGCGTACCCGCTCGGGTACCTTCAGCTCGCCCGGCCGGGCGTCCAGCTCCAGCGCCCACCAGTTGGCGTAGTCGTGCACGATCGCCACGTCGGCGCGCACCCGCGAGCCCGCGATGCCGGACAGCGCCGCCAGCTCGGCGCCTAGCCCGGCCACCTCGCGGAAGATCCGGTTGTCCGCGCCGCCGTGGGAGACGATCGCGGAGTGGAACTTCTCCGCGCCGCCCGCCGAGGCCCGCCACTGGAAGTACATGACCGCGTCGGCGCCGCGCGCCACCGCCTGGTGGCTCCACAGCCGGTTCAGTCCGTCCCGCTTCGGCCGGTTCGGCGGGCGGTAGCTGATCGCGCTGGTCGCGGTCTCCATCATCAGGTAGGGCCGGCCGCCGCCCAGGGAGCGCATCTGGTCGTGGAAGAAGGCCGCGTCGATGTGCGCGCCGGGGTCCTTCGGCTCGGGGTAGATGTCGAGCGCCACCACGTCGAAGTCGGCCGCCCAGGAGGCGTAGTCGGCGACCGGCTCCCACATGCCCATGATGTTCGTGGTGATCGGCACGTCGGGGGTCAGCTGCTGGAGCACCTCCCGCTCGGCCCGGTAGCAGGCCAGCAGCGCGTCGGAGCTGAAGCGGCGGTAGTCGAGATCCTGCGCGGGATTGCGCAGGGTCGAGGTCGCGCGGGGCGGCAGCACGTCGGCCCAGTCGGCGACCCGCTGGCTCCAGAACGTGGTGGACCAGGCGGCGTTGAGCGCGTCGAGGTCGCCGTAGCGCTCGCGCAGCCAGGTACGGAAGTCCGCTGCGGAGACCTCGCAGTAGCACTCCTGGATGTGGCAGCCGTACTCGTTGCCGACGTGCCAGATGGCCAGCGCGGGATGCCCGCCGTACCTCTTGGCCAGCTGGACGGCCAGATTCACGGCCGCCTCGCGGTAGACGGGGGAGCTGGGGCAGTAGTGCTGGCGCGAGCCCGGCGACAGGCGCACGCCGTCGCGGGTGACCGGCAACGTCTCGGGATGCAGGCGCGACAGCCAGGCAGGCGGCGACGCGGTGCCCGTGGCCAGGCTGACCTCGATGCCCGCGTCGCCGAGCAGGTCCATGACCTCGTCCAGCCAGCCGAAGTCGTAGACCCCCGGCTCGGGCTCGACGAGGCCCCAGGAGAAGACGCCGAGCGTGACGATGGTGACGCCCGCCTCGCGCATGAGGCGGATGTCCTCGCGCCAGACCTCCGGCGACCACTGCTCGGGGTTGTAGTCGGCGCCGAAATGTACTCGGTCGTGCTTCATCTGAATGGTGGCGCGGAGACCCGGTCCTTCAGGGCCGGGAGGAAGCGCCACCCCTCCTTTCGAAAACAGTATGGAAACTATCGGTCACGTTCGGTAATGTGAGCGGTGGGTGAGGACGTTGTGACAGGAGGTGCGCGATGGCGATCCGCCGCTCCGCCACCAAACGCCACGGCCTGCCCTCGATCGTGCAACTGCGGCTCACACCCGCGCCGGCCCAGGCTGGGGCGCTGGCGGCGGCGGTGCTGTTGTGCAATCAGGCGGCCACCCTCGTCTCCCGCCTGGCCTGGCAGCACCGCACGTTCGCGGTAGTGGAGCTGCACCGGCTGGCCTACTACGAGGTGCGCGCGCAGGTGGCCGGGCTGGGCGCGCAAGCGGCCGTGCGGGCGATCGCCCGGGTCGCCGGCGCCTATGCCAACCGGCGCGCTTCCAAGAAACGGGCTCACATCTTCCCCCCGCACGGCGCTGTCCCTTACGACGCCCGGTTGATGAGCTGGAATCGTGATGCCCGTACCGTGTCGTTGTGGACGCCCACCGGCCGCGTCGCCGTGTCCTACACCGGTCGGCCAGATGACCTCAAAGCCGTGGATGCGCTGCCGGTGGGTGAGGCCGACCTGATCTGCCGGCGCGGGGTGTGGCTGCTGCAGGTCGCCCTCACCCTGCCCCGACCGGTGGTGCGTGAGCCGGTCGGCGGCTTCGTGGGGGTGGATCAAGGGGTGGCGAACCTGGCGGTCACCTCCGACGGTGTGGCGCTGCCCGGCACCGAGCTGCCCGGCCCGATCGGCGGTAATGGCCACGTCCGCACCCTGCGGGAGCGGCGGCACCGGCAACGCCGCCGGTTGCAGAAGAAGGGCACGTCGGCGGCGCGGCGGGTGCTGCGCCGCCTGTCCGGGCGTGAACACCGGATGATGACCGACCTCAACCACCAAATCAGCAAATATGTGGTGCGCGAAGCCGAACGCACCGGCCGCGGCATCGCCCTGGAGGACCTTCAGGGCATCCGCAGCCGGGTAAGGGCTCACCGGCTCCAGCGGCGCACCCTGCACACCTGGGCCTTCGCCCAGCAGATCACCTTCACCCGCTACAAGGCCGCCCGCGCCGGGATCGCCTTCATCCTGGTCGACCCCGCCTACACCTCCCAGACCTGCCCGGACTGCGGGTACATCAGCCGGGCGAATCGACCCGCGCGGGGACGGTTCGTCTGCACCAGGTGTGGCCTCGCTGGGCACGCCGACCACATCGCAGCCCGCAACATCGCCACACGCGGCATAGCGGGCTGGGCTGCCATCAACCAGCCACACGCTACCGGCCTCCCCTCACCCAGACGGGACCGCGAGAGCAAACCACTAGATTCAACCAGTGGTAGTTGATCCCTTGGCACTCCCAGCCGGGCCCCTGGGAATCTTCGATCCCATGCTGACTCCCTTCGAACGGAACGCCTGACCTGCGGGTTCCGGTTGAGGGGAGACATTATTCGTATTTTATTAATAATACAAGAGTGTTGCTGGGCGGTTTCCTGCGATTTCGTGTGACATATGGGACTATGGGGGTCTCGGTAGTGAAGGGATGCTGAATGCACGATGACTTGCAGGCGGCCATCGAGGGTCTGGTGGCGGAGTTCGGCAGGCAAGTCAGCCAGGTCCGGGAGACACACGCCCAGCTCCGGGAGGTCACGGCCACGGTCTCCGACGGCAACGTGACCGTGACGGCGGGTCCGCAGGGCCGGATCGACGAGGTCGTCTTCCATCCCCGCGTCTACACCCGGTTCTCCCCGTCGGAGCTGGCCCAGGCGGTCCTCGACCAGATCACCGAGGCCAACGCGCGGGTCGCCGAGCAGTCGCGGAAGCTGATGGCGCCGCTCGTTCCCGAGGGGATGTCGGCCGAGCAGCTGTTCGGCGGCGAGTTCGACCTTGACCGGCTGCTGCCGGACACGCCACTCCAGCGCGGGGAGAGTCGATGAGCGAGTGGGCGCAGGGGTTCGACGTCGCCTGGGGCCAGATGCGCCGGGCGGGCACGGACTGGTGCGCTCCCGCCGCCACCCTGCGTGAGGCGAGGGGGCTCGTGCGGTCCGTGCTCGACAGCGCCCCGTGGGGACAGGACCAGTACGGCCGGCAGTTCGCCGCCCGGTTCACCGGCACCCTCGAAGACCTCCTTGAGGACTTCCACCAGGGCGCGAAGAGCGTCGACGACCTGACGGAGCAGGTCGACACGGCGGCCCGCAACTACGAGCGGGCCAATCACCTGTATCCGCAGGTCTGAGGCGTGGATCTGAAGACCCTGCTCGGCCCCGCGTTCCCGTACGTGGAACCGGTACTCGGCTGGGTCGTCGGCATGGACTACCCGCAGGGCGACGGCGAGGAGAGCCTGGCGCGAGCCGCCGACCTGCGCGGTGCGGCCGGGATGTGCCGCACAGCGGGCGGCCAGGGGGACGAAGCGCTCAACCACGTGCTGGCCTACGCCGTCGGCCCGGCGGCCACCGCGCTGTGCGGCTACTGGGAGAAGTTCACCACCGACGATCCCGCGTACGTGGAGGAGCTGGCCAAGGCCTGTGAGGCGGCGGCGAAACAGCTTGAGTCATACGGCCTGGACACCGACTACACGCAGAAGTACATCGCGCTCTGCCTGATCCTGCTGGCCTTCCTGCTGCTGCGGTCCTACGCGTTCGGGCCCGCCACGGGCGGTGCCTCGTTCCTGTCCATCGGGCCCGCCTGCTCGATGGCCAGACTGAACGTCCGGACGATCGCCAAGCTGCTGCTGCTGAGCATCGCGTTCATGGTCGGACTGGACGGCGGCACCCAGCTCTGGCAGTTCGCCGAGGGGAAGCGGCACGAATGGGACGGCGGCAAGACGGCCGCGGCGGTGGAGGGCGGGCTGCTGACCGGGCTGGCGTTCGCCGGGCTGGGCGGGATCATCGCCAAGGTCGGCGGTCCGCGACTGCTGGGCGGCGTCGTGCTGAAGGAGGAGCTGACGGCGCGCGAGCGGGTGGCCGCGTTCCTGACCCAGACCGTGGGCGGAGTGGCGACCCAGAGCAGCGTGGCCTCGGTGATCGGCTCGATCCCCATGCTCTACGAGAGCGGTCAGCTCACTCCGGAGGTGCTGGCCAAGGCGGCAGTGGCGGGCTTCGTGGGCGGCATCGACGGCAGAGCGGGCTACGCGGGCCCGCGCGTCGCCGACGGCCTGCGCATGCCGCGCCTGGGAGAGGCGCCGCGACTGGACGGCACCCGGCTGGAGGGCACGCGGGCGGAGGGTGCCCGGCTGGAGGGCACGGGGCGTCCGGCTGATCAGCGGGCGCCCGCGTACCACTTCGGCCAGGACCCGCACGACGGTCCGGGCCGGCCGCCGCCCGAGGGGACCGGACGGGCCGAAACCGGCGGCGGCGGAACGGCCGTGCCGGTGCTCACGCCCAGGCACCGGGAGATCATCCGGCAGAGCAGGCACGAGGTCGCCGCGGGCGTCTGGTACCGGGACCCGGGCCGGGCGGTCATGCCCAGCGCGGACATGCGACTGCTGCGGCAGACGCCCGGCGTCATCGACGTGGGCATCCGCACCGACCGCCACGGTTTCTACATCGGTGACGAGCGGCTGTCGAGCCGCGACGTGGGCACGATGCTCGCCCACGACCCGGCCGTGCGGGCCGACCCCACCGCCAAGCTGCGCCTCCTGGGCTGCGACCTCGACCTGAATCGCGTCGCGGTGCGGCAACTCGCCGACCTCACCGGCCGGGAGGTCATCGCCGCCGACAAGCTGGTCTACATCGGCGCCGACCGGCAGGCGCACACCGGGAGCATCCCCCAGTACCGCCCCGACGGCCGGCCGATCTTCCGCGACGACGGCCAGTGGCACCACACCCGGCCGGAGCAGCCGCACCAGCAGCCGGCCGTCCCGGCGGACATGGCCCGGCCGAGCCCCGAGCTGCCGCCGGGGGCGCTCAACGAGGAGACGCTGAAGGCGAAGCTGGAGCAGGAGAAGCCGCAGCCCAAGTTCCTGGCCGGTGGCCAGCATGGAGTGGTGCAGACGGTCCGGTTCCGCGACGGCACCGTCCTGATCCGGAAACTTCATCTCTATGGGCATGTCACGGTGAAAAAAGACCTGCTCGCCTCCCTCGTCGGGCGGATGGTCGGCGCCCCCGTACCGCACGTCATCAGGGATCCGTTCAACCGGGACGCGGTCTACATGCAGTTCATGGACGGCGTGGACCGGTCCGAGATCAGGGGCGAGATGTTGCCCTTCTACGAAAGTACGGGGGGAAGGCGGCTCGGTCTGCTCGACGCCCTGGTCGGCAACACCGACCGCAGGGGCGGCAACTGGCTCGCGCACGGGAGGGACGGGGTGGGCGGGATCGACCTCAGCAGGTCCTTCTCGTTCGGCCTCGACAAGATCGAGTACGCCCAGAACGACTTCGCCTGGCACTACATGGACGACGACGGCGAGTGGATCGACAACCAGCTCACCCGCGAGGACATCGACCTGTTCACCGAGCGGATCCAGGCGCTGCGGCCGGAGTTCGAGCGGCTGGGTCGCCAGGCGTGGCACGACGAGGTGCTCGACCGCCTGTACCAGATCGGCGACCACGCGACCGGTGACGTGCCGTTGACCCATGAGCCCGTCCACCACTTCGGCGGTTCCTGAGGTGACCGAGCAGCTCATCAGCCGCTATGCGATCATCGGCTGGCAGCCGTCCATTCGTCCGGAGGGGAACAGGCCATGATCATGGTCGCTCGGGTGTTCGACGGCGTCCTGGACGGGGTTCCGTACTTCGAGCCCGGTCATCCGCTGGTGGACAGCCCGGAGGAGCGCGAACGGCTGGCCGGCTACCTGGAGGCGGGCACGCCGATCCTGGGCACCACCGGACTGGACGTGGACCGGGTCGAGCCGGCGCGCGGCGAGGTGGTGCCGCTGAGCTTCCGCACCGACGGGACGTACGTCTGGACCGACACGGTCACCTACTACCTGCGCGCCCACCACCTGCGGCCGGACCCGGAGCTGTGCGCGCACATCGCGGCCGGCGGGTACGTGTGTCCCGAGGTCGGCGAGGACGCCGCCGCGCGGGTCCTCCAGGAGTTCTACCGGTTCTCCGCCGAGTCCGGATAGCCGATCGCGGCTCTCTCCGGGTACGGGCAGCCGCTCGGGTGAACCTGTGCGGCCGGAGGTCCGTACCTCTACGCAGGACGGGTGTCGCGAGCCGAGGAGGTCTGCCACGTGGGCGTGCGTCGTCGCCGGATCGCGGGCGTGGCCGTCGTCGCGCTCGGCCTGCTCGCCGGCGGCCCGCTGCTGCCCGCCGCACCGGCCGGCGCCCATGGGGCGCTGGAGAACCCGCTCAGCCGGGCGGCGGCTTGCGGCACCGACAGCCCGCTGACGAAGAAGTCCCCTGCCTGTACGGCCGCCCTGGCGGTGAGCGGTACGGAACTGCCCGACGAGTGGGACAACCTCAGGGTGGCGGACGTCGCGGGCCGGGACCGCGAGGTGATCCCGGACGGGAAGCTGTGCAGCGGCGGCATCGAGGGCTTCGGCGGCCTCGACCTCGCCCGTGCCGACTGGCCCGCCACCAAGCTGACGGCTGGAGCGGGGTTCACCTTCAGGTATCGCGGCACGATCCCGCACCAGGGGACCTTCCGGCTGTACGTCACGGCGGACGGCTACGACCCGTCTCGCGCCCTCAAGTGGTCCGACCTGGAGAAGCAGCCCTTCCTCAAGGTGACCGATCCGGCACTGGCGGACGGCTCGTATGTCATGAAAGGGCGGCTGCCCGCAGGCAAGAGCGGCCGTCACCTGATCTACACGATCTGGCAGAACTCCGACACGCCAGACACCTATTACTCCTGCTCCGACGTGGTCTTCCGCGCCGCCAAGGCCGCCGCCGCACCCTCCGAACCCGCACCCACGGACTCCGGGAGCGGCGGCCTGCCGTGGGCGGTCGGCGGCGTGGCGCTCCTCGCCGCCGTGGCCGGGGCGATCATCGTGCTGACCCGAGCGAAGGGCCGCCGCCCGAGGTAGGGGCCCCAGGGCTCGGGATCAGGTCCCCGGCCTCCCGAGATCATCGGGAAGCCGGGGATCCCGTTCGGTCAGCCCGTCGTGATGAAGCCGTCCGGGTTCACCACCACCGGGGACTCCAGGTAGAGGTCACGGTATTCGTCCTGGATGCCGCTGTTGTGGATCTGGATGGCCAGCGGGCCGGTCTGCCCGGCGGTGGTGTCCTTGAAGGCCAGCACCTTGACCGCCGTACACGTGGGCGTGCCCGCCGTGATCGGGCAGCAGGCCATCTTCGCCTCGCCGGTGCTCTGGTTGGCCACGAGCTCGCACTGGCTCCAGTTGTGGATGTCCCACTTGGTGTGCGGGAACTGGGTGAACAGGCTGCCGCCGCCGTTGTTGTGACCGGGGCGGTAGTCCCAGTGGCCGCCGTTGGGCGGCTGGAACTGGATGGCGCTGAGGGCGTCCCTGATCGGCGTGGTAGTCCCCCAGATCAGCACGGTCGGCGCGTGGTCGCCGGACACCTGCCGGACGCTGAAGATCCAGCGGAACGTGCCGGTCTGCTGCTTGTTGTAGTAGATCCAGCCTCTGCCTGCCGTACCCGTGCCGTGGATGGCGTTGTCGCGTACGGTCCAGCCGGCCGCGGCGTGCGGGGTCCAGCCGTTCAGCGTGGTGCCGTCGAACATGGGGACCAGGTACGGGTCGCCGTACGGGTTCTGCGCGACAGGGGTGTGGACGGTGAGATCGGGGCTCGGTGGGGAGGCGTTGCCGGCCGCGTCTCGCGCGACGACGTGGATGGCGTGGTCGGTGTCGGCGCTCAGGCCCGTACAGGTGCCCGTGGTGGTCTGTCCCGAGACGGTGCCGCATGGCCTCCCATCGCCGAACAGGTCGTAGGAGGCGATGCCCACGTCATCGGCCGAGGCCGCCCAGGTCACCGTGACGCTCGACGAGGTGATGGCCGTCTGGCTCGGCTGGCCGGGGGCCGTGGGCGGGTGGGAGTCGATGGGCCCGGAGACGGTGAGCTTGTCGAGGTTGGGCCCGCCGGTGGCGGCCGTGGCGGTCGCCCTGACCGTGTTCGCCCCGGCGTTGAGCTGGGCGGTGATGGGGAGGTCGACCCAGGTGTCCCAGTTCGCCGTGGGGCTGAACGCCTTGCCGGCCGCGACCACGGTGCCGTTGACCGAGATGTCCAGTGGGCGGTTCTCCTTCGTGCCGTTGGCGTAGCGCAGGGTCAGCGTCGCGGTGGCCGCCTCGGGGGCGTTCACGGTCCACTCGACGTAGCCGCCGGTGGTGTTGACGTAGTCGACGAAGCCGGTGCCGGTGAAGCCGGTGTGGTTGGTGGCCACCGCCGCCTGGGAGAGTACGGCGCTCTCCGCCTGGTAGGCGATGTCCTGGGTGCTGGAGGGGGCGACGTCGAGGAAGTCCAGGTTGGGGTTGCCGTTGGCGGTGGTCGCGGTGACCCGGACCGTGTTGGCGCCCGCGCGCAGCGTCGCGGTGAGCGTTGCGGTGGTCCAGGTGTCCCAGGTGCCCGTGCTGGTGAACGCGTGGCCGGTGGCGATCGCCGTGCCGTTGACCGCGATGGTGGCGGGGCGGTTGGTGGTGGTGCCGTTCGCGTAGCGCAGGTCGAGGGTCGCGCTGCCGTCCGAGGGGGCGGTGACGGCGAACTCCAGGTAACTGCCCGAGACGTTGTCGCCGTTGACGTAGCCGGTGCCGGAGAAACCCGTGTGGGTGGTCTCCAGGACGCCCTTGGAGATCGTGGCGGCCTCCGCCTCGTACCGGTTGGTTGCTGCCTGCGCTACACCTCCGATCAATATCGTCGCCAGGAGGACGAGTACGGCTAAGACAGGCACCGTTCTGGACATGGCGCAGCTCCCTGTGACGTGCGCTCGTTAACAAACTTTCCTAATATTTCTCGATATGACCACCGACGGTCAGGCGAGTCAATAGGTCGGATGTGTTCAGTTGGAACGGCATGGAACGCCCCTTTGTCAGGAGATATAGCTACACAGGGGAAAGGCGCCCATATGGAACTGCGGACACGCTTCACCGAGGCGTACGGTCTGACCACCCCGATCGCGCAGGCCGGCATGGCGTTCGCCGGGATGCTGCCGGAGCTGGCCATCGCGGTGAGCGACGCCGGCGCGCTGGGGTCGCTCGGGGTGGGACTGATGCCGACCGCCGCCATGGTCGAGACCATCGAAGCGGTACGGGCCGGCACGACCGGGCCGTTCAACGTCAACTTCGTCACCCCCTTCGCCAAGCCCGAGCAGATCGACGCCGTCTGCGCGGCCGGCGTCGCGGTGGCGTCGTTCCACTGGGGGCATCCGCCGAAGAGCTGGATCGGGCAGTTGCACGGTGCGGGCGTACGCGTCTTCGAGCAGGTCGGCTCGGTGGACGACGCCAAGCGGGCGGTGGACGACGGGGTGGACGTCGTGGTGGCGCAGGGGCTGGAGGCGGGCGGGCACAATTACGCGACCCTGCCGACGTTCGCGCTGGTCCCGCTGGTGGTCGACGCGGTCGCCCCGGCGCTGGTCCTGGCGGCCGGCGGGATCGCGGACGGCCGGGGGCTGGCCGCCGCGCTCATGCTCGGGGCCGACGGCGCCTGGATCGGTACGCGGCTGGTGGCCACGACCGAGTCGGCGGCGCACGAGGGCTACAAGAGCCGGCTGGTGACGGCAAGAGGCACCGACACCGCGCGCACGCCGGTTTTCGGCCCGGAGCATCCGGCGTTCAATCCGACGCGGGTGCTACGTAACCGGGTCGTCCGCGAGTGGCACGACCGGGCGGACGAGGTGCCGCGCGACACCTCGGGGCTGGAGGTCATCGGGCACACGGTGGTCAACGGGGAGCCGGTGGAGATGCACAAGTTCTCCTTCCTGGTCCCGATGCGCGGCCTGACGACCGGCGACCTGGAGGAGATGGCGCTGCTCGCGGGCGAGGGCGTGGGCCTGGTCGACTCGATCGAGCCGGCGGGCGTGGTGATCGACACGATCACCACGCAGGCCCGCGCCGCCCTCGACCGCTACCGGGGAGCATCCTGAGCGTCACCAGTTGGCGGGCAGTCCCGGCGTGGTCGCGGGCAGGGCGCGGCCGGGCGGGTGGATGACGTACACGATGCCGCCGCTGCTGGAGCTGCGCAGCCAGACGTTCTCGAACGCGGCCCGCGGATAGACGTGCCGCACGGCGTCGTCATCGGCGGATGCGGGGTCGTTGGCGATCACGTCACCCTCGGCGGTGAAGCCGACGATCACCATGATGTGCCCGTTGGTGCCGTACCCTGCCCCCGGCAGCTCGCCCTTCTTGAACGACTGCGAGGTGATGACCGGGATTCCGGCGCTGATCAGCTTCTCCAGCTCGGTCAGCGTCCGCAGGCGGGTGACGAACCCGTCCATGCCGTAGCGACCGGCGTAGGCGGTGTTGAACGGCCAGTTGCCCGCGCCCTGGTAGGCGTGGTCGTAGGCGTAGCGGGCGGCGTAGTCGACCTCAGGGTCGGGATCGGACGGATCCACCCAGGAGGTGTCTTCCGCGCTCGGCCACTTGTCCCAGTAGCCCAGGACCATCGTGGTCGAGGTCGGGCTGCACCAGGCCTGACCGCCGCCGTCCCATTCCGGGTAGTGGCCCTCGTGCACGTTCTGGGAACGACGTGGGACGGCCAGCTCGGTGCCCCACGCGCCGCCGCCGGGGCTGACCGGCACGGTCTTGCGCTCGGGCACGTTCGAGGCCATCGCGCCCAGCGTCCGTACGGTCGGCGTCACGGCGGAGCCGGGCGTCCGGTACAAGGTGAGGCGCAGCTGGTAGGCGTTGATCTGCTTGTCCGCCGCCGCGACGAACGTATCCACGGAGACGGTGCCGTCGGCGTCGGCCTGCCCGGGCACCGAGGTGCGGCGGATGTCGCCCTCTCCGTACGCCCAGCGGCCGAGCACGTACCACTTGCTCAGCCCGGCCGTGTGCCGGGTGCGCGCCTCGACCTGCAGCCAGCTGCCCGCCGGGAGGTCGGCGGTCCAGGAGGCGATGAGCTCGGTGGCGGCGAAGCCGATCGGCCGCTCCGGGCCGGTCCAGCGGGCGTACTCCCAGCTCTTGGTGCCGAGCGCGTCGGTGTAGGTGGTGGTGCCGACCGCGGCGGCGAACGACAGGCCCTCGCCGATGGCCGTCCCTTCGGGCGTACCGGAGGCGAAGTCGGCCCGTTGATAGACGACGTCCGTCGTGGCCGCCGCGGGTTTCGTGGCGGCGAGACCGGTCGCGGGAGCCGCCAGGGTCGCGGAAACCAGGACGGTGGAGAGGAGTACGGTCAGCGCGCGCATGAACCTACCTTGCTTGGACGGCGCTCGATGCGGCAGACAGTAGACATAGAGGGCATACAACGCATCGGAAAATGTACGTACGCGCACAGCCCGTTATCTCTGCTCAGGCTCGCAGGGCTGCTCGGCGCTCCAGCCGGGGCAGCCGCATGGTGACGGTGAGACCGCCCTCCGGCCGCGCCTCGGCGGTGACCGTGCCGCCGTGCGCGTCGACGATGGCCCGTACGATCGACAGTCCCAGCCCCGCGCCGCGTGCCGACCGTACCCGGTCGCCCTGCAGCCGGCGGAACGGCTCGAACAGGTCGTCCACCTCGTACGGCGAGACCTGCGGCCCGGTGTTCTCCACCACGACCACCGCCTCGTCACCCTCCTGCCGCAGGCGCAACCACACCTCACCCCCGCGGACGTTGTACTTGATCGCGTTCTCCAGCAGGTTGAACACGCAACGCTCCAGGAACAGCGGGTCGCCCATCGCGAGGGCGGCGCTCAAGTCCTGGTGCAGGGTGACCGGCCGCTTGCGGGGTTGCAGGTCGAGCTGCTCCTCCACGGCCCGGATCACCTGGCGTACGTCGACGCTCTTACGGATGGCGAGCTCCTGCTCCGACTGGGCCAGCAGCAGCAACCCCTCGATCAACCGCTCATAACGCGCGTTGGTCCCCAGCAACGCACGAGCCAGCGCCTTCAGATCCGGCGAGGCCGCCGGCTCCTCCAGCGACACCTCCAAAATCGTGCGATTGATCGCCAACGGCGTCCGCAACTCATGCGAAGCATTACCGATGAACCGCCGCTGCGCCTCGAACACCCGATGCAACCGATCCAACATCGCATCGAACGTATCGGCCAACCGCTTGACCTCATCCTGCGGACCCCGCAACCCGATCCGCTCATGCAACGTACTCTCCGACAACCGCCGCGCCGTCTCCGTCACCCGATCCAACGGCCGCAACGCCCGATCAGCCATCAGATAGCCGAGCACGAACGCGATGATCCCGATCACGATCATGATCACCACCGAGGACCGCAGCATCTCGTCGAGCACGCCGTCCGCCCGCTGCTGGACGTTCACCTTCTCGAAGACCATGTCGCTCTTGACGGCGCCCTCCTGCACGGGCCCGGCCCGCTCGCCGACGACCCTCATGGCCTTCGCGGGGAACTGCTGCTCCAGGGCCTGCCCCGTGATCAGGTACGTCGACCAGAGCAGCAGCGATCCGGCGACGAAGAACGAGCCGCCGTACAGGAGCGTGAGCCGCATCCGGAGCCCCAGCCGGTTCCATGGGCGCACGGCAGGACCGTCGGGCTCCGTCACGACCAGCACCCCTTCCGCTCTGGGTAGAGGATGACGGACCACGTGTCAGCCCGGGGTAAGCCAGCATGATTTCCGTACGGTCGATTACGTGACCATCAACCGGCAGGCATCCGAACAGGACGGCACACTCCTCAAGAATCGCGACTTCATGCTCTTCTGGACCGGGCAGAGCATCAGCGACCTGGGCGCGGCGGTGACGACGCTGGCGGTCCCCCTCGTGGCCGTCACCATGCTCCGCGCCACCACCTTCGAGGTGGGGGTGCTGACCGCCTGCGCCACGGCCGCCTGGCTGGTCATGACGCTGCCCGCCGGGATGATCGTCGACCGCGTGGCCAAGCGCCCGCTGATGATCGGCTGCGGCGTGGCGCGGGGGGCGGTGGTGGCCTCGATCCCGGTCGCGGCGGCGCTGGGCCATCTGACGATCAGCCACCTGTACGCGATGGCCTTCCTCGTGGGCTCGATCAACGTCGTCTTCGAGATCGCCTGCCAGAGCTACCTGCCGGTCCTGCTGCCGCGGCGGCGGCTCATCGAGGGCAACGGCAAGATCGCCACGACCAACGCGGTGGCCCTCGCCGTCGGCCCCTCCCTGGCGGGCGGCCTGATGACGCTGCTGCACACAGCGGCTCGGGTGATGGTCGTGGACTGCCTCTCGTACGTGATCGGCATCGCGTCCCTGCTGCTGATCCGCACCCCCGAACCACGGCCCGCCGACCGCGAGCCCTGGCGCATGCGCGAGGCGGCGGCCGAGGGGATCACCTTCGTTCTGGGGCACCCGGTGCTGCGGCGCGTCGTGGCGTGCAGCGCGATCTCCAATCTCTGCGACGCCATGATCACCACTCTTGTGGTCGTCTTCGTGCTCGGCGACCTCGGCGCCGATCCCGCCACGCTCGGACTGGTGCTGGGGCTGGGCAGTGCCGGTGGGATCGTGGGCGGCGTGCTCGCCACGTCGTTCGCGAGGTGGGTGGGTCCGGCCAGGGCGTTATGGGCGGGCAAGCTGTGTCTCGGCGGGTTCACGCTGCTCATCCCGCTCGGCGGGCCCGGCTGGGGAGTGCTGGCCGTGGCGGCGGGGCTGTTCGCCTCGCGCCTGTCCACCGTCGCGTACAACGTGCTGCAGATCACCTACCGGCAGTCGATCTGCCCGCCCGAACTGCTCGGCCGGATGAACGCGAGCATCAGATGGCTGATTCGCGGCGCCATGCCGTTCGGCGGCCTGCTGGCGGGCACCCTTGGCGCGTGGCTCGGCGCCCGCACGACCCTGGCGGTCGCGGTGACCTGCTCGTGGCTCGCGGTGCTCTGGCTGGTGTTCTCACCGCTGCGGCGGCAGCGGGACATCGCGCTCACGCCGGATTGGTCCTGATCACCTTCCCCTTGGTGTTGGCCACCAGGTAGCCCGTCCGGTTGTACTTGTCGCTCACATAGACGAGCAGCGACTCGCGGGCACCCACGAACTCGTAGGCGGGGTCCACGACGATGTAGTGGGTGGTGGGCTTGCGGACGCCCAGAGCCTGGTCCGCCTTGCGGAGCAGGGCGGGCAGGGCGTCCCAATTGAACTTGGTCAGGTCTACCGGATCCTCATCCGTGGTGCTGCCTCCGAGCTGCTGAGAGACGGTGCCGTCGCGGTACATGAAGTTTTCGTAGACGCCCTTCTCGCCCTTGACCGGCGCCTGGACGCTCGCGTACTCGGGGTAGATCACCATTCTGATGACCTTGGTGCCGCCTATCGCCGGCTTCAGCTTGGCGATCGCGGCCCGGATCCCGGCCGGGGCCAGCAGGTTGCCCGGGTCGGCGGCGGCCGTCTCGGTGGCCTCGGGCGTGGCCTTGGGCGTGGTCTTGGGCGTGGTCTTGGGCTTCCGCCCGGACTTGGTGGCGGTGCTGGTCGGCTCCCCGGACCCGGTGGAGCGCGGGTCGTCGGCAGCGTCGCCGTTCAGTATCGGGGGCAGGAACGTCCACACCAGCACGCCGACCACCACGACCACGGCGGCGGACACCGCGATCATGGCCGGGTGCGCGCCGCGCTTCGATCGGCGGGTGGCGCCGGTGACCGAGCGCGGGAGCGGCGGGCTGGTGTTCACCTGGGCGTACTGCGGGCCGGTGGGCCGCGAGCCCATGGGCGGCTGCGGGCCCATAGGTGAGTGCGGGCCTAAAGGCGAGTGCGGGTACGGCGAGCCGCCTGTCTGCTGCGGGTACGGCGAGCCGCCGGTCGCCTGTGGGTAGGGCGAGCCGCCCGTCGGCTGTGGGCCCATGGGCGGCTGCGGGAGCGGTGGGCCCGGGGCCCAGGCCGGCGGCGCGAGCGGCATCGACGCGGGGGCCTCGATCACCGAGGCGAGCATGCGGTCCAGCGTCTCGGCGTCGGGCCGGGCGGCCACGTCGCGCGTGAGCACGTAGCCGAGCACGGGACCGAGCGCTCCGGCCCGCTGCGGCGGCGGCACGTCCTGGTTGAGCACCGCGGCCAGCGTCGCCAGCGTGGTGGCCCGGCGCAACGGATGGCGGCCTTCGACAGCGACGTACAGCAGCATCCCCAGCGACCACAGATCCGAGGACGGGTCGCCCTCGTAGCCGTTGATGCGTTCCGGCGCGATGTACTCGGGCGAGCCGATGAACGAGCCGGTCGCGGTCAGGCTGGTGGACTCGCGTACCGCGGCGATGCCGAAGTCGGTCAGCACCGACCGGCCGTCCGGCCGCAGCAGGACGTTGGCGGGCTTGACGTCGCGGTGCTGGATGCCGACGGCGTGCGCGGCCCGCAGCGCGGAGAGGATCTCGCGGCCGAGGCGGGCGGTCTCGTGCGGTGTCATCGGGCCGCGTTCGAGGCGTTCCTGGAGCGATCCACCGGAGACCAACTCCATGACGAGCCACGGATAGCCGCTGTCGCCGTGGTCCACGATGTGGTGGATGGTCACGACGTGCGGGTGGTTGAGCCGGGCCAGGGCGCGGGCCTCACGGAGCACCCTGGCCCGCAGCTCGCGGGCGGCCTCGGGGTCGCGCTCGTCCATGTCCGGGTCGGGCGGGCGGACCTCCTTGAGGGCGACCTCCCGGTGCAGGGCCACGTCCCAGGCCCGCCACACCAGGCCCATGCCGCCGCCGCCGAGCCGTTCCACCAGCTCGAACCGGTCGTCGATCACCCGTCTGCGCATGCAGAGCAGCGTACGCTGTCGGCCTGGCCCAGGATGGGCCGTCTCATATACGGATTTTCGGCCATTTGTCGCTGCTCACGGGCCGTTCAGCCCGGCGCCTTGCGGCTGAGGTGCTCCCAGGCGCGGTACACCTCCGTACGAGCCTGGTCCATCTGCTGCACGAGGTCGAAGGAGTGGCCACCGACGATCAGCCGCAGCGGCGGCTCCGGAAGATCGACCAGCTCCATGATGACGGGCGCCGCCGTGCTCGGAGCGGGTCCGGCGTCCTCGCCCCACATTTCGGCCAGCTTCGTCCGCAGGGGCTCGTACTCGGGAAGGTGCTCAGTCACCGTGGTGCCGACCGTGAACAGTCCGGTGTCGTACCCGCCCGGCTGAACGATCGTGACCTTGATCCCGAACGGCTCGACCTCCATCGCCAGCGCCTGGCTGACCGAGTCGAGGGCCGACTTGCCCGCCGCGTACAGGCCGACCGAGGCGAATCCCCCGCCGGAGCCCATCGAGGTGACCTGCAGGATGTGCCCGGAGCCCTGCTTGCGCAGGTGGGGGACCACGGCCTGGGCCACCCAGATCGCGCCGAAGAAGTTGACGTCGAAGTGCGCCCTGATCTGCTCCTCGGTGGCCTCCTCCAGCATGCCGAACAGGAACCCGCCGGCGTTGTTGACCACGACGTCGAGCCGCCCGAAGGCCGCCGCCGCCCGGTCCACGCCGTCCCGCACCGCCGCGCGGTCGGAGACGTCCATCACCAGGCGTACGAGGCGGCCCGGATGCTCCTCGGCCAGCTCCGCGAGCGGATCGACGTTGCGCGCCGCCGCCACGACCCGGTCTCCGGCGGCCAGCGCCGCCTCCGCGAACGCCCGGCCCAGGCCCCGGGACGCCCCGGTGATGAACCACACTCGGGTGCTCGTCACAGGCCCCACCTCCTCGACTTCAAGACGAGACGGTTCGTCTCGCTGCGACGCAGAGCTTGCCCGATCTCATCCATTCCGTCAAGACGGAACGTCTCGTCTCGCCTTACTGCTATCCTCACCCGCATGTCCAACGCCAAGCAGCCGGACCCCGGCCGCCGCAACGAACGGTCGCGCCAGGCGATCCTCGACGCGGCGCGCGAGCTCGTCACCGAGGTGGGGTACGCGAAGGTCACGATCGAGGCCATCGCCGCGCGGGCGGGGGTGGGCAAGCAGACGATCTACCGGTGGTGGCCGGGCAAGGGCGCGGTGATCTTCGACTCCTTCCTGACGCTCAGCGAGGGAGCCGAGGGCTTGGCGCTGCCTGACACCGGTGACATCGAGGCCGACCTGAAGATGGTCATGCGGGCGACCGTCGCCGAGTTCGCCGATCCGGCCTTCGAGGCGCCGATCAGGGCGCTCAACACGGAGATCATCCACGATCCGAAGCTCGCCGCCCAATACCGCGAGAAGCTGGCCGGCCCCGTCGACGAGGCCAAGAAGGAGCGGCTGCGCAGTGCGCAGCGGGCGGGCCAGTTCGCCGTGGACGCCGACCTCGACCTGGCGCTCGAACTGCTCTACGCCCCTCTCTACCAGCGCTGGCTGCACCGTTCCGGGCCGCTCACACCCGAGTACGCCGACGCCCTGGTGGAGCTGACACTCAAGGCGTTCCGCCCCCTGGAGTAGTGCGGGCCCTACCCACAAGTAGCCCGGCAACCTGACTGATCTTGAAGGCCACAGACCCAAGGATTAGGACATCACCCCAGATAAAGAGGAGATGTCCAAAATGCGGAAGTACCTCGCAGCAGCCGCGGCCGCCGTCGTGCTCCTGAGCGCCGCCTCTCCGGCCATGGCCGCCGTCGCCACCACTGAAGGCGTCCAGCAGCAGGTCGACCGGCTGACCAAACAGGATGGCCTGACCGGCGCGGTGGTCTCGGTGCGCGACGCGAACGGCCGCACCAGCACGTGGACCTCTGGCACGGCCCAGCGTGGCACCGGCAAGCCGATGGTCGGCGCCGACGGACGGTTCCGCGTGGCCAGCGTGACCAAACCGGTCATCGCGGTGACCGTGCTGCGCCTGGCGGCCGAGGGCAAGGTGGACCTGGACGAGCGGGTCGAGCACTACCTGCCCGGCTCGCTCGACGGCCGGCCGATCACCGTCCGCCAACTCCTGCTGCACACCAGCGGCCTGCCCGAGTACTTCGACCTGGTCGACTGGACCAAGCCCGCGATCCCCGTCGACCACCTCGCGCTGGCGATGACCCGCGAGCCCGTGGGCGAGCCCGGCGAGCGCTGGTTCTACTCCAACACCAACTTCCTGGTCGCGGGCATGCTCATCGAGAAGGTGACGGGCAAGGACTTCCGCCAGGTCACCGAGGACACCGTGCTGCGCGGCCTGCCCGGTACGTACTGGCCCAAGAACGGCGAGCTGGACATCCGTGGCGAGCACGCACACAACTACGGCGTGAACCCGATGGACCCGAAGGGCGGCGAGACGGACATCACCCAGCTGCCCGGCTACGGCTTCGGGGCGGGCGGCGGGCTGGTCTCCACGCCGGCGGACCTGAACCGGTTCTGGCAGGCCATCCCCCAGCGGACCCTGCGGACCATGCTCACCGGCACGGTCCCCGCCACCGACCCGGCGGGCAGCCGCTACGGCCTGGGGCTGTACGCCTACCCGCTGAGCTGCGGCCTCGCCCTCATGCACGACGGCGGTCTGCCGGGCGTGCGGGTGCTCAGCGGGCGGAACCGGGCGGGCCGGGCGGCGACCGTGTACGTCACGGGCACCCCGAAGGACGACCGGCACCTCTTCGCCGCCTTCGACGCCGCCCTCTGCTCCCCGGTGAAGTAAAGCGGTTCAGCCCACGTGGACGTGCGGTCTGCGTACCGGGTCGGACTCCGCCTTGCGGAGGACCTCGCGGGTGAGGGGCGGCACGTCGCCGCCGCCGAAGACCAGGTAACGCAGCATCGCCACGACCGGGTTGCCCTCGGTCCAGTGGAAGTAGATGTGGGGTACGCCGCCGGTCCGGTCCCGCAGGTACAGCAGGAGCGCGGCCAGCGCGTTCGGCACCGCCGAGCTCTCGATCTTCAGGACCTTGTGGCCGTACCGCTCCTCGCCCTGGACGTACAGCTCGGTCTCGAACTCCGAGGCGTCCGGCACCGTCACCTCGACGAACAGGACCGGCTCGTTGCTGCGCAGCCGGTGGGTGATCCACGTCTCGCGCAGCTTGTCGTTGTACTCGGCCTGGTCGCGCTGCTGCGGCTCGTTCGCGATCACATGGATGTCGCCGCACGCCTCGTTGACGAACTCCTCGGCCAGCGAGTCCAGGTGCACGTCGATGACACGCAGCTCCGTGGAGCGCGTCGCCCGCGAGATCACCGACAGGCTGACGATGGCGGCGATGAAGAATGAGGCGATCTTCACACCGTCCGGCCGCTCGAAGACGTTGTCGATCAGCGTGTACGCCAGCACCGCCGAGATCACGCCGAACCCGGCCGTCGCCGCGTGCTGGCGTTTCTTCCTGGCCGACAGCGTCACGGCGACCGCCGCCGACAGCATGAGCACCAGCACACCGGTGGCGTAGGCGCCGCCCTGGGCGTCGACGTCGGCGTCGAAGATGATCGTGATGGCGAACGCGATGGCGGAGAAGACCAGCACGAGGGGCCGCACGGCCCCGGTCCACTCCGGCGCCATGCCGTACCGGGGCAGGTAACGCGGCACCAGGTTGATCAGGCCCGCCATCGCCGACGCCCCGGCGAACCAGAGGATCGCGATCGTGCTGATGTCATAAACCGTGCCGAACCAGTTGCCCAGATAACCGTGGGCCAGGTAGGCCAGCGCGCGCCCGTTGGCCTTGCCGCCCTCCGCGAACTCCTCGTGCGGGATGAGCACGGTGGTCACGAAGCTGGAGAAGATCAGGAAAACGCTCATGATCAATGCCGCGGTGGTGAGCATCCGCCTGGTGCCGGCGATCCGCTCCTCGATGCCGCCCTTGATCACCGGCATCACCGCCACGCCGGTCTCGAACCCGGACATTCCCAGCGCGAGCTTGGGCATCACCAGCAGCGACAGCCCGATCATCGCCAGCGGGCTGCTGTAACTCACGCTCAGCGCGCTCTCCCAGTCCCACACCAGCCGTGGCGCCTGGAGTACGTGCACGATCCCGGTCGCCACCACCACCGCGTTCAGTCCCAGATAGACGAAGACGAGCGGGACGGCGATGGCGATCGCCTCGGTGAACCCCATCAGGAACACCCCGCCGAGCAGGGCCAGCAGCACCAGCGTGACGATCACCCGCTGCCCGGCCAGGAAGTCGGGCATGAACGGGTTCTCCAGCAGGTGCGCGGTGGCGTCGGCGGCCGACAGCGTCATCGTGATCACGAAGTCGGTCGCGGCGAACCCGAGCAGGGCCAGCACGAAGAACTTGCCCCACCACTGCGGGGCGAGCCTCTCCAGCATCGCAATCGAGCCCTGCCCGTACGGGCTCTCGGCGGCCACCCGCCGATAGACCGGCAACGCGCCCAGCAACGTCAGGGCCACCAGGAACAGCGTGGCCAGCGGCGACAGCAGTCCGGCCGCCAGCACGGCGATGCCCGGCTGGTAACCGAGCGTGGAGAAGTAGTCGACACCCGTCAGGCACATCACCCGCCACCACGAGTGCTTCACGTGCGGGCCGTGCTCGATCTGCTTGCGGTCGGTCTGCAGCCCTTCGAGCAGCCACGACCGCAGCGTTCCCTCAGTAGCGACCGGCCGTTTCGCCAGCACCATCCCGGTCACCCTCCATCAATATCGTGCACTACGACACTAGTGACGGCAGATGAGTGTTTCGCCTGGTGAGGGCGTCAAGAAAACGTATATATCGCGCCAGACCGGCCACGAGGCCGGATGCGAAGACGACCGGCTATCTAACACGATCGATCACATCCACTTTGAGCTGGGCTCCACTGGACTGAGGATGATCCGGAAGGCTCCTTTGTAACACTGGACAACGTGAGAATCACATGCGAATGTTAGGCCGCTTCAGCAGCCGCGTACCCCTTGGAGCTGGCATGACCCTGCCCGTCGCGCTCGCCGACATCCTGCGTGACCCGCCCCGGGCGTACTCGCCCGCGGCCATCTGGTGGTGGAGCGGCGAGCGGTTGAGACGCGATCGGCTGCGCTGGCAGCTGGAGCGGTTCGCCGAGGGCGGCGTGTGGAACCTCGTGATACTCAACCTGGCGCCGTCGGGGCCGATGTTCGGCTCCGACGCCGACGATCCGCCGTTCTTCTCCGAGGAGTGGTGGGCCCTGCTGGAGCAGGTGTGCGACGATGCCGAGGAGCTGGGGATCTCCCTGTGGTTCTACGACCAGCTCGGCTTCTCGGGCGCCGACCTGCAGGCCCGGCTGGTCGACGAGGAGCCCCGCTTCGCCGGCCGCTGGCTGGCCCCCGACGGCTCGGTGACCACCCGCGGCTTCGACTACCTGTCCGCGGACGCGTGCGCGGCGCTGATCGACCGGGTGCACGGCGAGTTCGAGCGCCGGCTGGGGCACCGGCTGGGCGGGGTCATCGCCGGCTCCTTCCAGGACGAGCTGCCCGCGGTCCCGACCTGGTCGGGCACCTTCGCCGTGGAGTTCGAGAAGCGCCGGGGCTACGACCTCACCCCGCACCTGCCGCTGCTGTGGGCGGACGGCACGGGGGCGGGCGAGATCCGCCGCGACTACCAGCGCACCCGCGCCGAGCTGGCGGAGGAGGCGTTCTTCCGGCCGCTCGCCGAGTGGCACGCCCGCCACGGCCTGCTGAGCGGCTGTGACCAGCAGGATCCCGCCCGTGCCGGTCATCCGGTGGAGGGCGTGCAGCTGTACGCCGACTACGCGCGCACGCACCGCTGGTTCAGCGCGCCGGGCTCGGACCATCATGGTGACGCGCGAGTGCACTCCTCGCTGGCCCACCTGTACGACCGGCCGCGCACCTGGATCGAGGCGTTCCACTCCAGCGGGTGGGGCGGCACGCTGGAGGAGACCTTCGACTGGCTGCTGCCCTGGCTGCGGGCCGGAGCCACCCTGTACAACCCGCACGCCGTCTACTACACGACCAAGGCGGGATGGTGGGAGTGGGCGCCGCCCGCCACGGACTGGCGGCAGCCGTACTGGCGGCACCACCACGTCTTCGCCGACGCCGTCACGCGGTTGTGCGCGGCGCTCTCGCTGGGCCGGCACGCCTGTGACCTGGCGGTCCTCATGCCTACTGCGACAGTGCAGGCGGACACGCGGCTCGACGGGGTGGGGGCGGAAGCCGCGCGGGCGCAGGAGGTGTACCGCGAGATCGTTGGGGAGATGGCCTGGTTCCGGATGCTTCCTGGCGTTCTGGACCGGCTTGGGCTGGACGCCGATGTGATCGACGACGACTCGGTCCAGCGGGCCACCATCCGGCCCGGCCGGACCGGCGCGGCCGGGGACGGTGCGGGGGCGAGCGCCGCGAGTGGGGGCGGCGCCGTTGGGGACAGTGCGGCCCGGACGCGGCTGGAGGTCGCGGGCGAGTCCTATGCCGGGATCGTGCTGCCCGCCTGCACGACGCTCGACCCTGCCACGGAAGAGGCGCTCGTGGCGTTCGCCGATCGGGGTGGGCTGGTCGTCGCCGTGGGTGTGCGCCCGGAGGGGCCGCTGCGCTCGCGGGTCCGCTTCGCCGCGACGACGGCCGAGCTCGGTCCCCTGCTGTCGCCGCTGCGCCGGGTCGAGGCGCCGGTTCCCCCGCTGGTACGGGAGTTCGACGGCGCCACCATCGTCTACCTCCAGGCCACCTTCCCCATGGCGAGCCACGTGTCGGTCGAACGGCCGGGCGACCGCGGCATCGACCAGGGCTGGGACTCGGCCACCATCGACTTCGACCCCGGCCGATACGCCGCCGAGATGCCGGTGAGAGTGCGTGGCGTCTCCGGGACGCCGCTGCTGGTGGACCCGTTCGGCGGCGGGGTGCGCGCGCTGCCGTACACAGTGGAGGGCGAGCACACCGAGGTCGTCGTGCCGTTCGACGCCGGGCCCGCCGCACTGCTCGTCTTCACGGGCGAGCGGGACCAGCAGAATGAGCAGGGCCAGCAGGACGAGCCGGGCCAGCAGCGCAAGCGGGGCGTGCAGGTGGCGGGAATCGAACCCGCCTCCCCCACGGGGGAGCTCGATCTCGGCACCGGCTGGGAGATGGAGCTCGTACCCACCCTGGACGACGCCTGGGGCGACCTCGGCCACTCCGGGCCGGTCCTGCACCGCTGGGAGGTCGAGCACCGCGTGGACGGCCTGAAATGGCGGCCCGCGTACGCGACGTTCGGCTCGCACGGCAGTCTGCGGACGGACGGCGAGGAGTGGCGGCCCGCGGTGTACTCGACCTCGCGCGGCATCAGGAAGGACCCCATCCACCGCCTCGACCTCGGGCCCAAGGGGCACGTGCCGGAGGAATTCCTGGACTTCGGGCAGGTGGCCATGGGGCGGAGTGCCCGGTTCAGGGCCGAGCTGACCGTGCCGGAGCACGGGTTCCTCGCCGTCGGCGCCGCCGCCGCCAAGGCGGTGCGGATCGACGGCCATGACATCGACCTGGACGACAGGGGCTACCTGGCGTTGGCCCGCCGGCCTCTCTCGCCCGGCAACCATCTGCTGGAGGTCCGGCTGGTGCCCGAGGACGACGGGTGGCTGCGCGCGCACGTCGCCGTCGTGACCGACCCCGAGCACTACGTACGCCCGGAATGGATCACCGGTCCGACGGGCCCGACCGAGCTGACCGCCGCGTTCACGCCGAAGGGTACGGTCCTCCAGGTGGCCTCGATGACGGCCTGCCAGGTGCTGGTCAACGGGGTGGAGATGGGCCGGCAGGGCGGCTTCGACCCGTACGCCGACCACCGCAAGCCCCGGGTCCGCCGCTACGACCTGGCCGGGGTGCTGCGGCCCGGCGCGAACGAGGTGACCGTCCGGGTCGGTGACGGCGCCGAGCCGGTCCTGGTCGACGGCTGCGTCACCTCCGGGCCCGGCTGGTGGGCGGTGCACGACGGCGAACGGGTCGCGGCCGAGATCCACCGGACGCAGTACCGCGACCCCGCCGCCCTGCACCTGCCGCGCCGCCCGCACCCCCTCCCCGACACCTCCTGGCTGTCAGGCGACCGAAACGAACCGGGCGACCCCACGTCACCGACCACGTCCTCGACCGTGCCGCCAGCCACGGCCTCGACCGGTAGCCCTGCCGCGTCCTCGGCCGGGCTACCGGCCGTGTCCTCAGTCGTGCTGCCGGTCGTGCTGCCGACCGTTCTGGCCGAGCCGGGCACGGCGGGGCGGGTCGAATGGCTGCGCTTCCAGGTCCCGCCGGGCGCCACCGCCCTCCGGGTGCCCTTGCGCGGCGCGGCCGAGCTGCTGATCGACGGTCAGCCGGCGGCGGAGGGCACCGGCCCCCTGGCGGTGTCCCTCAACGGCCAGGCCGGACCGCGCGAGGCCCTGCTGCGCGTCGTGACCGAGGCCGGGCACACCGGCGGCGCCATCCTCACCGGCCCGATCGAGATCGAGACCGGGCCTGGCCCGATCGAGCTGGGCAACTGGGAGCGTTCGGGCCTGCCGGAGTACAGCGGCGGCGTCCGCTACCGCCGCACCGTCCATCTCGACGAGCGCCCGGACACCGCTCTCCTGGACCTCGGCCGGGTGCGCGGCACCGCGGAGGTGCGGGTCAACGGCGGGTCGTGTGGGGTCAGGGTGTGCTCGCCGTACCGGTTCGACGTCGGCCCGGCGCTACGGGAGGGTGAGAACACGGTCGAGGTCGAGGTGTACGGCACGCTCGCGCCGCACCTGGACGCGGTCAGTCCCACGCATTTCATCTTCCCCGGGCAGCGGGTGAGCGGCCTGCACGGCCCGGCCCGGCTGCTGCTCGGCTAAGACGGGTCTAGGTGCGGAATCGGTTGCGGTAGGTGGTCGCGCTGAGTCCGAAGTACGCCTTGAAGCGGCGCGCGAAGTGGCTCTGGTCCGGCCAGCCCACCGCCCGGGCGATCGACGTCACCGGCTCCTCGGTACGCAGCAGCATGTCGGCCGCGGTCTCGACGCGCAGCCGGCCCAGGTAGGCCATCGGCGGCAGTCCGGTGGCCGACTTGAACAGCCGCACCAGGTAGGCGGGGCTGAGCGCGACGGCCCCGGCCAGCTCGTTCAGCGTCCAGTCGTGGGCGAGGTCCCCCTCCACCATGCCCACCACGCGCATGACCGTCGGATGCGTCGCCGCGCCGACGGCCGCCGCCTCGTCCTGGCCGGTGTCGACGGTGCGGGAGAGGTGTCCGAGGAACAGCGAGAGCCAGCCGATGACGTCGGCCCGGTGCCGCTGGATGCTGCGGTCGCGCAGCCCGTCGAGCGCCTCCAGGTAGCCGAGGCACCTACGCAGATCAAGATCCGCCAAATGGGTGGTCAGCAGG
Source organism: Nonomuraea sp. NPDC050022 (assembly GCF_044460705.1). Lineage (NCBI taxonomy): Bacteria > Bacillati > Actinomycetota > Actinomycetes > Streptosporangiales > Streptosporangiaceae > Nonomuraea > Nonomuraea sp. NPDC050022. The sequence goes on from NZ_JBITKE010000013.1 coordinate 270,930, forward strand.
CCGCGCCGCTGTAACGAGTGCGGACCGGTCCAGAGCAGGTAGCCCAGCCGGGGGTCCTCGCGCGTCCACGACAGCTCGTTGCGGAGCAGGTCGGTGCCGATGCAGCAGTTGTACAGGACGAGCCGCGCGCAGTCCTCGTACCCGTGCCAGACGCCTGGACGCAGCAGGACGACATCCCCGGCCTGCAGTTCCTGGCGTCCCGCGGAGGAAAGGTGTACGGCCGTGCCGGCGACCACGACGGCGATCTCCACGAAGCTGTGCGCGTGCACGGGCTCCTCGCCGTCGTGCGTGTAGCGCCGCGCGTAGGCGGGAGAGCCGTCGGCGATGAAGAGCAGACCTCGGGACAACTTCAGGGGGGTGGCCGTCACAGCCGCCACCCTAGCCGTCGCATTGATGTCAATTTCATCCGACTAAGACGTGTTTAGTGCTATCTGAGGGCCTGCTCCGGATTCCATGATTTCTGCTGTCCCCTTCTCGAAATATGGGGACATGTGCCGGTAAGAGAGGACACCCCCTTGTCCAGACTCGTGGCCATCCTTCTGCTACTCATCGTCCCCCTCGCCGTCGCCACTCCGGCGCACGCCGACCCCGTCGACGACTCCGCCTACGGAACCCCGCTCGTCGCCGTCTCCGGAGCCGGTGTCATCTGGCACCCGACGACCGGCCTGAGCACGCTCAAGGCGCAGCCGGGCCTCACCGAGGTCGAGTTCGCCGACGTCATGACCAGCGCCAACCACCCCATGCGTACCTGCGACAGCACCGAGGCCGCGGGACTACCGATCAAGCCGGCCGCCACGGTCAGCTGGTGCTGGGACAGCAGTGACGCGAGCACCGAGACGTGGATCCCACAGAGCCTCACCACCTCCGGCGACGCCGACGACGACGGCACCTGGGGCGCGTACAAGGCCATCCTCGGCGGCTGGAACTACTGCAACTCCGGCGAATGCGGCGTGAACCCCCGCAACAACGACGCCAGGGTCGCCTTCATCGACTACACCAACCCGTCGGCGCCGGAGTACCGCTGGGTCTACCTGGTCGCGCCGACGGACGGCACCACCAACGCGAACGCCACCAGCTACGCCAACAACGACTTCGGCCCCGCCAAGGCGCACATGGGCGGCATGGTCTGGTACGGCGACAAGCTGTACGTCAGCGCGACGGGCGCCAACTCCACCGGTATCAGGGTGTTCAGCATGTCGGAGATCCTGCAGGTGAACGACGCGAGCTCGGCGATCGGCAAGACGAGCAGCGGGTACGCCGCGTACGGCTACCAGTACGTCATGCCGGAGGTCGGCTTCTACAGCTACGCCAGCGGCACCTGCACCATGAGCAGCGACACGGGCGTACCGTGCTTCGCCTCCATCTCCCTGGACCGCAGCACCAGCCCCGACTCCCTGACCGCCGTGGAGTACTTCAGCAATCCCGCCCTGCACGGCAGGGTCTACCGGTACAACCTCGGCGGCGCGAACTTCCTGCTCAGCGCCAACGCCAGCGGCTACACCCCGGCGGCCCAGGCGTACCGCACCCAGGTCGGCAACATGCAGGGGGTGCTGTCCTGGAACGGCACCTGGTATGTGGCGCACAGCTGGCAGGACGAGGCAGGCGAGCTATGGGCACTGAACACCTCCACCGGCAGATCCCACACCTGCGCCAACCCCTACAGCTCGGCTTACGAGTGCTGGGGGATGCATCCGGAGTCCCTCACCTACGACTACGCCACCGGCCTGGTCTGGTCGCTGACCGAATGGACGAAGAACCAGTGCGCCACTGAGACAGCCACCCCACTGAGCTGCGGCCGAGCCATCTTCGCCGTCCCCCGCACCGCGCTTCCGTAGCCGCTACCCCTCGCCGCCCTCCCCTGATTACTCGACCTGGTTACTCGACCTGGGCGACGTCGACGCGGTGGTGGCGGTCGCGGAGCCGTTGCACGGCCTCGGGCGGCGCGTGCGAATCGACCACGATGACGTCGAAGGCGTCGAGAGGAGCGACCCGGTGCAAGGCCACGCGGTCGAGCTTCGTGTGGTCGACCGCCAGGACGCACCGCGTGCCCGCGGCCAGCATGGCCCGCTTCACCAGCACGATCTCCTGCTCCTGGTGGAAGGCGTGCCGGTCGGAGATGGCGGAGGTGGAGACGACCACCGTGTCGGTGTTCATCGCCTCGACCGCGTCGACGCAGGCCACGCCCAGGAAGGAGTCGTGCGTCGGGTAGTACTCGCCGCCGAGCGCCATGAGCCGGATGCCCGGCATGGGGGCGAGGAGCCTGATCGCCTCCAGGAAATTGGTCACCACGGTCAGGGGAGCCACCTCGTCGAGATGGCGCGCGACGGCCAGCGCGGTCGTGGAGTCGTCGATGATGACCGAGCTCCCCGGCTCGATCAGCCCCACCACATGCCGGGCGATCGCCTCCTTCTCCGCCGTCTGGGCGGTCTTGCGGTAGGCGATGTTGCTTTCGAAGATGCTGGAGGCCTGGGCACTCGCGCCACCGCGATACTTGCGCACCATGCCCTGGCTCTCCAGCTGATCCAGGTCACGGTGGACGGTCATCACGCTCACGCCGAACGTCTCGGCGAGCTCCGTCATCGAAGCCGAGCCATGCCGCAGGACATGCTCCGCCATGGCCTGGCGCCTGGTGGCCCCACTGGCCGCGCGTGACTTCACCTACGGCACTCCCCATGCATCGGTGAGACCTCCACGAATCCTTCTAATCTCTCACACCACCGGCACCGCGAGGAGCGACGAGCCGACTTGACATAAACCTTGGTTGAGGTCCGAAGCTGGTCCCATACCAATCCACAGGGGGAAATCATGAACAGAACTTCGCGGGCACTGGTCCTCGGGCCCGGAGGCGTCCCCGGCACGGCCTGGATGGCCGGCCTGGCCGCCGGGCTACGGCACCGCGGAGTGGACCTCGCGGACGCCGACCTGATCGTCGGCACCTCAGCCGGGGCGATCGTCGGCGCCATGCTGGCGACCGGTCAGGACCTCGACCGGCTCGCCACACGTACTGGTCCCGACCCCGACCTCCGACAGGAGCGGGACGGGCGCTCGACCGCCTCGCAGACAGGCCCGCAGACGGACGCGCGGGCAGACTCTCAGACGGACGCCCGGGCAGTCTCGCAGACGCACCCGCGAACGGACCCGGCGCGGATGGCCGAGGTCTTCACCGTGCTCGGCGACCCCACCCTGGAACCCCAGGAGGCCCTGCGCCGGGTCGGCCGCATCGCTCTCGAAGCTCCCACCATGCTTGAGGCGGAACGCATCGCCCTGATGGAGTCCCTGATCACCGCGCGCCAATGGCCCGACCGGCGACTGCTCATCACCGCGGTCAACGCGGAGACCGGCGAGCCGGAAGTCTGGGACCGCGACAGCGGCGCGCCGCTGGTAGCCGCGGTGGCGGCCAGCTCCGCCATGCCGGGCGCCTACCCGCCCATCACGATCAACGGCCACCGGTACATCGACGGCGCCCTGGCCGGCGGCACGAACGCCGCCCTGGCCACCGGCGCCCGCGTGGTGCTGCTCGTCGAGCCGCTGGCGCACCTGTTCCCCCGCGAGCCGCTCGACGGGCTCGGTGCGGACACGACCGTGGCGGTCAGCCCCGATGCCCCCTCTCTGAAGGCGTTCGGCTCCGACATGTCAGACATGGCATCCTGGCAACCGGCCTTCCACGCCGGGGTCGCGCAGGCCGCGCAGGAGGCCGAACGGCTGCTCGTGGACTGGCCCGCCACCACACTGTCTGCGGAAACGGTGAGGAAACAGCCGCTGGCCTAGAAAGTCCTCGAACGTCGGCACGCTGGGAGCGTCTTGGCCTTGCCGGATGCTCCCCGCGCGCTCCCGCGAGGAGAGGACCATTGTTGTGAATCGTGCGACCGCAGCTCGTACTGCCGGTCTGACCTGCGTGATGTTGACCCTGAGCATCGCCACGCCCGCCACGGCCGCCGACCGACCGCGGACCGGGTATGTACAGGAGGCGTTGAACGCCCTCGCGAAGACCACCGGAGTGGTCGGTGCCATCGGCGAGGTGTACGTCGACGGCAAGCGCGTCGGCCAGGGCTCGGCCGGCTCCCGCCTCCTCGACGGCAAGGGCGGCAAGATCCCCGCCGGTGCCCGCTACCGCGTCGGTTCCCAGACCAAGCAGATGACGGCCACCGTGCTGCTGCAACTGGTCAAGGAGGGCAAGCTCGGCCTGGATGACAAACTCAGCGATGTCCTGCCGCAAGTGGCTCAGCAGGACCTGGTTGAGCGGGCCGATGAGATCACCGTACGACAGCTGATCCGGCACACCTCCGGCATCCCCGACTTCTTCGCATCCGAGCTGTTCGACGACTTCGACTTCACGACCTACCACCCTCCGGTCGAGCTGGTGAAGGCCACCCGCGGCCTGCCCCGGACGGGGGCGCCGGGGGAGAAGTTCTCCTACTCCAACACTAACTACATGCTCCTCGGCATGATCATCGAGAAGGTGACCGGCCACCCCCTGTCCGCCGAACTCACCCGGCGCGTCTTCGCCCCTGTCGGGATGAACCACACCTACCTGCCCACCAAGCCGCCCGCCGCTATCAAGGGCCCGCACGGGCATGGCTACTACCCCGACCCCGAAGGCAAGCTGCGCGACGTGGACCGGCTCAACGCGAGTTACGGGTACGCGGCCGGCGGAGTGATCTCTACCGCACGTGACGTCAGCGCCTTCCAGCGCGCGTTCGTCCAGGGCAAGCTGCTGCCGGCGTCGTTGCAGAAGGTGATCACCGACCCGCCGGAGGGCGCGCCTCCCCAGCCTTCCCCCGGTGCCCGCCTGTGCGGGGGCGAGCCCGCGCTGCAGGCGATCGGGGGCAGCGGGTCCGGCTTCGTGGCCATGACCTTCACCTCACCTGATGGCCGCCTGCAGCTCGCCGTGTCCGCCACGTTGAGCGTGAGCAACAGGGACTTCTCCCCAGCCGCCATCGACCAGGTGGCCAAGGCGGTCTTCTGCCCTGGGAAGTAGGCGCCTGAGCATGGAGAGGAAGTGACGCCTGCACCCTTCGGTGAGTGGCGAAGCATTCGCCGCATAAGGTCGCCAGCATGGCAATCTTGTCCGGCTCTGGCTCTGGCTCTGGCTCTGACTCTGGCGGCGATGCGACGCTAGGTCGCACAGCGTGACGCCGGGAGAGATGCTCGCGGTGTTCGTGGCCGGGGTCTGCGCCGGCACCATCAACACCGTGGTCGGCTCCGGGACACTGATCACCTTTCCCGTTCTGCTGGCCACGGGCCTGCCGCCGGTCACCGCCACGGTCTCCAACGCGCTCGGCATGATCGCCGGCTCCATCAGCGGAGCCATCGGCTACCGGGCCGAACTCACCGGTCAGGGCCGTCGCATCCTGAAACTCAGTGTGGGTGCCATGCTGGGCGGGCTCGCGGGCGCCACGCTCCTGCTGACGCTGCCCGCCACGGCGTTCGAGACGATCGTGCCGGCTCTGGTCGGCCTCGCCCTCGTCCTGGTAGCGTTCCAGCCCTTGATCAGCAGGTACGTACGAAACCGCCGCGAACAGAACGGTAACCCCGGCATCCGGGACGGCGGCCCGCTGCTGTACATCGGCCTCACACTGGCCAGCGTCTACGGCGGCTACTTCGCCGCCGCCCAGGGCATCATCTACGTGTCCCTGATGGGCATGCTCCTGGACGAGACCCTGCAGCGCCTCAATGCCATCAAGACCGTTCTGGTCGCCGTCGTGAATGCCGTCGCCGTGCTCTTCTTCCTCTTCGTCGCGGACTTCGACTGGACGGCCGTCGTACTCATCGCGCTCGGGTCCGCTCTCGGCGGCCAGATCGGCGCCCACATGGGCCGCCGCTTCAGCCCCGCGGTGCTACGGACCCTGATCGTGGCGATCGGTACCGTCACCATCGCCCGCCTGCTGCTGTGGCCGTGATCGGTCACCGGTCCCACCGAACCGGCAACAGCGCGGACGGGACCTGCGGCACGGCCAGCCGCAGGTAGAAGTAGCCGATCCCGGCAAGACCGAGCATCAGGTTCGGGGTCTCCGCGGTATGAGTCCCGCACGGCCAGCTCACGCCGGTGCGCGCGTACCGCTCCAGACCGTGATCGGCGACGAGCCGCGGGATGTCCATGCCGACGGCGCCGGCGCCGAGCCGTGGAATGACCGTGCCGACGGCGCCGACGCCGAGCCGTGGAATGACCGTGCCGGCGGCGCCGAGGACCTCGCGGGCCTCCTCGAAGGGCTCCGCGTTGCCGGCGAGCCCGTGGCAGAGCGAGAAGTCGGCCCCGCCGCCGTTCGCCAGCGGGCGTGTCACCCGCTCCGTGGTGGCGAGCGCCGTCATCGCGTCATGCCGCCACCGCGCCTCGCCGAGCACCTCGTACGCGTACAGCCGGGACAGCGCGATGCCCGGCGCGCCATGGCACCACAGCGTCACGAAGGTGCGGGCGCGGCGGTCGGCCGTATTCTCCCGGAAGTCCGGCCAGTTGCCCTCCCCGACGTCCAGCCAGCGGTCCTCGTACCGCATCGCGTTGCGGGCGCCCGTCGCGAACATCTCCTCGCCGGTCAGCCGGAACACCTCCAGGAAGGCCACGGCGACACCCGCCGCCCCGTGCGAGAGGCCGGTGAGATCGTGCTGGTTACGCAGGCCGGGCGAGCGCCAGGACCAGCCGGTACGGGACTTCCTGGCGGATCTCCCCAGCCATAGGGCCGCCGTGACCGCCGCCTCGGCCATCCGCTCGTCGCCGGTGTACCGGTATCCCAGGGCGAATGCCGGAACGGCCCCGGCCACCCCGGACATGAGGTCGTACTCCTGGTCCCCGCCGTCCGCCACCCCGGACATGAGGTCGCGCTCCTCTCCCCCGCCCTCTGCCGCGTCGGACATGAGGTCGCGCTCCTGCTCTCCGCTCTCCGCCACCCCACTGAGCTGCTGGGCGAGGTCGCGGAGCAGGCCGCTCCCAGCGTCGACGAGCTCCGCGGAGTCGAGCAGCCGGCCGGTGCGCAGCGCGGTCGCCGCCATTCCGGCCCAGCCGCTGTAGAAGCCCAGACGGGCGGCAGGGCTGACGTCCTCGCGCCGGGAGATCGCGTGCCGCATCGCCGCCAGCGCCGTCCGGCGGAACTCGTCCTGGCCGGTGGTCGTGGCCAGCTGGGCGAGGAACAACGCGACGCCGCTGCTGCCCACGTACAGATTGGGGCCCAGCGCCCGATACGTCACCGCACCGACTCGGTCCCGCAGGTCCACCGGCTCGGCCCCGACCCAGTTGCAGCGGTCCCCCGACCAGACGGCCTCCTTCACCAGCCGCTCGCCGATCGCCACCGCGACCGCCAACTGCTCGGCAGCGGGCCCGCCAAACGGCGCGGTCATGGCGCGGTCTTGGGGGGTCATGGCGCGGGAGCCAGGTCGGCGGGCGGATCGGGGCTCAGGTGCGGGGCGTCCAGGTCGATCCCGGCGCGGGCGAAGCGTTCTTCGACGGCCGCCAGTCTGGCCGCGTCGTCCGTCCATCCCGATTCGTGCGACCGTACCAGCGCCTCCGCGAGCAGTCGGCAGCGGTGCTCCCCGAAGCTCTCCCCCGTTCCGGGATCCTCAGCGAACCCCAAGCCGGGCGCCAGCTCAGCGGTGAACACCGGTGTCCGAGGCGCCAGGAACCCACCGATCTCGGCATGCAGCGCCAGCATCAGGTCGGCCAGCTCCGGATGGTCGTCACGGGCCAGGTAGACCACACCCGCGTCGCACCGGCTGAAGGCGCCGGGATCGTTCAGTACCTTGAGCTGGAAGGCCGCGCCCGCCGAGTTGAGCAGCCGCGTCGCGGCCCCGACGAACGGGACGGCCCCGTCCGCGCGGAGGTTCCAGTACAACCGCACCACCCGGCCGCTCGGCCCGGTGTCCATCGGGCGGTCGGCGCGGGCCAGGTAGAAGCCCGGGGAGATCTCGAAGAGCTCCTTGGGCAGCCGCATCGCGGCCCGTTCACCGACGACCGGTACACCCGCCAACTCGGTGGCGTGGACGGTCAGCTCCAGCCCGTTCTTGGCGACCATCACCCCGCGCTCGTCGATTCCGCGCACGTGCCAGCCGTCGTCCAGATATCCCTGCCCGCAGTTCGCCGCCGACAGCGCGGCCGCGAAGCCGCTACGGCTCGCGGACGACCCCTGGACACTCCAGCGCGGCGGCTCGGCCCGGCCGCGCCAGTAGAAGTCGCCGTACAACTGACCGGCCAGCCGGTGCACGAGGTAGTCCCGGCTGGCACGCGGACTGAGCACCTGGGCGGCGCGTACGGTCAGCCGGGGCGACATCCGCCCGAACCAGGTGTAGCGCGTCGGCGGGTGAATACGCGTCGCGGCGACGGCCTCGGCCACCAACGCGCGGCTGTCACTCATCAGCCCCTCCTCGCAGGGTCACGCCAACCAGATCAGCTTCGCCTCGCAGTGGTGCGCCTGCTCCTCCTCGCAAGGGCGGCGCACCAACCGGGTCGGCTCCTCTTCGCGGGCGTACACCCGGCCGGTCGGCCTGGCCTCGCCAAGGCACACCGAGCAGGTGCTCGACCGCTTCTTCCGGCCGTACCAGCACGTTCTCCGCCAATTGCGCCAGGCACACCACGGTCGTGGAGACGCGGGCGGCACCCTGAGCCCGTTCGTACGCCGACTGCAGCAGGCGCGCCCCGGCGTAGCGGGCGCTGCGGATCAGCGCCGCGTCCGCCGTCGCGGCGTCCCACTCACGCGTGCCGGCGTACGCCGCCCAGAACGCGCGCATCGCCGGTCGCATGCGCGTCAGCGGGTACTCGGCCAGCTCCAGGTAGCGGTCGGGCAGCTCGCTGCCGGTCACCGGGATCGAGGCCAGCCAGCAGCCGAGGTAGGCGCCGAACACCGAACCGGTGTCCCAGCACGCGTCTCCCAGGTCGGCGAACTCCCAGTCGACGAGCGCCACCCGGGTACGCCGCCCCGACGCCCCGCTCGCGAGTACCAGGCAGTTGTCCCATTTGACGTCGTGGTGGACGAAGGCATCCTGACGCCAGCCGGTACGCAGCGCCGCGAGCGCCGCCCGGAGCTCCGGGGACGACTGCAGGATGCGGACGAGTTCGAGGCCCGCGTTGCTCATCTCGCGATAGAACGCCGTTCCCGGACGGTCGATCCCGAGCACCCAGGGCAGCCGCCCGGGAAAGTCCGCCGGATTTCGCCGCGCCGCGGCAAAGGCGCGCTCGTGCAGGTCGGCGAGCGCGGTCCCGAGCCGGGTTCCGACGGTGGCCGGAAACCGGCGCGTACGAGAGTGGTACGAGGTGAGATCCCACGCGTCCGGTAGCGCTTCCAGGATGAGCAGATCGCGCTCGGCGTCGAATCCACGGCAGCGCGGCAGTGCTCCCGTTATCCCCCCGCCGCTGGAAGGGCGCGGTAGTGAGTCGAGCAGGTCGAGCAGAGAGTAGACCGCCGCCTCGTGCGCCAGCGACCCGCTCCCGGTCCAGCCGGTAGCCGACTGGACCGGATCGGAACGACCCTGTTTGACGAACAGCCCGACCGCCGGCTCAGCACTCACCAGGACGTTGTGATTGCGGCGGGACGCGTCGACGACGATGAGACCACCGTCGACCACCGCCTCCGGGTGAACGTACTGCCGATCCAGCAGGTAGGTGGTGAGTTCCGGCAGAGCGAGAACCATCGGTCAGCACACGAACTCGCGGGTCGGGCAGAAGGAACCGGTCGGCGTGTCGGGGCAGCTGTTGGTGCAGTCGGTCGTCGGGAATCGGCAGGTCGGGATGTGCTGGTTGATCGAACAGTCGATGCCCTGTGTCCCCGAGGCGCGGACGTAGGGGTCCCGGCGCACCGCGAACGGAGTGACGTCGGCCGAAGGCAGGTACCGGGCCGCGATACCGCCCTGGAGAAAGGACGCTTGCGCGGTGACGCCGTACTGAATGCTCATTGCTTTTCTCCCCATGGGTGTGCGGCGAATGATGTCGTCGCATCCGTTTGTGAGGCGGCCCCCTGGAGATATGGCGTTCCACCACGTTCCAACCCGTTCCATGCCGCATGGCCGGGAACCCGGGGTGAGGTCAGCGGCTGGCGAGCTCAGCGAAGATGTCCACCAATTCAGGCCGGTCGAACGGCCCGAAATGGGGCGCCGCGATGCTTCGCACGTCAGTCAGGTTGTCCGGAGTGAGGCGGTCGGCCTCGTTGATGAACCGGTCCTGCAGCGCCGGCGGAACCAGCCGGTCGAGGGTGAAGCGCACATAGGTACGGGGAATCCGGCCCCAGGTCTCCGCCTGGCCCCGGGCTTCGGCCATGGGGATGCCGGCGGTCTCGTCTGGTTCGAGCAGGTTGAGTAGCCGGCTCACACCTTCGTCGGTGAAGTCGCCGGCAAGGGCCGCTTTGACGCCTTGGAACACCACCGGGTCGGCCGAGCGCCAGTTGAGCCGGCTCACCCCCAGGACCGCCGGGTCGGCGACCATCGCCGCGGTCAATTGGGGGAACAGGCTCTCGCTGTTCTCCGGCGTTTCGAGGTAGGCGGCCATGTTCGGCAGGTCGACGCAGCAGTACGCCGCGACATAGACCACCCGGTCGAGCAGGTCGGGGATGGCGTTGCCGACCCTGCTCACGGTGACCCCGCCCTGGTCGACGCCGGCGAGGATCACCGGCCCGTGGCGGCGGGCGCGGCGCACCACATCCTCAACCCGCTCGACATAGTCGTCGATGGTGATCTTGGCGAGCGGCGACGGCTCGGTCGCCAGCGCCTCAAGATCCTGCGGGGCCTGGTACCCACGAGGGAAGTACGCCTCGCTGCCGTGTCCAGGAAGGTCGACGGCCACGCTCCGGTGCCCGCGCAGGTTGAGTTCGGTGATCAGCCCCGACGCCAGAGCGGACGAGGAGTTGGTGCCGTGGACGAACACCAGGGTCGGCGGGCGCCGATCAACGTTGGCCGCTGCTTCGTGGGTCATCTGTTCTTCCCTTGTGTTTGTTGGTGGATACCGCTGTGTTTGTCGGGTGCCGCGAATTGGCAGCGGTGTTTGTCGGGTGCCGCGAGTCGGCGGCTGTGTTTGTTGGGTGCCGCGAGTCGGCGGCGTTGTCGTACATCGGCCGTCAACGACTCGGGGGCCGCCACATCGGCCATAGGAGCGGGCTGTCGGCCACGCGAAGCGGTTCGCCGAGATTCTCGAATCCGTACCGCAGGTAGAGGGCCCGGCTCCGGGGCGAACTCGCCTCCAGATAAGTGCCGAGCCCGTCGGCGTCCGCTCGCGCCAGCCGGTGCCGCAGCATCGCCGAGCCCAGCCCGGCGCCCCGCCGCTCGCCGACCACCCCTATGCACGGCAGGTAGAGGTGCGGTTCGTGAGCGGGGTGCCGCTCAGCCAGTGCCTCATCCAGAGCCCGCGCCCGCGCGCCGATCTCACTGAAGCCCATGTCCGACCCCGCGTCCGGGCCCGTCTCCGGTGCATCCGGACGCCCCTCATAGACCGGATGCTCTCCAGAGAGCGTTTGACCCGCGGCCAGCGTCAGCCACACCGACGCCCCCTCGCGACGGCCGACCAGGTATGCCTCCCCGGCGGGATGGCTGAGCAAGGCGCGGTAGAAGCGCGGCTGCAGCCGACCTCTCTCGCCCGCCGCAGGAAAGGCCCAGCAGGCGACGGGATCGTTCATGAACGCCACGGCGAGGACGTCCAACACCGCCTGATGGTCTTCGACATCCGCCCGCCGCACGGATGCGTACGCCGTATCAAGTGCCATGCGCACACGGTATCGACGCCGCCAGCCGCGTGCGCTTTATCCGGCCATTTAGCAAAAACAAGTGCACTAGTCCTGCCAGATATTGCACTAGTACATTTCCAGCAGCATAAAGGGCTCGGGGACTCCAACCCGTACACGGTCAGGAGGATCCGTCACCCAGCACCTGAGGCCGCTCCCACACGTCACGGCCGTTACGCCAAAGCTCGGAAGCATGCTGCGCGAGCCGGTCGAACAGGCCGTCGTCCTGATGGCGCCGCAGGTGCAGCAGCGGTGAGTCGTGCCCCACCAGCTTGGCCAGGTGCGGGGCGACGAGCATCTCGGAGTCGAAGCGGAACACGCTCATGGCGAGGTGCTCGTCGCCGAACCGGGCCTCCACCCCCGCGACGTCCCGCAGTCGCTCGATCGCGGACAGAGTGATCCGGATGCGGGTCGAGACGCTCAGCGGAGCGTTCTCCACCTCCTCACGGTGGCGGGTCACGTCGCTCTCCGGGTCTCCGACCACGAACCAGATCTTGCATCCCTGCTGGGCTTTCCGCTCAAGGAGCGTCACCAGGTTGGGGTGTTCGAGCCACAAGAAGTAGTTGGTGTAGTCGGCGAACACGATCTCGTCGTCCGCGGAGTTGATCAGATTGCACCAGTTCGATTTCGGACACGCGGAACGATACGGATAGACGGTCAAGACTTCGCGATCCGGCCCAGTTTTGAGGGTGTTGCGAAGAGCGTCTGGCCATAGCACGGAATGTCTCAGCTCCTAGTGCCTCTCCGACGGACCACTGGCGTCGGGGCGTGGAAGGCGAGTTCGTCCTGCAACCAGCGTTGGCCACGGTGCACCTCGGGGGACTGAGGACGTCGGGGACGTTTTGACGTTAACGCCGGAAGGTCCTGGACGTCTCGATAACGCGGTGTGCACGGCGCATGACGCACGGAGAACTACGGCGACAGTACGACTCGAGTAGCCACCACAACGCCTGCATTCGAACGCGGATACGACTGCGAAGAGTGATCTATAGCCTACATAACGTGTCTGACGCGACTACCGTTTCAGACGACGGACCACCCGCCACCCATGGAGCCCCCCGCTGTGTGGACCAAACACTCCGCCGTCATCGCCACAGCCCTGACCCTGGCCACCACGCCAGCTAACTGCGGCAGCGGCAGCGGCAGCACCACCCATCCCGCAGGCCGCCACGGCTGCGTCAACTCGTGGGGACCGCTTACCGTCGTCCAGGTCGGCACCGCCGAACCCCGCATCCGAGCGAGCCTCCGCGTCAGGTGCGACCAAGAGGTCATCACCACCTTCATGGCCAGGTTCGCCATCGACCACAAGGACGGTCGTTTCGCCGACTGGTACGAGGTCGACTACGACCATTACCACGAACTGCCCGGACTCGCTCACTCGTACCCATTGCTGTCGCGGCCGTGTCGGGATGGCTGGTACCGCGCCCGAGCGTCGATCTCCGGCACGTTCATCGACGGCAGCCCCTACAAGGTCACCGACGAGAGCAGCAGTACCAGCTTGGACTGCGACAACTCCGAGCCGCTCACATGAACGGCGCTGCTGGATCTCCCCGGTGCGAACACGAGATGTGCAGGCGCGGGTGCGCGGGCACCACGCCTGCCGCCCAGCAGCAAGCCGCGTCCGAGTCGGCCTGCGGGATGTTCCCTGTCGCGTAGATGGGCTCGGCTGCCATCGGATCAGCGTCGGCCGGCCAGACGCCCCAGCCGCCGTGCCACCAGGCGACCCGCCACACCTGCTCGTCCCCTTCCGCTGGCGGGTCATCTGCGAACGCATGGATGGGCCGGTGCCAGAACCAGCGCCGTCGACTCGGCCGAAAGTAGAAGCCCTGGCGCTTGTGACCGAACATGCACCTAGGGTTGCACGAGAACTAGCGGCTTGCACGGTGAGTGCTGTAGCGATCTTGCCGTGCCGCCGTGAGCGATGGATCCAGGCACCACCTTCAACCATGGTCGGCCTCCATCCGAATGAGAAAGACGTCAGCGCAGGGCGTCGCGGAGCGCCTGGGCGAAGGGTTCCGGATCGTTGATGAAGGCGATGTGGTTGCCCGGAAACTCGACGTACGGGCAGCCGGTGCGCTCGGCGACGATGGGCGCGGTACGGGCATAGAACGCGCCGGTGCTGGCGCTGCCGGCCGCACTGACCATCGCCACCCCGTTGACGCGGATCCGGTCGAGGTCCGGCGTGTAGTACGTGATCGGCAGGAACTCTCGCGACAGAAAGAACTGGCTGTTCGGGGTGATGTTCTCCGCCGAGATGCGGGCGACCGTGGATTCGTGGAAGCCCACGAAGGAGGAGTGGAACACCTTCATGGCCGCGACCTCGCCCTCTTTGACGAAGGTGTCGTGGGCACCGTCCATGAACGTCTGCCAGAAACGGCCGTCGGGCAGGATCGACATGACCGGAGCCTCGTGGGCGATCAGTTTTGTGATCGCTTCCGGGTGGTGAGCGGCCAGTTCGAGGCCGATGGAGGCGCCGCAACTGTTGCCGAAGATGTAGGCCCGCTCGTGGCCCAGGGCATGGATCACGGCGACGGCGTCGCGGGCCTGCTGGGCCATGTCCATGTCCTGGGTGGTGTCGCCGGTGCTGCGGGAGTTGCACCGGCGGTCATAGCTGACCACCGTGTACTCCTCGGCGAGCAGGGCGGCCAGGCCCTGGTGACGGGCGGCGTCGCCGCCACCGCCGGAGATCAGCAGCAGCAGCGGGCCGCGGCCCTGGTAGTCGTAGACGATCTGCGCGCCCTCGGTGTGAACGCTGTCCGTGGTGATCATGAACTCTCCTTAAGATGCTGGGCGCATCTAATTGCGTTTCGGTACGCTAACACGCGTAAGATGCGAAGCGCATCCTAAGGAGTGATCAAGTGACGGCCACGCGGCGACGGGGAGAACGGCTGGAGCACGCCATCCTGGACGCGACCTGGCAGATAGTGACCGAAGTCGGCTATGCCAGGCTGACGTTCGAAGCGGTTGCCGCGCTGGCCGGCACCAGCCGCCCGGTGCTCAGCCGGAGATGGCCCACCCGGGCCGAACTCGCGCTCGCCGCCATGGAGCACGCCGCCCCGCCCAGCATCAAGGCGCCGGACACCGGCAGCCTGCGTTCGGACCTGATCGAGCTGCTACGGCAGGCGGTGAACGGGCTCGGCACCGTACGCGGCGAGGTGCTGGCGGGATTGGCCGCGGAAACGGCCCGCGACCCGGACGCCACCGCCGCCCTGCACGCCTGGCTCGCCCGCTCCACCCGCGAAGACACGACGGCGACCGTACTCGCCAGGGCAGCGGACCGGCACGAGATCCGCGCCGTGGACCTGTCGCCGCGAGTGCTCCGACTGCCCTTCGACCTGGTACGCAACGAAGTGGTCGTCTACGGCCACCTGCCCGCCGACGACACGACCACCTCCATCGTCGACGATGTCCTCCTCCCCCTCATCCACCAACTCACCACCGCCTGACAACGCGTCAAGAGACCCATTCGCCCGTGGAGCCCATGCGGCCCCAACGCAGCCAGCCACCCGCGCACGGCCATCGCCGCCCTTCGCAACATCAGCGTGTCACCCTGGCTCAGGCCCTGGCCATCTGCTCGGGCATGCCGAACTCGGAGGCCATGTGGAGGACCTGGCCGCTCTCCTCCAGGACGCACTTGGTGCCGATGTGCGACCCGGCGCTGGTCACGGCCTCGACCAGCAACTCATCGAGGCGGGATGAGCCGTTCGCCGCGCCGAGGACTCGGGCCTCCTGCACCCGCTCAGCACACTCCGCTCACGCGCAGGTGCATGGGCAGTTCCTCAATCTCATCCGGGCCGACCTAGCGAACCTCGATCGACTCGTCGCTGCGCGCTAGGTGGTCTCCGGTTCCCAGTGTTCGCGGTCCGCGACCTTCGAGCCGATGCCCGGCTCTGTCCGGATCAAGCCGTCCGCGCGAAGCTGCCGGATGACCTTCTGTGCTGTGGCGTTCGCGATGCCGAACTCTGCCGTCAGGTCCACGAGCGACGGGACGCGCTCCCCGACTTCGATTTCTCCTGAGCGGATCCGTCCGCTGATCACCGCGTACACCTGTCGCCAACGAGGCTGTTCGGTCTCGATCTGTGCCACGTGATCACGCTAGGGACATCTGCCTCACGTGGCGATGGCGGCGCACCTAGTAGACCTAGCGCACGTAGCGCACTAGCCCTACTCTTGGCACCAGGACAAGACAGGTGAGCGAGGCGAGGCTCAATGGATCAGCCCGATTACCAGACCCCAACCCCGATGGTCGGATTCGAGGTCTGGCGCCAGGATGACGGGACGTGGCGCGGTCGGCACAAGGACAGCGGCCGGGAGATCAGCGCGGAACACTGGGAACTGCTCATCTGGCGGGCCCGCGAAACGGTCATGTTCGTAGCGATCACGAATATGATCGAGCTTCTCCAGCGAGTCACCCCAGACACCGGCGAATCCAAGTGACCGCCGTTCACGTCGGTCTGGAGTGGACCCCATACATCGAGCGCGTCGAGCGCTCCCGCGTGCTGGAGTTCGTCGCGATGGGCAGAGTCGAGTACGAACTGTGCGGCGAAGGTGGACAGTGGGTCATCCGGCGCACCGACCGAACCAACGGCCCGACCGTCGTCACGGAGTCGAGCCGGGGACGGCCACGCGACGTTCAAGAAGTCTGGCGGAAGATCTGGCTCTGGGGTTGACCGCTCACGGCTGGCCGTGTCGCTTCAGGAGGCCACCGCAAGGGCCACGGCCCGTCATCAGGGCGGAAGAAAGAGCGGGTCACCGGCGGTCAACGATTCTGTTAATGCGGAAAAGCGTAAGGGGCTCGAATACTTGGGTTTCGCTACCGACCAACTCCGGCGTCCCCCTGGACGACAATGCGCTGCTCGCTTTCGACTGCCGGAGTACTGGACGTGGTCGAATCGGCCGAATGCCGGGGAGCGCGAGGGGCTGGCAAGCCCCTCGCCCGGGGGCGAAGCCCCCAATAAGAGCGCCCGAGCGAAGCGAGGACCATGCTTTTGTGGGGCATGGGGGCGCAGCCCCCATTGAACACAGCCCGACCTTCCATAGCGCGAAGCGCCCAAAGAGGGAGGCCCTTGCTTGTCAGGGGTGGTAGCCGATCTGCTGGAGTACGGCCGTGAGGTACGACTTGACGTCGGCCGCGCTCGTCGAGTCCGGATACGCGCCGAGGTGGTGCAGTATCGCGCCGGTGAGCAGCTGCTGGATGATGTTCAGGTCCCTGTCGGGTGGTAGCTGGCCGTTGTCGCGGGCCCGGCTCAGTGTCGTGATCTCGGCCGAGGCGCGGCCGCCGCTATAGGAGTTGCGGTACGTCTGGAGCAGCTCGGGATAGTCGTCCACGGCGCCATAAAGCCGGCGGAGCATGCAGCGGTTTCGGGGCATGCTCAGATAGGTGGCCCAGTCGGTCAGCATCCGGTCGATGTCCGGCCAGTCGAGGATCTCCGACTCGGGCGCCTGGTGGACCGACTCGATGGCCTGGATCAGCAGTGAGGTCTTGTCGGGGAATCTCCGGTAGACGGTGGCCCTGGTCACGCCGGCCCGTTGGGCGACCTGCTCGATGCTGGTGAGCACGGCGCCCCGTTCGATCAGCAGGTCCAGTGCGGCGGCGAGGATGGCCGCGTCCACCTCCTGGCTGCGCGGCCGACCAGCCGGCCGCTGCGAGGCCGCGGTGCCGCTCATGTTGACCGCCCAGGGAGAGCCACCACGCTCATCCCCTCCACGCCGACGAGCGGGCCGACGAACGGGCCGACGAAGATGCTCGCGAAGATGCCGGGCCAGCAGCCGACGAAGGGCCCGGCGAACGGACCGGGCGAGGTGCCAGGGGACGTACCGGCGATGGTGCAGACGAAGGCGCCGGCGGAGGTGCGAGACACGACCGCATTGTAGCCGCGCGGCACCGGACCGGCCCGAGCGGCCCGAGCGGCGAGCCGGGGTGATCGAAGGGCATGGGGTCTCCTGCGGTTTGATTTCAATACAGTACTGTACTGTATTGGTAGTGGCTCGAAGCCCTTCACACGAGAGGGCAGATGGGATTCAGCGATGAGCGCCTACGTACTCGGCTTCCACGAGATCGACAAGACCCTGCTCCCCCAGGTCGGCGGGAAGGGCGCCAACCTCGGCGAGCTGTCCGGCATCGACGGCGTTCGCGTGCCGGACGGGTTCTGCGTGACCACTGCGGCGTATCGGGCGATCGTGGAGGAGGACCCCACGGTCAGCGCGCTGATCGATGGGCTGGCCGGTCTGCGGGCCGACGACCGCCCGGCTATCGCCGCCGCCTGCGCCCGCCTTCGTGCGACGATCGAGGCGCTGGCCGTACCCGCTGAGATCGAGCGGGACATCGTCACCCACCTGGCGGAGCTCGGCGACGTCCCCTGTGCCGTACGGTCGAGCGCCACCGCCGAGGACCTGCCGTCGAGCTCCTTCGCCGGCCAGCAGGACACCTACCTGAACGTCCGCGGCCCCGAGTCGGTGGTCCACAACGTCAGGCGGTGCTGGGCTTCGCTGTTCACCGACCGGGCGGTGGCGTACCGCATCAGGAGCGGCTTCGACCACCGCGCGGTCCAGGTCTCGGTGGTCGTGCAGCGGATGGTCTTCCCCGAGGCGGCGGGCATCATGTTCACCGCCGACCCCGTCACGTCCAACCGGACGGTGGTCTCGATCGACGCGGGCTACGGCCTGGGCGAGGCGCTGGTCTCCGGCCTGGTCAACGCCGACACCTACCGGGTCAAGGCGGGACAGATCATCGACAAGGTGGTCTCCGTCCAGACGATGGAGCTGCGCGCCTCGGCGGATGGCGGCACGGAGGAGCGGCCGGTGGAGGCCGCGCGGCAGAACGCGCAGACCCTGGCCGACGAGCAGATCCTTCAGCTGGAGACCCTCGGGCGGCGGATCGAGGCCCACTTCGGCCGGCCGCAGGACATCGAGTGGGGCCTGTCCGACGGTGTGTTCCACGTGCTGCAGAGCCGTCCCATCACCACGCTGTACCCGGTTCCGGCCTCGGACGACGGCAAGAACCACGTCTACATCTCCTACGGGCACCGCCAGATGATGACCGACGCGTTCACCCCGCTCGGCCTGTCGTTCTTCCTCCTGCTGGACGAGTGGCTCGGCCGGCCGAAGATGGCGGTGGCCGGGAACCGGTTCTACAAGGACATGTCCAACGAGCTCTCGTCGACGTGGGCCCGGCCGGTCACGATCAAGAGTCTCGGCCAGGTCGACGTGCTGATGGCCAACGCCCTGCGCACCGTGCTGAGCAGGAAGGACTTCGTCAAAGGGCTGGCCCACGGGAAGACTTCGGTAATGAGCTTCGGCAAGGGCGGGCCCCTGCCGATGGCCCGCCAATACCTCAAGCTGTCCCGCGAGGACGACCCCCGCGTGGTCCCCGAGCTCATCGAGCAGAATGAGGAGTCGGTGGCCAGGCTCCGGGAGGCGATCGCCGGCAAGTCCGGTGACGACGTGTTCGCGTTCATCATCGAGGACCATCGCGAGCTGACCGACATCATGTTCGAGCCGCGGAGCGTGGCGTCAGCGTTCCTCGGCATCCAATCGGTGAACTGGGTCAACAAGCACATGAACGCCTGGCTGGGCGTGAAGAACGCCGCCGACGCCGTCGGCCAGTCGGCCGACCACAACGTCGTCGCGGCGATGGGGCTCGACCTGCTCGACGTCGCCGACGTGGTGCGGCAGTACCCGGCCGTCCTCGACTATCTCGGCGGAGGCGCGGACGAAGGCGGAGGCAGGGGCGCGGGCGAAGGCGGATCCGAGCGCGACATGTTCTTCACCGGGCTCTCCGGCCTCGACGGCGGTGACGTCGTGCGCCAGGCCATCGAGGAGTACCTGCACAAGTACGGCATGCACTGCCAGGGCGACATCGACATCACCAGGACGCGCTGGAGCGAGGACCCGACGCTGCTCGTCCCGCTCATCCTCGGCAACATCAAGAACTTTCCGCCCGGCGAGCGCGAGCGCCGCGTCGAGCAGGGCCGTGCGGACGCCGAGCGCTCGATGAACGACCTCCTGGACCAGCTGAGAAGCAAGGTGGGCGGCCGGAAGGCGAAGAAGGCGGCGCGGCAGATGAGCCTGGTGCGCCACTTCATCGGATACCGGGAGTACTCCAAGCACGCGTGCCTGCAGCGCTACGGCCTGTACAAGCAGGCGTTGATGGGCGAGGCCAGGAAGCTGGTGGCGCAGGGAGTGATCAAGGAGCCGGAGGATGTCTACTTCCTGTCGCTGGAGGAGTTCAGGCAGGTGGTCAACAGCGGGCGGCTGGACTACGCGGTGATCACCGAGCGGCGGGAGGCGCACGAGACGTACCAGAAGCTGACCCCGCCGCGAGTGATCACCTCGGAGGGCGAGGTGATCAACGGCGAGTACGACGCGGGCGACCGGCCCGAGGGGGCGCTGGCGGGCATCCCGGTGTCGTCCGGCGTCGTGGAGGGCCGCGCGCGGGTCGTGCTGAGCATGGAGGACGCCGAGGTGGAGGAGGGCGACATCCTGGTCACGGTCTTCACCGACCCGAGCTGGTCGGCGCTGTTCGTCTCGGTGAAGGGCGTCGTCATGGAGGTCGGCGGGGTGATGACGCACGGCGCGGTGGTCGCGCGGGAGTACGGACTGCCGTCGGTCGTCGGCGTGGAGGGCGCCACCCAGCGCATCAAGGACGGGCAGCTCATCCGGGTGAACGGAAGCGAAGGCTACGTGGAGCTGCTGTCCTGATCGTCCCGAAAGCGAAGACCGAAAGCGAAGACTACGTGGAGCTTCCCGAAAGGGAAGGCTACGTGGAGCTGCTGTCCTCATCGCGGGTACGGTCAATGTCCGGATCGTCGATCTTCGTGGTGTCGCGCGGCTCCACGTACGGCTCCCGTCCGGGAGACTGACCCGCCTCGATGGCGCGTTCACGGGCGAGCTCGGCGTCGAACTCCACGCCGAGCAGCACGGCGATGTTGGTGATCCACAGCCAGATCAGGAAGACGACGACGCCGGCCAGCGCGGCGTAGGTCTTGCTGTAGGTGGCGAAGTTGGCCACGTAGAAGCCGAACACGGCGGACGCGACGATCCACACCGTGACGGCCAGCACGCTCCCGGGGGTGATCCATCGGAAGCCGGGCTGTACGACGTTGGGCGCCGCCCAGTACAGCAGGGCCAGCACGAGCGTCACGACGAGGACCAGGATCGGCCACTTGGCGATGCCCCACACGGTCAGAGCGGTCTGACCGATGCCGAGAAGCCGACCGGCCTGGTCGGCGAGCCCGCCGGTGAACACGACGGCGACCGCGCCGGCCGCCATCAGGACCACCAGCACGGTGGTGATGGCCAGGCGCAGCGGCAGCGTCTTCCAGACGGGGCGGCCTTCCGGCATCTCGTACATGACGTTCGAGGCCCGCATGAAGGCCCCCACGTAGCCGGAGGCCGACCACAGGGCGATGGCCAGGCCGACGACGGTGGCGAGGCTCGCGGCGCGCGGGCTCTCCTGCAGCGCCTGGAGCGCGGTGTCGATGATCTGCCGCGCGGGCCCCGGCGCCATCGCGCTCAGGTTGTCCACCAGCGGCTGGGTGGCCGACTGGCCGAACACGCCGAGCAGCGAGACGACCGCGAGCAGCGCCGGGAAGATCGACAGGACCGCGTAGTAGGTGAGCGCCGCCGCCCAGTCGGTGACCTTGTCGTCCCTGAACTCCTTGACGGTCCGCTTGAGCACTCCCCACCAGGAGCGCTTGGACAACTCCGCCGGCCCTTCGACTACCTGCGTCACGATCTTCCCGCCCTCAGCTGGTCGTGGCCTGGCGGCTACCCTCGCCCTCCATCCCTACGCCTACGACCGCTATACGCACGCATAGTAGGCTTCCTTTCCAGGCAGCGAGCTATACAAAAGGTGGCAGCGTGACGATCGCACCCGACCCCGAAGACCTCACCGCCCGCGCCCGGATCCGCGACGCGGCGCTGCGGCACTTCGGCGAGCACGGGTTCGAGCGGGCCACGATCCGGGGCATCGCCGAGACCGCCGGTGTGTCCTCCGGGCTGGTACGCCACCACTTCGGCTCCAAAGAGGCGCTACGCGACGCCTGCGACGACTATCTGGCCAAGTTGATCCGCCGAATCAACGACCAGGTCCGGAACGACACCATGCCGAGTGACGTGAACTATGTGGCCGTCGCCCGGAACCTCCTGGGGCCCCACCAGCCGTATGTGGGACGGGCCCTGGCCGAGGGACGGGCCGAGGCCGTCTTCGACGAGCTCGTACGGCTGAGCGAGGAGTGGATCGAGGAGTACGACAGGACCCGGCCCGATCCCTCTCCGGTGCCCCGCAAGGCACGGGCGGCGGTGGGCACCGCGATGGCGCTGTCGGTGACCGTCCTGCGCCACCACATGTCCCGGGCCCTGGGCGTCGAGGTGCTGAGCCCCGAGGGGGACAAACTGCTCGCCAAGACCCTGATCGACATCTACTCGCATCCCATGCTCAGCCTGGAGGACGCCGCCAAAGCCCAGGCCGCCCTGGATCAGCCCGGCTGAGACTCAGTGCGGGTGAGACTCAGCCCAGCTGAGGCGACCACCCGGCGGTCCCGGCCACGATGCGCACGGCCGCGCGGGCCAGCGGCTCCAGCCCCGCCACGTCGATCTTGTCGAGCGTGTCGGCCGAGTCGAACAGGTACATCGGCGCCGACAGGAAGTGCACGAGTGGCACCCCCTCCGGATGGAAGAACGCCCCGTCGGTCGGCGGCATGGGCGAGAACACGTCGGGCGGCAGCACGAAGGACCGCCGCAGGCCCTCCTCCGCCAGCGTCTCGGCGACCAGCTTCTCCAGCCGCGGCATCCGGCTGGTGAACCACCACCTGACCTCGGGGTCCGCGGTGGGAACGAGCTCGCCGTCCACGGCCTCGCAGCGCAGCGCCGCGTGTTCGAGATGCAGCTGAAGCACCACATCGGCCAGCGCCGCGCGGTGACGCTCGATGAACGCCCGAGTGCCCGCCGCATGCGCCATGTGCCCGGACGTCAGCAGGAACATCAGGTTGTGCGGCCGCGCCGAGACGGGCACAGCGGCCCAGTGACGCGCGGCGGCCAGGACGAGCGCGATGCCGGAGGCGTCCTCGACGGCTGAGGCCCACGGCCCGTCGTGGTGGGAGCCGATGATGACCGTGTGCGGCGAATTGCCGGGCAGCGTGGCGACCACGTTGTGCGTGGTCACCGTGTCGATGACCGACTGGGCGACCAGCTCACCCGTGCAGGGCAGCCGGTCCAGGAGCCGCCGGGCATCGGCCCGCGACAGCCACAGACCGGGAATCGGCCGCTCGATCGCGTCATAGGGCACGTAGTAGTCGCGCGTCTCCCACGGCAGCCCGGTCAGCGCCCCGATGAAGCCGGCCGCGCCCGCCTCCAGCGCGGGCTCGACGACCTCCATCATCCGCGGTCCGAACGGGAGGGTCTGGACGAGCGTGTCGAAGACGCCCTCCGGGTCGTAGGACGACGTGGCCAGCGTGCTGACGTACGACTGCGGCAGCTCGGTGAAGGCCAGTTCGTCCACCGCGATGTCGCCGGGCCGCGCGTCGGCGAGCGGCGCGATCCTGGCGCGCAGGCTATCCGTCGGCAGGGTGTGCGGGAGCGGGAACCCGGTCAGCTCCGTGCCGTCGTCGAGCCGCAACACCCCGGTGCCGGGCTGCCAGCGGGGCACCTCCACCGGCTCCAGCGAGACCTCCAGCCCGAACTCCGTCAGCCGCTCGGCCAGCCACTGCTCGGTCCACGCGTCCGCCGGATAGCCCGGCCGCCGGATGCCCCGGGACACGACGGTCTCGATCCAGCCGAGCATCTCGGCGGCGGAAGGCACGTGATCCATGGGCTGATCCAACCATTGACAGCGGTCCTTTGTGAAGCGACAGTTTCGGTCATCCGTACAACTTTGTGGAGGCTGTATGAAGCTCGTCGTGGCCGTCATCATGGTCCTGCTGGGGATCATGGCCAGACCGGCCCAGGCCGCGGACACCATCGAGGCGCACTACAAGGTCGCGGGCCCCTGGGCGGTCACGACCGCCGACGCCCCGGGTTACAAGCTCTACTACCCGGCCGACCTCGGCGCCGGAGGTGTCAAGCATCCGATCATCACCTGGGGCAACGGCACGGGCGCCGTGCCCACGCAGTATTCCGGGTTACTCAACCAGCTCGCCTCCTGGGGCTTCGCCGTGGTCGCCTCGACCGACACCACGACCGGCACCGGGTCGGAGATGATCGCCGCCGCCCAATACCTGATCGCCAGGAACGCCGACAGCTCCAGCGTCTTCTACAGCAAGCTCGACGTGACGAAGGTCGGCGCGGTCGGCCACTCCCAGGGCGCCGGCGGCTCGGTGAACACCGCGACCAAGTCCGGCGGCCTGATCGACACCGTCGTCCCCATCGCGCTGCCCGCGCCCATCTGGGTGGGTTCGGGGGACAAGTTCTACGTCGACCAGTTGGCCTGCCCGGTGCTCTTCGTCAGCGGCGCCAACGACACCATCATCTCGCCCAACTCGGCCCTCCAGACGTACTACGGCCAGGTCCCGGGAGCGGCGGCCAAGGCGCAGCTCAAAGGCGCCGACCACAACACGATCCAGGGCACGGGCGGCGGCTTCCTCGGTTATGTGACGGCCTGGCTGATGTACCAGCTCCAGGGCGACACCTACGCCAGAGGCGCCTTCGCCGGCACCACCCCGGAGCTCAACACCAACGCCGGCTGGCAGAACCAGGTGGAGAAGAACCTGCCCTAACGACGCAGCGCGAAGGCGGCGCGCGGGTTGCCGATCAGCGCCGCCTTCGCCACCTCACCCAGCCCCGCGGCCTCCAGCCGCGGCACGAACCGCTCCAGAAGGTACGTCAGGCCGGGCCCGCCGCCCAGGCTCGGCCAGTACGACCTGCGCGCCAGGTCCATCCCGAACAGCACCCGATCCCCCAGCCCGCGCTCGGCGAGCTCGGCGACGAGCGTGACGATCGCGCTGTCCGGGCCGTACTTGACCCGCCCCGGCCGGTCAAAGGCCAGATAGGCCCCTCTCTCCGCCAATGAGGCGAGATATCCGGCGTCGGGATTGTGGTCGATGTGCCCGAGCACCACCCGATCGGCCGCCACCCCTTCCGAGGCCAGCGCGTCGAGCAGCTCGTGCCCCATCGTGCCCTTGTCGCAATGGGTGACGACCGGCACCCCCGTCCGCCGGGCGGCGGCGGCCACCGCGCCCACCAATCGCGCCACACCGCGCCCGAACGAGTGATATGACGTGGCGATCTTGATGGCGCCCGCGCGGGCAGACGACCGCCGCACCAGCGGCCCCACCAGCCCGTACTCGTCCATGCCCTGGTCGATCTCGGCCACGAGGAGCTCCGTGATCTCGTCGACCGAGTAGCGGTGCATCCAGTGCATGTCGCTGTAGTAACCGCTCTTGTGGAACCCGGTCACCGCGATCACGTGCAGCCCGGTCCGCTCCGCCAGCTCCTTCATCAGGGACGGACTGCGGCCGAACCCGAGCGGCGTCATCTCGACCACCGCGGAAAGGCCCAGCCGCTGCGCCTCCGTCACCTCCACCACGGCCGCGTCGAAGGAGTCGAGCCGGTAGTCCGGCTCGTTGCGTACCGGCCAGCCACCGGTCATGAACAGGTGCTCGTGCGCATAGGTGATGCCAAGCTCCTCGACATCCCCCAGCACGGTACGGACGGTCACAGAAGCGCTCCTTCTTCTCGCAGCCGCGTGCGCAGCAGTTCCACGTCCACCGCCGCGGGCTCCACCCCGGCCTGTACGGCCAGCGCCGCGGCCGTCCCCGCCGCCTGCCCCATCGCCATGCACTGCCCCATGGACCGGGCGGAGGCGTGGGCGTCGTGCGTGGCCGACAGGCAGCGCCCGGCCACGATCAGCCCGCCGATCTCGACGGGGAGCAGGCACCGGTAGGGGATGCCGTAGGTGCCGAAGTCGTGGACGTACTCCCAGCGGGTGGCGGCCCCCGAGTCGTGGTCCTCGATGGGCGCGCCGCACCGCGCGATCGTGTCGGGAAAATCCCTCCCGGCCAACACATCATCAGAAGTCAGGACATATCGTCCGACTAGGCGCCGTGACTCCCGTACACCAATACGTATGGACGTGCTGAGCAGCACGGCCGAGCCGTACCCCGGGACCTTCGCCCGCAGGAAGGCGACATAGTCGCGGACCTGCCGCCGCCCCACCCGCTCGGCCTCCGCCAGCTCCACCGGGTCGGTCGGGTCGAGGCCGGTCACCCGCGTGAGGTTGGTGTGCACGATCCCGTCGTTCACGGTCCGATGCACGGACCCCTCGCGCCGCGGCAGGTCGGCGTCAGCCATCAGCGCGTGCAGCTCCGCCGTACTGGTGGCGGACAGATCGACCCCGCCGAGCCGGAACGTGG
Organism: Nonomuraea sp. NPDC050022; assembly: GCF_044460705.1. NCBI lineage: Bacteria > Bacillati > Actinomycetota > Actinomycetes > Streptosporangiales > Streptosporangiaceae > Nonomuraea > Nonomuraea sp. NPDC050022. The sequence continues at coordinate 296,965 of NZ_JBITKE010000013.1, forward strand.
CCGTCATCGGCTGGAGCCGCATGCCAGGGCGTTCGAGGGTGGCCCCGGCCCGCCAGGCGACCTCGGCGTCCCCGGTGGCGTCGATCACCACCCGGGCCTTGACCAGGAACCGGCCCGCCACGGTCTCCACGACGACGCCGGTGCCCGGCACGAAGTCGCAGACCCTGGCGTGCAGGAGCGCGTCCGGGACCAGCTCGTCCCAGACCAGCTTGAGTTCCTCGGGCTCGTAGGTCACTCCGGTGCCCGCGCCATAGGTGTTGGGCCGCTCGAAGGCGGCCCCGGCCTCGAAGAGCCGCTCGCACACCTCCCAGCCGACGCCGCCGACGACCCGCCGCGAGACGGGGCCGGGGGCGTAGAAGCCGTAGAAGGTGTCGAGCACCGCGGCACCCGTACCGCCGAGGAAGCCCGCCGACTCCACCAGCAGGCACGACGCCCCGGCACGCGCCGCCGCGACGGCGGCCGCGCACCCCGCGCTGCCGCCGCCCGCGACCACGACATCGCCTTCCCACAGGACGTTCATCGCAGGTGCCACCCTCCGTCGACGGGAATGACCGCGCCCGTGGTCCGTCCGGACGACGGCGACAGCAGCCACAGCACGGCCTGGGCGACCTCCTCCGGCTGGCACAGCTCGGCGCCGAGCGGCATCAGCGACGGCAGCTTGGCCTTGATCGCCTCGGAGGTCTGGGCGCGGCGGCTCATCGGCGTGGCCACCAGCCCGGCCGAGATCAGGTTGACCCGCACGCCGTGCGGCGCCGCCTCGCGGGCCGCGGTCCTGATCAGCGGGATCAGCGCGCCCTTGGCCGAGGCGTAGGCCACGGTGCGGAAGTCGTCGTCGAGCGAGGAGCCCAGCGCCGAGCCGATCACCACGATCGACCCGCCCTCCCGCATCGCGGGGATCGCCGCGCGCAGCAGCCGGAACACCGACTCGTGGTTGACCCGGTGCACCTCGTGCCACGCCGTGTCGGTGCACTCGACCACGCCGCCGTCACCGAGCGAGCGGCCCGACATGCCGACCGCGTGCACGACGCCGGAGATCTGCCCGTGTACGGCCGTCGCCTGGGCCAGGGCCTTCTCCGCGTGCCCCGGCGTGGTGATGTCGATCCCGCCGGCCAGGTCCACGCCGAAGGCGGCCCCGCCGGTGGCCTCGACCGCCGCCACGCAGGCCCGGCCGATGCCGCCGTCCGAGCCGGCCACCAGTACGGCGCTCATGGTTTCCTGAGCACGGCGGCGGCGCGGCGGGCGTGTTCGAGATAGGCGGCCTCGAACAGCTCCTCCGAGCGCGGGCCGCCGACGAGCTTGGCGCTGGAGATGACCGGCGGGACCCAGCCGCCCGCGACGAGCAGTTCAGCGGTACGGACCTTGATCTCGTTGACCACGGAGACCGCGGCCAGCGTGCTGCCAGGACCGACCGGCTCGGCCAGCCCGTCGACGGAGCACAGCGCGTCACCGACCGGGGTGCACAGGTCGATCACCACGTCGGCGTGGTCGGCGAGCCGGGTCCCGCTGGGGTGACCGGGCTCGACGGCCGTGGTCTCCCGCATCGACGTGACGGCGACCACGGGCAGTCCCGCCTTGCGCAGCCCCATCGCCATCTCGATCGGCACGGCGTTCAGGCCGCTGACGCTGAACACGATGGCCGCGTCGCTCGGCCGCAGCTCGAAGTTGGCCAGGATGGCGTCGGCGAGCCCTTCTACCCGCTCGATGAACATCGCCTGCCGCATCCCGTTCGACCCGGCCACCTGCGTGTAGAACGTCGTCGACAGGTCCACGATGGGATGGAAGCCGGGATAGGAGCCGTAGCGGGGGAACATCTCCTCCACACCCATCCGCGAATGTCCGGTCCCGAACGTGTGCACCACGCCCCCGCCGCCGATGGCCGAGGCGGCCGTCCGAGCGGCCGCGGCGAGCGCGTCCTCCTGTGTCCGCTCGATCTCGCCGAGCAGGTCCATCGCGCGCCGTATCCATTTCATCCAGATCTCCTCCCGTAGAGCGCGGCGCCGATCGCCCCGGCCATCGGGCCGAGTACGGCGGGTAGCACCGCGATTTCCCCGATGAGCGGGCGTCGCCGCTCAAGTTCCTTGTCCAGGGCGGATCGCATGAGATCGAGCGCGCCGGAGATCCCGCCGCCCACGACCACCGTGCCGACGCCGAAGAACGCCGCCGCGTCGCCCAGCGCGATGCCGAGCGCCCAGCCGGCCCTGGACAGCACGCCCAGCGCCCGCCCGTCGCCCGTCCTGGCGGCCTCGGCGACCTCCTTGGGCGAGCCGGAGCCGAAGGCCCGCACGATGCCCGGCCCGCCGGCGAACGTCTCCACGCAGCCCCGGTTGCCGCAGCAGCACACCGGCCCCCAGGGGGAGACCGTGACGTGCCCGATCTCGCCGAGATTGTCGCGCGGGCCGACGAGTATCCCGCCGCGCAGCGCCACCGCCCCGCCCACTCCGGTCCCGAGCACCGCGAACAGCACGTCGGGCAGCCCGCGAGCCGCCCCGAGGAGCAGCTCGGCGAGCCCGAACGCGCGGGCGTCGTTGACCACGGTCACCGGCGCCCCGGTCAGGGCGCCCAGCCGCGAGCCGACCGGATAGCCGTCCCAGTCGCCGGGCGGGTTCGGCACGAACAGCGCGGTCCCGGTGTCGCGGTCCACGTGGCCGGGCAGCCCGATCCCGATGCTCTCCACCCGGCGGGCGGCCAGCGAGGCCACGAACGTCATCGTCTCGTCGGGGTCCGGCGGGGTGGGGACAGTGCCCTCGCCGACCACCCTCTCGCCCTCCAAAACCACCCATTTGGTGTACGTCCCGCCGACGTCGATCCCGAGCCGCGTCACAGCCCGACCCTCAGGACCCGCGAGGCGAACCCGGCGTCCTCGGGCGCCGCGACCGGGCGGAACGGCTCGACGCCGAGCAGCCGCAGGTAGGCCAGCAGCGGTTGGGAGTGGCTGTGCAGGTTGGCGACGGGGTAGGCCTGCATGGCCACGCCGACGTCGGCCAGGTCCCAGGTGCGTCCCGGCCGCTCGGTCTCGGGCGCCAGATAGGCGTCGGGGCCGGACAGCGTGCCTTCCCATACCTCCGGATAGGCAGCCGCATGGGCGGCCAGGGACATCCGGCGCCACCACTGCCAGCCCAGCTCGGGAGCGTGCTCGGCGGCGGCCCAGATCAGCGTCATGTTGATCGCGTACCAGATCGTGCCGACCCCGCCGGGGCCGTATGCGCCCTTGTCGGGCCAGCGCAGCCGGGCGCCCAGCGGTGAATCGGCGGCGGAGGTCCGCTCAATCGTGTGCAACAGCTCCACAGCCCGCTCAGGCGGGGCGGCGCCGCACAGAATCGCCCAAGGCTGCACCTCCAGCCACAGGTCGGACTCCCCGACGACGGCTCCCGGGCCGTACGCGCGCCGGTACCACCGGCCGTTCCACTCCCCCGCCACCAGGTCGCGCAGCTCCTCGCCGAGCTTGCGGGCCTCGGCCGCGGTCGCGTGGTCGCCGAGCCGCTCGGCCAGGACCGCGTAGCGGGGCAGGACCCAGGCGGCCATGGCCGAGTTCAGGACCGACTCGCCGTGGGAGATCATCACCTCGCGGTCCACCCCGCTCTCGGTGATGGCCATGTCGTTCCAGTCGGCGTTCAGTATCCGCAGGTGGCCGTGCTCTCCCCGGCCCACCACGTCGGTGAGGAACCTGAACTGCCGGCGCAGGTTCGCGCCGAGCGACACAGGCGTGGCCCCGTGGACCGGGTGGTACGGCACGGGGGCGCCGAAGGCCGCCAGGTCGCCCGTCGCGCTCAGGTATTCGGCCGCCAGCCACAGGGCCCACAGGTTCTGGTCCGAGGGCCGGAAGAGGTCGGTCCATGGCTGCTTGTCCGGTCCGAGCGCATAAGGCAGATCACCGTCGGGGCCGCCCCAGGCGCACGTGTTGCGCAGTACGGACAGGGCCAGGTCCGGCTCGATGTACACCAGCGGCAGGGCGTGCTGGAGCGGGTCGCGCGCGGCGCCGTTGAAGCCGTGCCGGAAGGAGTAGCACGAGCCCTGGTCGAGGGTGTGGCCGCCGAGCACGCCGTCGGCGCAGGCCGCGCCGGTCAGCAGCGCCGCGTGCCACGGGACCTCCCGCTCGGCCTCGGGCGCCCGCGCCGCGACCGCCCTCGGCAGCCGCTCGCGCAGCGCGGCGAGGCTGCTCGCGAACGACCCCGTCACCTCGCCCACCCTGCCGTCCATCTCGTCGTCCAGCAGCCCGTATCTCAGCTCCAGCAGGCGCTCTCCGCCGGCTGCCAGCTCCAGGGGTACGGCCAGGCGGCCGGACCCGGTTCTGGGGCCGCCGACGAGCTCCAGCTCCAGCCCGGGGTCCTCGGTCGGCTTCGCGCCGTTGATGAGCTCGACCCTGGCAGCCCCGGCCGTCCACTCCTCGGTCAGCTCCAGCCGTACCGGCTCGTCGAGCAGGTTGCGTACGTGCAGCCGGATCAGCACCCATGGGTGCTCGCCCTCGGGGCACAGCACCGTGCGGTCCAGCGCCACGCGGTCGTCGGCGACCCGGACGCTCGCGAACGTCGGCCCGAAGACCCGCTCCGATCCCGAAATATCGGTGGAAAGGGTGCCGACGCGTGTCACCCCCGTGCCACGGGTGAGCCACAGCAGGCCGGTGTGCTCGTCGAACAGGTCGCTGAGCCCGTAGTTGTCCGCGACCAGCGTGATCCGCCGGTTCCCGACATGGACGAAGTGCCGCCGGGTGAGCGGGTCCAGGACGGGGTCCCACTCCGCTCGCGGGTCGCTCTCCTGGTCCGCCGTGTAGGCGAAGGCGGGCAGCCCGTACGCGGTGGTCCATGTGCCGAACGCGCTCATTTCCGTACCCCTCCCAGGGTCAGCCCCGCCACGTAGTAGCGCTGCAGCAGGAACATCAGCACCAGCGGCGGCACCGCCGTGATCAGGGCCGCGGTGCTGACCAGGCCGATGCTGAAGTCGTACTCTGTCTGGAGCTGCGAGAGCCCCACGGGCAGCGGCCAGAGGCCGGGATCGTTGGCCACGATGAGCGGCCACAGCAGGTTGTCCCACTGCGCGAGGAACTGCAGCAGGAAGAGCGTGAGCAGGGCGGGCCGCAGCAGCGGCACCCCGATGCGGAGGAAGATCCGCAACTCGCTCGCGCCGTCCACCCGCGCCGACAGCAGCAGCTCATGCGGCAGGGCCAGGGCGAACTGGCGGACCAGGAACACCCCGAACGCGCTCATCATGAACGGCACGATCATCCCCTGGTAGGAGTTGATCCAGCCCAGCTCCTTGACGATGAGGTACATCGGCACGAGCACCACGATCGGCGACAGCGACAGCGTTCCCACGATGACCGCGAACAGCACCCGGCTGCCGGGGAACCTGAGCTGCGCGAGCGCGTATCCGGCGGCCGAGGAGAAGATCACTTCGAGGACGCCGATGCCGAGCGCGAGGATCAGGCTGTTGCGCAGGTAGATCGGGAAGCCGCCCTGGTCGAACAGCTGCGAGACATGCGCGCCCAGCTGGGAGACGTCGAAGCCGAACCCGCCGAGATCGGTCGCGTCCGACGCGGAGGAGACCGCGAACATCGCGTACACCGGCAGCAGCAGGACGGCCACGACCAGGGTCAGGATCGTGTTGCGGACCACCTTCACCCGTCATCGCCTCCCCTGAGCACCCTGAACTGCACGAGCGAAAGCGCCAGCATGGCCACCAGCAGGACCATCGCGATAGCCGAGGCGTAGCCCATGCGCTCGAACCCGAAGCCGGTCGCCCACAGGTAGAGCGGCAGCACCTCGGTGGCGCCGGCCGGGCCACCCTTGGTGAGCAGGAAGGCGGGCACGAACGACTGCATCGCCCCGACCACCGCGATGACCAGCACGAACAGCAGCGTGCGGCGCAGCAGCGGGAGCGTGATGCGGTAGAAGACCCGTATCGGACCTGCGCCGTCGAGCGCGGCCGCCTCGAACACGCTCAGCGGCAACCCCTGCAGCCCGGCGGTCAGGATGATCACGAACAGCCCGAGGTGCTTCCATGTCGTCATGATCACCAGGGCCCAGAGCGCGAGCCCCTCGTCGGTCAGCCACGGCTTCGGCTCGGCCCCGACGAGCCCGATCAGCGCGTTCGCCAGGCCCTTGTCGGCGAAGATCACCGACCACACCATCGAGGTGGCCACCAGCGGCATCGCCGCCGGGATCATGACCAGCCCGCGGAGGAAGGCGTTGTAGCGGCCCGGCTTGCTCAGCGGTACGGCTATCGCCAGGCCGAGCACGATCGACGGGACCACGGAGCCGATCGTGTAGAGGGCGGTGACGCGGGCCGAGTTCCAGAAGCCGGGGTCGCCGAGCATTCTGCGGTAGTTGTCCAGGCCAGTCCATTCGGGTGTCCCGGCGAAGTCGTAGCTGGTGAAGCTGAGATACACGGCCGCGACGAACGGCACGAGCCAGAAGACCAGGAAGTAGACTGCCGCCGGCAGGGCCAGCAGGCCACCGGTGCGCGCCTCCGCCCATCGCTGGCCCTTGCCCGAGACCTTTGTGACGGGCTGCACCAGTCGTAAGGACATCGTCACAGCGTCATCCGCATCGCCTGGTCGAAGTCCGCCGCCGCCTGCTCGGGCGTCTTCTTGCCGAAGGCCACCGCGTCGGCGGCGTCGGTCAGCGCCTTGGCCATCTCGTTCCACACCGGCGTCTGCGGGCCGAAGTCGGCGTACGGGGCCGCGTCCGCCATGATGTCCAGCGCCTTCTGGTCGGCGCCCGATAATTTCTCCCAGCCCTTGACCGGAGTGAGGATGCTGGCGTCCTTGAGCTGCTTGGCCGCGACGTCCTGGCGCTGGAGGTAGTCGACGAAGTGCCAGGCGGTGTACGGCAGCTTCGACTGCTTGGCCACCGCCCAGCCCCAGGTGTAGGCCGGGGCGACCGGCTTGCCCGCGTCCCAGCGCGGCATCGGGGCGATGTCGAAGACGTCGCCGAAGGTCAGCTTGGGATTCAGCGTGGGGAACAGGTCCATCGCGAACAGCCCGGAGACCAGCATGGCCGCCTCACCGGTGGCGAACAGCCCGAAGCCGGACAGCGGGCTCGACAGCTTCGGGTTGCCCAGGCTCCCGTAGTAGCGCAGCGCCTCGACCCCCGCGTCGGTGGCCAGCGTCGCCTTGCCCGCGTCGGGGCTGAGTATCGTGCCGCCCTTCCCCTTGACCAGGGCGAGCAGCTGCATCAGCGTCCACTGAGGATTGCCCAGGATCCACTGCAGGCCCACCTTCTTGCCGTCGGCCGAGGTCAGCCGCTTGCTGTACTCGGCGACCTCTTCCCAGGTGGTGGGCGGCTTGTCCGGATCGAGGCCGGCTGCCGCGAACCTGTCCTTGCGGTAGTAGAGGTAGCAGATCGTGTAGTCGGTGGGGACGCCGTAGAGCCTGCCCTCGTACGACAGTGAGCTGATCGCGTGCTCGTCGTAGTCCTGGACCAGCGCCTTCTCGTCGGCCACGCCCATGGCCTTGGGGATGATCGGGGCGAGGCGGCCCTTGCGCGCGTGACCCGGGATGGTCCAGCCGCCGATCCTGAACAGGTCCGGCGGCACGTCACCGGCGAAGGCGGTCAGCAGCTTGGCGTCGAGCTTGTCCACGGGCACGTAGAGCGGGGTGATGTCGACACCGCCGAACTCCTGCATGTAGCTGCGCAACAGCGGGGTGAACACCGCGTCGTACGCCTTGGTCTGGTGCAGCCAGACGGAGATCTTCCCTCGCGGCACCCCGTCGGCGGGCACCGAGGCCACCGGATCGGCGGAGCCGCAGGCGGCCAGCAGGCCGGACGCCGTGGTCAGCGCGGCGGTCTTGAGCAAGTTGCGCCGGGTCATCATGGACATGCTCAACCTCCGGAACGGCGATGCCGTCCAGGTAGATGACTGTTTTGGGGGGTGTTACTGGCCCATCAGGGCGTTCTTGGCGTCGTTGAGCTCCACGGAGAACACGGCGAAGTCGCCGCGCGCGTGGCGGATGGTGTATTCGAGCGCGACACCGCTCTCGGTGCACGTGTTGCGGGCGGTCGCGAGCAGGGCCGCGGCCATGGGGACATGCAGCAGCTGGGCGAGCCGGTAGTCGGCGTTGACCGCGCCGATCGTCTCCCTGCCGCTCGCGGGGGACAGTCCGTACTTCACCCGCAGCAGGTCATAGAGCGAACCGGTCAGATCCTCGTCGAGGATGCCGGGCACCAGCTCGGCGGGCAGGTGGGCGCTCTCCAGCATGCAGGGCGCGCCTTCGAGCAGCCGCAGCCGCTCGACGAAGACGACCTGCTCCGTCTCCCGGACACCGAGCGCCACGGCGACCTCGGCGCCCGCCGGCTGCAGATGGGCCTTGAGCACCTGCGTCGTCGGCCTGCGGCCGAGCCGCGCCATCGTCTCGGTGAAGCCGACCGGGCCCGCGCCCAGCTCGGGGGCCACGGCCAGCGGCGCGGTGTAGGTGCCGCTGCCCTGCCTGGCCACCAGCAGGCCCTCCTGCACCAGGTCGCCGATCGCCCGGCGGGCCGTCGCCCGGCTCACGCCCGCGTACGCCATGAGGTCCTTCTCGGCGGGGATGGGCGTGTCGGGCTCGCAGTCGCGGATGGCCGCCCTGAGGCGCTCGCGCAGTTGGTAGTAGAGCGGCACCACGGCTGACGGGTCGAGGGCCAGCCGGCGTTCCCAGTCGGTCATACGCTCACGTCCTAAGTTGTACGGACGACCGTATCTTTTCCGCTCGACCCGGATGGTGTCAACCACTCGTTGTGTATCGTGCTGAGGTCGAGCGCCGGTGGAGGATCTGTGCGGGGCGTCATGTGTACGGTGATCTGCGCGTCTCTCGTGCTGGGCGGCGGCGACTCCCGGCCCCACGAGGGCGGCTCCCGGCCCGCCGCGAGCTCGCCGAGCACCGCCACCCCGGTCGGCTTCAGCGCGGCCAAGGTCGACTTCAACCGTGACGGCTTCGAGGACTACGCGGTCTCAGCCCCGGCGGGCACGGTCGGCCACATCCTCAAAGCCGGATATACCGCCATCTTGTATGGCGCGGCCAGTGGCGTCGATCCCGCCCGGCGCCGGATCCTGCACCTCGACAGCTCCAACGTGGCCGGCGATCCCGTGGCCGGTGACGCGTTCGGGGCCCGCACCGCCGCCGGTGACTTCGACGCCGACGGCTACACCGATCTGGCGGTCAGCTCGTACAACCCCTTCGAGCTGGACCGGCGGTTCGTCACCCTGCTGTGGGGCGGCAAGGACGGGCTGGCGCTGGGCACTCCGCTGGTCGACCCCCCGCGCACCGACGTCCCGCCGGACCTGGTCGACCGGACCGAGGGCCGGGAGCTGGCGGTCGGTGACTTCGACGGCGACGGCAAGGACGACCTGGCCGCCACCAGCGAGCGGGGGCTGGTGAATGTCTTCCACGGCCCGTTCCCGCGTGACGGCCGCCCGGCCCGCAAGGTCGTCCTTGACGGGACCTACGAGCAGCCGACCAGGCTGGTCGCCGGCGACATGACCGGCGACGGCAAGGACGACCTGGTCACCACGCACGCCTGGGAGGAGACGGCCGAGCCGTCCCTGTTCTGGAAGGGCGGTCCGCAGGGGCTCGCCGGGCGGCCGAGGCGGCTGGACGCGGCCGCCACCGGAGCCGTGGGCGACCTCGACGGCGACCACTACGGCGACCTGGTGCTGCGCGTCATCCCCAGCGGCTTCGTCGACACCCTGAAGGCCGACAAGGGCACCATCAAGGTCCTGTACGGCTCGCCGGACGGTCCCGGCCGCCGTACCCGCACTCTCACCCAGGACACCCCCGGCGTGCCGGGGAGCGGCGCGCGAGGTGACCAGTTCGGCTTCGACCTGGCCGCCGGGGACGTGGACGGCGACGGGTACTCCGACATCGCCGCGGGTGTACCCGGCAAGACCGGCGGCGGCGCCGTGCTGCTGCTCAGAGGCGGCAAGAGCGGCCCGGCCGGGGCACGACTGTTCACCCAGGCCAGTCCGGGCATCCCGGGGACCGCCGAGGACGGGGACCAGTTCGGCGCCTCCGTCAGCCTGCGCGACCTCAACGGCGACGGCCGGGCCGATCTCGGCGTGGGCGCCCCCGGAGAGGACGGCACAGTCGTGAAGACCGGCGCGGCTTGGGTGCTGCCCGGTTCACCCGGCGGCTTGACCACCGACAGTGCCCTCTCGTTCGACCCGGCCGCCATCCAGGCGTCCGACACGGGCTCCCACCTGGGAATGTGGTCCGCCAAATAGGGCCGTCGAAGGGCTGCCCCGGCGTAGGCGCGGGCCGAAAGATCAGTTTCGGCTGAACCGACTCCCATACCCCCGCGTACCTACTCACGTCCGGACACGTGCCCCAGGAGGTGTCGTGGAGCTCAGCCTTTTGCGAGCGCAGGCGCACAGCCCTTCGTACTTCTCACTGCTGCGCGGATCATCGGGACAGCTTGCCCCGGTGGACTTCTGCATCCCGTGTAACCCTTACTTCCCGACCCCGGAAATATTCGAGCATCTCGGGAGGAACCTGGAGACGATCCTCAAGTTCTATCCGAGCGACGCGGACACGATCACCGCGGAGCTCTGCTCCACCCTCGGGCTCCACCCCAAGACGGTCGCGATGGGAAACGGATCCACCGAGCTGATCACCTGGATCGACCACCTGCTGGTGAAGGAGAGCCTGGCGGTGCCGATCCCCACCTTCGGCCGCTGGACCGACCAGCCGATGGAGACCGGGAAGCGGGTCGACATGTACCCGCTGATGGAGCACCACAACTTCGGCCTCGACGTCAATGACTTCGTGCGCTTCGTACGCATGCGCGGCTCCCGCGTGGCGGTGATCTGCAACCCCAACAACCCCGACGGCGGGTACCTGCCCAAGCACGAGGTCCTGCGCCTGCTCGACCTGCTCATCGACCTGGACCTGGTGATCGTCGACGAGTCGTTCGGCGAGTTCGTGGACGCCGAGCCGTATCCGGGCGTGGCCGCGGAGGCCGCGGTCCGGCCCAACGTGATCGTGCTCCGCAGCCTGGGCAAGAACTTCGGGTTGCACGGCATCCGGTTCGGCTACATGGTCGCCAACCCGGCGCTGGCCGGGAAGGTACGCGACGCGCTGCCCAAGTGGAACCTCAACTCGTTCGCCGAGGTCGTGGTGTTCATGATGAAGCAGTGCCGGCCCGAGTACCAGGAGAGCCTCAGGCGTCTCGGCCAGGACAGGCGGGCGATGTTCCACCAGCTCAGCGCGATGCCGGAGCTGACCGTCTACGCCTCGCAGGGCAACTTCCTGCTGGTGAAGCTGCCCCCGGGGCACGACGGGGTGCCGCTGCGCGACCACCTGCTCTCCGAGCACGGCGTGTACGTCCGCGAGTGCGGCAACAAACTGGGCACGACCAGCCAGTTCCTTCGCCTGGTGGTCCGGCCGCAGGAGGACGTACGGCGATTACTGGTCGGCATGACCCAGTATCTGTACTCCGGCAGCCTGCACGAGATCCCCGTCACCGGCCTGCACCATCGAGCCGTGAACCCGTTGTCCGCCTGACTCACCGGCGGAAACCCCACATTCGTGGTGCCGCGCCCGTCCACCCGGGCGCGGCACCCGGCCCTACCCAGTAAGCCGACTGGACCGAGAAGGGACCACGTCGCGGTGCGCATGAAACGCAAGATCTCCTACACCGCCGCCACGGGCACACTCGCCCTGCTCACGGCGTGCGGCGGCAACGACATGACTGGCCAGGACGGCAGAGCGGGCGGCGCGCTCGGCGCCGCCACGTCGGCCGCGTCACCGTCGGTCGTGTTCAACGACGCCGACGTCATGTTCACGCAGATGATGATCCCGCACCACGAGCAGGCGGTGGAGATGGCCGGCCTGGCGCCGTCCCGCGCGAGCGACATCGAGGTCACGGAGCTCGCCGAGAAGATCAAGGCCTCCCAGGAGCCGGAGATCCAGACCATGAAGGGCTGGCTGACGGCGTGGAACAAGCCCGAGATGTCCAGCCATGTGGGTCATGAGATGCCGGGTCTCATCTCCGAGGAGGCCATGGAGCAGCTCAGGAAGGCCAAGGGCAAGAAGTTCGACAAGCTGTTCGCCCGGCACATGATCGTGCACCACAACGGCGCGATCGAGATGGTCCGTACCCAGGAGGCCGAGGGGGCCGACCCCAAGGTCAAGAAGGTGGCCACGCACATGGCGTCCCACCAGCGGGACGAGGTCGCCCAGCTCCAGACGATCGTCGACCGCCTCTGAGCCGGGCGCTCATCCCACCGGGAAGCGTGCCACCCACCTGCGCTGCCACGGGGTCTCGACCGCCCGCCGGTTGTGGTGCTCCCGTGTCCAGGTGATCGCCTCGTCCGGCGACAGCCCGGACAGTACGGCCAGGCAGGCGATGACGGTGCCGGTACGGCCGACGCCATGTCCGCAGGCCACCTCCACCTGGCGACCGGCCTTGGCCTGCTCGTGCAACGAGCGGATCAGGCCGACCGCGCCGTCGCGGTCGCGCGGCAGCAGGAAGTCCGGCCAGTCGATCCAGTCGTGCGGCCACGACAGCCCGGCCCCGCCACGCCGCCGCAACTTCGAGGTTCCCAGGTAGAGGCCGTAGTCGGGGGCGGGCCCGGTAGGCGGCTCGTCCAACAGGCCACGGCCGCGAACATAGGTTCCATCGGGGAGGCGGATCGCTCCCACAAGCTGCGAGTCGGTCATGCCCCCATTTTTGCCCCTGATCAGCTGACCAGGAAATTGATACCGAGCATGCGGGCTCCCGTCTCGGTCCGCGGCTGGTGACGGCTGCCCGCGGCGAACACCACGTAGCTTCCCTCCCTGTACCGCGTCTCGCCCTCGATCACCTCGCCGCTGAGCACGTAGTAACGCTCCTCCCCCTCGTGTACGTCCACCTCGGGCCACTGCGTGCCGGGGGCGAAGTCGATGAGCCAGCCCCGCGCCAGCCCGGTCGCGGTGAGCCGCCGCCTGATGATGCCGGGCGCCACCTCCACCGGCTCCACGTCGTCGATGTGCATTGCCTGCCGGTCCGTTTCCATGCCGCCATCCTGGCTAGCGCGCCGGGCATCCACCCAGTGCCAGAAAAGACGTCATGGAGTACTTTTCTGCCATGTCGTCAGAGCATCGCGTCGTCGCGCTGGCCAGCCCGCCCCAGGCGACGTTCGAGCTGAGCTGCGCCGCCGAGGTGTTCGCCACCGTACGGCCGGGGCTGGCCCACCCCTACGACTTCCGCGTCTGCGCCGAGACGCCGGGACCGCTGCCCACCCTGGCCGGTTACTCGATCACGGTCACCAAGGGCCTGGTCGCGCTGGAGAGCGCCGACACGGTCGTCATCCCCGGCTGGCAGACGCGCACGGCCTCGGGGGCCGTACTAGCCGCGCTCCGCCAGGCGCACCGGCGTGGCGCGCGGATCGCCGCCATCTGCTCCGGCGCGTTCGTTCTGGCGCAGGCCGGGCTGCTGGACGGGCGGCGGGCCACCACCCACTGGCGGCTGGCGGCCGAGCTCGCGGAGCGCTTCCCCGCCGTCCCCGTCGATCCCGACGTGCTCTACGTGGACCATGGCGACGTCGCCACCAGCGCCGGCACCAGCGCGGGGATCGACCTGTGCCTGCACCTCGTACGGACCGACCACGGCGCCGCCTACGCCGCGAAGGTGGCCCGCCACATGGTCATGCCGCCGCACCGGGAGGGCGGGCAGCTCCAGTACGCCATCGCGCCATCGCGTGGCCGGGCGCCCGACTCGCTCGCGCCCCTGCTGGATTGGGCGGCGGAGCGGCTCGGCGAGCCACTGACCGTCGACGACCTGGCGGCCCACGGCGGCGTGTCGACCCGGACGCTGGCCCGGATGTTCACCGCCCAGCTCGGCACCAGCCCCGGGCAGTGGGTGCTCGCCCAGCGGATCGCCGGGGCGCGGGCGCTCCTGGAGGAGACGGACCTGTCCGTGGACGCGATCGCCGCCCGGGTGGGCCTCTCCTCGGCCACGAACCTCCGCCGCCGTTTCAACGACGCCCTGCGCACCACCCCCGCCGCCTACCGGCGCGCCTTCCACCTGCGCACGCGGACCGAGCCACCGTCCGGCCAGGGCCGGGAGCAGCCGCCCGCCATAGCGGGGCAACGTCTCAGGTAGGCGGGCGGCGGAGCAGGCCGGTCCAGGACCGGATCCTGTCTCAGCACGGCCACCTCCAGGTCCCGCAGCGGCTGGCTGGGATGAATGCCCAGCTCGTCGACCAGAGTGCGGCGCAGCCGTTGATAGACGGCCAGCGCCTCACCCTGCCGACCGGCCCGGTACAGCGCGAGCATCAGCTGCGCGTGCACCTGTTCGTGGAGCGGATGCTGCCTGCTCAGGTCCGTCAGCTCGGGGACAAGCTGCCGATCCTGCCCGAGGGCCAGCCGCGCGTCGATGAGGGCGTGGCGCGCCTCCAGCAGCAGTTGCTCCAGCCGCTGGGCCTGCTCGTCGAACCAGGCCAGCCCGGCCAGCTCGGCCAGCGGCGCGCCCCGCCACAACGCCACGGCGGTTCGCAGGCGGTCGGCCCGCACGTCCGGGGCCGCGGACTCCATTCCCTGCCGGATGAGTCGCTCGGCGGTCTGGACGTCGGTGGCCTCCCGCTCGCCGAGGTCCAGCAGGTAACCGGGCCGGCGGGCGGTGATCGCCTCCCGGCGGTCGAGCACGCCGCGCAGGTAGGAGACATGGGACTGCACCGTCGTGGCGGCCGAGGCCGGTGCCGTCGTACCCCAGACCGCCTCGACCAGGAGATCGACACTGACCACGGCACCGGGCCGCAGCGCCAGCGCGGCGAGCACGGCCGTGCGGCGAAGCCCCATCACCCTTCGCGGGATGTCGTCCACCAGCACGTCCACCGGCCCCAACAGTCTCACCCGCATGCCTGTCCCCCTTACGCACCACCAGCCCCCGTCGTCTCATACCCCGTTCCAGCCTGGTTGGAGCTCCATTACAGCCCGTGATGGCACCCTGACGGAGTTTCCACCCAGGAGGGATCAACATGAGGGTGACCGTCAAACCCGGCCTGTCGGCCAGGACACGCATAATCAGGACATTCGCCGGGCTCTTCGCCCTGGTCATGGCCATGGTGGGCCTGGTGGCGACACCGGCCTCCGCCGCCGTCGCCCACACCATCTGCGCGCTCTCCCCGGGGAGCGCGGGCGTGTGGCGCTACGACGACGATGGCACCAGCTGGACACAGATCGGCGGGCCCGCCGGGAGGCTGTACGGCGGCGGCTTCGGCCTGTTCGCCACCTCGCCCGACGGCAGCGGCATCTGGCGCTATCTCCGCTCGCACAACCTCTGGCAGAACGTGGGCGGCCCCGGCCTCACCTGGTCCGTCACCAACAACGCCCTCTACGGCCTCGCTACCGACCGCAGCGGCGTGTACAAGTGGAACGGCGCCGGCACCAGCTGGACCCAGGTCGGCGGCCCGGCCAACTGGCTCTACGGCGGCGGCTTCGGCCTGTTCGCCACCTCCCCGGACCGCAGCGGCATCTGGCGCTACCTGAACTCGCCCCATCTCTGGCAGAACGTGGGCGGCCCCGGCCGGACCTGGTCCGTCACCAACGACGCCCTCTACGGCCTCGCTCCTGACCGCAGCGGCGTGTACAAGTGGGACGGCGCCGGCACCGACTGGACCCAGGTCGGCGGCCCGGCCAACTGGCTGTACGGCGGCGGCTTCGGCCTGTTCGCCACCACCCCGGACCGCGGCAGCATCTGGCGCTACCTCAACACGCCCTACGCCTGGCAGCTCGTCGGCGGCCCAGGCTGGGACTGGGCGGTCACCAACGGTGACATCTACGGCCTGAGCCCTGACCGCAGAGCCGTCTACAAGTGGACCGGCTCGGGCACCAACTGGGTCCAGGTCGGCGGCCCGGCCGAGCAGATCGTCCCCTGCCCGTAACACCGTGCCGCGCCGTATGGGCCGGGGTGACCAGTCACGACAGGTCTCCCCGGCTCGTGTGCGCGGATCCGCGGTCAGTGCCCGGAGCGGTGGATCACCAATCGCCGCCCAGCGCCTCCTTGGCGGCCGCGATGCGGTCCTCGTTACGCCGGTAGAACACCCACTGCTTGATCTTCTTCCCGCGCACCAGCCCCGCCCCGCTGAGCACCTTCAGGTGCCCGCCGCAGGTCGGCTGGCTCACCCCGAGCTTCTCCGCGATGAACAGCGAGCAGACCCCGTCCTCCACCAGGTCACCGTCACGCTGCGGCCGGAAGTGCAGCTCAGGCTCGCGCAGCCACTCGAGGATCAGCAGCCGCTTGTCGTTGGCCAGCGCCTTGACCAGGTCCACATCCAGCACCAGGGCATTGTGGCAATTAGCTAACTAGCTGTCCAGCGGCCGGTCTCGCAGCCGGGCCTTCTGGATCTTGCCCGACCCGGTCCGGGGCAACTCATCCACCCGGTCGAAGTAGCGCGGGATCTTGTACCTGGCCAGCCGCCCGTCGAGGAACTCTCGTAGCTCCTCGGCCGTCACCGCCGCCCCACTGACCACGAACGCCCGCCCGACCTCGCCCCACGTCTCGTCCGGCACTCCGACCACGGCGACCTCGGCCACCGCCGGGTGCTCGAAGAGGACGCTTTCCACCTCCGCCGGATAGACGTTCTCCCCGCCCGAGATGAACATGTCCTTGACCCGGTCCACGATGTACAGGTGCCCCTCGGCGTCGAACGCGCCGATGTCGCCCGAGCGGAGCCAGTCGCCAGACGCGAACGCCGCCGCGGTCGCGGCAGGATTCTGCCAGTAGCCGGGGCTCACGTTGGGCCCCTGGACGAGCACCTCGCCCCGCTCTCCGACTGCGGCGTCGGTGAGATCGGGCCGGACCACGCGTACATCGGCGAAGAACACCGGCACCCCGGCCGAGCCGACCTTGCGCACGCTCTGCCCGGCCTCCAGGAAGGTCGTGCCCGGCGCCGTCTCGGTCAACCCGTAGCCCTGGCAGAACACCAGGCCCCGCTCCTGGTAGACGCGGATGAGCGCGGGCGGGATGGGGGCGCCGCCCGACATCAGATTACGCAGCGAGGAGAGGTCGGCCGTGGCCCAGCGCGGCGACCGGGCGAACGCGGCGAACATCGTGGTGACGCCGAACATCCAGGTGATGCCGTGCTTCTCGATGAGGTCGTAGCACCCGTCCACGTCCCAGGACGGCATGATCACCGAGCAGCCGCCCTTGACGAACGTGGGCAGCAACGTCTGGTTCAGCGCCGCGACGTGGAAGAGCGGCGCGCTGATCAGCGTCATCTCCTCGCTCGTGACATCGACGCCGATCAGCATGTTGTAGGTGTTCCACACCAGGTTGGCGTGGCTGAGCATGGCACCTTTGGGCCGGCCCGTGGTGCCGGAGGTGTAGAGGATGAGCGCGATGTCGTCGAGCCCGACGCGTACGTCGATCGGCGCGGGATCACCCTCGGCGAGAAACGTCTCGTAGTCCGGCACCAGCAAGGGCGGGACCTCGGGGAGCGCCCCGACCACCTCGGCGCACTCGGGCGCGTGGATCAGCACAGACGGCTCGCAGTCGCCCAGCATGTAGGCGATCTCGGGCGCCGCCAGCCGGTAGTTCAGCGGCACGAAGATCCCGCCGAGCAGATGGGTGGCGAACATGGTCTCCGCCAGAGCCGGGTGATTGGGGCCAAGGTAGGCGACCCGGTCCCCCGGCCGCACCCCGGCCGCACGCAGGCGCGCGGCCAGCTTCGTCGTACGCGTGTGCACCTCGGCGTAGGTGACCGCCCGCCCCTCGAAGACGAACGCCGTACGGTCCGGCGTCATCTGGGCCCGGCGAGCCGGCCACCCTCCCACTCCCGCGTTGTTCATGGGCGTACGGCCTCCCGCGTCGGTAAGTCGCCGTGATCGCGAGGCTAGGCAGCACGATCACGCCCGTCAACAGCGTCGGTCGGCAATTTCCCAACCTGAGTCAGAGTTTTGCCGACTGTGACGGATCCGTCTACCCTCTTGCTGTGATGCTCGCCGAAGGAGACGTGCTGACGGCCCGTCCGCAGTCCCTGATGTTCAGCTTTCTCGGCGTCTACGTGCTGGGGCGCGACACCGCCGTCTATTCGGGCAGCGTCATCGACGTCTTCGCCCGGCTCGGCGTCACCGAGGAGGCGGTGCGCTCGACGCTCACCCGCATGGTCAAGCGCAACCTGCTGGCCCGGCATCGTCAGGGGCGCAGGATGTACTTCGGGCTCACCGAGCACGCGGCGGAGGTGCTCGACGACGGGCGCCGCCGGGTCTGGGAGACCGGCGCGGTCAACCGCGACTGGGACGGCGCCTGGACCCTGGTGGGCTTCTCGATCCCCGACAGCCGGCGCAGCACCCGGCACGACCTGCGCTCCCAGCTCATCTGGGCCGGGTTCGGGCTGCTGCAGAGCGGGCTGTGGATCGCGCCGGGCGTCAAGGACGTCGCGGGCATCCTCGCGCCGCTCGAACTCGGCGATCACATCACCGTTCTGACGGCGCGGGCCTTCGAGCCGACCGAGACGGCCGACCTCGTACGCAAGGCGTTCAGCACCGAGCGGATCGCCGCCCGCTACCGGGCCTTCCTCGACCGCTGGGACACCCCGACCCCGCTCCCCTTCGCGGCCGACGACCTGGCCCGGCAGCTCCTCCTGCACACCGACTGGCTGCAGCTGGTCCGCCAGGACCCGCACCTGCCGGCCGAACACCTGCCGGCCGACTGGCCGGCGATCCGGGCCGAGCAGGTGTTCCGCGCCCTGGCCCGCGACTACGCGCCGAGCGCCAGGGCGCTGGCCGACACCGTGCTGGACGAACTGACGCTCACCGCACCGGCCCGCTGACTCTCTAAGAGCCGAGGCCGGGTCAGCGGGTGCCGGCCGCCGCCCGGCGCTTGGTCCACACGTCGAAGGCGACCGCGGCCAGCAGGACCGCGCCCTTGACGAGCATGACCCGCTCACTCGGCGCGCCGACCAGCGACATGCCGTTGTTGATGACGCCCATGATCAGACCGCCGGTCACCGCGCCGACCACCTTGCCGACGCCGCCCTGTACGGCCGCGCCGCCGATGAACGCCGCCGCGATGGCGTCCAGCTCGAAGGAGTTGCCCGCCGTGGGCCCCGCCTGGTTCAGCCGTCCGGCGAAGATGATCCCGGCGAGCGCGGACAGGACGCCCATGTTCACGAAGATCCAGAAGACGACGGACTTGACCTTGACACCGGACAGCAGCGCCGCCTGCAGGTTGCCGCCGATGGCGTAGATCCGCCGGCCGAACACGGCGCGGCCGGTCAGCAGCGAGTAGCCCAGCACCAGCGCCGCGAGCAGGATCAGCACCCAGGGCAGGTTCTTGAACCTGGCCAGCTGCACCACCACGGCGAGGATCACCGCGGCGGCCGCGGCGATGCGGAGCAGGAAGATCGGCAGCGGGTCCACGCTCTGGCGGTAACCCAGCCGCGCCATCCGGCTGCGCCACTGGCTGGCGGCCATGCCGGCCACCGCCACCAGGCCGAGCAGCAGGCTGAACACGTCGGCGCCGCCCAGCGGGCCGAGCCCGACATTGCCCAGGTAGCTGTCGGTGAAGCCGTTCGACAGCGTACGGACGGCGTCAGGGAACGGGCCGATGCCCTGGTTGCCCAGCACGGTCAGCGTGAGCGCGCGGAACAGCAGCATGCCGGCCAGCGTCACGATGAACGCCGGAATGCCGTAGTAGGCGATCCAGAACCCCTGCCACGCGCCGATGAGCCCGCCCGCGACCAGCGTGATGACCAGCGCCACCGGCCACGGCACGCCGTAGTTGACCATCAGCACGGCGGCGATGGCCCCGGTGACGGCCACGACAGAACCCACCGACAGGTCGATGTGCCCGGCGATGATGATCAGGATCATCCCGATGGCCAGGATCAGGATGTAGGAGTTCTGGACGATGATGTTGGAGATGTTCTGCGGCTGGAGCAGGGCCCCCTTGGTGAGGAAGGCGAACAGCACGACGATCAGCGCGAACGCGACATAGATCCCGCTCTGCCGTACGTTGAACGACAGCCACGATGATCTGCCCGCTTCCCGCGGCGGAGGCGGCTCCTGCCCGGTGGGCGCCGGCCCCGCGGCGGTGGATGAGGTACTGCTGCTCATCGGATCTCGTCCTGTCCTTTCGTCATGTACTGCATGAGGCCCTCCTGCGTGGCCTCCTCGCGCGGGACCTCACCGGTGATCCGACCGGCCGACAGCGCGTAGATCCGGTCGCACAGGCCCAGGAGTTCCGGCAGCTCCGATGAGATGACCAGAATGGCCTTACCGTCGTCGGCGAGCTGGTTGATGATCGAGTAGATCTCGTACTTGGCCCCGACGTCGATGCCCCGGGTCGGTTCGTCCAGGATGAGCACGTCGGCGTCCGTGAAGATCCACTTCGACAGGACCACCTTCTGCTGGTTGCCGCCGCTGAGCTTGCCGGTGACGCTCAGCACGCTGGGCGCCTTGATGTTCATGCTCTTGCGGAACCCCTCGGCGACCTGGTGCTCCTCATTGTCGTTGACCCAGCCACGGCGGGCCAGCTTCCCGAGCGCGGCGGCGGAGACGTTCCGCTTGATGTCCTCGATCAGGTTGAGGCCGTACCTCTTGCGGTCCTCGGTGGCGTACGCGATGCCGTGGCGGATCGCGTCCTGCACCGACTTGATCTCTATCTGCCGGCCGTTCTTGTAGATGCGGCCGGAGATGTCGGTGCCATAGGAGCGGCCGAAGACGCTCATGGCCAGCTCCGTACGGCCGGCCCCCATGAGCCCCGCCAAGCCGACGATCTCGCCCTTGCGCAGGGTGAGGCTGGCGTTGGAGACCACCACCCGGCCCCGCTGGGCCGGGCTGTGCACCGTCCAGTCCTCGATGCGCAGCGCCTCCTCGCCGACGTTCGGCTCGTGCGGCGGGAAGCGGTTCTCCAGGGCGCGGCCGACCATGCCGGAGATGATGCGGTCCTCCGTGACGTGGTCGGTGACCATGTCGAGCCGCTCGATCGTCCGGCCGTCGCGCAGGATGGTGATCGAGTCGGCGATGTCGATGACCTCGTTGAGCTTGTGCGAGATGATCACGCAGGTGATGCCCTCGTCACGCAGGCCGCGCAGCAGGTCGAGCAGGTGCGCCGAGTCCTCGTCGTTGAGCGCCGCGGTCGGCTCGTCGAGGATGAGCAGGCGCACCCGCTTGGACAGCGCCTTGGCGATCTCCACGAGCTGCTGCTTGCCGACGCCGATGTCGGAGATGAGCGACACGGGGTTCTCCCGCAGCCCGACCCGGTTCAGCAGCTCAGCCGCCTCATGGTTGGTCCGGTTCCAGTCGATCAGGCCGCGAGTGGCCTGCTCGTTGCCGAGGAAGATGTTCTCGGCGATGGACAGTTGCGGGCACAGGGCCAGCTCCTGGTGGATGATGACGATCCCGCGGTGCTCGCTGTCACGGATGTCGGCGAACCGGCACGGATCTCCCTCGAAGAAGATCTCGCCCTCATAGGAACCGTGCGGGTACACGCCCGACAGCACCTTCATGAGCGTGGACTTGCCCGCGCCGTTCTCGCCGCAGATCGCGTGGATCTCGCCCTGTCGTACGGACAGGTTGACGTCTTGCAGCGCCTTTACTCCGGGGAAGGTCTTGGTGATCCCGCGCATCCGCAGGATGTCATCAGTCATGACGTCAGCCCAGCTGCGACTTGGTGTAGTAGCCGGTGGAGACGAGTTCCTTCTCGTAGTTGGTCTTGTCGACGATCAGCGGCTGGAGCAGGTACGACGGCACGACCTTGTTGCCGTTGTCGTAGTCCTTGGTGTTGTTGACCTCGGGCTTGCCGCCCTTGAGCACGGCGTCGGCCATCTTCACGGTCACGTCGGCCAGCTGCCGGGTGTCCTTGTAGATGGTGGAGTACTGCTCACCCGCGATGATCGACTTCACCGACGCGAGCTCGGCGTCCTGACCGGTCACGATCGGGTACGGCTGGCCGGAGGTGCCGTAGCCGTTGCTCTTGAGCGCCGACAGGATGCCGATCGACAGGCCGTCGTAGGGCGACAGGACGCCGTCGACCTTGGTGCCGCCGCTGTAGGTCTTGGTCAGCAGGTCTTCCATGCGCTTCTGCGCGGTGGCCGGGTCCCAGCGCAGGATGGCGACCGTCTTGAAGTCGGTCTGGCCGCTCTTGACGTTGATCGTCTTCTTGTCGATGAACGGCTTGAGCACCGACATGGCGCCGTTGAAGAAGAATGTCGCGTTGTTGTCGTCGGGCGAACCGGCGAACAGCTCGACGTTGAACGGGCCCTTGGCGCTGCCCGCGGAGCCGTCGGCGTTGAGCAGCTTCAGCCCGACCAGCAGTGACGTGGCCTGCTGCACACCGACCTTGAAGTTGTCGAAGGTCGCGTAGTAGTCGACGTTCGGGCTGTTACGGATCAGCCGGTCGTAGGCGACGACCGGGATCTTCTTGTCGGCCGCCTCCTGGAGCTGCGTGGTGATGGCCGTGCCGTCGATCGAGGCGATGATCAGGAGCTTGGCGCCCTTGGTGATCTGGTTCTCGATCTGGTTGACCTGGGTCGGGATGTCATTCTCGGCGTACTGCAGGTCGACCTTGTAGCCGAGCTTCTCCAGGCTGGTCTTGACGTTGTCGCCGTCGTGGATCCAACGCTCGGACGACTTGGTCGGCATCGTCACGCCGACCAGGGCGCCGGCCGAACCGGCCGAGGCGCTGGCGGCGGCTTCCTTGTCGACCGTCTTCTCGGCCGAGCCGCACGCGGTCGCGACCGTGGCTAGCGCCAGGACGGAGACCACGGTCGCGAATCGTGGAAATCTCATGTTTCTCCTTGCGGAAATGGGGAGGTGCCCGTGCGTCACGGGAGACAGCCGATCCCGCGAGTGTTATCGCTAACATTTCCGGTGTCAAGCGCAGCCGATAACGTAGACGTAACACAACCTTCACGGTTGAAGTGGCCCTGGGCCTGCGGCGCGGGCCAATCACGGGCAGATGCCCGGTGGGTTCGGCGGGCTCATGGACCTCGAAGCCACAGGCCAGCAGTGTCAGCCGGAAGGCCGACCACTCCAGCGTGCCCGCGCGGCAGCGCGGCCGACGGGGCCGCTCGTCGATCGGGGTGACAGCGGGACGGTTGATCAAGCATGCCCGCATGTGGGACAGAAACTGACCTATATGCCCTCTAGCGTCGGGCTACCCGCTTCGAAGGAGAGATCATGGCCGTCCCCGAGGGCTACACCACCGTGACGCCGTTCGTCGCCTGCCGCGACAGCGCCCGGTTCATCGACTACGTCAAGGAGGCGTTCGGCGCCGAGGAACTCGGCCGAGTCACCGATGAGAAGGGCCGCATCGGTCACGCGGAGGTCCGGATCGGTGACGCGGTGGTGATGATGTTCGACGCGGTGCCGGACTGGCCGCCGACGCCCGCGTTCCTGCGCCTGTACGTGGACGACGCCGACGCCGTGCACCGGCGGGCCGTCGCGGCCGGTGGCACCTCGGTGACCGAGGTCACCCACCTGTACTGGGGCGACAAGGTGGGGCGGGTGCGCGACCCGCTCGGCAACCTGTGGTGGATCCAGACCCGCGTCGAAGAGGTCGGGCCGGAGGAGCTCGAGGCGCGCCTCAGCGACCCGGTGTTCATCAAGGCGATGGAGTATGTCCAGAGCGCGGATTTCTTCGCACGCTGACGGCTATGGCCGGGATCGAGGTAGTACACACTGTGGGGATGGAGTTCTTCTGCTACCACCGCGATCGGCCCGGCTCGGTGGCGCTGCGCGACGAGCTGCTGGAGGAGCACTGGTCCTACATGGACGGGTATGCGAAGGAGATGATCGCCCGCGGCCCGACCTTCGCCGCCGACGACGAGACGCCCACCGGCAGCGTGCACATCCTCGACCTGCCCGATTCCGCCGCCGCCCGCGCGTTCGCCTTCGACGAGCCCAACTACCAGGCCGGCGTCTACCGTGACGTGCTGGTGCGCCGGTGGCGCAACCTGCTGGGGCGCACCATGTGGGACTTCCCCGGTGGCCGGACCGATGGCAACAAATACCTGGTACTCGGCCTCGGCTCGGGGCAGGCCGCCGATCTCACCGTGCCGCCCGGCCGGGACGAGCTGATCGCGTACGGGCCGCTGCTGGCCGACGACGGCACCACCTGGCTGGGCACGGCGGCGCTGCTCCGGGCGCCGGACCAGGACGCGGCACGCGCCATCCTGACGCCGGACCGGTACGCCGACATCGAGGTCCACGACTACGACTTCGGCGGGCGGCCGGACAGCTGGCCGACGGCTCCTCAACCGTCCGCCCCTCCGACGGCTCCTCGACCGACCGCCCCGCGGTCATGACCGCGCAGTCCCCCGCCACACCACTGCCGACCCTCGGGCCAAGGCTGATCAAGGCCGAGATCCTGGTGGTGTTCTCCGTCTCGCTGGGGGCCAGCGGCCTCCTGGCGCTCGTCCGGCTGATCGGCGCGCTCACGGCGCCCGAGCAGCTGAAGGGCCAGCAGGCCGTGCTCGTCCGGTCGCTGGCTCCGGGGCGGCCCTGGCTGGACCTGACGTTGCAGCTCGTCGACATCGCGATCAGCGTGGCGCCGGTCGCGCTCGTCGCCTACCTGCTGGTCCGCTCCGGCGAGTCGATGCGGACCATCGGTGTCGACCTCCGCGAGCCGCGCCGCGACCTGGTGCGCGGCGCCCTGCTCGCGGCCGCGATCGGCGGATCCGGGCTGGCCTTCTACCTGGTCGTGTACGCCATCGGGATCAACCTCTCGGTGGTGGCCGGGCAGCTGCCCGACGAGTGGTGGCGGATCCCGGTCCTGCTGCTGGCCGCCGCGCAGAACGGCGTGCTCGAAGAGGTGCTCGTCAGCGGCTACCTGCTGCACCGGCTGGAGCAGGCGGGATGGGCGCCCTGGCGCTCCGTCGTGGTGGCGGCGCTGCTGCGCGGCTCGTACCACCTCTATCAGGGGTTCGGGGGTTTCGTCGGGAACGTGGTGATGGGGCTGGTGTTCGGCCGCCTGTACCAGCGCTGGGGCCGGGCCATGCCGCTCGTCGTCGCGCACACGCTCATCGACGCCGTCGCCTTCGCCGGCTACGCCGCCCTGCACGGCAAGGTGAGCTGGCTCCCTTGAGCGGGCAGTCCGCTCCAGCCCGCTCACCCGAGCGAGGGCGAGCCGGCTCCCCTGAGCCCGCTCACCTTGCCGTGCGGGCGTCACTCCGGCGCTCCTCTCGTGCGGGCTCGGCGATACTCCGCCACGACCAGATCCGTGAGCTCCTGGAGCGAGGTCCGCGCCGTGGGCTTGTCGAAGGTGATCGTGCCGTGCTGGAGGAGGTTGACCCGGTCGCAGACCTCCAGGATCTGGGCGTAGTTGTGCGCGATGATCACGATGGACACCTCGCCGCGCGCCTTGAGGTCGCTGACCAGGTCGAGGATCAGCGCGCCCTCCTTGGCGCCCATGGCCGCCAGCGGCTCGTCGAGCAGCAGGATCCGCGACCGCGAGTACACCGAGCGGGCCACGGCGATCGCCTGCCGCTGCCCGCCGGAGAGCTTGGCCACCTCGACGTCGACCGAGGGGATGCGGACCCCCATGGCCTCCAGGTGCTCGGCGGCCAGCCGGCGCATGCGCCGGTTGCTCAGCAGCCGCCCGAAGCCGACGTGCTCCCGCCCCAGGAACATGTTGTGGTAGACGCTGAGCTCGTTGATCAGGGCGAGGTCCTGGTAGACGATGTCGATGCCCAGCGCTCGCGCCTGCCGTACGGACTTCAGCGCGATCTCCTCGCCGTCGAGCAGGATGCGCCCCGAGTCGGGCTGGTGAAACCCGCACAGGAGCTTGACCAGCGTGGACTTGCCCGCGCCATTGTCGCCGATGAGCCCCAGCACCTCCCCCCGCTCCAGGGTCAGGCTGACGTCCTGGAGCGCGGTGACCGCCCCGAACCGCTTGGACAGGGACTCGGTACGGAGGATCGCGGTCATGTCCGTCCCGCCCTTCGCAGCCGGGTCAATGAGACGTTCGCGATCATGGACAGCAGGATCGCGGCGCCCAGGATGAGGAAGTACGGGTTGGCGGAGATGCCGATGAGGTTCATCCCGTTCTGGAGCTCGGCCAGCACCAGCGCCCCGAGCGCGCAGCCGATGATGGTCCCGGACCCGCCCGCGAGCGCCGTGCCGCCGATCACCGCCGCTGAGACCGCGGTGAACATCAGTCCGGTGCCGCCGCCGATGTTCGGGTCGATGGTGTGGATGCGGAACGCCTCGATCAGCCCGGCGAACGCTCCCAACGTCCCGCCAATCATGAAATTTCCTATCTTGATGCGGCCGGTGCGTACGCCCGCCTCCGAGGCGCCCAGCGGGTTGCCGCCGACCGCGATCGTGTGCAGCCCCCACCGGGTCCTGGTCAGCAGGATGTGCAGCACGATCACGATGACCAGGGCCCAGCCGAGGTGCGCCCAGTTCGCCGCGCCGAGCCACTGCCCGATCGTCCCGTCCACGGCGGCGGGGATCTCGGCCGGATAGGCGTGCGAGGTGGTGAGCACCACACCGGTCACCGCGTAGAAGGTGCCCAGCGTGGTCACGAACGACGGCACCCGCAGCACGACGGTGATGAACCCGTTCCCGAACCCGATCGCGGTCCCTGTCGCCAGCGCCAGCAGGATCGCCGGGATCGCCGGCACCCCCCAGAAGTCGATGGCGTAGTGCATCATGAACGGCGCCAGCGCCGCCACCACCCCCACCGACAGGTCGATCTCGCCGCTGACCAGCAGCAGGACCGTGCCGCACGCGACGATCGCCGCGGGAGCGGTGGCCTGGGAGATGTTGACCAGGTTGTCGTAGGAGACGAAGACGTCCGTCACCGACACGAAGTACAGTCCCAGGCCGATCGCGACCACCAGAACACTGGCTTCCCGGTGCCGCAGGAACTCCTCGCGGATCCTGCGCATTCGGCGCTTAAGCATGGGGGATGGCACCGGAGCGTGGCACGAGCTTCTGCGCGGTGTCGGAGCCCTCGAAGCGGGTCTTGGTGGTCTGGTAGGGGCCGACGTTGTCCTTCGTCACGAAGAGCAGGCCGGTGTTGGTCTCGGAGGGGAAGAGCAGTCCGCCGGACAGCTTGTAGAGGTACAGGTAGAGCACGGGCAGGAAGCCCTGGAGGTAGGGCTGCTGGTCGATGGTGTAGTCGAGGTCACCGTTCTTGATCGCCGTCAGGGTCTCGGGTACGAGGTCGAAGCCGCCGGCGACCTTGAGCCCCTTGCTCCGCATGCCGTACTTCTTGACCGTCTGCCCGATCGACTGGGTGGATCCGGCGTCGACGGCGAGCATCCCGGCCAGGTTCGCGTGGCCCTGGGCGTACGCGTCGATGATCGACAGACCCTTGGTGATGTCGGCGTTCGTGCCGACCGGGGTGAACTTGACGGGTTTCCCGGAGTCCTTGATCGCCTGCTGGGCGCCGTCGATCCGCGGCTGGATGTTGAGCGCGCCGGGGGTGGCGATGAATCCGACGATCTCGCCGGAGTCCACCTGCTGGAGGGCCCGCTGGCCGAGGGCGTACCCGGACTCGTAGAGTCCCTGGCCGATGTAGGCTAGCCGCGCGCTGCCCTTGTCGTCGCGAGCGCCGTCGGCGTTGTACGACACCACGGGAATCCCCGCGTCCAGTGCCTTGGCGACCGGCTCGCGGAAGGCGGCCTTGTCCACCACCGCCACCGCCAGCCCGTCGGCCTTGGCCGAGATGGCGGTGTTGCAGGCGTTGACCATCTCGGCCACGATCGAGTCCTTCGAGCCGGTCCACTGGAAGTCGGTGCCGAGCAGCGCGCACGCGTCCTGCGCCCCGTACTGGGTGGGGGTGAAGAACGGGTTCGTGGTGACGTGGCAGACGAGCACGAACTTCCACTTCGGCGTGGCGGGGAAGTCTCCGGGAGCGCCCGAACCACCGGAGGCGGCGGGTTTGCCCTGGCTGGAGGTGCACGCCGCCAGCAGCGCGGACGCCGCCGCCGAGGCGCTGACCAGCCCGGCGCCGGAGAGCAGGCGCCGCCGGGCGACCGGGGTGAGGCTGAGGGTTTCGACTGCCTCTTCGACCTTGGGATGGATCTTTTCCATGTGCTCGACCTCTAGTTCCTGACGGATGGGTCCAGGGTGGTCGCTTCCCCCCGTCAGCACGCCCAATGAAAAAGGTAAAAGGTTTTAAGGAGCTGTCAATGGGCCATCTTGGAGTGACCTGCCGAGAGTGTTGGCAAATCCCATATTTCCGACCGCTAAACTACCTTTTGCAGGGGTTACGATCTACGTGACACGCGGGGCGAGTGTGTAAGACGAGCCTCGTGGGGACGTACTCATGTCATGCCTTGCCGACGCGCACCGACCTCTGGGAGACCCGATGACATCGCCCGCAGACGCGCTCAGGGGAAGCGGAGATCCGGAGATCGAGCGGCTGCTGGCGCAGTTCAACGCCGACGTCGCGCAGGTTGAGCAGCTCAGGGACCGGATCACCGAGGTGCGCGGCCGAGGCGAGGCGGCGGACGGGCGGGTGGTCGCTGAGACCGGGCCGACCGGAGCACTCGTGAGCCTCACGATCGATCCGCGCGCCATGCGGCTGGGCTCCGACGAGCTGTCCGCCGCGATCGTCGAAGCGGCCGAGGCGGCGGCGCGCAACGCGGAGGAGGAGATGGCCGACCTGGTCGATCCGTTCATCGCGGACACCGTGCTGGGGTCGACCCGTCGCCCCCGGGACAGCCGGTAGCCGGCTGATCTCCCATGGCCATCAGCCCCGCACGCGGTGCGATCTATGGTGTCGGCTCGGTCGGCATCGCCGCCTTCGTGTTCAAGATGCTCGCGGTCGACTACCCGGACGGCGATCCGGCGAAGGCCCGGCAGGCCGCCGCCGTCTGGGCGCGGCTCGCGGACCGGCTGGAGCAGAGCGAGAACCGGACCTACCCATTCGCCGAGGCGGTGTGGAAACGCAACGGTGGCGAAGGGATCGAGGCCTACAAGAAGGCCGTGACCGCCGGGCTCTATCCGAACCCGCCCGCGCTGGGCTATGCCGACAAGCTCGCCCAGCGCTGCCGGCAGAACAGCGAGGCGTGCCTGGAGTACGCGGAGGTCATCGAGAAGGCTCAGCACGCATACTGGTCCCTCGCCCTGGCCAACCTCGCCAGTTTCATGTTCATCACCACCTTCCCCTGGCAGGCCGGGGCCGCCTACAAGATCACCGAAATCCTCATGAACCGCGCCAAGGCGAGCCTGCTGGCGAAACTGGTCGAACACAACATCGCCCGGATCGTGCTGAGCAAGCTCACCGAGTACAGCCTCGGCAGCGCCTTCTTCGCTGTCGGAGACGTGGGCGTGGTGGCCGGGGTCAACGCGCTGCGCGGCGAGGACACGGGCTCGTGGGGCGACAACGGGAAGCAGATGCTGAAGGAGTTCACCGCGTCGGTCGCGTTCTACGGCGCGTTCGACGCCGCCATGCCGTTGGCCAGAGCGATGAGCAAGAACGCCGACGTGCAGTACTTCATCAGCCGGATGGCAGGCGGATCCACCTACGGCGCCACGTACGACGCCCTGAACGGGGAGAGCGGCGGGGACCTCGTCCCCACCTGGAAACAGACGCTCGGCAGGGTGCTGCTCTATTTCACGATGGCCCACAAACCAGCGGGATGACGCATGGCACCTGAACCTGACCCCAAGCCGCCGGAGCGGCCGGATACCATCACCGTCACGCCTCCCGGCGGGGACTACGACTCACTTTGGGAGATCGCCCAGCGGCTCTTCGAGGACCCCACACGCTGGGAGAGCATCTACCAGGCGAACCGCGACGTCCTTGACAACCCCAACGACGTGCGGCCGGGCATGCGGCTCCGCCTGCCGATGGAGATCTACCCGGGTCACATCAGGGCCGCCGCCGGGGGCTTCGACACCGAGAAACACGATCTCGGCGAATTCGTCAACGCCGCGGCGGCGGAGCTGAACGCCATCGGCAACTTCTGGGGCGACGACAAACTGGGGGCCACCTTCTTCAAGGGCGAAGGCGGCCGCATGGGCTACGAGGCCGTGTCAGGTCAGATCATCGAGGGCATCGACGTCCTCCAGGACGCCCATCACGAGATCCCGAAGCGCCTGCGGCTCGTGGCCGACCGGACCGAGGTCACCGACTGGGAGAACGTGACCACCGTACTCGCGGCGTTGCCCACGCCTGACCCCGATCGGCCGATCTGGGGTGAGCCGCACCGTTAACGGCGGCCAGGGCGAGCGTTGGCGGCGGTCAGGACGAGTAGCTGTGGTCAGGACGAGTAGCTGTGGTCAGGACGAGCGCGACAGCACCGAGCGGACGGCCTCCGGGGTGCGGCCGACGACGGCCGCCCCGTCCCCGGCGGTGATGATCGGGCGCTGGATGAGCATCGGATGGCTGGCCAGCGCCTTGATCCAGCGGTTGCGGTTGGCCGCGTCGCGGGGCCAACCGGCGATGCCGAGATCGGTGGCCGTGGCCTCACCGAAGCGGGTGATGTCCCACGGTTCGAGGCGCAGCCTGGTGAGCACCTCGCGCAGTTCGAGCTCGTTGGGCGGGTCGTCGAGGTAGCGGCGGATGGTGTAGTCGGCGTTCTCGGTGTCCAGGAGTTCGAGCGCGGAGGTGCACTTGGAGCAGTCGGGGTTGATCCAGATCTCCATGCTGACTTCCTTTGGGGATGCGAGGAGCGCGGAGCCATCCGGCAAGGCGTCCCATGGAGAAACAGGGGGCGCACTGGACGTGGCCAACCCCCTATTTCACTAGCAAGTGTTAGCCATTCGGATTACCACGTCAATCTGCGACACCGCTTGTACGGCTTCCGCCACCCGGCCAAGCGCCGCGTCGAGCCTCTCCACCCACCACGACCTAGAGCAACACGGTCACAGAGCGTGACATAACGGGCGTCGCTTAAGTAAAATCCCAAACCACCTCTTACGGCCGCAAACCCCCGGCCAAGCAGGGATTCCCGACGCCTCAGAACCCCCTCTGGTTTACCCCCGTCACACCTGGATGTCCGAAATTTCATGACAAAGGGTGCCTGGCACCGACAGAATGCGGAACGCCCACCCGCCGTCCATCCATACGGAGGACACCCATATGCGTAGACCCCTAGGGGTACTCGCGTGTGTTGTGAGCCTGGCCACCCTCGGTGCGCCGGTCGCCACGGCCCACGCCGCGACGGTGCCGCAACCCGCATGCCGCGTGACCGTCGCCAAGCCGCAGGTCACCGCCGCCGGAAAGATCCAGACATCCGCCACCAGGCGCGGCTGCGAAGGCAGCGCCCTCGTCCGCGTCCGCATCAAGCGCGCGGTGGCCGGCCCCGACCGGATCGTCAAGAGCGCGTCGGGCAGGGGCATCAGCCCTCGGGTCACGGTCTCAATGCTGTGCGCCCCCGGTGTCTACTACGCGGTCGCCACCGACTACGCCGGCAACTCCGGCAAGTCGCGGCCGGTCCGGCTGTCGTCCTGCACGCCGACCACGCCGACTCCGACTCCCAACGACACGACCACGCCGACGCCATCACCGTCGCCGACGGCCACCACTCCCACTCCCGTTCCCACCGACACGACCAATCCGCCGACTGACGTGGTGGGAACGGTCGACGAGAACGAGGTCCTGCGGCTGACCAACGCCGAGCGGGCGAAGGGCGGCTGCAAGCCGCTCAAGCATGACGTCCAGCTGCACAAGGCCGCCTTCGGCCACTCCTCCGACATGGCGACCAAGAACTACTTCAGCCACACCTCGCAGGACGGCCGCAGCTTCATGGACCGCATCCGCGGGGCGGGCTTCACCGGCGGAACGGGCTGGGCCGAGAACATCGCCATGGGCCAGCCGACCCCGGCCTCGGTGGTCACCGGCTGGATGAACAGCGCGGGCCACAAGGCCAACATCATGAACTGCAAGTACAACCTCATAGGTGTCGGCGCGGCCAAGAACTCCAAGGGCCAGATCTACTGGACCCAGGACTTCGCCGCCAAGTAGCGGCCGCCCGAGCAGAACGATGCCCCGCGGCCGGCCGCCCGGCCGCGGGGCATCACCCTATTCAGGGCCTGGCGCTCGCCAGGCCACCCAGCCGGGCGCTCGTCCGTTACCGGTCGGCCCGCCCGATGAGGCTCGTCAGGCTTGGCGCCACTCCGCCACGCTGCCGGGATCGTGCAAGTGCAGGTCGGGGGCTCCTTCCAGGGCCTTCTCCTCGCCACCGGGCGTGTACGTGACGATCAGCCGCAACGGCCGCCAGGTCGAGTTGAACGTCGAGTGGTAGGCCCCCGCCGGAATGTGCACGGTGTCACCCTCCTTGATCGCGAACGGCTCACCGTCGTCGACCATCTGCGACGCCTCACCCGAGATGACGTAGATGATCTCCTCGGCCGCCGGGTGGTTGTGCCGGGCGTGTCCCTGCCCGGGATTGATGATGACCTCGCCCAGCGTGCTACTCGCCCCCTCGATGGCCGACGGGGTGACGAACCACTTGATGGACCCCCAGTCGAAGGCCATCGTGGGCACGGAGTCCGGACTTACGTGCATGGCAGCTCCTCAGAAGTTCAGTGACTTGAAGGCTCGTACCTGCTCGGTGATGGCCCGCTCCGTGGGCAGCCGCTCGACGGACGAGGCGCCGAAGAAGCCCACCACGCCCTCGGTGCGCGACAGGACATGGGCCGCGTCGGCGGGCTCGGCGATCGGGCCCCCGTGGCAGAGCACGAGGATGTCGGGCCGCACGGCCGCCGCCGCGTCGCGCATGGCCTGCACCCGGGTCACGGCCTCGTCCAGGGTCAGGGCGGTGCCCGCGCCGATGCTGCCCTTGGTGGTCAGCCCGACGTGCGGGACCAGCACGTCGGCGCCGGCCTCGGCCATGGCGCGGGCCTGGTCCTCGTCGAAGACGTACGGGGCCGTCACCAGGTCGCGTTCGTGGGCCAGCCGGACCATCTCCACCTCCAGCTCGTAGCCCATGCCGGTCTCCTCCAGGTTCTGCCGGAAGACGCCGTCGTACAGGCCCACGGTGGGGAAGTTCTGGACACCCGCGAAGCCCATCGCGGCCAGCTGGTCGAGGAAGCGCGGCATGACCCGGAACGGGTCGGTGCCGCAGACGCCCGCGAGCACCGGGGTGTCGGCGACGACGGGCAGCACCTCGGCGGCCATCTCGACGACGATCTGGTTCGCGTCGCCGTAGGGCAGCAGCCCGGCCAGCGAGCCGCGCCCGGCCATCCGATAGCGGCCGGAGTTGTAGATGATGATCAGATCGACGCCGCCGGCCTCGGCGCACTTGGCCGACAGGCCCGTGCCCGCGCCCGCGCCGATCACCGGCCGCCCCTCCGCGACGGTGCGGCGCAGCCTGGCCAGCACCTCCTGCCTGGTCACGAGGCATCCCCTCCGAGCTGCCTGGATCCCATTCCGAGCTGCCTGGTCATGCGGAATCCTCTCCCGAGATCAGGCGATGCAGCCGCTCGGCCATCGCCCGGCCGAATTCCGGATCGTTGATGTGCAGGTCGAACCGCTTGGTCGCGGGAAAGGCGGCCAGCGCCTCGAAGCAGGCCGCGTCGGCCTTGGGATCGTGGAAGTCCATGCCCGGCGCGTCCAGCGCGGACACGCCGCCCAGCGGGACGAACAGCTCCGTCGGGCCGCTGGCCGCGCCGAGTTTGGCGGCCACCCGGGCGCCCAGCTCGGCCATCTCCTCCGGCGTGGTGCGCATGAGGGTCACGGTCGGGTTGTGCACGTACAGCAGCCGGCCCGCGAACCGCTCGGGCACGGTGTCGCGCGGGCCGAAGTTGACCATGTCCAGCGCTCCGGGGGCGACCACCTGCGGCACGCCGTGCGCGCCCGCCGCCGTCAGCCGCTCGGGCCCGGCCGACAGCACCCCGCCGACCAGGTCGTCCGCCAGTTCGGTGGTGGTCAGATCCAGCACCCCGGCCAGCAGCCCGCTCGCCGCCAGCCCCTCCAGCGCCCGGCCGCCCGACCCGGTCGCGTGGAAGACCAGCACCTCATAGCCGAGCTCGGCCAGCCGCTCGCGCGCCGCGTCCACGGCGGGCGTGGTCACGCCGAACATCGACGCGCCGATCAGCGGCCGCTCGTCGTTCTGCGTCGTACGCACCGCTCTGGCCAGCTGGTGTGCCTTGGCCATGCCCGCCGCCGCGGCGGCCGCGTTGCCGAGAATCGCCCGGGAGACCCGGTTGACGCCGGCGATGTCGACCACGCTGTACATCAGCGTGACGTCCCTTGCTCCGACATAAGGCGACACGTCGCCCGACGCCATCGTGGACACGATCAGCTTGGGCAAGCCGATCGGCAGGTCGCGGACGGCCCGCGCGGCGATCGACGATCCGCCGCTGCCGCCCACGGCCAGCACCGCGTCGACCCGGCCCTCGGCGTACAGCCCGGCCAGGATCGCCGCCGCGCCCTCCCCCATGGCGGTGACGGCGGCCCCGCGGTCGCCCCCCTCCTGGAGCGCCCGCAGGTCACCTCCGGCCGCCTCGGCCACCTGCGCGTTGGAGACGTCGGCGAGCAGCGGCACGCCGGGCTCCTTCACTCCCGCGTCGACCACGAGCACGTCGCTGCCCAGCTCCACCAGCCGGTTGCGCAGCCAGGCGTACTCCTCGCCCTTGGTGTCGAGCGTCCCGATCAGTACGACGGTCGGCATCTCACGCCACACCCCTCTGTTCGAAGACCTTCTTCGCCACATTGATCGCGTTGATCGCCCTTGGGAAGCCCGCGTACTGGACGCAATCAACTACCACCCGCTGAATCCGGTGGTTTGCTCTCACGGTCCCGTCTGGCTGAAGGGAGGCCGGTAGCGTGTGGCTGGTTGATAACAGCCCAGCCCGGAACGCCGCGTGTGGCGATGTTGCGGGCCGCGATGTGATCGGCGTGCCCAGCGAGGCCACACCATTGGCAGACGAACCGGCCCCGCGCCGGCCGATTCGCCCTGGACACCCACCCGCACTCCGGACACGCCTGCGAGGTGTAGGCGGGGTCGACCAACACGA
>NZ_JBITKE010000014.1:0-330205 GCF_044460705.1 Nonomuraea sp. NPDC050022
AGCCCCGAGCCCTGGCCTGCGGCTGATGGGTCGTGTTCGACCTGTGCCTCCAGCCGCAACGGGCGCGACTCCGGATCGCCGCCGTAGGCGTAGAAAGTCGGCTGCGTTGACGGCAGCGTCCACAAACCGGCCACCTGCTGTCCTGGGGAGGCCGACATCTCTGACACCACCGGCTTGGAGGTGTCCACTCGTCCGGCCTGCCATTCCGACCACGGACTGGCCACTCCGTCAGCGGTGGACGCCCTCACTCGCCAGCGGATCAGCCAGCCGTCTTTCAGCTTGCCGGCCGTCACTGCGGGGGTCTGCAGCCAGCATGTGCTGGTCGGGTAACAGCCGCTGCTGGACATCGCGCCGTTTCCGGACCAGATCAGCCCCGAGCCCTGGCCCGCTGCCGACGGGTTGTGCTCGACCTCCGCCTCCAGCCGCAACGGGCGCGACTCCGGATCTCCACCGTAGGCGTAGAAGGTCGGCTGCGTGGACGGCAACGTCCACAAACCGGCCACCTGCTGTCCTGGGGAGGCCGACATCTCTGACACCACCGGCTTGGAGGTGTCCACCCGTCCGGCCTGCCACTCCGACCACGGGCCCGACACCTGGCTGGAGGTGGACACGCGCACGCGCCAGCGGATCAGCCAGCCGTCCTTGAGCTTGCCGGCCGTCACTGCGGGGGTCTGCAGCCAGCATGTGCTGGTCGGGTAACAGCCGCTGCTGGACATCGCGCCGTTTCCGGACCAGATCAGCCCCGAGCCCTGGCCCGCTGCTGACGGGTCGTGTTCGACCTGTGCCTCCAGCCGCAACGGGCGCGACTCCGGATCGCCGCCGTAGGCGTAGAAGGTCGGTTGGGTGGACGGCAGCGTCCACAAACCCGCCACCTGCTGGCCGGGAGAGGCCGACATCCCCGACACCACCGGAAGCGCGGCGGCCGTGACAGCCTGCGTCCGGGTTGCCTTCGCATCGTCCTGTGCCGCGCTTCCCCGGGAGACCTTGTGCAGGCCGGCGCTCTCAGCGTGAACACGGGTCTGTCGTCCATTGTTCGTCGCTTGTGCTGATCCGGCGGCGTCGGGGGACGATTCCCAGGGCAGCGGCGGCGGGGTGTTCAGCCCGTCCGTGGCCGGCTCGTCCACCATCTCGCGCGGCTGCTCCAGCGGAAGCGAGCCCTTGGGCCGCTTCTTGCCAGCGTCCTTCGTCTTGTCCTCGATCTTCGGCTGAGTGGCGGCCGGGTCGACGAGGTGCGGCAGGTTCGCCGCGGTTCCGGAACCCTGGACGGGGGCGGCGTCGGCGGAACCTGAAGCTGGTGAGCCGGGAATCGCCAGCCGGTTCGGCGACGGGTCCACGACGATCGCCTGTGCCTGCAGCCCGAGAATCCCCGGCATGAGGATCATGGTCACGACCACGGCGAGGCGGCTCAGCCACCTCGATGGTCCACCCCGCCCGGTACTGAGCCGAGTCCGACCCAGCACACCCGCACCCGTCTGAGCACGCTGCATGGCCACGCCCACACTCCCCGTAGACCGGGCGCATCCCCGTAAGCGCCGCATAAAGAACACCACAGATATACACAGACAAGACGAACCATGAATAGATCTTGACAAGGTGATCACTGTTGGTGCAGTAGGCCGACAATTTGCAGCGCCAAAGGTGATTCGGGCAGCTCACACGTATGAGGCCAAAACGGAGATGTGACGTAGGTCACACGGGAAGTTTGAATTACCCAAAGGGGCATGCAAATTCTGTAGCTTCCTCGTCACAATGCGTCTCGTATGGTCGGTACTCTTGCCGGCGGCAGGCATCCCAAGCCGGGCCGATGCCCCGCCGAACAGGCAAAGAAGCGCATCACGTCATTCCGCTAAAAAGCGACTGGGGCGTTCGCGTCGAGATCAATAGCATTCGGTCCCTGCCTTTACCGGCTGCTCGTGGCGAGGGCGTGGCCGATCATCTCCGCAGCATGAATGGTGATATGAGCAGGTCAGGACCGTGATTGAATTCCTGTGATGTTGCGCGGCGCCACCGTACCGCCTGCGCGCAGTTGATTGTCTAGAGAGAAGAAAACACAGGCAGTTAACCATTTGAATGGACAAGCTGTTGGAGCGGCAACTTGGCCCTGGACAACGGAGGCCAGAAGATCGGGAAGGTGTCATGGACCCGATCCTGCGGTCCCGGTGGAGGGTTGGGCGGTGATCCGCCGGTTGCCCGGGCCGAGGGTATGCCGATCAAGGCGATCGCGCGGCGTCTGGGCATCGCCAGGAAAACGGTGCGGCGCGCATTGGCGGCCGAGAAGCCGCCGAAGTATCGGCGGCCGGGCAAGGGCTCGATCGTGGACGCAGTGGAACCGCAGATCGGACGGCTGGTGCGGCATGGCCGGACATGCCGGCGACGGTGATCGCCGAGCGGATCGGCTGGCGGCGGTCGCTGACCGTGCTCAGGGGCTGCGTCCGGCAGTTTCGGCCGGGGTTCCGGCCTGCCGGTGCTGGTCCCGGTCTGCGGCTACGCGCCCTGGCTGCTGGCCTGGATGATCCCGTCGCGGGCGGTTCTGGACACTTGTCCATGACGACCTCATCCTCGATCTTCAGCAGGGCGCTTGGATGGCTTCTGGCGGTGGCCGTTCGATCTGGGCGCGAAGATCGGGTTTTGTGTAGACGATCCAGGCTCGTGACGGGTACCTGCCTGCGCGGCCAGTCGGTCGGCTCGGGCGTCGGCGGGACGCGGGGTGGCCGGCTACCGCTCTGGGGGTGGCCACCCTGCTGCTCCCACTGGCCATCTATCGCTCACACGCTCAGCGGACGGTGAACTTCCGATGTCAGGCGCGTTTCTAGATTGTTATCCGCAACAACAAACTCCCCCCTCCATAGGTCTTCCAAAGCAGGCCGTCCCGGAATACGTTGCCGCAAACAACATTCATCCGGGCCCTCCGGAAGAAAGGACCCTGCACTATGCGCAAGGGGATCCTCAGCCTGACCGCCGCGGCCGCCGTTCTAGCCCTCGGTCTCACCGCCTGCGGGGGCAACAGCGGTCCGACCTCGTCCACGTCTTCCGCGCAGAGCACACAGAGCTCGCAGAAGGCCGGCAAGATCGGCGTCATCCTGCCCGACAGCAAGTCCTCGGCCCGCTGGGAGACGGCGGATCGCAAGTACCTGGAAGAGGCGTTCAAGGCCGCCGGGGTGGCCTATGACATCCAGAACGCCCAGAACGACAAGACGGCCTTCCAGACCATCGCCGACCAGA
This sequence comes from Nonomuraea sp. NPDC050022, assembly GCF_044460705.1. NCBI lineage: Bacteria > Bacillati > Actinomycetota > Actinomycetes > Streptosporangiales > Streptosporangiaceae > Nonomuraea > Nonomuraea sp. NPDC050022. The sequence continues at coordinate 3,223 of NZ_JBITKE010000014.1, forward strand.
TGATCACCAACGGCGCCACCGTGCTGATGATCGTCAACCTCGACAGCGGCACCGGCAAGACGGTCATCGACAAGGCCAAGTCCCAGGGTGTGGCGACCATCGACTACGACCGGCTGACGCTGGGTGGCGGCGCCGCCTACTACGTGAGCTTCGACAACACCAAGGTCGGCACCCTGCAGGGCGAGGGCCTGGTCAAGTGCCTGACCGACAAGAAGGCCAGCAAGCCGATCATCGCCGAGCTCAACGGCTCGCCGACCGACAACAACGCCACCCTCTTCAAGGCCGGGTACGACGGCGTGCTCAAGCCCAAGTACGACTCGGGCGACTACGTCAAGGGCCCCGACCAGTCCGTGCCCGACTGGGACAACGCCCAGGCCGGCACCATCTTCGAGCAGATGCTGACCAGCGCGCCGAAGATCGCCGGTGTGCTGGCCGCCAACGACGGTCTCGGCAACGCCGCCATCACGGTGCTGAAGAAGAACAACCTCAACGGCAAGGTCCCGGTGACCGGCCAGGACGCCACGGTCCAGGGTCTGCAGAACATCCTGGTAGGCGACCAGTGCATGACCGTCTACAAGGCCGTCAAGAAGGAGGCCGACGCGGCGGCCAAGCTCGCGGTCGCGCTGGCCAAGGGCGAGAAGCCCGCGGCGAGCAGCAGCGTCAAGGACCCGCAGACCAACCAGGACGTGCCGTCCGAGCTGCTCGACCCGCAGCCGATCTACCTCGACAACGTCAAGGACGTCGTGGCGGACGGTTACGTGACCAAGGAGGAGCTGTGCACCGGCGACTTCGCCGCCAAGTGCACCTCAGCCGGCATTCAGTAGGAAAGTAAGAAAGCAGAACCGGGTACGGCCGCGACCTACACAGGGCGGCCGTACCCCTCCCCAAGGGAGCCTCATGACCCCCCTGCTCGAAGTGCGCGGGATAGACAAGAGCTTCGGCCCGGTACAGGTCCTGCATGACGTCACCTTCGCCGCCAACCCCGGCGAGGTGACGGCCCTGGTCGGCGACAACGGCGCGGGCAAGTCGACGCTGGTCAAGTGCATCGGCGGCATCTACCCGATCGACGGGGGCGACATCCTCTTCGACGGCCGCCCCGTCCAGGTGCACGGCCCGCGTGACGCCGGTGAGCTGGGCATCGAGATCGTCTACCAGGATCTCGCCCTGTGCGACAACCTCGACATCGTCCAGAACATGTTCCTCGGCAGGGAACGCCGCAGCGGGCTCGTGCTCGACGAGGCGTCGATGGAGGAACTGGCCACACAGACGCTCGACGGACTGTCCGTCCGTACGGTGAAGTCCATCAGGCAGCAGGTGTCCAGCCTGTCCGGCGGTCAGCGCCAGACGGTGGCCATCGCCAAGGCCGTCCTGTGGAACAGCAAGGTCGTCATCCTCGACGAGCCGACGGCCGCCCTCGGCGTCGCCCAGACCGCGCAGGTGCTGGAGCTGGTACGCCGGCTCGCCGACACCGGCCTGGCCGTCGTTCTCATCTCGCACAACCTGAACGACGTCTTCGCCGTCTCCGACCAGATCGCGGCGCTCTATCTCGGCAGGATGGCCGCGCAGGTCAGGACCGCCGACGTGACGCACGCGCAGGTCGTCGAACTGATCACATCCGGCCGGAGCGGAGACCTGGGGATCGCGCAATGAACAAGGTCAAGGAACTCCCCGGCGAGGCGATCGTCACCGCGACGCGGTCGCCGTCGATCGGGCACAGCGTCACCGCCTACATCGAGCGGGTACGCGGCGGCGACATGGGCGCGCTGCCGGCCGTACTCGGCCTGCTGGTGCTCTGCACCGTCTTCGCCATCGCACGTCCCGCCTTCCTCACGGCGATCAACGTCGCGAACCTGTTCACCCAGGGCGCCGCGGTCACGGTGATCGCGATGGGCCTGGTGTTCGTGCTGCTGCTCGGCGAGATCGACCTGTCGGCCGGTTTCGCCAGCGGCGTGTGCGCGGCGGTGCTCGCGGTGACGCTGACCAACATGGGCCTGCCCTGGTACGTCTGCGTGGGGGCGGCGATACTCACCGGCGTCGTCATCGGCACCGTGCTCGGCACACTGGTGGCCAAGGTGGGCATACCGTCCTTCGTGGTGACACTGGCCGCCTTCCTCGCCTTCCAGGGGCTGGTCCTGGTGCTGGTCGACGAGGGGACGAACATCTCGATCCGGGATTCCGTCATCGTCGCCATCGCCAACAAGAACCTGCCGGTCTGGCTCGGCTGGGCGCTCTTCGCGGCCTGCGTGGCGAGCTACGCGGCCCTCCAGCTGTTCAGGGCCCGCAGGCGGTCCAAGCGCGGGCTGGTGGCCGACCCGATCTCGCTGATCGCCGCCCGCGTGGGCGCGCTGACGATCATCGGGGGCGTCCTCGTCTACGTGCTCAACCTCGAGCGCTCCCGCAACCCGGCCATCAGCTCGCTCATGGGCGTGCCGATCGTGGTGCCGGTGATCCTCGTGCTGCTGGTCGTGTGGACGTTCGTGCTCCGCCGTACCGCGTTCGGCCGGCACATCTACGCGGTCGGCGGGAACGCGGAGGCGTCCCGCAGAGCCGGTATCAGCGTCGACCGGATCAGGATCAGCGCGTTCGTGATCTGCTCCGCGATGGCCGCCGTCGGCGGCATCGTCGCCGCCTCCCGGGCCAGCTCGGTCGACCCGAACACCGGCGGCAGCTCCGTGCTGCTGTACGCGGTCGGCGCCGCGGTGATCGGCGGCACCAGTCTGTTCGGCGGGAAGGGGCGGGTCCTCGACGCGGTACTCGGCGGCGCCGTGGTCGCGGTGATCGAGAACGGCATGGGCCTGATGGGGTACGGTGCGAGTGTGAAGTACCTGGTCACGGGGTTCGTTCTGCTCCTGGCCGCGGGTGTCGACGCTCTGGCGCGCAAGCGGGCGGCAGCCGCTGGTCTAAGGTGATCAGCGACTCTCACCCCTTTAAGGAAGCCCAGACGATGCGTGCCGGTCCCTCCCAGGAGGACATCAGGCGTCACAACCTCGGCGCCCTGTTGCGACACGTCCATCTGGGCGGGCCGACCTCGCGCGCCGAGCTGACGTCGAAGATGGGCCTCAACCGCAGCACGATCATGGCGCTCACCTCCGACCTCACCGCGGCCGGGCTGGTACGCGAGGAGCTGCCGCGCGAGACCGGCCGCGCGGGCCGCCCCTCGCTCGTGGTGCGTCCCGAGTCGGCGCGGGTCTACGTGTTCGCCTTCGACGTGGGCCCGGACCGGCTGGCCGTCGCGCGGGTCGGGCTGGGCGGGGTGATCCTCGACCGCAGGGAGGCCGTACGGTTGCGCGGCCCGTTCGAGCTGGAGGAGCTGGCCGGGATCCTGGCCGGCTTCGCCCGGCAGATGCGGCGCAAGACCAGGGCCGACACGGTCTGCGTCGGCGCGGCCGCGGCGGTCGCCGGCGGGGTGCGCAAGGGCGACGGCATGATCAGGTTCGGCCCGAACCTCGGCACCGAGGAGGTGCCGTTCGGTGAGGAGCTGGGCCGCAGGCTGGGCCTGGGCCTGCCCGTGAGCGTGGGCAACGACGCCAACCTGGCCGCGCTGGCCGAGCACAGCCGCGGCGTCGGGGCCGCCGTCAGGGACCTGATCTACCTGCACGGAGACGTCGGCATCGGCGGCGGGATCATCGCGGGCGGTCACCTGCTGGGCGGTCACGACGGCTACGGCGGCGAGGTCGGCCACATGGTCGTCAACCCCGGCGGGCGGGCCTGCGGCTGCGGTTCGCACGGCTGCCTGGAGGCCGAGGTGGGGGAGCGGGCCCTGCTGGAGACCGCCGGCCGGCTGGCCGGCGAGCAGCACGGCAGGGACGCGGTGCGCGCCGTGGTCGACGCCGCCGACCGGGGCGACATCGTGGCCCAGGAGGCGCTCAAGAAGGTCGGCGACTGGCTCGGTGTGGGCGTCGCCAACCTGGTCAACATCTTCAACCCGGAGATGGTCATCTTCGGCGGGATGCTGCGGGAGATCTATCTCGGTGCGGCCGCTCAGGTACGCACCAGGCTGACGCTGCACGCGATGGCGCCGCAGCGAGAGAAGCTGCGGCTGCGCACCTCGGCCCTGGCCGACGACGCGACGCTCGTGGGCGCGGCCGAACTGGCCTTCGCCCACGTGCTCGCGGACCCGCTGGAAGTGCTGGCCAGGGCCAACGCTTAGGAGACCCGGCTCTTCGACGCGGTCCAGGTGTTGCAGTACCGGGCCGATCCGCCGCTGTAGCCGCGGTCCTGCCAGTAGGCGAGGTTGGCCGGCTTGCCGTGGACCTTGCTCTCCCCGGCCCTGCTCACGGCGTCGGTCCACTCGTCCCAGGTGATGCCCGGGTCGATGGAGTCGAGCGTGGAACTGTAGAAGACGCCGGCGAAGCACTCGGCCTGCATCTCCAGGCGGTGGCTGAGTATCGTGCGCGCGCTGCCTCCGGCTCTCCAGTAGAGCCTGTTCTGCTCGTCCAGCATGCCGCTGAGCTGCTGCACGTGGTGGCCCCACTCGTGGGCGACGGAGTGCGCGATGTTCATCCGGAACGGGTCCTGCAGGTCCCGCTTCATGATCCGGATGGCGATCGTCCGTTGCGCCGGGCAGTACTGGGCGCCGTTACTGGTGATCTTGCCGCAGACCGATCCGCTGCCGGTCGTGATGGCGATCTTCGGAGGGCTGTAACGCAGCCCGGCGGCCTTGAACCTGGTGGCCCAGAAGGTGTTGGCGCACCTGGCCATGGCCCGGTGGAAGGTCTTGAGTGAGGCGGCGCTGCCCTTGCGGATCGCGGGGATCGCGCACGACTGCGGCGACGGGGTGCCGGACCGATAGATCTTGTTCTTGGCCAGTACGGCGGGCGGCGCGATCTGCGCGACCTGCGGGGCCGTGGTCTCCGCGTTGGCCGTGCCAGATAGGGCCAAACCCACGACCATGCCGACAGATGCGGCGATAAGGGGTATACGCACGATCGCGGATACTAGACCACTAGGTGAGGCCCTGTTCGCGAGACCTGTGCTTTGTCCGGAAAGCGCAATGCGGCCGCGCCGTAGGGCGCGGCCGCATCACAGCGGGAGAACGTTCAGAGTGGAGAACGTTCAGAGTGGAGAACGTTCAGAGTGGAGAACGTTCAGAGTGGAGAACTAGGCGACGGTGCGCGACGACGCGGCCCAGGTGTTGCAGGAGCCGGGGGACGCCGAGCCGTAGCCGCGGTTCATCCAGTACGCCTGCGACGGGCCACGGCCGTGGTCGTTCTGCGGCCAGCCCTTGGCGCCGTTCTTGCGGAACCAGTTGACGGTGTAGTCCCACTCACCCGAGTCGACGGGCAGCGTGCCCTCGACCGTGCGCATGAAGACCGAGGAGAAGCACTCCGCCTGCAGCTCCGAGCGGCGCGAGAGCGCGAGCTGGCCGGACCTGCCGCTGGAGTTCCTGGCGGCCCAGTAGTAGTTCCAGATGCCCGACATGTTCTGCACGTGGTGGCCGTACTCGTGGGCCATCAGCCGGGTGATGCCCAGCGCGAACGGCTGGCGCAGCTGAGACTTGGTGATCAGCATGTACATCGTGCGGTCGGTCGAGCAGTAGATGCCGTCGGCACCCGTGCTCCACGGGCCACAAGGGGTGCGGACCTTCCTGGTGATGATGCGCAGCCGCGGCTTGCTGAAGGAGAGGCCGGCCTTGCGGAATTGGGTGGCCCAGGAGCGGTTCAGGCAGTTCGTCACGGTCGAGAGGAAGCGCTTGTACGCCGTCGTGCTGCCCTTGGGCAGGTTGCCGGGCGAACAGTTGGAGCTGGCGAGCCGTCCCGTCCGGTACAGCGGGCTGGCCGTCGCGGCGGCCTTGCCGCGAGGGGGCGCCGCCTGCTGAGCGGCTGGCGGAACGACCTGCTGACCTGCGGAGACCGGCTTGACATCGGCTGTCGCCGTTCCCGCGCCGGCCAGCGCGATAACCGCGCCTGCGGCCACAAGGGACGACAGCTTCTTCATGGGGAGAGTGTTCATAGTGAAGGAAAGACTAGGTCAAGATCGGACATATGTGGGTGGATTTGACTCTATGGAGCTCGATGGAGTCAGCAAGGCAGGCACGAACTAGACTCGATCGGGTTAGCGCACAGGAGCAGAGGGGATCGCATCCGTGAGCGGGTTGCTGGGCTCGGTAAAGGGACCACACGACGTCAAACGCCTGGATGCAGAGGAGCTGCCGCAGCTAGCGGCGGAGATCCGTGACCTGCTCGTCGACTGCTGCGCCCGGTTCGGCGGCCATCTCGGCCCCAACCTCGGTGTGGTGGAGCTCACCATCGCGCTGCACCGCGTCTTCGACTCGCCGGGCGACCCCATCGTCTGGGACACCGGGCATCAGTCGTATGTTCATAAATTGCTCACCGGCCGGGCCGCGGGCTTCGGCGCGCTGAAGCAGGAGGGCGGCCTGTCCGGCTACCCGAGCCAGGCCGAGTCCGAGCACGACTTCGTCGAGAACTCCCACGCCTCCACCGCGCTGTCCTACGCCGACGGCCTGGCCAAGGCGTTCAAGCTGCGCGGCGAGCACGACCGCACGGCCATCGCGGTGATCGGCGACGGCGCGCTGACCGGCGGCATGGCCTGGGAGGCGCTCAACAACATCGCGGCGGGCAAGGACCTGCGGCTGGTCATCGTCGTCAACGACAACGGCCGCTCCTACTCGCCGACGATCGGCGGCCTGGCCTCCCACCTGTCCTCGCTGCGGGTCAACCGCCGCTACGAGGACATGCTCGAATACGTCAAAGACAAGATCGGGAACGTTCCCGTGCTCTACGACGCGCTCCACGGCATCAAGAAGGGCGTCAAGGACGTCCTGGCCCCGCAGGTCATGTTCGAGGACCTCGGCCTGAAATATGTCGGGCCGATCGACGGCCACGACGAGCAGGCCATGGAGGCGGCGCTGCGCAAGGCCCGCGACTTCCGCGGCCCGGTCATCGTGCACGCCCTCACTCAGAAGGGCCGCGGCTACTCGCCGGCCGAGAACCACGACGAGGACCAGTTCCACTCGCCCGGCGCCTTCGACCGGGCCACCGGCGCGGAGAAGCCCAAGGGCCGCATCTGGACCAACGTGTTCAGCGAGGAGCTGGTCAGGCTCGGCAAGGACCGCGAGGACCTGGTCGCCATCACCGCCGCGATGCTCCACCCGACCGGCCTGGCCGCCTTCGCCGAGGCCTACCCCGAGCGCATCTACGACGTCGGCATCGCCGAGCAGCACGCCCTGACCAGCGCGGCCGGGCTGGCGCTCGGCGGCATGCACCCGGTCGTCGCCGTCTACGCGACCTTCCTCAACCGGGCCTTCGACCAGCTGCTCATGGACGTGGCCCTGCACCGGCTGCCCGTCACCGTGGTGCTCGACCGGGCCGGCGTCACCGGCGACGACGGCGCCAGTCACAACGGCATGTGGGACCTGTCGATCCTGCAGGTCGTCCCCGGCCTGAAGATCGCCGTGCCGCGTGACGGTGAGCGGCTGACCGAGCTGCTCGGCGAGGCCGTGGAGGTCTCCGACGGCCCGACCGTGCTGCGCTTCCCCAAGGGCCCGGTCGCCGAGCCGATCGAGGCCGTCGGCAAGCTGGGCACGATGGACGTGCTGCGCGCGGGCGAGCCCGACGTGCTGCTGGTGGGTGTCGGCCCGATGGCGCGGATCTGCATGGACGCCGCCCTCCTGCTCGACGCGCAGGGCATCTCGGCGACCGTGGTCGACCCGCGCTGGGTCAAGCCGCTCGACGAGGCGCTCGTGGCCGCCGCGAGCGCCCACAAGCTGGTCGCCGTCGTCGAGGACAACGGCCGCGTGGGCGGCGTCGGTGACGCGGTGTCCCGCCTGCTGCGCGACGCCGACGTGGATGTGCCCGTACGCGGCTACGGCATCCCGCAGCGCTTCCTCGACCATGCCAAGCGGGCCGCGATCCTCGGCCAGATCGGGCTGACCGGCCAGGACCTGGCGCGCGAGATCACCGAGGCGATCGCCAAGCGGAGCAGCCCCATCGAGAGCCAGTCCGCGCCGCACTGACCGGCGGCTGAAGCCCGCGCCGGGCTGATCGCCCTGGTCACCCCCCGGACAGGCATGATCACCCAGAGGTGTGGGAAGACGCTGGGTGTGGACATCTTTCGCACCAAGAGCGTCGAGCAGTCGATCCTCGACACCGAAGCCCCCGAGCATCGGCTGCGAAAGCGACTGACCGCCGTCGACCTCACGGTCTTCGGCATCGGCGTCATCGTCGGCACCGGCATCTTCGTCCTCACCGGCCGCGTGGCCAAGGAGACGGCCGGTCCGGCGGTGGCGCTCTCCTTCGTCGTGGCCGCCGTCGTCTGCGGCCTGGCGGCGCTGTGCTACGCGGAGTTCGCCTCGTCGATCCCCGTGGCCGGGTCCGCCTACACCTTCTCGCTGGCCACGCTGGGCGAGTTCCCGGCCTGGGTCATCGGCTGGGACCTGATGCTGGAGATGGCGCTGGCCGGGGCGGTGGTAGCGGTCGGCTGGTCGGGCTACTTCGCGTCGCTGATGTCCTCGGTGGGCCTTGAGCTGCCCGCGTGGATGGCGGGGGAGAGCCCCGTGGTCAACCTGCCCGCGATGGTCATCGTGCTGATCCTCACCGGCGTCCTGACCGCCGGGATCAAGCTGTCGTCGCGGGTCAACCTGGTCATCGTCACCATCAAGGTGGCGGTGATCCTGCTCGTCATCGTGGCCGGGCTGTTCTTCATCAACTCGGCCAACTACTCGCCGTTCATCCCGCCGCCGGTGTCCACGCCGGGGGTTGAGGGGTTGAAGGCGCCGCTGATCCAGGTGCTGTTCGGCATCACGCCCGTCGCTTTCGGCGTGATCGGCATCTTCTCGGCCGCCGCGATCGTGTTCTTCGCCTTCATCGGCTTCGACATCGTCGCCACCGCCGCCGAGGAGACCATCAGGCCGCAGCGCGACCTGCCGCGGGGCATCATCGGCTCCCTGGCCATCTGCACCGTCCTGTACGTCGCGGTGTCGCTGGTCGTGGTCGGCATGCAGCGCTACGACAAGCTGAGCGAGAAGGCGCCGCTCGCCGACGCCTTCACCGCGGTCGGGCAGTCCTGGGCGGCCACGCTGATCAGCATCGGCGCGATCGCCGGCCTGACCACCGTGGTGATGATCCTCATGCTGGGTCAGAGCCGGGTGCTGTTCGCCATGTGCCGCGACGGGCTGCTGCCGCGCGCGCTGGCGAAGGTCCACCCCAGGTTCGGCACGCCGGCCCGGCTGACGATCATCATCGGGCTGGTCACCACGCTGCTGTCCGGGTTCATCTCGCTCGGCGCGCTGGCCGAGCTGGTGAACATCGGGACGCTCTTCGCGTTCGTGGTGGTCTCGGCCGGTGTGATCGTGCTCCGTCGTACACAGCCGGACCTGCACCGGGCCTTCCGTGCGCCGATGGTGCCGCTGCTGCCGATCCTGTCGGTGCTGGCCTGCCTCTACCTGATGCTCAACCTGCCGGTCGAGACGTGGCTGCGATTCCTGGTGTGGCTGATCATCGGTGCCGTGCTCTACTTCGCCTACGGCTACCGCCACAGCCGGGTCCAGGTGACCGGCCCGAAGGGGTAGGCGCCCGGGGCGCCCACCCCTCGGCGGTCAGGCGGCCGGCGGTCTGACGGTGAAGACCGCTCCGCCCGCCGCCTTCATCCGGCAGGAGTTGGAGAAGACGTACGTCCATCGCAGCGATGTCCCGCGCCACTTGCCCACCACCACGACGGTGTGCGGCTGGTACTCGTCGGTGCACACCGGATTGGGCACCACGTTCAGCTTGCTCGGGTCGCCCTTGACCTTCCGCAGCAGGTCGCAGGCCGCGGCGGGGGTGGGGTGGCTGCCGCCGTCGGGGTCACAGGTGAGGGTGGCCCCCTTCGGCAGGCCGTCCACCACGACAACGATCTTCAGTGTCGACTTGGGGGCCGTTTCGGCGAGTGCGGGGGTCGCCGTCACCAGCGCGGCTGCGCACAACGCGATCGTGCCGACTGCTCTCATCATGGATCTTCTCCGTTCGTAGCGCGGCGAACACGCTACGTGACGGATCGCCGGACCTTGGGAGGCCCGCCGGACGGGCCTCCCAAGATTCGGTCAAGCCGACCCGTCTCAGGCGGGCACGGAGGCGGTGCCGGGCGGGAGGAAGCGCGGCTGGGCCAGACCCGACCTGTCCAGGTACGGGGTGATCCCGCCCAGATGGAACGGCCAGCCCGCGCCGAGGATCATGCACAGGTCGATGTCCTGCGCCGCCGCGACCACGCCTTCGTCCAGCATGATCTGAATCTCCTCGGCCAATGCCCGCAGCACGCGCAGTCGTACCTCGGCGGCGGTGGAGGCTGCCGAGCCGCCCGCGAACAGCGCCACCGCCTCGGGGTCGAGCGAGAAGTCGGGCAGATAGACGCCCGGCTTGCCGGAGGCGACCAGCTTGGCCATGTTCGCCGAGACGCCGAAGCGCTCGGGGAAGGCCGCGTGCAGCGTCTCGGCCACGTGCAGGCCGACGGCCGGCCCCACGAGCTGGAGCAGCGCGAACGGCGTCATCGGCAGCCCGAGGTCGTCGAGCGAGTGCTCGGCGACCTCCAGCGGCGTGCCCTCGTCGACCGCGGCGATCACCTCGCCCATGAACCGGGTGAGCAGCCGGTTCACCACGAACGCCGGAGCGTCCTTCACCAGCACCGACGACTTCTTCAGCGTCCGGCCCACGGCGAAGGCGGTGGCCAGCGTCGCGTCGTCCGTCGCGGGCGCCTTGACGATCTCCAGCAGCGGCATCACCGCGACCGGGTTGAAGAAGTGGAACCCGACCAGCCGCTCCGGACGCTCCAGCGCGGCGCCCATCTCGGCCAGCGAGAGCGAGGAGGTGTTGGTCGCGAGCACGCAGTCAGCCGAGACCACCGCCTCCACCTCCGCGAACACCTGCCGCTTGACCGACATCTCCTCGAAGACCGCCTCGATGACGAAGTCGGCGTCGGCGAAGGCATCCTTGGTCAGCGAGCCGGTCACCAGCCCCTTGAGCCGGTTGGCCTGGTCGGCCGAGACGCGGCCCTTGGCGAGCAGCTTGTCGACCTCGGCGTGCACGTGCCCCACGCCCTTGCCGAGTCTGCTCTCGTCGAGGTCGGTCAGCACGACCGGCACCTCCAGACGGCGGGCGAACAGCAGCGCCATCTGCGAGGCCATCAGCCCCGCGCCCACCACGCCGACCTTGGTCACCTTGCGGGCCAGCGCGGGGTCGGGGGCGCCCGCCGGGCGCTTGGCCCGCCGCTGCACCAGGTCGAAGGCGTAGAGCCCGGCCCGCAGCTCGTCACCCATCAGCAGGTCGGTCAGCGCCTTGTCCTCGGCGGCGAAGCCCTCGTCGCGCGCGGCAGTACGGGCCAGGGAGATCAGGTCGAGCGCCCGGTAGGGCGCGGGGGAGGCGCCACGCAGCTTCATGTCGACCAGGAAACGCGCGTCGGCGACCGCCTTGTCCCAGTCATCGTCCGCGTGCGAGTCGCGCGCCACGACAGTGTCGCCGGTGAGCACCCGGGCGGCCCAGCGCAGCGACTCCTCCAGGAAGTCGGCCGGCTCGAACATCGCGTCGGCGACGCCCAGCTCGAACGCCTGGGCGCCTTTGAGCATCCGGTTCTGCGACAGCGGGTTCTCGATGATCAGCTTGATCGCACGGGCCGGGCCGATCAGGTGCGGCAGCAGCTGCGTACCGCCCCAGCCCGGCACCAGCCCGAGGAAGCACTCGGGCAGCGCGATGGCCGGGACACCCGAGGAGATCGTCCGGTAGGTGCAGTGGAGGGCCACCTCCAGGCCGCCGCCCATCGCCGCGCCGTTGACGAACGCGAACGACGGGATCGGCAGCTCGCCCAGGCGGCGGAACACGTGGTGCCCCAGCGCGCCGATGGCCCGCGCCTCATCGCGCGAGGCCATGGTCGTCGCGCCCTTGAGGTCGGCGCCGACCGCGAAGATGAACGGCTTGCCCGTCACGCCCACGGCGGCCAGGTCGGTGCGGGCGGCGATCTCGGACAGCGCGCCGTTCAGCGCGAACAGCCCATGCGGGCCGAAGGTGTTGGGCTTGGTGTGGTCGAAGCCGTTGTCGAGGGTGATGAGCGCCATCGTGCCGGCCCCGCCGGGCAGCTCGACGTCGCGGACCAGGGCCTTGGTGACGACTTCGCCGGTGTCGCGCTCGGTCAGCAGCGAGCGCCAGGTGTCGAGGTTGCTCATGCCAGGTTCTCCCAGATCACGGTGCCGCCCATGCCCATGCCGACGCACATGGTGGTGATGCCATAGCGAACGTCGGGGCGCTCGCCGAACTGCCGCGCGAGCTGCGTCATCAGCCGCACGCCCGAGGAGGCCAGCGGGTGGCCGAAGGCGATGGCGCCGCCGTAGGGGTTCACCCGCGGGTCGTCGTCGGCGATGCCGAAGTGCTCCAGGAAGGCCAGCACCTGTACGGCGAAAGCCTCGTTGATCTCGAACAACCCGATATCGGAAATATCGAGATTTGCCAGGCGGAGCGCCCGCTCGGTGGACGGGATCGGGCCCACACCCATCACCTCGGGATCCACCCCGGCGAAGGCGTAGGAGACCAGCCGCATCTTCGGTGCCAGGCCCAGCTCGGCGGCCGTCTCGGCGGCGGCCACGACGCAGCCGGTGGCGCCGTCGTTGATGCCCGAGGAGTTGCCCGCCGTGACGTTGCCGTGGGCGCGGAAGGGCGTCTTGAGCGCGCCCAGCCCGTCCAGCGTGGTGCCGGGGCGCGGCGCCTCGTCCTCGACCGCCAGGCCCCAGCCCCGCTCGGCCGTCCTGATCGCCGTGGGGACCAGATCGGGCTGGATCCGGCCGTCGGCGTACGCCTTGGCCACCTTCTCCTGCGACAGCACCGCGTAGGCGTCGGCGCGGTCCTTGGTGATCGTGGGGAAGCGGTCGTGCAGGTTCTCGGCCGTCATGCCCATGACCAGGGCGCTCGGGTCGACGAGGCGCTCGGACAGGAACCTCGGGTTCGGGTCGACGCCCTCGCCCATCGGGTGGCGGCCCATGTGCTCGACACCGCCCGCGATGGCCACGTCGTACGCGCCGAACGCGATGCCGCCCGCGACCGTGGTCACCGCGGTCATCGCGCCCGCGCACATGCGGTCGATCGCGTAGCCGGGCACGGTCTTGGGCAGCCCGGCCAGCACCGCCGCCGAGCGGCCGATGGTCAGGCCCTGGTCGCCGATCTGGGTGGTCGCGGCGATCGCGACCTCGTCCACGCGCTCCGGCGGCAGCCCCGGGTTGCGCCGGATCAGCTCGCGGATGACACGGACGACCAGGTCGTCCGCGCGGGTCTCCGCGTACATGCCCTTGGGCCCCGACCGGCCGAAAGGTGTGCGTACGCCGTCGACGAACACGACGTCACGAGAGGAAGGCACGGATTCGCTCCTCGTTGCTCGGCAGTTACCGCGCCTATGCTACTCGTCAGTAACCACGCTGCGGACGAGGTCCGTGCCCGCCGCCGTGCCCGCCGACAGCCGGCGCCTCAGTGACCCGGCTATCCCGTCGGCGAAGCCGTACAGGCCCGCCTCGCGGAACGGGCGTGGCACCGTACAGCGTCGCCGCCCGCCCGCGGCCGACGAAGAGCCTGCTGAGCGCCCGCGGCGGCGTCCTGGGCGGGCTGGCGTACAACTCAGCGTTCGCGTCTGCCTACGGTCCGCACGCGCGCCCCAGACGGTCTGGGTGAGCGTCGGCGCGGCGAGGGAAGAGCGTGAGCGCGAGTACGGCAGGCGGCAGGCTCTGTCCGCGCGCCGGGACCCGTTCGGCGAGCGATGGGGAGGAGGCGATCGGCGCGAGCGATCCGGGGGCGTGAGGATTGGGGGGAGGCGATCGGCGCGAGCGAGTCGGAGAGCGTGACGATCGCTGGCCGGCGCGCGGCGCGCGCCCGCGCGCGCAAAACGGTCAGCGCCGGGGCGCCGGGAGGGGGTGTGGTCTCGGTCGTAGGGGTCATGATCTCGTTACTGCGCGTGACCGCATCCTGAATTCCGGTCTTTTGGGTGGAGCCTTCGATTGGACCGAAACTCCAGTCCTGGCCGAGATCAGCGCCGTCATACGCGGCCTTTGCTGGCTTTAGGTGGGCCGTGTCCCATTACCGTGCGTATAGGGCTGGAGCAGGTGCGTGGTCATGTGCAGGCAACCTTCGGGCATACCCCTCGGGGGGTCTGCCGAAACGGGAGATAAGAGTTGTGACACCAGCTTATTTATGAGCATCCTGTGAAATTTCCGGACAAGTGGTGGAGAAGTCTGTTAGGAAGGGTCGCGGTCCAGATTCGTATTAGAGAGGTTCCATCGTGGCGCGCGACGAGAACGACAGGCCATATGAGGATGGGCAGGGCAGGTCGGCGAACCCGGAGCTGACCGGCGACGTTCTGTCTCCGCGCTGGAGCACGGACGACACCGACGAGCAGCCGGCCATTGTGGTCTCGGGCAATGAGACCTACATTCTCCCGCCGGACAAGGGCGCGCCCGAGTTGTACATCCCGCCGTCCGAGGGGCAGCACCGCGCGACGGGCGCCGAGGGTGAGCTGTACACGGGTGACCCGGCCAGCGGCCCCCTCTACGGGGATTCGCTTTACACGGGTGGTGACCAGCTGTACGCCGGTGACGCGCCCAGCGGGCCGCTTTACACGGGCGATGCGCAGAGTGGGCCGCTCTACTCCGGTGACACCGGCGAGCCGCTCTACTCCGGTGACACCGGCGTGCCGCTCTACACGGGCGACGCTGAGAGTGGGCCGCTTTACACGGGCGACGCGCCGAGCGGGCCCCTTTACACCGGTGACCAGCCGAGTGACGCCTACCTCCCGCTCGACAAGAGCTACGGGTCCTCCTACGACGATGACGAGCCCGCGGAGCCCAAGCGCGGCTTCCTCGGCTCCGGCTGGACCGACGGCTCCCAGGGGGGCGGTCACCAGGCCGAGGGCGACAAGGAGGTGCGCCGCCGTACCAAGGTGCTGCTCATGGCGGCCGTCGCGGTCGTCGTGCTCGGCGCGGGGGCCGGCTGGATGCTGACCGGTACGTCCTCCGACGACCCGTGCCAGAGCGGGAAGTGCGCCAGCGCCGAGCAGGTGAGCGCGCCGGCCGCCTCTCCCACGGACTCGGAGCCGACCGACGCCGAGGAGGAGGCCACCGACCCCACGGAATCGGACTCCCCGGAGCCGACCGCGTCGGCCACCGCCGCCCCGTCGCCGACCGCCGCCCGGGTGCGCGCGACCCGTACCCCCTCGCCGCGGGCCACCCGCACGCGCATCGGCGAGCCGACCGCCAAGCCGAGCACCCGGGCCACCAGGGCGACGCAGGACACGATCAAGGACACGGACACCGGCACCACGCAGAAGCAGGCGACGCAGGAGCCGCCCAAGGAGACCAGCCAGCCGACGCAGGCGGTCCAGCAGACGCAGGCTCCGGTGCCGGCTCCGACGGAGACCAAGAAGGGCCTGTTCGACATCCTGTTCCCGTGGGGATGAAGTCCTTCGGCGGTGACTTCCTGTCGCGCCGGCCCCGAGACGTGTAAGGATGCGGACCCAGGTGCCGGTCTGGCACACTGGGAAACCGCTTTCCGGGAGGTCTCGTGGTCACGCTGGAAGACGTCGCCAAGCAGGCGGGCGTCTCACTCGCCACCGCCTCGCGGGTGCTCAACGGCAGCACCCGCCAGGTGGGCGCCGACCTGCGGGCCCGCGTCGAGCGAGCCGCGTACGAGCTGGGCTACCGCGCCAACATCGCGGCGCAGACACTGGCCCGCGGGGCGAGCAACGTCATCGGCATCGTGGTCCACGACCTGACCGACCCCTACTTCGCGGCGCTGGCCGACGGCGCGATGCGGGCCGCGGCCGGCGAGGGCCTGCTGGTCATGGTGGGCACCACGCACCGCGACCCCGAGCAGGAGATCGCCTACGTGGCGACGCTCAACGCCCAGCGCGTACGCGCCGTGCTGCTGGTCGGCTCCCGCGTCGCCGACCCTGAGGTCACCCAACGGCTCCGCGTCGAGCTGGACCGCTACCGGGCCAGTGGCGGGCGGGCCGCGTGTGTGGGCCAGGACCTGCTCGGCGTCGACACGGTCGCGCCCGCCAACCACGAGGGCGCCGCCGCCCTGGCCCGCTCGCTGGCCGGGCTGGGCCACACCCGCTTCGCCGTACTGGCCGGGCCGCCGCGCCTGATGACCGCCCGCGACCGCTGCGCCGGGTTCGTGTCGGCGCTGGCCGAGCTCGGCCTGCCGGAGCCGCGCGTCATCGAGGGGCCCTTCGACCGCGACGGCGGCTACCGGGCGGCCCAGGAGACGGGGGACGCGACGTGCGTGTTCGCCGTCAACGACGTGATGGCCGTGGGCGCGCTCGCCGCCTACCGTGAGCGGGGGATCCGGGTGCCGGAGGAGGTGTCGGTGGCCGGCTTCGACGACATCGCGACGCTGCGCGACCAGGTGCCCGCGCTGACCACGGTACGGCTGCCGCTGCAGGACATGGGCGCCCGCGCCCTGGAGCTGGCCCTGGCGGCGGAGGAGGAGCCGACGGTGGAGCAGGTGCCGGGTGAGGTGGTTTTGCGCGAGAGCGTACGGGCGCTGCGCTGAGCTTCGCCATACAGGGCGTGGACAGGGGCGCTTCCGCAAGGGACGCGCCGTACAACGCGTGGTCAGGGGCGCTTCCGAAGGGGACGCGCCGCACAGGCGGGACGGTCGCTCGGGAGGGCGTTATGAAACTGGCGGTCAGCACGCTCGGGATGCCGGGCGACGGGCTCGACAGGGCGATCGAGGTGGCGACCGCGCAGGGTTGCCAGGGCCTGGAGCTGCGGTTGCACCCCGACACCGGCGTACACCGGGGTCTGTCGGCGGACGAGCGGTCGTCGGTGCGGCAGCGGGTCGAAGCCGCAGGTCTGGAAATATCGGCTCTCGCCGGATATGTCGGCGTATGTGAGCCGGGCCCTGACGAGCCCGTCGTCGAGGCGCTCGTCGCGGACCTGACGCTCGCGGCCGACCTCGGCGCCCCGGGCGTCCGGGTGTTCCCGCGTGGCGAGGACCCTTCTATCGGAGCGCGCAGGCTCAAAGCGGTCTCCGCCACGGCCGCCGGACTCGGTCTGCGGGTGCTCGTCGAGACGCACGACCAGATGGCCACCGGCGCGGCCGTCGCGCGACTGCTCGACGAGGCGGCCTGCCCGGAGACCACCGGCGCGCTCTGGGACGTGCTCCACCCTTGGCGCCACGGCGAGTCCCCGGCCGACACCCTGGCCCTTCTCGGCCCGCACCTCGCCTACGTCCAGGTCAAGGACGCGGTCTCCGCCCAGGACACCACGCCGGTGCCGATGTGGAGCGGCACGGTGCCGCTGGACGAGTCCGGTGAGCTGCTGCGCTCGTGGGGCTACTCCGGGTGGGTGTCGCTGGAGTGGGAGCGCACCTGGTATCCCCAGGTCGCACCGGTAGAGGAGATACTGCCTGGGGCCGCGGAGTGGGTGCGGCGTTTCAGGAGGGAGTAATCAGTGACGAGCGACCCGGTGAGGGACCCAGCGAGCAATCCAGTGGGCAACCCGGCGAGCGACTCGATGACGGACCCAGCCAGGGGGCCAGTGAGCGACAAGGTGCTGGTGGTCGGTATGGACGGCCTGCGCTTTGACCGGCTGGTCGCGCTGGAGCCGCCGGTGCTGAGCGGGCTGATGTCGGCGGGGGCGTATGGGACGAGCCTGCTCCCGTACGGCGAGGCCGCCGCCCCCCGTACCGAGTCCCCCGGCGAGATCGTCCCCGAGGGCACCGCCGCTTCGGGCGAGGGAGCTGGCACTTCAGGCGAAGACATCACCTCGGGTGAGGACACCGCCACCTCGGGCGGGGGCGCTGGCAGTTCGGGGGAGATCTCCTCCAGCAGTGCCGCTTCGGACCTGGTCTCCTCCAGGCGGGTCATCAGGTCGCGGACCGATTCCGGGCCGGGGTGGTCGTCCATCGCCACCGGGGTGTGGCCCGACAAGCACGGCGTTGTGGACAACGCATTCACCAGCCCCCAATTCGCGAAATATCCTGACTTCTTGACGCGCGCCAACACGGCCCGCCCCGACCTGACCACCGCGGCGTTCTTCTCCTGGGCGGCGCTGGCGGACCACGGCGCGTTCGGCCCGGCCATCGGCACGCGCCTCGCCCTGGACGGCTACGCGATCACCTGGCCGACCGCCGACAAGCAGGTAACCGCGGCCGCCGAGAACCACCTCGCGAACACCGGCGCCGACCTCACCTTCGTCTACCTCGGTGAGACCGACGAGGTGGCCCATGACCTCGGCCCGCACTGCCCCGAGTACACCGAGGCGCTGCACACCCAGGACGCCTACCTCGGCCGCTTCCTCGACGCGATCCGGGACAGGCCGACGTTCGCCGGCGAGCGCTGGACCGTGCTGGTCACCACCGACCACGGTCACGTCGACGAGGGCGGCCACGGCGGCACCTCCATCGAGGAGCGAACGGTCTTCGTCATCGCCGCCCGCCTGAACATGGACCTGGGCGGCACAGATCTCAGCGGCACAGACCCCAGCGGCCTGGAGCTGGACGGCGCGGAGTTGGGCGGCCCGGACCTTAGGGGCATGGACCTCAGAGGTGCGAACCCCGGAGGCGCGAATCTGGGTGACACGGACCTGGGCGCCGGCGAGCTGGGCGGTCCCGGCCTCGGCGGCCCGAGGCTGGTGGACGTCGGCCCGACCGCGCTGGCCCTGCTCGGTATCGAGCCCGACCCCGCCTGGGGCCTCGACGGTGTGCCGCTGGAGGTGTGAGCGACGCCACTGTTCATCAAGTGTTGAATTCTTTGCCGTAAAGCGTGAAACTCATAACGAGACGCTGAACGGTGGGAGTACACCCGATGACGACGGCACTGGACTTTTCCGACATCGACGGCGGCATGCTGGCCGAAGTCGGTGGCAAGGCGGCCAACCTCGGTGAGCTGACCCGGGCCGGGCTCCCCGTCCCGCCTGGCTGGGCACTCACCACCGAGGCGTACCACGAGGTGGCACAGGCGGCGGGCCTGGACGACGTCATCGCGACCGGCGGCCCGGGCCTCGCGGAGGCCGCCAGGACCCGGCTCCTGGGGGCCCCGATCCCCGGAGCCGTCGCGCGGTCGATCCGCGAGGCGTACACCAGACTGAGCCAGACAATGCACCAGGACGCGGCGCCGGTCGCGGTGCGGTCCTCGGCCACGGCGGAGGACCTGCCGTTCGCCAGTTTCGCCGGTCAGCAGGACACCTACCTCAACGTCGTCGGCGCCGACGACGTGCTCGACGCCGTACGCCGCTGCTGGGCCTCGCTCTGGACCGACCGCGCCGTCGCCTACCGCGACTCCAACGGCATCGACCACGCCTCCGTACGGCTGGCGGTGGTCGTCCAGGTCATGGTCGACGCGCGGACGGCCGGCGTACTGTTCACCGCCAACCCGCTCACCGGCCGCAGGCACGAGGCCGTCATCGACGCGAACCCCGGGCTCGGCGAGGCCGTGGTCTCCGGCGCCGTCAACCCCGACCGGTTCGTCGTCGACGCCGCGAGCGGCGAGATCCTCGACCGGCACGCGGGCGACAAGCGGCTGACGATCCGCGCCCTGCCCGGCGGCGGCACGGAACGCGTCGAGTCCGCTCACGACGGCTTCTGCCTGACCGATGAGCAGGTACGCGACCTGGCCGCGCTTGGCACCCGCGTCGAGGACCACTACGGCGCGCCGCAGGACACCGAGTGGGCCATCGACGCCGACGGCGCGCTCTGGCTCACCCAGGCCAGGCCGATCACCACGCTCTACCCGCTGCCCGAGACCACCAGGCAGGGCCTGCGGGTCTACTTCTCCATCAACGTCGCCCAGGGCGTCATGGGCCCGCTCACCCCGATGGGGCTGTCCGCGTTCCGACTGCTCAGCTCGGGTGCCGCCGGGGTGTTCGGCTATGGCCCGGCCAAGGCGCGTGATGGCGCGGCGTTCATGTTCGAGGCGGGGGAGCGCGTCTGGCTGGACCTCACCACGGCCCTGCGCAGCCGCATGGGCCGGGCGATCATGCCGCGCGCCCTGCTGATGGGCGAGGCCAGGGCCGGGGCGGTGCTGACGGACCTGTTCGAGGAGCCCCGGTTCTCGGTGATCCAGACCTCGCGCCGGCCGTTCTTCCGCGCGGTGGCGCACTTCGCCCGTCGCGTACACGCCCCGAAGCGGCTGCTCCAGGCGCTGACCCGGCCCGATCGGGCGATCGCCTACACCAGGCGGATGGGCGACGAGCTGGACCGGCGGCTGCGGGTGCCCGGCTCCGCCACGCCCGTCCAGCGGCTCGACCACGCGGAGCGGATGCTCAGCACCGCGTTCCCGGCGATCGTCTCGCTCATGCCGATCGCGGTCGCCGGTTACGGGCTGTTCGCGCTGGCCTCGAAGCTCTCCGGCCTGTCCATGAGTGACATGCAGGACGTGCTCCGCAGCGTCCCCAACAACCCGACCACCGAGATGGACCTCGAACTCTGGGCGCTGGCGACGCGCGTCGAGCCGGAACCGTTCAGGAACGAGCCGGTGAGTGAGCTCGTACGCCGCTTCAGGGCCGGCGAGCTGCCGCCGAAGGCCCAGCAAGGGATCACTGCTTTTCTGGATAAGTACGGGCATCGCGGCATCGCCGAGATCGACCTGGGCGTCGCGCGCTGGTCGGAGGACCCGACACACATCCTGGGCGTCCTGGCCAACTACCTGCGCATGGAGGGCGGCGCCGACCTCGCGCCCGACGCGCTGTTCGCCAGGGGAGCGGCCGAGGCCGAGGCGGCCGTCGCGCGGATCGTGGCGACCGCTCGCCGCAAGGGCGCGCTCCGGGGGGCTGTCGCCCGGTTCGGGCTGCGGCGGACCCGGATGTTCGCCGGGGTACGCGAGATGCCGAAGTTCTACCTGGTGAAGACCCTGGCCGCGATCCGGCGGAGTCTGCTGGTCGTCGGCGAGCACCTGGTGACCACCGGCGTGCTGGACGCGGCGGACGACGTGTTCTACCTGCGGATCGAGGAGGCGCGGTCGGCCCTGGACGGGGGCGACCTGCGTACCACGGTGATCGAGCGGCGGGCGGCCTACGAGCGGGAGTCACGCCGCAGGCACGTGCCGAGGATCATGCTGTCGGACGGCACCGAGCCCGAGGCTCTGGCGGCCCCCGCGGCGGCCGGTGCGCTGATCGGCAGCGCCGCCTCCGCGGGCACGGTCACCGGCCGCGCCAGGGTGGTGCTCGACCCGGTCGGGGCGCACCTGGAGCCGGGCGAGATCCTGGTCTGCCCATCGACCGACCCCGGCTGGACGCCGCTGTTCCTCACGGCGGGCGGGCTGGTGATGGAGATGGGCGGCGCCATGTCGCACGGCGCGGTGGTGGCCCGCGAGTACGGCATCCCGGCGGTGGCCGGCGTCCCGGACGCCACCCACCGCATCGTCACCGGCCAGGAGATCACCGTGAACGGAGCCGCGGGCACGGTGACGATCACCGAGGCCCCGGACCCGGCTGACGAAGCCGCGGTACGGGACGAACCGGCAGCCAGCCCGGCCTGACCCGGAGAGGCGGCGCGGGACGAACCGGCAGCCAGCCCGGCCTGACCCGGTCGGGGTCAGGAGCGGCGGCACAAGACGCCCGGCCGGGTCAGGCGGACACCACCTGGGCGTAGCGGTGCTTCATGGTGGCCACGATCTCGTCCGGGTCGGCGGCCCAGACGTCGGCGTTGAAGATCTCCACTTCGACGTCCCCGGTGTAACCGGCCGCGGCCACGGCGCGGGTGATCGGCGGGAAGTCGATCACCCCGTCGCCCATCATCCCCCGCCCCAGCAGCACGTCCGCCGGAAGCGGCTGCAGGTAGTCGCACACCTGGTACGACGCGATCCGGCTGCCGGCCCTGGCGATCTCCTCGAACAGCCGCGGGTCCCACCACACGTGGAAGGTGTCGACCACCACCCCCACCTGCTCCTCCGGATACGGCAGACACAGGTCGACCGCCTGGGCCAGTGTCGACAGGACGGCCCGGTCGGCGCAGTACATCGGATGCAGCGGCTCCAGCGCCAGCTTGACGCCCCGCTCGCCGGCGTACGGGGCCAGCACCTCCAGCGCCTCGGCCACCTGCTCACGGGCCCCGGCCAGATCACGCGAGAACGGCGGCCCCGCGCCGTCGAGGTCGGCCGGCAGCGGTTCACCCGGCCGCACGACCGGCAGCGGTTCGCCGGGCCGTACACCCGGCAGGCCGCCGACGACCATGACCAGGCAGGCCGCCCCCAGCTCGGCGGCCTCGTCGATGGCCCGCCGGTTGTCGTCGAGCGCCGCCTGACGGGCCGTCCCGCCTAGTGCCTGGCCGCTCGTGCCGGGGGCTGGGTCGGCGGGGGCAGTCAGGAAGCCGCCACGGCAGAGCGACGACACGCGCAGCCCGGCGTCGCGGACCAGCTTGACGCTCTCGGCCAGCCCCTGCTCCGCCACCTCCTCACGCCACAGCCCCACGGCCTCCAGGCCGTGCCGTACGCAGCCCTCGACGGCCTCCGCCACCGACCACCGTTTGGTCGTCCGCTGGTTCAGGGAGAGGCTCACAGCCCGTTCACCTCCAGCAGCGCCTTCATCTTCCGTACGGCCAGCTCCTGGTCGGCCAGCAGCCCGGCCTGGTCGGCCAGGCGGAAGACCTCTGACAGGTGGACCAGCGAGCGGGCCGACTGGGCGCCGTTCACCATGGCGAACGCGTCCTGGTGGCCGTTCAGCCAGGCCAGGAAGACGATGCCGGTCTTGTAGTTGTACGTCGGCGTCTCGAAGATCTTCCGGGACAGCGGCACGGTCGGCGCCAAGATCTCATCGTAAAGTGCGAGATTTCGGGCGGCCTCCGCGCCGGTGCTCTGTTCGGCGGCATCCAGCGCCCGCAGGGCCGCGGCCGCCGCCGGCGCGATCGCGTCGAAGATGCCCAGCAGCGCGTGCGACCCCGATTTGATCAACGACGGATAGTTGAAGTCGTCGCCGGTATAGAGCCTGACTCCGGCGGGCAAGGCGGCCCGCAGGCCCACCTCGTGCTCCTCGTCGAGCAGCGACACTTTCACGCCGTCCACCTTCGAGGCGTGCGCGTGGATCAGCTCCAGGAACGACTCCGTGGCCGCCGCCACATCGGCGGAGCCCCAGTATCCGGCCAGCTGCGGATCGAACATCGGGCCGAGCCAGTGCAGGATCACCGGCCGCTCGGCCAGCCCGAGCAGCTCCCCGTACACCTGGTGGTAGTCCTTGGGCCCGCTCGCCACCCGCGCGAGCTGCCGCGAGGCCATGATGATCGCCCCGGCGCCCGCGGCCTGCACGGTCTCCAGCTGCTCGGTATAGGCGGCGGTGATCGCGCCCAGGTCGGCGGCGTCGGGGGCGTGGTCGGTGCCCGCGCCGCAGGCCACCAGCGCGGCGGGGTCGCCGAACGAGCGGGCCTCGGCGGCGCTGCGCCGGATGAGCTCCTTGGTGGCGGCCCAGTCCAGGCCCATGTTGCGCTGGGCGGTGTCCATGGCGTCGGCGACGCGCAGGCCGTACGACCACAGGTGCCTGCGGAACCGGAGCGTGGCGTCCCAGTCGACGGCGGCGGGGGAGCCGGGCGTGTTGTCGCCGAGCGGGTCGGCCACCACGTGCGCGGCCGCGTACACGACCCGGCTCGACGCCGGGGCGTCGACGACGGGCCAGGTCACGGGCTCGCGCAGCGCGTACGCGCCGCCGGGCAGGTCGATGATCACAGGTGCGGCACCTCGATCCGGCGGCCCTCGGCCGAGGAACGCAGGCCCAGCTCGGCCAGCTGCACGCCGCGCGCGCCCGAGGCGAAGTCGTTCGGGAACGGAGCGTCCTCGCACACGTGGCGGACGAACCCCTCCCACTGGATCTTGAAGCCGTTGTCGAAGTCGGCGTTGTCCGGCACGTCCTGCCAGCCCTCGCGGAAGCGGGCCGTGGCGGGCAGGTCGGGGTTCCAGACCGGCTTGGGGGTGGCTGCGCGGTGCTGGAAACGGCAGTTGCGCAGGCCCGCGACCGCGCTGCCGTGCGTGCCGTCCACCTGGAACTCCACCAGCTCGTCACGGTTGACGCGGACGGTCCAGGAGGAGTTGATCTGGGCGATCACGCCGCCGGCCAGCTCGAAGATCCCGTACGCGGCGTCGTCGGCGGTGGCCGCGTAGGTCTTGCCCTGCTCGTCGACCCGCTGGGGAACGTGCGTCACGGCCTTGGCGTAGACGGACTCGACGCGGCCGAACAGGTTCTCCATCACGTAGTGCCAGTGCGGGAACATGTCGAGCACGATGCCGCCGCCGTCCTCGGCCCGGTAGTTCCACGACGGCCGCTGGGCCTCCTGCCAGTCGCCCTCGAACACCCAGTAGCCGAACTCGCCCCGGACCGAGAGGATCTGGCCGAAGAAGCCGCTGTCGATGAGCCGCTTCAGCTTGAGCAGGCCCGGCAGGAACAGCTTGTCCTGCACCACGCCGTTCTTGACGCCCTTGGCCTTGGCCGCCTCCGCCAGCGCGACCGCCTCCTGAACGGACTCGGCCGTGGGCTTCTCGGCGTAGATGTGCTTGCCGGCCTCGATGGCCTTGAGCACCGCCTTCACCCTGGCGCTGGTGACCTGGGCGTCGAAGTAGATGAGGTTGTCGTCGTCGGACAGCGCCGAGTCGAGGTCCGTGGTGTAGCGGGAGATGTGGTGCTCGGCGGCGATCCGGGAAAGCTTGTCCGCGCTCCTGCCCACCAGGACCGGCCTGAGCTTGACCCGGCTGCCGTCGGACAGGACGACCCCGCCCTGCTCGTTGATGGCCAGGACCGATCGGACCAGATGCTGGCGGTAACCCATCCGGCCGGTGACGCCGTTCATCACGACGCCAATGGTGCGCACGCTCATGAGGATCCTTTCGCGGAAAGCGCTTTCCCGAACGGTAAGGCCGCCCCCGTGGGGGCGTCAAGTGGGCCGTACCTAGAGCTCGCCCTTGCTTTCCAGCCGGGCCAGCGCCTTGGCGAGCGGATGGGCGGTGAGGGAGAGCTGCCATTCGCGGGCGCCGAGCCCGCGCAGCCGGTCGGTCACGGTCTCGTCGGTGATCTCCACCGGCGGCTCCCAGGTGAGTCTGCGGACCGCGTCGGGCTGCAGGAGATTCTCCGTCGGCATCCGATGCTCGTCGGCGAGCGCGGCCACGACGGCGCGCGCCGCGGCCAGCCGCTTGGCCGCCGCAGGATCGCGGTCGGCCCAGCGGTTGGCCGGGGGCGGCCCGTCGCCGGGCGTGCTCGGCTGCGGCAGCTGGGACTCGGGCAGCCCGCGCGCCCTGCTGACCGCGGCCAGCCAGTCGGTCATGTGCCGGCGCGCGCTGCGACCGGTGAACGCCGAGATCTCGGTGAGCGCCTTCTTGGTGCGCGGCACCTCCAACGCGGCCGTGACGATCGCCGAGTCGGGCAGCACCCGGCCGGGCGCCAGGTCGCTCTCCTGGGCGATGCGGTCGCGCATGGTCCACAGCTCCCGCACGATCGCCAGCGCCCGCATGTTGCGCACCTTGTGGATGCCCGACGTACGCCGCCACGGATCGGAGCGGGGCACCGGCGGCGGGGTGTTGAGCACGGCGGCGAACTCCTCGCGCGCCCACTCCAGCTTGCCGCTCTCCACCAGCTCGCCGTGGAGCACGTCGCGGAGCTCGACCAGCACCTCGACGTCGAGCGCCGCGTAGCGCAGCCAGTCTTCGGGCAACGGCCTGGTCGACCAGTCGGCCGCCGAGTGGCCCTTCTCCAGCCGCAGCCCCAGCACGGTCTCGACCATCGTGCCGAGCCCCACCCGCTCGTAGCCGAGCAACCGGCCCGCCAGCTCGGTGTCGAACATGTCACGCGGCCTGAACCCGACCTCCAGCAGGCACGCCAGGTCCTGCGACGCGGCGTGCAGCACGATCTCCGCGCCCGAGACGGCCTCGTCCAGCTCCGACAGGTCGGGGCAGGCGATCGGGTCGATCAGCGCGCTGCCCGCGCCCGCCCGGCGCAGCTGCACCAGGTACGCGCGGTTGCCGTAGCGGTAGCCGGAGGCCCGCTCGGCGTCGACGGCCACGGGACCAGAGCCCGCCCGGAAGGCCGCGACGACGCGCGCCAAAGAGGCGCCGTCTTCGACGACCGCCGGGATGCCCTCGCGTGGCTCCAGCAGTGGGACGACGGTTCGTTCTTCTGTCATGAGATCACCGTTCTCATGACGCTTGTGCGGTATTGACTGGTGCCCTCACTTCGTACGGTCACTCTCCGGATCTTCACGTCGGCGTGGCATGGCGGCCACGTCGGGAGGGAGCGGCGGGATCCCCGCCGCCAGGCACATGAGGTCACACCAGGCTGCGACATGGCCGGAGAGATCCTCATGCGCGGGCGACCAGGACGCCCTCAGCTCTAGCTCGGTGGTGACCGGGTCTTCGGCCTTGTTGCCGAATCCCTCGGACACGGCTCTAGTCACGGTACCGCCAGCGGCGGAGTAGTCGGCCTGATGAGCCTCTAGCGCTTCGGTGAGCCAGCTCCACGCGACGGGGCCGAGCAGGGGGTCGGAGGTGATCTCCGGCTCCATGTCGGCCCTGACATAGGCGACCAGCCGGAACGGACCCTCCCAGCCGCGCTGGCCGTCGGGGTCGAAGAGCAGGATCAGCCTGCCGACCGCGAGTTCGTCGTCCTCGCGGTAGACCGAGGCGCCGATCGCGGCCGAGAAGGGGGCCAGCCGCTGGGGCGCGGGCAGGTCTTCGAGCTCGATCTCCGGCCTGACCTCGGCCTGGCGCAGGCTGTCGACCGCACGCCTGAAGGAGGCGGGGGCCGGCGGCTGCTCACCGAGGGTCATAGCCGAAGCGTAGGTCGAAGACGGGCGGAAGGGGACCACGGGGGTGCTCATAGTTCGCGATCAAACCGATGCCATAGCCAGCTGACGGACCGGCAGGGTGATCCCGCCCAGGACGATCGCGTGGCCGCAGTCGACACAGGCCCACTCCGGACACTCGCCCGGCTCGTGCCCATCGAGACACGGAGGCTGCTCGAACAGCCGCATGCCGGCGCAGGGAGCGCAGTGCTCACTGCGGTGTTCTGGGGAACCCCACAACGCGGTCATCGCACCGGAGCCTTTCTTCGGGTCGTCGCTCCGACGTTGGCACGGCACGCTGACAATTCGCCGCAACGCGCTCGGCGTGTCCCGAAAGTGGATGCTGAATCGATGCCGCGCGGTGGCTTGGCCAACTTTTGGTCCAGACGAGACCGGCTTTCTGGTCGCCCATGGGGTGTGTTCGACCCGTGTGAGGCGCCGATGCCGAGCCGACCGGTAAACATCCATCTGGCTATCTGATCATGATTTTGGTCATTCAATGCATACTTTTCCGACACGTCGCGCCGATGAACGGACCGGCACGAGGTCATGGGACCCTTGAGAGGTGAATCTCGCCGACTCAGCGTTCCTTCGCGCCTGCCGCCGTCAGCCCGCACCGCACACCCCGGTCTGGTACATGCGGCAGGCCGGGCGGTCGCTGCCCGAATACCTGAAGGTTCGCGAGGGCGTGCCCATGCTGACCGCGTGCGCGACACCCGACCTCATCGTCGAGATCACCTTGCAACCCGTCCGCCGCTATGGCGTCGACGCGGCCATCTTCTTCAGCGACATCGTCGTGCCGCTCAAGGCCATCGGCATCGACCTCGACATCAAGCCGGGAGTCGGCCCGGTCGTGGCCGACCCCATCCGCGACGCCGCCGGAATCGACGCGCTGCGCCCGCTGGAGCCCGGCGACGTCCCCTACGTGAGCGAGGCGATCCAGGCACTGACCGGCGAGCTGGGCGCCACGCCGCTGATCGGCTTCGCGGGCGCGCCCTTCACGCTCGGCTCCTACCTCATCGAGGGCGGGCCGTCCAAGAACCACGACCGCACCAAGGCCATGATGTACGGCGAGCCCGCGCTGTGGCACGCGCTGATGGACCGGCTCAGCGCCATCGTCCTGGAGCACCTGCGCATCCAGGTCCGGGCCGGGGCGTCGGCCGTCCAGCTGTTCGACTCGTGGGTGGGGGCGGTGGCCCCCGAGGACTACCGCGAGTTCGTCCTGCCCCACACCCGCCGCATCTTCGACGGCCTGGCCGACCTCGACGTGCCGCGCATCCACTTCGGCGTGGGCACCGGCGAACTGCTGGGCCTGCTCGGCGAGGCCGGGGCCGACGTGGTGGGCGTCGACTGGCGGGTGCCGCTCGACGAGGCCGCCCGCCGCGTGGGGCCGGGCAAGGCGCTGCAGGGCAACCTCGACCCCGCCATCCTGCTGGCCCCGTGGGAGGTCGTCGAGCGCAAGGCGCGCGAGGTGCTGCGCCGGGGCGAGGCGGCCGAGGGCCACGTGTTCAACCTCGGCCACGGCGTGCTGCCCTCGACCGACCCCGACCAGCTCATGCGGCTCACCGATCTGGTTCACGGAGCCTGAGTTCCAGCTCGGGCTCGTTCACGAAGCCTGAGTCTCCACCGGGGTCGCCGCTGCTGGGCGGGCCGGGCGGCGCCGCCGTGCCAGGACGACCGTCAGAACGATCACCGGCACGACCACGATCATCCAGGGCAACAGCACCCCGACGACCGTCAGCGCGACCTTCACGGCCCCGACCAGGCCCCTCCAGCCCGACTTCAGGCCGCCGAGGAAGCCTGCGGGCTCCTCAGACGGCTCGTTCACGACCGCGACGGGGCCGACCAGCCGGAGCGTGAGCGTGGCCATGCCGACCTGGGTGGCCAGCTCCTTCTGCTGTGACTGCAGCGACTCCAGGTCCGCCTCGCGGTCGGAGATCTCCCGCTCGACCTGCAGCACCTGGCCGATCGTGTCGGCCTTCTTCAGCAGCGTACGCAGCGAGTCGAGCGCCTGCTGCGCCGACTTCAACCGGCTGTTGACGTCGGCCACCTGCAGCGTGACGTCCTGGGTGCCCTGCTGGACCGACAGCTGCTTGCCCAGGTTCTTGCCGAGCGCGGCGAGCACCTCGCCGTAGCGGGCGGGCGGGATCTTGAACTCCAGCAGGGCGCTGGCCTCGCTGCCCTCGGCCGAGTTCGACTCCTCTTTCGACAGGTAGCCGCCGGCCGTGGTGACGATCTGCTTGGCCTGGAGCGCCGCTCCCGTGACCTCCTTGGCGCGTACGGTCATGCTCGCCGTGTAGATGACCTGGCGGTCCTGCTGGGTGACCTTGACCTTCGAGGCGATGTTCTCGACGGACTTGGGGGCTTTTCGTTGCGGGGTGGAGGCGCTGTCCTGGGCGGCCTTCGACTCTGTCTGGCCGGACGCCGCTTCAGGCGCCACCGCCGGGGCCCCGGCCTGGCTGGACTGAATGTTCGACTGGCCACCGCCGCAGCCGGACAGGACCAGGATCGCGCAGGCGGCTGATAACGCGACGCCGTACCGGAATCTCTCCATGCACCTAAGACGGGCGGTGGCTCCGGCGGGTTTGACCACGGGCGTCACGGTCAGGTCACATGCTTGATCCAAAAGTGGGTTCCCCCGGGGGGCTGGGCGAGCGCCACAGACGGTAGCGTCGGGAGGCGTGGCAGGGAAACAAGCGCACGTGGTCGTCATCGGGGGCGGGATCTCCGGCCTGGCCGCGGCGTGGCACCTCAGACAGGGCGCGGGCGAGCGCGTGAAGGTGACCGTGCTGGAGGGCAGCCCGCGCATCGGCGGCAAGCTGCTCGTCTCCGAGGTCGCGGGCATCGACGTCGACGCCGGCGCGGAGTCCATGCTGGCCAGACGGCCCGAGGGCAAGGAGCTGGCCAAGGCCGTCGGGCTCGGCGACGACCTGGTGGACCCCGGCACCACCCGCGCCGCCGTCTACAGCAGGGGCGCGCTGCGGCCGATGCCCAAGGGGCAGGTCATGGGTGTGCCCGCCGACCTGATGGAGCTGGTCAGATCCGGCATCGTGTCGCCCGGCGGGCTGGCGCGCGTGCCGCTGGACCAGATCCTGCCCCCCACGCTGGTACGCACCGACGTCTCCGTCGCCTCCTACATCAGGGCCAGGATGGGCGGCGAGGTGCTCGAGCGGCTGGTCGACCCGCTGCTCGGCGGCGTCTACGCGGGCCGGGCCGAACGGCTGTCGCTGGAGGCCACGATGCCGGCGATCGCCGCCGCCGCGCGCTCCGAGCGTTCGCTGCTCGCGGCGGCCAGGCAGATCGTGGAGGAGGCGCCCCGCGACGCGGGACCCGTCTTCACCTCGCTCAGGACCGGGATCGGCAGCCTGCCGGATGCGGTCGCCAAGGCGTCGGGCGCCGACATCAGGACCGGTGTGACCGTACGCGAGCTGCACCGGACCGAGCACGGC
The DNA here is from genome assembly GCF_044460705.1 of Nonomuraea sp. NPDC050022. Lineage (NCBI taxonomy): Bacteria > Bacillati > Actinomycetota > Actinomycetes > Streptosporangiales > Streptosporangiaceae > Nonomuraea > Nonomuraea sp. NPDC050022. The sequence continues at coordinate 33,383 of NZ_JBITKE010000014.1, forward strand.
TGGCGGCTCGTGACCGGCCCCGTGCCGCGCCCCGAGGTCATCGAGGCCGACGCGGTGATCGTCGCCGCGCCGGGGCCCGCCGCCGCCAGGCTGCTGCGCGCCGAGGCGCCCAAGGCGGCGATCGAGCTGGACCGCATCGACTACGCCAGCATGGCCATCGTCACCCTCGCCTACGCCGTCGACGCCTTCCCCACACCGCCGACGGGCAGCGGCTACCTCGTCCCGCCGGTCGAGCGGCGGCCGGTCAAGGCGGTGACGTTCAGCTCGGTCAAGTGGCCGCACCTGGCCGGCGATCTGGTGGTGGTGCGCTGCTCCATCGGCCGGATCGGCGAGGAGCAACTGCTCCAGCGCGACGACTCCGAACTCGTCTCCCTGGCCACGGCCGAGATGGGCGACGTCATGAGCGTACGCGGGCTGCCGGTCGACACCCGGGTCTCGCGCTGGGGCGGGGCGCTGCCGCAGTACGACGTCGGCCACCTCGACCGGGTGGCCCGGATCCGCGCGGCGGTCGCCGTACAGCCCGGACTGGCGGTGTGCGGGGCGGCCTACGACGGGCTCGGCATCCCCGCGTGCGTCTCCACGGCCCGCACGGCGGCGGCCCGAATTCTGGACCACCTCTCGCCGGAAGGACAATGGACCCATGACTGAGGGCGCACCGCGGCCGAAGGCCCGCGATCTGAACCAGGTGATCCGCTACACGATGTGGTCGGTCTTCAAGGCCACCGACCCCTGCCCCGCCAACCGTGACAGCATGACCGGCGAGGTCACTGAGCTGCTCGAACAGGCGGCGCTGAAAGACGTTGTGACCCGCGGCCTCTATGACGTGGCGGGGTTCCGGGCCGACGCCGACTACATGTTCTGGTGGCACGCGCCGACGGCCGAGGACCTCCAGGACGTCTACTCCCGTTTCCGCCGCACCGCGCTCGGCCGCCACAGCGCGCCGGTCTGGTCGGCGATGGCGCTGCACCGGCCGGCCGAGTTCAACAAGTCCCACATCCCGGCCTTCCTGGCCGAGGAGGAGCCGCGCGCGTACGTCAGCGTCTACCCGTTCGTCCGTTCGCTGGAGTGGTACCTCCTCGACGACGCCGAGCGGCGCTCGATGCTGGCCGAGCACGGTCACATGGCGCGTGACTACCCGGATGTCCGCGCCAACACGGTGTCCTGCTTCGCCCTGAACGACTACGAGTGGATGCTCGCCTTCGAGGCCGACGAACTGCACCGGATCGTCGACCTGATGCGCCACCTGCGGGGCGCCAAGGCCCGCGAGCACACGCGCATCGAGGTCCCCTTCTACACGGGCGTGCGCAAGCCCGTTCAGGAGCTCATCGCGGCGCTTCCGTAACACCAACCTCCCTGTTCACAGGCGCCCCATGTTGGCGATCCAACTGAATTGATCTACCGCTTCTTGCCACAATCGTGGGAATCCCTTACCTGTGCGGGGCCGAGGGTGTCACGTTCCAAGGGGGCGGGCCGGGTGCGGCGGTCGGAAGGGCACACCTCTGGGCGACACGCGGCGGATCGTGATGATCTACGGATCAAGCCGGGACGGCAGCGGTCGGACGCGCCTGCGCTGGGATGGGGGCGGTCCGATGCGCCTCCGTCGGGTCGAGAGCGGTCCGACACACCTGCGTCGGGTGGGGAGTGGTTCGACGCGCCTCCGTCAGGACGGGGGCGGTCCGATGCGCCTTCGCCGGGTCGGGAGTGGTTCGACGCGTCTTTGCCGGGCCGCCCGGAGCGACGCGGGGAGGCCCGGCAAGCGCCCGGCCACGGGTCGCCGGGGAGCTCGCCGCGCAGGTCACGGCATGTCGGGCGGCGGCGTCGTACGAAGGCTCGGCGGCCGTGGGTCTTGGGGTTGTCGGCGGGGGCGTTGGTGCTGGCAGGAGCGACCTTGGGGCTGCTGGGCACGGACGACCTGTTCGCCGGTCCACTCGCTGGCCCGCTCGCCGGTGGCCTGACGGCCCGATCGGACGCGAGCGGAGGTGCGGACACCCGTGCGGCCGCGGACCCGAGCCCGCGTGAGGGTACGAGCTCAGGTGCGCACAGGGGAGCGGGAAAGCATGGCCAGGCCCTCGCGGAGGGCGGCGCGACCCGCATCCCGATGAGCGTCACCCCCACCCCACTGGGCGGAGGCGCGCAACGTTCAGGCGGTTCGACGCACGACACCCCGGCCTCGAAGGCCCCTCCGGCCGGCGCCACGCCGGGCTCCGTGACGGGGAGCGACCCCCAGGCCGAAGCGCCCGCGGACAGCGGCACCGTGGATCCGTCGGCCGTCGATTCGTGGCTCGGAGATTCGTCGACCGGGGACGACGGGTCCGACTACAAGGCGGATGGTCCCTCGATGCACACCGACCAGAAGGCGGCCGAATACTTCCGCACGCACTGGCCCGCGGACGACAAGGCATCCAAACGCCTCAAGGACATCCGCACCATAGGCGGATATCTCCGCCTATACACCGACCTTCCAGAGTCGGCCGGAAATTCCAGCCAAGCCATCACGCTGTGCGAACGCGGCCTGCAGTACCTGAGGGAGAGCGGCGAGACGAACCCGATCATCTTCGTCCAGGCCAAGTTCGGTGAGAACGGCAACCCGGTCCTGGCCAACATCCTCGGCCCCACCGACAAGACCTGCCGCGTCACCCACCCCGAACCCGACTAATGCGACGCCCATGAACGCTCGCCGGGTATCCGTTCTTCCGCCCTCCTTTGGAGGGGGCGTCTCTGCCTTGGGGGCCTCGGCCGTGATGGGCAGGTGTCTCTCCCCTGGGACCTCTGCCACGACGGGCGGTGTTCCATCTCACCCCCGGAGGCGTTTGTCTCCCCAGGGACCCCAGCTACGACGGACCGTCACAAGAGACTGAAACGGTCGCGTGACGAAGCCCCGCCCAGGGAACCATTGCTGGGTGACCCGGCCATCCCCACCAGGAAGACGATCGACTCGCGGCCGGTTGGGAATTACAACGAATTCGGTAGCGAGCGAGGGGCCTTCATCTGAATGGTGGCGCGGAGACCCGGTCCTTCAGGGCTAGGAGGAAGCGCCACCCCTCCTCTCGAAAACAGTATGGAAAGACTCTGTCACGTTCGGTTGCATGTGCGGTGGGTGATGATCCTGTGACAGGAGGTGTGCGATGGCGATCCGCCGCTCCGCCACCAAACGCCACGGCCTGCCCACCATCGTGCAACTGCGGCTCATGCCCGCCCCGGCTCAGGCTGAGGCGCTGGCCGCAGCGGTGCTGTTGTGCAATCAGGCGGCGACCGTCGTCTCCCGGCTGGCCTGGCAGCATCGCGTCTTTACCGTGGTGGAGTTACATCGGCTGGCCTACTACGAGGTGCGCGGGCAGGTGGCCGGGCTGGGCGCGCAGGCGGCCGTGCGGGCGATCGCCCGGGTCGCCGGCGCCTACGCCAACCGGCGCGCCAGCAAGAAACGCGCCCACATCTTCCGCGCCCACGGCGCCGTCCCCTACGATGCCCGTCTGATGAGCTTCAACCGTGACGCCCGCATCGTGTCGCTGTGGACCCCCACCGGCCGCGTCACCATCCCCTACACCGGCCGCCCAGACGACCTCAAAGCCATCGACACGCTGCCGATGGGGGAGGCCGACCTGATCTACCGTCGCGGCCGGTGGCTGCTGCAGGTCGCGCTCACCCTGCCCACACCGGCGACGCGTGAGCCGGTCGGCGGCTTCGTCGGGGTGGATCAAGGAGTGGCGAACCTGGCGGTCACCTCCGACGGCGCGGTGCTGCCCGGCCCAACACTGCCGGGGCCGATCGGCGGCAACGGCCATGTCCGCACCCTGCGCGAGCGGCGGCACCGCCAACGCCGCCGGTTGCAGAAGAAGGGCACGTCGGCGGCGCGGCGGGTGCTGCGCCGTCTGTCGGGTCGTGAGCACCGGATGATGACCGACCTCAACCACCAAATCTCGACGTTTGTGGTGCGTGAAGCCGAACGCACTGGCCGCGGCATAGCCCTGGAGGACCTTCAGGGCATTCGCGGGCGGGTAAGGGCTCACCGGTTCCAGCGGCGCACCCTGCACAGCTGGGCGTTCGCCCAGCAGATCACCTTCACCCGCTACAAGGCAGCCCGAGCCGGGATCGCCTTCGTCCTGGTCGACCCCGCCTACACCTCCCAGACCTGCCCGGAATGCGGGTACATCAGCCGGGCGAACCGGCCGGCGCGGGGCCGGTTCGTCTGCACCAGGTGCGGCCTCGCTGGGCACGCCGACCACATCGCAGCCCGCAACATCGCCACACGCGGCATCGCGGACTGGGCTGCCATCAACCAGCCACACGCTACCGGCCTCCCCTCACCCAGACGGGACCGCGAGAGCAAACCCCCAGCTTCAGCTGGTGGTAGTTGATATGAGCGAGATCAAGCGGGCACTGGTGATGGGCGGCGGCGGGGTCGCCGGGATCGCGTGGACCACCGGCGTGCTGGCCGGCCTGGCCGCCGGGGGAGTGGACGTGGCCGCCTCCGCCGACAAGGTCATCGGCACCTCGGCGGGATCCGTCGTCGCCGCGCAGGTCACCAGCGGTCTGTCACTGCCCGACCTCCTCGAACGCCAGACCGACCCCGCCCTCCAGGCACCCGAACTCCCGAGCGGCGTCCCCCTGGACCAGGTGTGGGCGACCATGCAGGAGGTCTACGAAAGCACGGAGGACCCGGCCGAGCAGCGGCGCAGGTTCGGCGCGCTGGCCCTGGCCGCCGACACCGTCGGCGAGCCCGAACGCCGCCGGGTGATCGAGGGGCGCCTGCCCGTCCACACCTGGCCGGAACGCGACCTCGTGATCGTGGCCGTGGACGCGGTCACGGGCGAGCCCGCCCTGTTCGGGCCCGGCTCGGGCGTGGCGCTGGTCGACGCGGTCGCGGCGAGCTGCGCGATTCCGGTCATCTGGCCGCCGGTGACGATCGACGGCGTGCGTTACATCGACGGCGGCATGCGCTCGATGACCAACGCCGACCTCGCCTCCGGGTACGACCGGATCCTCATCCTCGCCCCGATGCCCGAGCTCGCCTCCGAGCCCGCGGTGACAGGCGGGAAGGTCGAGGTGATCGAGCCCGACGAGGCGTCACAGGCGGCGGTCGGCACCGACCCTCTCGACCCCGCCGTGCGGGGCGCCAGCGCCGAGGCCGGCTACGCCCAGGGCACCGCCCTCGTCGCCCGCGTCGGCGCGCTATGGACATGACCGTCCGCCTCGCCGCCCTGTGGGCACGACCGCCAGCGTCGCGGATATGACCGCCTTCGTCGGCCGCGTCGCCGCGCTGTGGACATGACCGAACTCGTGCTCGTCCCCGGCCGCCGGGAGAGTTAGCGCACGCGTGTGCGGGTCTTGAAGCACACTTCGCACCGCTGGGTCACGACGCGGCCGATGGCCTCGATCGTGTGCCAGCGGTGACGAAGATGAACAAGATTCACAGCGGAGTACTTACCCGCTCCACGCGCTCGATACGCGGTGTCGCCGGTCGTTCACGCGCTGGGTTCGAGCCGCAAGGACACGGAGTTGATGCAATAACGGTCATCCGTGGGCGTGGCGTACCCCTCGCCGTGGAAGACGTGCCCCAGATGAGAGTCGCACCGCGCGCAGCGCACCTCGGTACGCACCATGCCGTGGCTGGCGTCCTCGATCAGCCGCACCGCGTCCGAATCCGACGGCTGGAAGAAGCTCGGCCACCCGCAGTGCGACTCGAACTTCGTGTCCGACCGGAACAACTCGGCCCCGCACGCCCGGCAGGAGTAGACGCCCTCGGTCTTGGTGTCGACGTACTCGCCGGTAAACGGACGCTCGGTGCCCGCCTCCCTGAGGACGTGGAACTCGTCGGGAGAGAGCTGGATCCGCCACTCGGCATCGCTCTTGACCACCTTTTCCATGCTTCCAGCGTACGAGATCCGGCAAAAAGAGATCTCCGTTGGGTGAAGCATCCCTTCTGGGGCCAATCTGCGTCTTTGACGACAAGGGGGTGTCATCACCTCCTGCCCAGAGGTGAGATCACTCGCCGGATCGCCTGCGCGGCACAGCCCACGCCCGTGCTGGCGCCGCCGGCGATCCGAAGACCGGCCGGGTGGCGCGCCAGCGCCCGGAACGGTGGCGAGTGATCTTTTGGTCCGTCCCGTCGAGCGCCGGTCCCGCCACCGCGCCCGCTCCGGGCCGGACCACCTCACATCAACATCATTGGTTTCTTTACGGCAAGCACGGTCAGCCCCGGTCGCCGCAAGGGGCGGGGCATGGGCCAGCCGTCCGGTTCCGTGGGCGCGCGTAGGGCGTCACCGAGATGTGGTCGAACGTACCGGCACGAACGGCATCACGGCAGCGTGCCCTGGAGCAAGTTTCCCGAGCTGAGCACCGCCGTGTCATCTCGCTTTTAAGGCTTTTTGGGAGACCCCACGGGCCGGGCGCCGCACTGCGTGCCGTTGGCCCGCTGGACTCGCCGAGCCCACGCACCGGCCGGGCGCCTCAGCAAACGTCCGCCAAGCCACCGGCCCAACTCGCTTGACGCTCGCCCTTCGGGTGCCACGCATTGGGCGGGCGGCTTGGCTCCCGTCGCCCAGATTTACGCCAAACCGAGCAGTGATTCCGCCGCTCTCATCGCAGTGACATTCCCGGCGACATCATGGACTCGCACGACCCGCGCGCCCTGATGAACGCACATCGTGTTCGCCGCGATCGTTCCCGCCTTCAGTGCTTCGCTGTCTCGCGCTACTCCGAGGCTTTCCCGAATGAAATGCTTGTTGCTGCACGCCACGAGTACGGGATATCCGAGCGCCGCGATCTCTCCCAGGCGGCGGGTTATCGTGTTCGAGTGCTCGGTGTTCTTGTTCAGGTCGTGCCCCGGATCGATGAAGATCTTCTCCGGTTTGATGCCATGTCCAACCGCGGCGTCCGCCCGTTCGCGAAGGAATTCCGTCACCTCGCTGACGACATCCCCATATTGGGGGCTCGCCACCACCTCTCCCGGCCCGCCGATGCTGTGGGTAATGACAACGCTCATCCCCGTCTCGGCGATAAGGCTCGCCATCCCCGGCGAACGGAGCCCGTTCGTGTCATTGATCACATCGGCACCCGCTTTGTAGGCCGCCTCCGCGACCTCCGGCAGGTGAGTGTCCACGCTGATCACGGCGTCGCTCTTCTCCCGAATGCCCTTGATCACCGGCACCACTCGGTCCATCTCTTCCGCCCCCGACAACGGTGGCTGATCAGAGCGGAACGCCCGGCCCCCTACGTCAAGCCATTCCGCGCCATCCCGTAGCGCCCGCTCCGCCGTCGCGATCGTCTCACCAAGCTCCATCGACCGATTCGGATCCAGGCCCGAGTTCGGCGTGCGATTCACAATGCCCATCACGACTATGTGTCGCGCTAGATTGAATTCTCGCCGTCCCACTCTCCGTATCGGCGCGATGAGCTTGGGGTGGTACATCTGCATTACGTTCAACTCCGTCTGAAATTAATGATCCAGCGCAGCGCCATGAAGGGGCTGATGGATCCCAGCCCGATCAAAACCACGTTGCCTGCTGCCAGCCCTTTCTTCATCGCTCGCCTCAGTCGCTACGTCACTCGCGGTCGTAGTCCAGCGCGGCCGGGTACCGTCCGTGGATCTCCACCACCATAACTTCAACATCGACCTTGAGCGACGGCCGAACTACGTGCGCGCCTCATCGTCAAATTTCCCTTATCAGGGCGGCTACACCGCTGCGCCGCGCGGACACGCGGCCTGGGGGCCGGTCTCACACCTTCGGCCGCACCGTCGCCGGCCGAACTCATACACCGCTCCCGTGGACGCGACCTGGGCGCCGCTACAACCCCTGCGGTACACGCGCGGCACCATACCGCAGAGGTTTACCTCGCTGGCGTGGCCGGACGCGGTACGTCACCGGCATACCGGGCCGACCGGCCTGTCCCGTGTACGGCGAAAGTGAGACAAGGACCGCGCGGCCGTACGGCGAACGTTTAGGCGATCTTCATCCGTCGGGTTGACGCCCTGATTTCCGACTCTTTCTATAAATGGTCCCGGCACTCTCGGGATGTGGCGTGCGGGCATCGGGACGGCACCCGTCCTCTGGCGCGGCGGAACCGACGAGTACTCCGCGCACTTTCGCAGATCCTCTGGAGGGCCCGATGCGCCGTTCCCCCCGCGGGGCAGTTCTCGCCGTGGTCATGTCGCTGCTGGCCGGTACGTTCGGTCCCCCGGGAACCGCGAGCGCCGCGGTGGCGGCCAGGGGCGAACCGCCGGCACAGAGCGAGCCGGCACAGAGCGAGCCGGCACAGAGCGAGCCGGCACAGAGCGAACGGGAGGCCCTGGACCAGGCCCGGAGCCAGAAACAGCACGTCGAGGTGCTGTCCCTGCGTACGGAGAACCGCCAGGTGTTCGCCAACCCCGACGGCTCGTTCACCTCGGAGACCTCGGCCCTGCCCGAGCGGGTACGGCGGGGCGCCGGCTGGGCCGACGTCGACCCGACGCTGGTCTTCGCGGCGGACAGCACTGTGCGGACCGTGGCGACCCCGCTGGAGATGACCTTCTCCGGCGGCGGGACGACCGCGCTGGCCACCATCGGGACGGGCGGGCGTTCGGTCGCGATGACCTGGCCGGGGACCTTGCCGAAGCCGGTGCTCGAGGGGGGCACCGCGACATACGGCGAGGTGCTGCCAGGCGTCGATCTGAAGGTGACCGCGTCGGTAACCGGCTTCTCCGAGGTACTCGTCGTCAAGAACAAGGCCGCCGCCGCCGACCCCGCGCTGGCGAAGCTCACCTTCGGCATGCGCTCGAACGGGCTGGCCGTGCGCGAGACGGCGACCGGTGGCCTGAGCGCCGTGACCGAGACGGGGACGGAGCTGTTCCACGCGCCCCCGCCCCGCATGTGGGACTCCTCAGGTACAGCTTCCGGGCCGTCGCCGCTGGTGGCCGGGCCGAAACGGGAGGGCCGGCAGGCGGTCATGGCTGTGGACGTGACCCGGGACCGTATCGCGATCACGCCGGACAAGAGCCTGCTCACCGGGCCCGGCACGACGTATCCGGTGTACATCGACCCGCAGTGGTCGGGATCCAAGCTGGCCTGGACGTATGTCGACAAGTCCTATCCCGCTCAGGAGTACTGGAACTCCAGCCACATGGCGGAAGCGGGTGACTACGGCGGCGGGGTCAAACGGTCGTTCTTCCGGATGGACTCCAACAACGTCAACGGCAAGCACATCCTCAAGGCGACGTTCCGGATCACGCAGATCAAGTCCTGGGGCTGTACCTCCGACCCGCAGGCCGTGCAGCTCTGGCTGACCGGCGGCATCTCCAAGTCGACGAACTGGAGTCACCAGCCGTCCTGGGCCGACTGGCAGGACAGCGTCTCCTCCGACGCCGGTTACAGCTCTTCCTGCCCGGACAAGGGCATCGAGTTCAACGTGACCGGCGCGATCGTCAAGGCCGCCAAGTCGGGCTGGTCGAACACGACGTTCGGGCTGAAGGACTACGACGACACCGGCAGCAGCGTGTGGGGGTGGAAGGGCTTCAGCTCCTCGCCGAAGCTCGTCATCGACTACAACACCCCGCCGTCGGCGCCTTCGGGCGTGGGCACCTATCCGGCGACGCCCTGCGTCACGGGAGCCGCCCGGCCGGCGGTCAACGCCGGTGACGTGGAGAACCCGCTCCAGCTGAAGGCCCGGATCTACGACCCGGACAAGGCGAACGACGGGGTGCGGGCGGAGTTCGTCATGCACCGCTACAACGCGGGCACCGGCGCGTGGGACGACATCACCTCGACGCTGCCCGGCGGCGGGAAGACCGCCTACAAGTACACCACCTCGGCGACCGACCACTCCATCAAGCTGGCCAAGCTGGTCACCGGGCAGAGCTACTCCTATCGGGTGAAGGCCTACGACGGCACCGACTCCAGCGGGTGGAGCAAGTGGTGTGAGTTCACGGTCGACACGGTGGACCCGGCCAAGCTGCCGAAGGTGAGTTCGGCCGACTATCCAGCCGGCACCCCTGACGACTGGCAGGGCGGCGTGGGCTGGGCGGGCGGCTTCACGCTGGCTCCCGGTGACGGCGAGAGCGACGTGACGGCCTTCAGGTACGCGATCGATGATCCGGCCGAGGCCACCCCCGCGACCCAGGTGTCGATCCCGGCGGGCCAGACCTCCGCCAACGTGCGGGTCGCGCCCCGCCACGACTGGCTGAACGCTCTGTACGTCTACCCGGTCGACCGGGCGGGCAACGTCGGCAAGACCCCGGCCGTCTACTCCTTCTACGTCAAGGCCGGATTCGACCCGGTGGGGCACTGGCGGATGGACGAGGGCGGCGGATTCACGGCCGGTGACTCCTCGGCGACGCCGCACCCGGTGACGTTCGCCGGCGGCGCGAGCTGGGCCGGGGGCCGCGTGGCCGGTGGGGTGCACTTCGACGGCGCCACCGGCTACGGCAGCACGGACGGCCCGGTGGTGCACACCAACAGGAGCATGAGCGTGGCGGCCTGGGTGCTGCTGTCGGACAAGAGCAAGAACTCCACCGTGGCCAGCCAGTCCGCCACTTACTCCTCGGGCTTCCAGCTCTACTATTCCTCCGGCTACAAGCGGTGGATCTTCAACAAGTACAACGCCGACACCGGTAACGAGTCCATCGTCCGCGCGGTGAGCGACACCGAACCGGTGACCGGCATCTGGACGCACCTGGTCGGCGTGTGGGACGCGCCGCACCGGCAGCTTCGCCTGTACGTCAACGGGATGCTCCAGTCGGCGCCCGCCGCCTTCCCCTACACCCCTTGGGACGCCATCGGCGCGCTGCAGGTTGGACGCACCCAGTGGCACAACACCTTCATCGAGAACTTCGCCGGTGACATCGACGAGCTCAAGGTCTGGAACCGGGAGCTGTCCGACGACCCGCGCACGGTCAACGACCCCGCGCTCGGCAACGAGATCGCCGCCATGGCCAAGCAGCCGCCCATCCAGCGTGGCTGGTGGAAGCTGGAGGAGGGCACCGGCACCACCGCGGCCAACTCCTCCGACGGCCGCTGGCCCGCGACGCTCGGCGGAGCCGCCGCATGGTCCGACGACGGCTTCGACGGCGGCGGCGCGCTGAGCCTCGACGGCGCCACCGGCTACGCGGCCACGCCGTCGGCCCCGATCCGTACCGACCACAGCTACGCGGTGACGGCGTGGGTACGTCTGGCCGGCGACGACACCTGCGTGCTGCCCGATCACGTGATGACCGCCCTCAGCCAGGACGGCACCCGCAACAGCGGCTTCTACCTCGGCTACCGGATCTTCACCGAGAACGGCGTCAAGGTGCCCCGCTGGTCGTTCTCCACGACCCCCGCCGACAACGACAGCTCGGGTATGACGCACGCCACCTCGGCCGAGCCGATCGACTGCTCGGTGCTCAGCACCTGGACGCATCTGGCCGGGGTGTACGACGAACCCGCCAAGCAGGTCCGGCTCTACGTCAACGGACAGCTCACCGACCAGCGTCCCGTGACCGGCGCCTGGGCGGCCGGCGCGCTGCAGATCGGACGGGGCAAGTACCGGGGCGCCGCGGTCGACTTCTTCGGCGGAGACGTGGACGACGTCCGCGCCTACACCGGCACCCTGACCGACCGCCAGGTGATCAACATCGCGATGAACCTGCCCATCGACGGCTGACCGTCCCATGCTCGCGAACCTTCGGAGGAGAGCCGTGCTCGGTTCGAGACGAGGCTTACCCCATCTCGCCGCAATCCTGGCCGTCGTGGTGCCGGCCACGTTGATCAGCCCGATCGCCGCCCAGGCGACCGGCGACCCGGGCTGGCACCAAGCCCAGGAGCAGCATGCCGTGCCCGGCCATACCGTCAAGGCACGCGGGCCCTTGACGGACCCTGGGGCCAGGTACGACCTGAAGGGGGCGCCGGCCGTGTCCTGGCCGGCGCCAGGCACGGCGATGGTGAAGCTGCCGGCGCCGGCGGACGGCACACCCCCTGGCGTCACGAACAAGGCGACACCGGACGCCGCGCGGCAGGCGACGACACCCGCGACGACACCCGCGACGACTCCCGCGACGACTCCCGCGACGACTCCCGCGACGACTCCCGCGACGGCGACCGTGCCGGGCGGTGCCGGGAGGGTGCGGGCCGGGGGACTGCCGATCTGGCTGGGCCCGGCCACGCCGCTCTCCCAGGAGAACGGCAAGGTAGCGGCCGACGTCGCCCTTCCCGAGGTCCAGGTACGGACGCTGGACGCGCCAACGGCAGGCAGGTCGCGGATCAACGGGCTCGGCATCCGGCTCACGCCCCAGAGCACGCCGTCCGCCACGGCTCGCCTGGCCGTCGAGGTGGACTATTCGGGCTTCCGGTACGCCTTCGGCGGCGACTGGGGCTCGCGGTTACGCCTGGTCAAGCTGCCGGTATGCGCGGCCACCACGCCAGAACGGCCCGAGTGTCAGACGCGTACACCGCTCCCCACACGCAACGACGTCAAGACGGGCCGGCTGGCCGCCGACGTCGCCCTGGCGGCGGGCGCGACCACTGTGGCGGCCGAGGCCGCGCCGTCCGGTCCGGCGGGCAGCTACGAGGCGACGTCCCTGTCGCCGTCGGCGACCTGGAGCGTGAGCAACCAGAGTGGCGCGTTCTCCTGGTCCTACCCCCTGCGCCTGCCGCCGACCCCGGGCGGGCCGACGCCCAATATCGGGTTCGCGTACTCCTCGGGGAGCATCGACGGCCGGACGGTCGCCACCAACAACCAGGCGTCCTGGATCGGCGAAGGTTTCGACTACTGGCCCGGTTTCATCGAGCGCCGCTACAAGGCGTGCGCCGACGATGGCGTGACGCCCAAACGCAACGACCAGTGCTGGGGCAACTTCAACGCCACTTTGTCCCTGAACGGCCAGGCGACCGAGCTGGTCCTAGACGACGCGACCAATACCTGGCAGCCGAAGGAGGACGACGGCTCCAAGGTCGAGAAGCTGTCGGGCGCCGACAACGGTGACAACGACGGTGAGTACTGGCGGGTCACCACTCCCGACGGCACGCAGTACTACTTCGGCCAGAACCACCTACCCGGCTGGTCGAGCGGCAAGGCGGAGACCCGGTCGACGTGGACGGTCCCGGTGTTCGGCGACGACGACGGCGAGCCCTGCCACAAGGACTCCTTCTCCGACTCCTGGTGCCGGCAGGCGTGGCGGTGGAACCTCGACTACGTCGTGGACCCGCATGGCACGGTCAGCACCTTCTGGTACGGCCAGGAAGGCAACTACTACCGCCGCGACGTCACCACCCTGACCGACGGCGTCCCGAACGGCACCCCCACCTCCTATGACCGGGGCGGCTACCTCAAGCGCATCGACTACGGGCAGCGCTCGGACGCGATCTTCTCCTCCTCGGCCCCGGCCCAGGTCGCCTTCGACGTCAAGGAGCGGTGCATTCCGACGTCGTCCTTCGACTGCGCGGCCGACAAGTTCACCAAGGACAACGCCAAGTACTGGCCGGATGTCCCCTATGACCAGAACTGCGACTCCGGTGAGAAGTGCATCGACAAGTACTCGCCGACCTTCTGGACGCGCAAGCGGCTGGCCGCCGTCACCACGCGGGTGCTGTCGGGCGGCTCGTACAAGGACGTCGACACCTGGACCCTCGACCAGCAGATGCGCGCGCCCGGCGACGGCACGGCGGCGGCGCTGTGGCTGGCCGGGATCCAGCACACCGGGAAGTTCGGCGGCACGGCGTCCCTGCCGCCGGTGAAGTTCGCCGGTGTGCAGCGGCCCAACCGGGTCGACGCCCTGGAGGGACGGCCGCCGCTGACCAAGTGGCGCATCTCCGCCATCGACAACGAGACCGGCGGCGCCCTGTCCATCACCTACTCCGACGAGGACTGCAAGGCCGGGAACACCCCCGAGCCGGACGCCAACACCCGCCGCTGCTACCCGCAGTACTGGTCCCCGGAAGGCGCCACCTCGCCGAAGATCGACTGGTTCCACAAGTACGTGGTCACCCAGGTCCAGCAGATCGACCGGACCGGCGGCGCGCCCGACGTGCTGGAGACCTACGAATACCTCGGCGGCGGCGCCTGGCATCACGATGACGACGACGGGCTGACCAAGGAGAAGTACAAGACCTGGTCGCAGTGGCGCGGCTACGGCAAGGTGCGGGTGCTGCGCGGTGCCCCAGGGGAGCAGCGGTCCAAGGCCGAGTTCACCTACTTCCGCGGCATGGACGGCGACGAACTGTCCGGCGGCGGCACCCGCGACGTCAAGGTCACCGACTCCGAGGGCACCGCCGTCGACGACGCCGAGCCGCTGCAGGGCCAGGTCCGCGAGGAGATCCGCTACGACGGTCCGGCCGGGGCCGCCATGACGGGCACGATCAGCGGCTACTGGACCAAGCAGACGGCCAAGCGGGTCCGTTCCTGGGGTACCACCACGGCGACCATGGTGCGGGGAGACAAGGTACGTTCCCGCACCGCGCTGGCCGCCGGCGGGTGGCGGCGCACCACGACCGACACCGACTTCAACGCCGACGGCCTGCCCACCCAGGTCAGCGATCTCGGCGACGACGCCACCGCCGACGACGACAGCTGCGTGCGTACCACTTACGCCCGCGACGCCGCCCGATGGCTGCTCTCCTACGCCACCCGCGTGGAGACGGTGACCAAGGCGTGCGCCGCTACGCCCGACCGTCCCGACGACGTGGTCTCCGACGTGCGCAGGTACTACGACGGCAAGGCGTACGGCGTGGCCCCGTCCAAGGGCGACGTGACCAGGACCGAGAAGCTCGGCTCATGGAACGGCGGCCCGCAGTACGTCACCGCCGGCTCCACCACCTTCGACCTCTACGGCCGGCCGCTGGTGGTCACCGATCCCAACGGCACCACGACCAAGACCTCCTACACCCCGGGCACCGGGCTGGTCACCGCCAAGCAGGAGACCAACGCGCTCGGCCACGTCACCACGACCGAGATCGAGCCGGCCCTGGGACTGGCCACCGCGACCAGCGACGCCAACGGAAGGCGCGCCGAGCTGGTCTACGACCCGCTCGGCCGGTTGACCGGCGTCTGGCTGCCCGGCCACGCGAAGGCGACGTACCCGTCGGCCCCGAACATGAAGTTCGGTTACCAGATCCGCACCGACGGGCCGACCACTGTCTCGACCTCGACGCTGCGTGACGACGGCACCACTTACACCACCGGCTACGCGCTCTATGACGGTCTGCTGCGCGCCCGTCAGACCCAGCAACCGGCCCCCGGTGGTGGCCGGATCGTGGGCGACACCCTGTACGACACCCGCGGGCTGGTCTACAAGACCAATGAGGACTACTACACCGAAGGGTCGGCGGGCAGCACGCTGTGGGTCCCGGCCAGCGACGACGACGTCCCCGGCCAGAACGTCACCGTCTACGACGGCATGGAGTGGGCCACCGCGCAGATCTTCCGCAAGCGCGGCAGCGAGCAGTGGCGCACCACCACGATCTATGGCGGCGACCGCATCAGCGTCGATCCGCCCGCCGGCTCCACCCCCACGACCAAGATCGTCAACGCGCAGGGCGAGACCACCGAGGTCCGGCAGTACAAGGGCGACGGCCCGACCGGCGACTACGACGCCACCAAGTACACCTACACGCGCGCCGGGCAGCCCGCCACCATCACCGACACGGCGGGCAACGCCTGGACCTACCACTACGACTTGCGCGGCCGCATGACCCAGGTCGACGATCCCGACAAGGGCCCCGCGAAGCTCACCTACGACGACAAGAGCGACCTGCTCAAGACGGTCACCGACGCGCGCGGCTCCAGCCTGTTCTTCACCTATGACGCCCTCGGCCGCAAGACCGCCGAGTACGCGGGCACCTCCGCCGCCGGCACCAAGCTCGCCGAGTGGACGTTCGACACGCTGCCCGACGGCACCTCGGTCAAGGGCCAGCCGATCTCCGCCACCCGCTACGTCAAGAACGCCACCACCGGCGCGCTGGACGCCTACACCAGCGCCGTGACCGGCTACGACAACGCCTACCGGCCCACCGGCACCCAGACCGTGATCCCGGCCGCCGAGGGCGGGCTGGCCGGCACGTACAAGACCACGACCGACTACAACTCCGACGGCACCGTCCACCGCGCCGTGCTGCCCGCCGCCGGGGGCCTGCTCGGCGAGACGATGCTGTACGGCTACGACGACCTCGGCAACCCGACCACCATGCGCGGCCTGACCAACTACGTCACCTCGACGACGTACGGCAAGCTCGGCCAGGTCCTCGACATGACGATGAGCACGGGGCTGAAGCGGGTCAAGCAGACCAACTTCTACGAGGAGGGCACCAACCGGCTCACCCGCTCCCTCTATGAGAGAGAAACCGCACCCATCTCCGTCGCGGACACCAACTACACCTACGATCCATCGGGCAACATCACCAAGATCGCCGACACACCGTCCGGACAGACGCCCGACGTGCAGTGCTTCCAGCAGGACTACCTGCAGCGTCTGACCGACGCCTGGACGTCGACCAACGACTGCGCCACCGGACCCTCCCAGGGCATCGTCGGCGGACCGGCGCCGTACTGGCAGTCCTTCAAGTACGACATCGTCAGCAACCGTACTCAGGAGGTCGACCACCAGGCGACGGGCGACCTCACCAAGACCTACACCTACGCGGGCGCCGGCAAGCCGCAGCCGCACACGCTGACCTCCGTCGCCTACAAGGGCGGCACGCGTGACGGCGAGATCGACACCTATACCTATGACAAGGCCGGCAACACCACCGAACGCGGTTCCGGACGCCTGCTGGAGTGGGACGTCGAGGGCCACCTGGCGAAGTCGACCGACCCCTCCGGCGTCAGCACGTACCTCTATGACGCCAACGGCGAGCGGCTGATCCGCCGCGACCCATCTTCCACCACCCTGTACGTCGCCGGCATGGAGATCCGGCTCGACAGCAAGACCGGCGCCAAGAGCGCGACCCGCTACTACACCTACGCCGGTGAGACCATCGCCACCCGGACCAACAAGGGTGTGACCTGGCTCGGCGCGGACCACCACGGCAGCGCGGACACCTCGATCGCCGACACCGACACCCAGATGGCGACCCGCCGCCGCTTCACCCCGTTCGGGCAGGAACGCGGCACCCCTCCGTCGTCCTGGCCGGGCCAGCAAGGCTATGTAGGCGGCATCATCGACGAGGCCACGGCGCTCACTCACCTCGGCGCCCGCGAATACGACGCCGAGACGGGCCGCTTCATCTCCGTCGACCCGCTGTTCAACGCGGGTGATCCGCAGAGCTGGAACGGTTACACCTACTCGGACAACAACCCCGTCAACATCAGCGACCCCACCGGACTGGACGGACCGCTGACCGGAGACACCAACTGCTACTACTCCGGAAAGTGCGGCGGCGGGGGCGGCGGAGGCGGGGGCGGAGGCGGCGGTGGTGGGGGTGGCGGCGGTGGCGCCTACCCGCCGCCGCCTCCTCCGAGCAACCCGCCCCACTGCGGCCGCTGGAGCTTCGGCTGCAAGGCGAAGAACTTCTGGAACCAGCACAAGGCCACCATCGTCAACGTCACGGTCGCGATCGTCGTCACGGCCGGATGCGAGGTGGCCACGGGAGGCGTCGGCAGCATCGGCTGCGCCGCCGCCGGAGGAGCGGCCGGCAACCTGGCGGGCTACCTGGTCTCGACGCCCCGTGACGAGTGGAGCGCCGGAGGCGCGGTCAAGGCCGCCACGGTCGGAGCCGTCACGGGCGCGGTAGGCGGCGCGGTCGGCAAGGGAGTGGGCGCGGCACTCGGCAAGCTCGCCACCACGGCGACGGGCAGGACCGTCGCGGGGGCGGTGGGCAAGGCGGCAGGAAAGGCCAAGGCCGCCCTGGGACGTGGCGGCGGCGCGGCGGCGGAGGACGCCGGAGCGGCAGGCGGCGCCGCGGGACGCACCGCCGGCAAGGCGGCAGGCAGACCCAAGGCGTCCTCTGGAGGCCGCCCGAGCTGCAACAGCTTCATCGCCGGCACCATGGTCAAGCTCGCCGACGGCACGTCCAAGGCGATAGAGAAGATCAAGCCCGGTGACAAGGTCCTCGCCACCGACCCGATCACGGGCAAGACCGCACCGAAACCGGTTCTCGCCGCCTTCTCGGGCGTCGGCTACCTCAGCCTGATCCAGATCACGGTCGACACCGACGGCAAGAAGGGCGACGCCACCGGCGTCATCCTCGCCACCGAACACCACTTGTTCTGGGACACCAAGGACCGCGCCTGGGTCCGCGCGGACCAGCTCACCAAGGCCGACCACCTCCGCACTCCCAACGGCACGGCCGTGTCCGTCGTCGGCACCAACCGGCAGCAGCGCCACCCCACCGTGTTCGACCTCACCGTCGCAGACGTTCACGCCTACTATGTAGTCGCCGGGGAAGCCCCAGTCCTGGTTCACAATACGAGCGGATGCTTCACATTCCGGAGCCCCAATCCGAATCACCCGCCCAACCAGGCGGCGATGCAGGCAATGCGGAAGCAGCCGATCGACGACTGTGCCGTGGACTGCTCTGACATCGCACAAAATCTTCTCGAGGCCGCAGGTGGTAACGGCAAGATAGTCGCGTTCCGCGGGCCGGGTGAAACGCTGGTTACGCCGGAGGGCAATGGCACGGTCGAATACACCTTCCATCATGTCTACACTGACGGGAAGTATGCCTATGACCCCCGGCTCAGCGCTGAGGCGATTCCATGGGGTGACTATATGAAAACCATGAAGTCGCTCAATCCAGGTCTCAGGTACGGTCCGCCAGGGTTCGACGGGCCTTTCTCATGATCGACTCCACGGATGTGCTCGACGCCTTGAGGGCACACGGGACCGTGCAATGGGCAAGAATTTCCATCGGACGCGATCCACTGGACTCGCTCGTGCGGGTGCCGATGATCTCGTGGCGTTATGCTGACCGCCGGGATTTCCTGCGGGAGAGGATCCTGCTGGCCGTCGGCTCATTCACGGGAAACGTTGAATGGCGGGCGGAGCTGTCCGGCAAGAATTGGGTGCTGTTGCCAGAGCGGCTGGATCGGGAATTCAAGCGGGCCCCGGCGGGATACACGGGCGTCTTGTCGGATCTCAAGCACTCCGATCAAACCTTTTGCCTCCGCGCGACAGAGGACCTCGAGATTCTGCTGGACAAGATCAAAAGGATCGAGAGTGCCTGATCGGCTTCCAGGGTGGCGGAGGTTTCTGGGAACCGGTGGCCCCGGCTCGGCCGTTCCACGCGGGCGGTCGTGCCGTCACGTCACGGTGCCTGGCCACCTCCACCGGAGGAGCGTTTCCCTGGACAGGCGCGGGCCCCGTGCGGTGGGTGGGGCTCACCGTGCCTGCCGTACAAGATCGTCAAGAGAATGAGGTACGGCGCGCAGGCGATCTCCACCGGAGGCGCGTTAGGTTGGGGGCATGGCGTCACCGTTTGTTGAGATTGAGGTGGGGGAGCGGACCGTTAAGGTCACAAATCCCGACAAGGTGTATTTCCCGGAGATCGGGGCGACCAAGCGCGAGCTGGTCGAGTACTACGTGAGCGTCGGCGACGGCGCGTTGCGGTCGCTCAAGGATCGGCCGACCAACCTGAAGCGTCACCCCGACGGCGTGCACAGTCCGGCGATCTACCAGAAGCGGATGCCGCCCAAGCATCCCGACTGGCTCGAGACCGTGACCGTCACGTTCCCCAGCGGGCGCAAGGCCGACTCCCTGCGCGTCACCGAGGTGGCCGCCATCGCCTACTGCGCCAACCTCGGCACCATCGACTTCCACCCCTGGCAGGTGCGCGCCGCCGACACCGAGCATCCCGACGAGCTGCGCATCGACCTCGATCCGCAGCCCGGCCTGGAGTTCGACGCCGCGCGGAAGGCCGCGTTCCTGACCCGCGAGGTGCTGGACGAGCTGGGGATGACCGGGTTCGTGAAGACCTCGGGCAATCGCGGCGTGCACATCGCCGTGCGGATCGAGCCGCGCTGGGACTTCGTCCAGGTGCGGTACGCGGGCATCGCCCTGGCCAGAGCCATCGAGGCGCGGGACCCCGGCCTGGTCACGACCGCCTGGTGGAAGGAGGAACGCGGCGAACGGGTCTTCATCGACTTCAACCAGAACGCCCGCGACCGCACCATAGCCAGCGCCTACTCCGTCAGGGCCAGACCGGACGCCACCGTCTCCACCCCGCTCACCTGGGACGAGCTGGCGGACGCCGACCCGCGCGACTTCGACATCCGTACGGTCCCGGCCCGCTTCGCCAAACTGGGGGACGTCCACGCCGCCATCGACGACCAGGCGTACTCGATCGAGGCCCTGCTCGACCGCTACGAAAGCGACGAACGCGGCGACATGCCCTATCCCCCCAACTACCCGAAGATGCCCGGCGAGCCCAAGCGGGTGCAGCCGAGCAAGGCCAGGGACAGCGAGCAAGACTGATCTGTCGACGCCCCCGAGACGGCGGCCTTCCCGGAGTCCTGCGGATTCACGCTCGCGGCGCGCTGCCTGGACTATCGGCCGTGAGGAAATCTGTCACGAGCGCGGCGACCGCCTTCGGCTGCTCGGCGAGCATATTGTGGCTGGCATCCAGCTCTTTGACCTGAATATTGGACGGCACGTCGGCGAGGTCCCGGCGCACCCCTCTTCTGAAGGCTTCCATCAATTCCCCGCCCGACAGCCCCGGCGGGTCCTGGGTCGGGATCACCACCAGCGCGGCACAGGTGACCTGACGCAGCAGCGGAATCGTGTCGCGGAACTCCGGCGTGTATCGCACCGCTTCGAGGAGTGCCGCGCTGGGCCGGGCGTAGGTTTTCCCGTCCTTCTCGGTGAGAGCCCTCGTAGGGAACATCGCCTGGAACTCGGCGGACAGCGGTTGGCCCATGTTCGCGGCCTGCGCGTCGAACATGGCCTTGAGTTTCGCCAGTTCCTGGTCCCTCGCGGCCGGATCCATCCCTGGATAGTTGCCGGGGTCGTTCTCGGCGGATCGCAGTCCGTCCAGGTTGACGATGCCCGGGCAGCCGGGATGGCGCCGGGCCCAAAGTACGGCGAGCATTCCGCCCAGCGAGTGCCCGACTATCGCCGGGTTGCCGAGGTCGAAACGCCGCACCACGGCCTCGATGTCGTCCAGAACTCTTTCCCACTCCCACGGCCCATCGCCGGACAGGCCGTGGCCCCGCAGATCCATGGCCACGGCCCGGTGGTCTCCAAGTTCCAGCGCGTCCCAGGCTTCCAGGGTGCCGCCGAGCCCGTGGAGAAGAAGCACGGGTTCGCCGTCCCCGCCTAAGTCCCGCGCGGCGAGGGGTATTTCGTGTTCAGTGATGGTCACGTCGTGCGGCATAACGCTCCTGAGGTTGGTTCAGTCGTTCGTGTATGGATTCTGTGGTCACCCCGCCGTCGGGATGCCGGTCGAGCTTCGCGCGTTTGACGAGGTCGTGAACGCCCTGCCGGGTGATGCCCAGCATCGCCCCCGCCGTGGCGAACGGCACCGCGGTCTTGCCCGGGTGGCCCACACGTCTGGCCACCGTCCGGCCGAAGGCCGTGCGCCACCACTCGTCGGGTGGATCGAACGGACCGTCTCCGGGAAAGACCGCCGCGATCAGCCGCGCTGCCGTATGAACCGCGAGCCGGTCGTCGGGTCCCAGCAACTGCGCGGCCCAAACCTCGGCCTCGATCCGCAATCGACCCCTGACCGGACCCACCTGTTCGTCCGAGCCGAACAGGATCTCCAACGGATCGACGATCCGCCGGTCGATCAGTCTGACCAGCTCACCAGCCAACGCGACGTGCTCGTCCGTACTCACTTGACGCACGATAGCAAGTACTTGCTATCGTGCGTCAAGTACCAATCGCGAAGCCGCTTCCGCTCACTGATCCGGCGGATATGAGTTGGCTCCTGTCCGCAGGAGGTCGGGTATGTGCGCGGTGGGTGCGGTCGTGGTCCCGTTCGGGCTGTGGTCACTGCGTGTAGGTCGCTCCTGCGGTTTTCTGGGAGCGGGAAAACGCAGAGTAAGTGACTGATTTCACTTCGGTCACATTACTTGACTCTTGGTCTAATAATTCGCGAGGCTCTCTTTCTATCTCGGGGCGTGACAACCGATTCGGGAGCCTTGTTATGACAAGAGCGCGACGTCTCGCAGCCGCCGGAGCCTTGGCGGCCTTCGTGGTCGGGGGCGTGAGCATGGTGGCGGGCATCGGAACCGCTTCGGCCACCACGCGGGACGAGCCGAACGCGGGTGCCACCTGCCTGCTGCCCATCCTGCCGTGCGAGGTCCAGCCGTCGCTCGCGGTGCCCGACCTGCCCATCCCCAACCCGCTCGACAGCTGGTCCAGCGCGCCCGCGACGGACGACTCGTGGTCGCCGCCGCCCGATGAGCCGGCTCCCTCGAAGGAGCCCGACCGGCCGTGGAAGCCGGCCGACGAAGAAGAGCACCGGATGCCGCAGGGCCATCCCGAGACGGGCGGTGGCGGGCTGGTGCCTGAGCCGCCAGTGTGGCCGTTCGCGGCGGGCGGCGTCGCGCTGCTGGCCGGGGCCGGGCTGACCGGGTTCGCCGTGCGGCGCGGCAAGGGCGACACGGACGCGGAGGAGATCGCGCACGCCCCCCAGCGCTGAAGCGGCCGGTGCAGAGGATGGCGCGGGCGGCCCAACGCTGAAGCGGCCGATGGCATGGGAAACGGGGCGGTGAGACGGTGGCTGGCTCGAAGCTGATCTGGGCCGGGGCGGGTGTGGTGTCGCTGGCCGGGGTGCTGCTGATCGGGTTCGGGATCAACGGCATGCTCGGCGACGGCGCGTCCGAGCCCGTGGCGGCCGCCGGACCCCAGGTGCCCCACGCACTCAAGGCCACGAGCCTGCCGTCCCTGAACGTGCCGCTCGACAAGGTCGCCAAGCCGATGAAGGCCGCGCGGCCCACGGCCGTCTACATCCCCTCGATCGGCGTGTCGGCGCCGCTGATGGAGCTCGGCCTCGACGCGGCCGGGGCGATCCAGAACCCGCCCTTCGACCCGCCGAACCTCGCCGGCTGGTACCGCTACGGCGCCGTCCCCGGCGGGCGCGGCGCCGCCGTGATCACCGGCCATCTCGACACGAAGAGCGGCCCGGCCGTGTTCGCCAGACTCAAGAACGTCAAACGCGGCGAGCAGGTACAGGTGCTGCGGGCCGACCGGTCCGTCGCCGTGTTCGTGGTGGACCGGGTCGAGCACACGCCGAAGAAGAGCTTCCCCACCAAGAAGGTGTACGGGAAGATCGACTATCCGGGGCTGCGGCTGGTGACCTGCGGGGGGACCTTTGACCGGCAGGCCCACAGCTACCGGGACAACACCATCGTGTTCGCCCACCTCGCGGCGCCGTACCATCTCAAGAGCTAAGGGTCGCGGGGCAGGCCGAGGGCGCGTTCGGCGATGATGTTCAGCTGGACCTCGGCGGTGCCGCCGCCGATGGTGAACGCCCTGGTGGTCAGGATCGTCCGTGACCAGCGGGTGTTCGACGGGTCGAGTGACCAGCAGTATTCGGAGACGGCCTGGGCGTGCCGCATGCCGAGGAGTTTGCGCACGCTGGGGGCCGTACCCGGGTCGGTGCCCGAGAGCTGGGAGAGCGTCACGCGCAGGCCGAGCGCCGAGATGGCCTGACCCTCCGCCCAGAGGCGGCCGGCCTGTTCGCGCTGGGACTGCCGCAGGTCGGGCAGCTTGCCGACGAGTTCGATCATGTCGGTGTGCTGGGAGCCGGGGCCCCAGGAGTCGCCGAGCGCGACCCGTTCGTGCGAGAGCGTGTCGCGGGCCACCCGCCAGCCGCCGTCGACCTCGCCGATCACCAGGTCATCGGGTACGAACACGTCGTCCAGGAACACCTCGTTGAAGATCTCCTCGCCGTTGATCTCCTTGAGCGGCCTGATGGTGATGCCCGGCGTGGCCATCTCCACCAGGAAGTAGGTGATGCCCTGATGCTTGGGTTTCGAGGGGGAAGTCCTCGCCAGACATATCCCGAAATTTGCGTACTGGGCGAGGGATGTCCAGATCTTCTGGCCCGTCAGGGACCAGCCGCCCTCCACCCGGGTCGCCCTCGTCGACAGGCTCGCCAGGTCGGAGCCCGCGCCCGGCTCGCTGAAGAGCTGGCACCAGACGATCTCGCCGGTGAACGTCCTGGGCAGGAAGTGTTCGGCCTGCTCGCGGGTGCCGTACTTGACGATGGAGGGCACGGCCCACGCCGCTATGCCGAGGTTCGGGCGGCCGAGGTCGCGGAACTCCTGATGGATGATCACCTGCTCCAGCGGTGACGCCGCCCGGCCCCACGGCTTCGGGAGGTAGGGCATGATCCACCCCTCCCGGGCGAACCTCGCCAGCCTGGCTTCCCGCTCCAACGCCCGCAGGGACGCCGCCTCGGCCCAGATCGTGTCGCGTACCTTCGCCGCCTCCTCGGGCAGATCGGGCTCCATGCGCCGCCGCACCCCCGCGGCGGCCAGCTCGGCCACCTTCTCGGCCCACACGCCCGGATCGTTGGCCAGCATCCTGTCGGACAGAGCCCGGCGGTAGTAGCGATGCGCGTCGTGCTCGTAGGTGTAGCCGATGCCGCCGAGGACCTGGATCGCGTCGGCGGTACACCGTACGGCGGCATCGGGCCCCAGCACCGCCGCCACCCCGACCGTCAGCCGCGCCTCATCGCCGACCATCCACGGTCCGGTAGGACTCGCGGCCGATCCGCTCGTGACCCGCGTACGGCCGAGGGTCGGTGCGGCGGGGACCGCGTCGTCCAGGGCCCTGGCCGCGTCCCAGACGGCGGCGCGTGCCTGCTCCAGTGCCACCAGCGCCGCCGCCACCCGGTGCTTGACCCCCTGGAACTGCCCGATCGGCCGCCCGAACTGTTCGCGCGCCTTGGCGTACTCGGCGGCCGTCGCCACGGCCCACGCCGCCACCCCGCACGAGTCCGCGCCCAGCAGCACGGCGGCCACCTCACGCACCGGTACGACGCCGAGCGGCCGCTTCCGCATCCCGGCGAACCCCACGATCGAGCACACGGCCCGGTCGAGGTCCACACTGTCGAACGGCTCGGCGGTGACGTCCTGCCACTCGAACAGCGACCACTCCCCGTCCCCGACCGGCAGCAGGAAGACGTCGGCCTTGGAGGAGCCAAGGGCGAGCAGCGCGTCGCCGTCGGCCGTACCGTGCAGGGCGACCGCCGCGCTGAGCGACCCGTCGGCGAGGCCGCCGAGCAGGTCCTTCGGTCCCCGGGACCGCGCCAGCACCGCCGAGGCGAGCACGGTCGGCAGGTAGGCGCCGGGCACGCGCCGCTCACCGAGCACCTCCAGCGCCACGGCCAGCTCCAGCAGCCCGTAGCCCTGACCGCCGTATTCCTCGGGCAGGTGCAGCCCGAGCACACCCTGCTCGGCCAGCGCCCGGTGGCTGGTGTCCCGCTCGGCCTGCCCGCGTACGGAGGCGGCCAGCGCCCGGTGTTCCTCGGTCAGCCCGATCCCCATGCGACCGAATCTAGAAGCCCGGTGTGTCGATCTCCAGAGGTCAGAGGCAACGGATCACGCACAGTCGGCGTCGTACTACGCCGGCCGCCGCATCGGTGAACAACACCTGTGCGCGGGTACGGCTGTGGTTCGAGGGGCTCAACCGGGCGCTGACCAAACGATCACTGGCCGCCGCGCAGCAGGAAATCCACTCGGAAACAGCGTCAGGAGACGCATCATGCGCAAGATCAACATAAGCTGCCTGAGCGCGGCCGCCGGCCTGGCCGCCGCCCTCACCGCCGCCCCGCCGGCATCGGCATCGGCCCTTGGCGACAACGTGCGAGACGCTCGGGAAATCATCCAGCTGGTCGCCAAGCAGACCCAGTCCGAATCCCTCGACCTGGGCAAGAAGGGACTCAGCCTGGGTGACGAGCGCATCATCGCCGAAGACCTGTACCAGGACGGCGAGAAGGTCGGTGACCACAGCGTCGTCTGCGTCTACGTCCACATCGACCCCGGCCAGCTCCAGTGCGTGGGCACCTTCGCGCTGCCCCGCGGGCAGATCGCCGGACAAGCCCTGCTCCACCTACCCGCCGCTCCCGCGATCGACATCCCCATCACCGGCGGCGCGGGTGCCTACAGCACAGCCCACGGCTACGTCCACACCGTCCCCGCCGGAGAGACCGAAAGGCGGCTCACTTTCCACATCACCCACTGACCGCTTGGGTATATGTCCCGTTATGTAGGCATATGGGGGTGATTGCGTGGATGGGATCGCCGACATGGGGGGCACCGAGGGCTGGGGTCCCACCCATCCGCCTAGAGGCGATGAACCGGTCTTCAAGGAGCCCTGGCAGGGGAGGGCGTTCGCGCTGACGCTGCTGTCCATCCGGGTGTCCGGGCGAAACGTGGACGCCTTCCGGCATGCGCAAGAGCGCCTGGGCCGAGCCGCCTACCTCGACGACGGCTACTTCGGCCGCTGGTTCAACGCCTCGGAGCTGATGCTCACCGACAGCGCCATCCTCGCACCGGCCGCGATCGACGCCCGCGCTCGCAACCTGCGCGGCGAACACGTCGAGGAACCACCGATCCCCGAACCTGCGAAGCCCGACTACACGCCGACCGCGCCGGGCTCGCTGCGCCCGGTGGACGTCCCGCCGGCCTTCGCCGTCGGCGAGCGGGTACGCGCCAAGGACATGTCACCGCCCGGGCACACCCGGTTGCCGGCGTACGTACGCGGACATACCGGCGTTGTCGAGTTCATCCAGCCCGCCGCGCTGCTGCCGGACACCAACGCGCACTTCCTGGGCGAGAACCCGCAGCACGTCTATTCGGTGCGATTCGACTCACGGGAGTTGTGGGGCGCCGACGCCGAACCCTTCACGCTCACCGCGGAGCTGTACGAGAGCTACCTGGAGGCACTCTCATGACCATCGGCGAACGTCTCCCCGCGGCGCTGCGTACCGAGGCGCTCGAACAACTGCTCACCGAGCGGGGCCTGATCGACCCGAAGGCGATGGACGGGATCATCGCCGACTACGAGACCAACGTGGGCCCGCTCAACGGCGCCAAGGTGGTCGCCAAGGCGTGGACCGACCCGCGGTACCGGCGACGGCTGCTCGCCGATGGCACCGCGGCCATCAAGGAGCTGGGCTTCGGCGGGCCGCAGGGCGAGCACATCGTCGTCGTGGAGAACACCGCGACCACCCACAACGTGGTGGTCTGCACGTTGTGCTCGTGTTACCCGTGGCCGGTGCTCGGCCTGCCGCCGAGCTGGTACAAGGATCCGGCCTACCGGGCGCGCATCGTCAAAGAGCCGCGTACGGTGCTGTCGGAGATGGGGCTCGAACTCGCCGAGGACGTAAGGATCACCGTCCGCGACTCCACCAGCGAAGTGCGCTGGCTGGTGCTGCCCGAACGCCCGGCCGGCACCGAGCACCTGTCGGAGGAACAGCTCGTGCCGCTGGTGACCCGGGACGCGATGGTCGGCGTGGCCAAGGTCAAGGCGCCAGGCACCCCGCTGGACGTGGCCAAGGTCAAGGCGCCATGACCACCCCGCTGGACGCCGAGGGCCCGGCCGCACCGCCCCGCTCCAACGGCGAGCTGGTCTTCGTCGAGCCGTGGCAGAGCCGCGCCTTCGGCATGGCCGTCACCCTGCACGAGGCGGGCGTGTTCACCTGGCCGCAGTTCCGGGCCGCACTGATCGCCCGCATCTCAGCCTGGGAGAAGGACGAGCGCTGGAACTACTACCAGCACTGGCTGGACGCCCTGCAGGATGTGCTCGTCGGCCAAGGCACCGTGTCCGCCGAGGAGGTCATCGCCCGCGCACATACCCTGGCCCGACGCCACCCGGGCCACGACCACCTCAACGATCACGGTCACCCGTGATCATGCCCGCCTCTCCGGCCTGCCCGCGTGCGCGGCGGCGTGGCGCAGTGAGCGGCAGGCCACCACGACCCACGCGGCGACGAGTAGCGCGTAGCGGAGTGCGGCGAACCTCTTGAAGGAGGCGGACTGGCGACCGTGGCGCAGGAGGCGGACCGTCCAGGGCTCACTCATCCCGTGCCGTCGACTGCTGGGGCCCCGCTGCCGGATGTGACGTCGGCGATCACCTCGGACAGTGGATGATTCGCGCGTAGATCCGCATACCGCAAGGCCACGCGGCGAGCAGCCCGGACAGGCTCGACAGCGGGATGCCAGGCGTAAAGCACGCGCCTGCGCTGGGCGTCCCATCCCGTACGCCACCAGTAGCGTTCACCGTCGCACCAGACGACCAGGCCGACCCACACCGACACGAGAGCCATCCCGTATCCCTGATGGACGTCGGCGCGGATACCCAACCTTTCAAGCTCATCTCTGAGCTGCTCCGCGGCAGCTGGGGCATGGTGGCCGGAGCTGGAGTTCAAGGTTTCCGGGGGAGTGGCTGACATGCCACCAAGCATCACGGAGAGTTACGTGCCACTCCAGGGACGTGATGTGGCACATGGAGACCCTCCGAGCGACACCTGCCACACTTGGTGGCACTTCGATCAGGACTCGACACCCAGGAATGTCGCGATCTCGGCCTGGTCCGCACGAAGTGCCCGCGATCTGTCCTCAATGAGCTGATCCACGACACGTCGGGCGAACGACTGATACTTGAGCCAGTGCGGCACCCGAGTCCGTAGGTCGTGAAGTATCGCCCAGGACTCCGCCGCGTTCCGTGCGGAGGCGTTGGCGCTGGCGACGTCGAGCATGTAACGGTGCTTCGTGCTGCTGGACAGCCGGTTCGACAGCCGTACGGTGTTGTGGATCTCCAACGCCCGTGAATGGTCGCCACGCACCACGGCGTACTCCACAGCCTTGATCTGGATCAGCTCGGGGGAGAAGCCGGCGAAGGTCGATGCTCCTCGTGCTGCCCACAGCGGCGGAGCTTGGAGCTCTTGTTCGCTGATTCGGTGCGCACCCGCTTGCGCGAGTGTGAGCATGTCATCGGCTTCGTCGCCCTGGTTGTTCCGTACGGCTGCCGCGGAGGCCCACAGCAGTAGCCATCCCCACGTGGCGAACTCGGCCGGATTCCCGGTCGAGAAGCGAGGCTCGATCGCCTGCGCCGTCGAAAGCGCCGCACGCCGGGAGTCTTCCAAGCGCCCCTCACGGAGAAAGAGCCAGCACTCGTTGAAGACGTGCCACGCGGCCAGCAACGCGTCATCGGCCAGTTCCGCGTGCGCGATGCCTTCGGTGATCGCCTGATAAGCGAGGTCGTACTGCTGAAGTTGAATCAGTGCCTGCGCGGAGAACTGGAAGGTCTGGGACAGCAGCGTTCTGGCCGCACGTTCCGACGGTGCATCATTCGCTTCGGCCACCAAGGTCATCGCTTCCAGAAGCAGCGAAGGGATGGTCTGCACCACCGCGCGGTAATCGTCCTCGCGGTACAGCCCGTTGGCGGCGAGGAAGGACGCCCGAACGGTCTCGTACGTGACCGGCCCGTCGAGATCAGGCATGTGGACGCCTGTCAGACCGCGTATCGGCTGGAGAGTGCGCCGCAGGGCGAAAAGATCGGCGTGCACACTTTCGTCCTGGGGCGACACCGGTTCCGGCGAAGGCCGGAACAGCTCTGAGGTCCGCACGTCCAACGCCTGCGCCAGCTTGCGGAGGGTGGAAACCCGAGCGCTCTTGCGGTCGTTCTGTTCGAGCTTGCGGATCGTGGACACGCTGACGCCCGAGCGTTCTTCGAGTTCTTCCTGGGTGAATCCCTTGCTCACCCGGATGCGCGCCAAATTGTCGCCCAGCGCTGATTCGGTCGCCATATCCAGAACACCTCTGGGGGTTGTGGGGCCTTCTCTGAGAGTAGCCGCCTGGAACCGGTCTCTTGCGGCGAATCGGCGCGGGGACGCAGCGCTTTGCCAGCCTCCTCGACAGATGATCTACTTTGCCCCATGGGGTTACATCGCTCGATTCGACCATCCAGGAGGCTCTGCACAGCGAGTGCCTTGATGGTCTTGGCATGCAGTCTGATCGGCTGTAGCCCCGTTTATGAGGGCATGTACGGTGGCGGCCAGGAATGCGTAGACCGGGCGAACCGGGAGAACGCTCTGTATCTGAAGGCGGTCGGGGCCGTTCTGCCATCGGGCAAGCGTGTGAGTGTTGACGAATGGAACGGATGCGACTCCGCCAACAACGGTGCCGCACTGTCCGTTCTGGTGAGCCCGGAACTTCGACGTGATGAGCTGCGGAAGGCGTTCGTCGAGGCGGGGTGGTCGCCCGCCTGGCAGGCATGCGCTCCAAGCTGTGCGGAATTTCAGCTTGTCGACCAGGTGGGCCAGCGGCTCATCGGTATCGCCTTCGAAGAGATCACTGACACTTCTCCAAAAGGCCAGCGAGAGGGCTTGTCGGTCAGCGTGGCCGCGGCTGACTCCTGCTGGGACGACAGCGGGTACAGGTGCGGCTAGGCGACATCCGTTGCTTGATCAGCCCGATGGGTCGAGCAAGCGTCCGGAACCGCGCGCGGGACCGGACACCACGCGGCCAGCCGGGAATTTGACCACCAGGACGGCGGTCAGGACGAGAGCGGCGGTCTGAAGGGCGAGTTGCGCCCCATAGTTGATCTCTTGGGTGGGGAACGCGCCGCTGCTCAGGTAGATCGAGGTATGTACGCCCACAGCCATCCACACCGCTCCCGTTCGCGCCCGGGCCGCCCCGCACAGTAGCCCGAGCGCGGTGGCCTGCACGACAAAGAGGATCTTCTCCGCGATCCCCGAGGCGGGGCTGCTCGACAGGATGTGGATCGCGCCGAAGGACAGCGTGGTGATCGCCAGAACGGCGCGGGGCCCGAGCCGGTCGGACAGCGTGTCGTACAGATGGCCCCGGAACAGCAGCTCTTCCGGGAACGAGGCCCTCAGCATGATCAGGACGATGGCGAGAGGCAGCATGAGGGGCGACTCGATCGCCGGCGGTTGCCAGGTCGCCGCGCCCGCCCAGACGGACACGGCGTTGCCCGCGAGCAGGGGGGCCAGGCCCACCGCCATGCCGAGCAGCGCTTGGGGTAGAGCACGCCAGGTCAAGGTCATCCCGAGGCCGGACCACGGGCGATGGCTCACGAAGCGTCGATAGACGTACAACATGAGGAGCACCAGCACCGTGATCAACGGCGCCAGGGCTTGTGAGCCGTCGAACAGGACGTTGCCGATCGCGGCGACTCCGAAGATGGCCGCGAACAGCATCGCGATCGTGACAAGGACAGCACCGAGGATTCGCATGGCGGCACGCTAAAGCGCACTCGTCAGCGCGCACATCGAGCATGGGGTAGATCCGGGCATGACCGAAGTACCGTGTCGCTGGGGGGATGTCGCGGGGGTGGACAGCCGCGTAGGGTCCCCAGATGTGATGTTTCGCGACCCCGGTCGGCCTGCCCTGCTGTCGGTGGTGTTCTGGTCGGTCTTCGCGACGGTCCTGGTCGGCGGCGTCGGGGCCGCCGTGGAATCCACCACCGGATCCGCCGCCGGATGGCCGCGCCTCGGGCTCTTCGCCGCTCTGATGGCGCTGGTGGCGGCGCTCTGGCTGGTCATGCCGTGGAGCCCCGACGCGAGCCCCGTGCGCAAGCTGGCCGCCCCGGGGCTCCTGGTGGTGATCTTGTTCGTCGGTCAGTTCCTGAGCGGGTGGCACATCGCGCTGGTGTTCGTCGCGATGGTGAACCTGGCCTTCGTGTACGACATGCGCCGCGCCATCGTGATCACGGCGATCTACCTGCTCGCCGTGGGCGCGTCCATCCTGGTGCTGTTCGGCGCCACTTGGCGCGAAGCGCTCGACCAGGTCATGCCGATGACGCTGCTCGCCGTCTTCTCCCTGGCCATGACCTCCGCTCTGCTCGAGGCCGGGCGGCAGCGCGCGGCGGCGCAGCGCCTCATCGAGCGGATCAGGGAGCTGGCCGTGGCCGAGGAACGCGCCCGGATGGCCAGGGACATGCACGACTCGATCGGGCACCAGCTCACCGTGATCAAGATCAACCTGGAGAACGCCGAACGCTACCGGGAACGGCGTCCGGAACTGATCTGGGAGGAGGTGCGCCAGGCCAAGGAGATGACCGTGCGGGCGCTGGCCGAGGCGCGGCGCTGGGTGCGCGCGCTGCGCCCCCTCGCCCTGGACGGCCAGCTCGGCAGTGCCGCGCTCGGTCAGCTGGCCAGGTCATTCGAGGGCACCGGCGTCGAGGTCAGCTTCACGGTCGACGGGGCCGAACGCCGCATCGACCCCGACTCCGAGCTGGTCCTCTACCGCGTACTCCAGGAGGGACTCACCAACGCGCTGCGGCACGCCGAGGCCCGCCGGGTGCGTGCCCGCCTGAACTTCGGCGAGGATCGGGTGGTGCTGACGATCGACGATGACGGCAAGGGTACGGCGCGCGCGGCCGGGTTCGGCCTGTCCTCGCTGGCCGAGCGGGTGCGGGCCGTCGGCGGCAGCTTCCTGGCGGCCAACGCCCGCGACGGCGGGTTCGAGCTGCGGGCCGAGGTGCCGGTGGCCCGGCCATGATCCGCGTACTGCTCGTGGACGATCAGGAGCTCATGCGCCGCGGACTGCGCAAACTGCTGGAGATCGAGGACGGGATCGAGGTGGTGGGCGAGGCCGCCGACGGCCGGGAGGCATTGGCCGCCGTGCCGGGCTGCGCCCCCGACGTGGTGCTCGTCGACGCCAGGATGCCGCGGATGGACGGGGTCGAGCTGACCGCCCGGCTCGCCGCCGAGCACCCGGGCGTCGCCGCGCTGGTGCTCAGCACCTTCGAGGAGGACGCGTACATCTTCGGCGCGCTGCGCGCCGGAGCGTGCGGCTACCTGCTCAAGGACTGCTCGCCCGAGGAGCTGATCGACGGCATCCGCAAGGCGTACGAGGGCGAGACCGTGCTCGACGGACCCGTGGCCGCCCGGCTCGTGGCCGAGCTGCGTGGGCAGCCGCGCGAGCCGAGTCGCTTTCCCGGCCAGGAGCTCCTGTCGAGCCGGGAACTCGAGGTGGCCCGGATGATCGCCGTGGGTGCGACCAACCGGGAGATCGCCGCCCGGCTGTTCATCACCGAGGGGACGGTGAAGAACCACGTGTCGAGCATGCTGCGCAAACTGGGCCTACGCGACCGGACCCAACTCGCCCTGCACCTGTCCAGGTCGTAAGGGGACCTTTCAGGAGCCGCCGAACTCCAGGTCCAGTGCCCGGGTGAAGTCGGCCACCGCCTCCTCGTGCCGCTCCATCTCCTGCAGGACCTCGCCCCGCACCCGGTATGCCCAGATGTAGTCCTCGTCCAGCTCGATCGCCCGGTCCAGGTCCTTCACCGCGCCCTCGTTGTCGCCCATCTCGCTGAGCACCGCCCCACGGCTGCCCAGCGCCCGGTCGTTGTCCGGGTCGAGGTCGATGGCCCGGTTCAGGTCGGTCAGGGCCTCGTCGTAGCGGTCGACCATGCGCAGCGCCTCACCGCGCCTGCTGAACGCCCGTACGTACTCGGGCTCCACCTCCAGCGCCCGCGTGTAGTCGTCGATGGCCTCGGTGTACAGGTGCATGCGCTGGTAGAGCTCGCCTCTGGCCAGCCATGAGTACGCCAGTTCCTCGTTCAGGGCGATGATCTTCGCGTGCTCCTCCAGCGCCTCGTCCAGGCGGCCGAGATCGGCGAGGGTGTCCGCCTTCGCCTCCAGGATCCACAGCGATTCGGGCGAGAGGGTGAGCGCGTGCTCGAAGTCGGCCATGGCCTCCTCGAAGCGGCCGAGCGAGGCATACGCCTGGCCGCGCGAGCCCAGGGCGTACCCGCTGTCCGGCTCCAGCCGCAGCGCCTCGTCGAAGTCGGACAGCGCGGCCTCGTAGCGCTCGATGATCCGGTGGCTCTCACCGCGCAGCCGCCAGGCTCGGGCATTGTCCGGCACGAGCGCGATCGACTCCGTAAGATCGGCGATGGCGGCGTCGTGTCTCGACAGCGCGATGTACGACTCGGCCCGGCTGCGCAGCACCGAGGCCCGAGACTGTGCGGCAGCCTCGGAAAGCTCCGGCTTTTCGTTGATCCCCTCGCTCATGATGGGAATCTATCTAACTAAATCTGGATGATGGCCGCCTTCTCCCGGGTGTATTCGAGGACCGAGTCGTGCCCGTAGCCGCTGTCCTTCACGCCGCCGAACGGTAGCCCCGGCGGCATCTGCCGGAAGGTGTTCACCCACACCGTCCCGCTGCGCAGATCGCGGACGAACCGGTGGGCGCGGCGCAGGTCACGCGTCCACAGACCGGCCGCCAGCCCGTACGGCGAGTCGTTGGCGATCGTCAGCGCCTCCTCGTCCGTCTCGAACGGGATCGCCACCGCCACGGGCCCGAAGATCTCCTCCTGGCAGATGCGCAGCGCGTTGTCGCCGGTCGTGTAGAGGGTGGGCGCCACCCAGTAGCCGCCGGGCAGATGTGGCACCACCTCGGCGCCCGCCCGGCCGCCGAACACCAGCTCCGCGCCCTCCTTCTCGGCCACCTCCAGGTAGGAGAGGACGCGCTCGTACTGGCCGGCCGACACGATCGGGCCCATCGTGGTCGCCAGGTCGAGCGGGTCGTCCAGAATGAGGCTCTCCGCGATCTGCCGGGTACGCTCCAGCACCTCGTCCCAGACGGACCGGTGGATGAGGATCCGCGAACCGGCCACGCAGACCTGCCCGGCGTTGCCGGTGAAGATGGAGTTCACGGTGATGCCCTGGGCGGCCGCCTCCAGATCAGCATCAGGAAAGACGATATTTGGCGACTTGCCGCCTAGTTCGAAGGTCATCGGCTTGAGAGAGTCGGCGGAGGCCCGGGTGATGGCCTGACCGGTGGCCGTCGAACCGGTGAGGCTGATCTTGCCGACGCCCCGGTGCCGTACGAGGGCGTCGCCCACCTCCTCGCCCAGGCCGCTGACGATGTTCAGCACGCCGGGCGGGAACACCTCCGCCAGCAGTTCGCCCAGCCGCAGCACCGACACGCTCGCCTGCTCGGCGGGCTTGACGATGACCGTGTTGCCGGCCGCGAGGGCGAAGGCGGCCTTCGCGGAGAACGTCGAGATGGGGGAGTTCCACGGGATGATGCAGACGGCCACGCCGTACGGCTCGCGCCGCGTCAGACCGAGTGCGTCGGGCCCCAGGATGACGGTGTCGCCCTTGACCGCGTCCAGGCACTGGCCCGCGGCGAGCTGCCACAGGTGCGCCATGCCCGGCAGGTCCTTCTTGAGCGTGTCGCGCAGGATCCTGCCGTTGTCGCGCGTCTCCAGCCTGGCCAGCTCCTCGGCGTGCTGGACGAAGAGCTCGGAGACCTTGCGCAGGAAGTGCGCCCTGCCCAGCGCCGGCATGGCCGACCAGCGGGGGAACGCCTCCTGGGCGGCCGCCACGGCCGCCTCGGCGTCCTTGGGGCCGCTCGCCGGGATCCTGGTCCACACCTCGCCGGTGGCCGGGTTGACGGAGTCCATGGTCTTGCCGTCGACGGCCGGGACGAGCTTGCCGCCGATCAAGTTGCGATAGTCAGCCACGTGGCCAAGCATATGCTTGCTTGCCTCGCACCGGCTAGCGGGCACTGCGGTGCGCCGGGTGCCCATCGTGATCGCAGAAGCTGCTGTGACCACGATGGGCAGGGTTTGGCGACCGGCGCTCAGCCGTCGATCCGGCTGATGGTGTACATCTGCGGGGTGGCGCCGAGCTGGGCGCGCAGTTGCTGGCCGCTGCCCACGTTGGAGGCGGGCTTGTGGTCGCTGATCACTACCGGCCGTGCGTCTTGCCACCATTCGCATTGGTCGCCGCCGCCCACGAACCTCCACCGCTGGCTGGAGGAGCCTACGGCGCAGACGTAACCGTCGCTGGAGTCCAGCCAGTAGCCGGCGTAGGGGCCGTCGTCGATTTTCATCAGGCAGCTCCAGCCGCCGTCCTCCTCTTGACCGTCTACCACGCGGAAGCGCGCCTGGGCGGAATCGACGGCGCCCCAGCACAGCCACTTGGTGTCCACCAGACGCGAAGGGTGGCCGACGGCGGACTGTGTGCCGTACGCGAAGTCCAGCCGGCTCTGGGGGTGTAGCTCCGTGCCCCGGTAGATGGAGAACCGTCCTTGTGGAAGTCCCATAGATTCCTCGCTAGCTACTTTGTGCATTCATTCATGTTCAGAGAGTAGCTACCCAGGATCGGAACGGGCCGCACCCAGGCGAGTGGGGCAAAGTGCCAGGTGGCCGTCATTATGGCTGTGGGATGCCGAGGTCCGAGGGGGATTGGGCCGAGGTGGAGGGCTTGGCGAGGTCGGGGTCGAGTTGTTCCAGCAGTCGCTGGACCAGTGCCGCTCGGCGTACTCGCTCCCGGCCCAGCTCGCGGGGCACCGCGCCGAGGTGGGCGCCGGACGGGTAGATGTTCGGCGCGTTCCGCAGGCCCATCTTCAGGTAGACCGGGGCCGTCGCCCGGACGATCTCCACCGCCTCGTAGAAGCGGACGAATCCGCCCTGGTCATCGGGTACCTCCAGATACAGGTCGATCGGCAGGCCGGTGGCGGCGCGGATCTCGGCCAGGTGCGGGACGGTCAGGTCGGTGCCGACGTTGAGCGTGCTCGCGCCGAGCCGTTCCAGGATCGTGGCGGTGGGGCCGTTGGTGAGCGGCAGGAGCACCGAGGTCTTCAGCACCAGGGAGGACGGGAGCGCGCCGTCGGCCTTCATCGTCGTGAGCACCTCCAGCGTGCCGAGATCGCCGACGAGCAGGCTGCGGATGCCCAGCTCGCAGGCCCGCAGCGCATCGGCCACGCAGGCGGCGACCATCGCGTTGCCCCTGGCCGCGGCGCCGACCGCCTGGGTCACCTTGGCCTGGCCGCCGGTGTCCCAGGCGGCGCGCGGGCCGAGGAACAGGTTGATCTCGATGCCGCGCTCGGCGCCGATACGCGCCATGCGGGTGATCTCCGCGTCCGACAGCATCATCACGCCGCTGCCCTGCGAGGTCCGGTGCACCGGTACGTTCAGGAGGTCCCCCTCCGCGACGACGGCCTCCAGGACCTCCGGCCCCTCCACGCTGGGAATCTCGAACCGGTACGGAGCGCCGTCCGCGAACCGGGACACGGAGGGCGCGGGGGCGGTCACCACCGGATGTCCCAGGCGAGCCATCAGGGCGTGCAGGTCGGCAAGGGTGGTCATCGGCTCTCCTTGAAGATGATCTCGGCGTGGCCGAGAGTGGTGCGGCGGCCCTGGTCATCTTCGCCCCATAGTTCGAGCTCCGCCCGCTCGCCGTCGGCCGAGACTACGCGGCCGCGGCAGGTGTGCGGGCGGTCGCGGAAGTCCATGCCCCGGTAGCTGACCTCCAGTACGGTCAGGCGGCCGCGCCCGTTCAGCCATCGCGTGACCAGCCGGCCCCGGTAGGCGGCCTTGAGCAGGCCGTGGACCGCCAGGTCCGGGTGGCCGAGCGCGTGGGCGAAGTCGAGTCGAGGTCGTAGTGCATGTCTTGACGTGCTCCTCCACATAAATTATGGAGGGTTCCTGTGCTGCTTACGCAGCAGCTCGCGGCGCGGGTGCGGGCGAGGCTGTGGGACAGGATGCTTGACGCTTCACCGGCCCCGCTATCGCGGAGTCTCCACGTCCTGTGACCGCCCGTCCGGCGGCAGAGTTGTACCGATGAAGCTGGTTTCTGGCGGCGTTGGTATCAGCGTTGCCGATCCATCCGCACGCCAGGTTCTTGCACGCGAACCGCGACTGCGTTTCGCGTGATCCTTTCGTGGTGGTGTGGCAGCGGTGGCACTCCTGGCTGGTGCCGCGCGGGTCGACCTTGGCGACCAAGCCGCCGCGGTCGGCGGCCTTGTAGGTCAGCAACTCCACCGTCCGGCCCCACGCCTGACCCGCGATCGAGCGGTTCAGGCCCCGCTTCTGGGCGACGCCACGCCCCGGCTGCTGCATGGTCCCGGACGCCGAGGCCATCATGTGGGTGATGTTCAGGTCTTCGACCACGATCGCGCTGAACCGCCGCGCGAGGTCGGTCGTGCGCTGGTGCTGCCAGTCGACGGCTCGGCGCTTGGCTGTCGCGCGGAGCCGGGCGATCTGGTCGTAGGTGCGGCGTTCCCGGTTGGAGACCGGGTCGCCTTTGCCGCGGCTGGCACGCTGACGGGCGCTTTTGCGCTCCAGACGCAACAGCCGCTCGCGCTGCCCACTGGACAGCCACGGGCCGTGCCGAAGGTGTCCTCCGGTGGACAGGGCCAGGGGGACCGCGATGCCCCGGTCCATGCCGGCCTTCGGCCCGGTGTGCGGCACGGGGGCGGCGACGAGCAGTTCGGTACGGAAGGCGATGGTCCACCCGTGGGCTTGTTTCACCAGGCGAGCCCCGGTGATCCTGCCGTGAGGGCCGCTCTTGGTGAGGCCGGGCAGGTCTTTGGTCCACCGGAACTTCACCCGCCCGAGTTTGGGCAGGTTCACCGCGCCCCACCTGCGGTTGATCCTGGCGATCTGCAGGTCGCGGGATTGGGGGACGTCCACGGCCATCCGAGACCGCAAGCGGTCCTTGAACGTCGGGCGTTCGGCCGGGTGGTCGGGGTTGAAGAAGTTCGCCCACGCCTGCCGGTAGATCTTCAGCACGGCCTGCGCGGCCTGAGCGGGCAGCAGCCCCATCCACCCGATCTCATGGCGGGCCTGCCGAATCGCCGCGTCGCACTCCTTCAAGGACGCCAACCGGCCCTGACGGAAGGTCGCGAACTCATGAAGCAGGTTCCACACGGCACGCGCGGTGTGGGCTTGGCCGTCCAAGACGGCTGCCTGCCGCTTGTCCAACGCCAAGCGCGCCACGTGCGCACGAGTCCGCTTCACCTTCTCCACGCACTGATCATATCGTTTGGTTTATGTCACCGCGATGAAATTCGAACCCCGAGGTGAGAAGGGGGCGACATGTCGTCTATAACCTCCATGCTCATGTGGTGCTCGTGACAAAGTACCGGCGTGGGGTGTTCACCGACGAGATGCCGATCCGCGGCGACCAACTCATGCGCCAGGTATGCGCCGACTTCGAGGTCGAACTGCGCGAGTTCAACGGCGAGCACGACCGCGTCCACCTGCTGGTCCACCACCCAACCAAGGTCACCCTGTCCAAACTCGCCAATTCGCTGAAAGAGGTCTCGGCCCGGATACTTCGCAAGGAATACAGCGTGCTCGGACATTTCTGGTCTGGCGCCTATTTCGCCGGCTCGGTCGGCGGGGCGCCGCTCACCATACTCACGGAATACATCGAGCAGCAGAAACAACCTGTCTGAGTGAAACTGCCGACAAACCTGAAAGATCAGGGCACCCTCGCGCCCTGGCGGGCACTCCCATATGAGCCTTCACCCCCGGCGTGAACACCGGAGCACTGGCCCACATTCTGGTAGAAGTCGCCCGAGGCGCCAGCGTACTCCACGAGCCTGTGCAGCGTGGTGGTCTCCGCCAGGGGTGGGATATTCGTCATGAAATGGCCAAACACAAACCCTACTGGCAGGGACACTGACGGGACCACCAGCGGTGGAGCCTCGGCGGGCCGTGCCATCGGCTCGGCGGGCGGGCCCGTCAGGAGGCCGGTCGTCGGCGGCCGGGGCCTAAGATCGGAGTATGGAGCTGGCCCCCGGAGTGCACGTCGCCATCACCGATCGCCACGGGGGCGTGAGCGCCGCGCCATACGCGTCGCGCAATCTTGGCGGGCTGGTCGGAGACGACCCCGAGGCGGTGCGCGCCAACCGGGCGGGTGTCGCGGCCGAGCTGGGTGTGCGGGCCGTCGTGTTCATGCGGCAGGTCCACAGCGCCGACGTCGCCTACGTCAGCGAGCCGTTCGGCGACGACGCGCCGCCGCTCGACGGCGTCTTCACCACCGAGCCACGGCTGGCACTCGCCTCGCTGGGCGCCGACTGCCCGGCCGTGCTCGTCGCCGACCCGGTCGCGCGCATGGTGGCCGCCGCCCACTCCGGACGTCCGGGCACCGAGGCGGGCATCGCGACCGCCCTGGTCGAGGCGATGACGGCCAAGGGCGCGGCACCCGCGCGCATGGTGGCGCTCATCGGACCCGGCGCGTGCGGCCGCTGCTACGAAGTGCCCGCCGACCTGCGCGAACGGGTCGCGTCCCGGGTGCCGGAAACTTGGTCGACCACCTCGTGGGACACCCCCGCGTTGGACCTGCGGGCGGGCATCGAGGCTCAGCTGCGTACGGCGGGCGTCGCCGACGTACGACACGACGCCCGGTGCACGATCGAGTCGCAGGAGCTCTACTCCCACCGGCGCGAGCAGCCGGGCGGCCGCTTCGCCGGCCTCATCTGGCTCACCTGACCGCCGCCGCCCACCAAGCCCCTCACCGCTCTGGGACCTGCACCTCCCCGGAGATCTGCGCCCTGCCCGAGCCCTGCGCCCCTTGGGACCCGCACCCCCTGGGACCCGCACCCCCTGGGACCCGCACCCCCTGGGACCCGCACCCCCTGGGACCCGCACCCCCTGGGACCTGCGCGGCCGAGGGCCATGTTGTGGAGGTGTGCAACGCCGAGCATGGCCTGAGAAGGCCCAGCCACTGGACGGCAGGCAGATCATCGCGTGTCCGAGGCCTCGATGAAGCTGGAATCGCTGCGCACCGACCGCGTTCGGTTGGGTGAGCACCGGGACAGCAGCCATCCCATCAGCGCGGCGGCGAGGCCGGCCAGGCCGGCCGCCGCGAAGCCGCCTGCCGGTCCGGACGTGTCGATCACCCCGCCGACGATCGGGACGCCGAGGGCGAAGCCCGCGCCCAGCGCCGAGGACTGCAAGCCTGTCGCCTCACCGCGCACGCTCGCGGGTGCGAGCCGGCTCACGGCGTCGGACAACGCGGAAAGAGTCGGTGCGGCAAGCAGCCCCGCGCCGCAGCCTGCCACACACAACCAGCGCCAATCGTGGGCCAGTCCGGCGGGAATGGTTACCAGCCCGAGCAGGCCGAGCAACAGCCAGGTGGGCAGCGGTCGCGGGAGCGCGCCGTACAGGAGCCCGCCGGCGATGGAGGCCGCGCCGTACACGGCCACCACGACGGCGCCCCAGGAGACCTGACCGGCTTCCTTGAGAGTGGCCACGATGGCCAGGTCGGTACCGTTGAGCACGATCGTGGCGCCGAACGCCATCACCAGCACCGCGATCATTCTCGGGCCCAGCCACTCTCGGCGACGGGGGCGGTCGGCTGGGTCGGCCGGCGCCTCGTCCTCAGCCCGCAGCGGGGGGTTGAGCAGGGCGATCCCCGCTCCGCCCGCCACGATCGCAGCGCCGACGCCCCAGGCCACCACGCCGGAGGGCAGTTGTGCCGCGCAGAGGATCACGATCGGCGGGCCCACCATGTAGGACAGCTCGCCCTGTACCGCTTCCAGCGCGAAGGCGGCCCGGCGCTGTCCCGCCTTCGTCATCGCGGCGATCGCCTGCCTGGTCACCATCGGGGCCGGCACCATCAGCAGACCTGCTGTGAAGGCGGCGGCCAGCAGGGTCGTGTACGGCAGTACCGCGACGCCCAGCCAACACGCGACCTGAACCACGACGGTGATCAGCAGCACGATACGCGCGCCTCGCCGGTCGATCATGCGGCCCAGCAGCGGACCGCCCAGCGCCAGACCGGCGGTCATGGCCGCCGCGGCTCCTCCCGCTGCCGCGTAGCTCATGCCCAGGCCCAGAACGACGTACATCGTCAGCGCCATCCCGGAGGCCGTGATCGCGGTGCGGGCGAGCAGCGAGACGCCTAGCAGCGATGCCATCCCGGGCACGGCGAGCACCTGCCGGTATCGAGTCACCCGCGTGACGCTAGCTCCCATCATCTGGCAATAGGAAGTAGCCATATGATTGGAGCCGATATAATGAATTTTTATGGCCAGGGATCTAGAGATCGCCCTGCTGCGGTCGTTCGTCACCGCTGTGCGGGCGGGCAGCATCAGCCGCGCCGCAAGCGCGCTGGGGCAGAGCCAGCCCGCGCTCAGCCAGCAGTTGCGCAAGCTTGAGAACACCGTCGGCAGCCCCCTGCTCCTCCGGTCCACGACCGGCGTCTCGCCGACCC
Source organism: Nonomuraea sp. NPDC050022 (assembly GCF_044460705.1). Taxonomy (NCBI): domain Bacteria; kingdom Bacillati; phylum Actinomycetota; class Actinomycetes; order Streptosporangiales; family Streptosporangiaceae; genus Nonomuraea; species Nonomuraea sp. NPDC050022. The sequence goes on from NZ_JBITKE010000014.1 coordinate 75,199, forward strand.
GCGCGGGTGACGAACTCCTGCCATACGCGGAGCGCATCCTCTCGCTCTCCGCGCAGGCACTCACCGAAGCCGGCCGCGCACTGACCGGCCACTGCGGCGTCGGGTTGCTCGAAGACCTCGCCGCGTCCCAGCTTCCGCAGGCCCTCGCCGACCTCGCCCGGCTGCATCCAGGCGCGACGCTTGAGGTGCTCAGCCTCTCCGGCGACGCGAGGCGCGAGGCGTACGACGCGGGACGCGTCCAACTCGTGCTCGACGAGGCGGCGGACGTCCCCGGCCGGCCTCGCTGGACGGTGCGCCGACCGCTGGTCTGGGCGGTTGGCCAGGGTGTGGACTTGGCTGCCGATCCGCTACCCGTGGTGCTGTTCTCGGGCCCGTGCACATGGCGTGCGTCGGTGCTGGAAGGGCTGGAAGCTGCCGACCGCCGCTGGCGGGTGGCGTTCGAGAGCAACAGTCTCGTCGGTGTGCTCGCCGCGGTGCGGGCCGGGCTCGGCGTTACGGCGGTGCTGCCCGGGAATCTCGAACCGGCCATGGCGTGCCACGACGCGGACGCCCTGCCCAGCCTGCCGGACATCGAACTCGGCCTGGCCAGGCACCCGCGGACCGAAGGCGATCCGCTGGTCGATGCCGTGGAGACCGCGCTACGACGCATGGTCTGAGCGGCGCCGCCCTCTGCCCGTCGAGTGCCGCTCGAATCTGACCGACCCCCTCGGTGCCCAACCGCCGCCCGTCGAGTCAGGTGTCGACCGGGCCTGCCATGGTGTTCCCACCCTCGCTGATGGCGGCTACCAGGGCACCGGGCTGCTCATCCCGCACCGCGAAAGACGAGGCCAACAGCGTCTGAGTCCGCAGCAGGAGGCCGAAAACGCTGTCCACCGTCGGGCCCGGGCACGTGTCGAGCATGCCCTGTCGCGCCTCAAGAACTGGAAGGTCCTGCGGGACTGCCGACTCAAGGGCAACGGCGTTCACCTGGCCATGCTCGGCGTTGCACGCCTTCACAACATGGCCCTCACGGGATAACCCCAACTCCATACGGGACAACTTCTGCACCCGGGAACGGCCGGGCAGGACCTACGCCCGGCATGGGCCGGGCGGCTGGGTCAGCCCTTGCCGTTGCCGTTGCCGGAGAAGATCCCGTTGACCACGATGATCGCGAACCAGATCGGCGCGATCACCCACATCTCCTTCTGCCCCATGATCACGGCCAACGTCAGGATCGTGCCGAGAGCCATCGAGACGATCGCCAGAGCCAGCCGATGGCCGTCGGCCGGACGCTGCTGTTGCTGCTTGGCCTTCTTGCCCTTGGGGTCTGCGGCGGCGAGCCGCTCGTCGACCCGCCGGTCGACCTCCTGCCCCATTTTGTCGAGGAACGACTCGACTATCGCATCCTCGAAATCGGGACCGAGGTCCCGTCGGGCGCCCACCGCCGCCCGCAGCTCATCACCGGTACTCATATGTCGAGATATAACGGGATAAAGGGCTATCGGGCAAGGATATCGTCAAGGTTGTACAAAACCGGCCTCTCTAGCTGCTCGTACGTACACGATTCCGGTGTGCGGTCCGGCCGCCACCGCCGCCACTGCGCGGTGTGTCGAAACCTGTCGCCTTCCATCTGGTCATAAGCCACCTCGATCACCAGCTCCGGCCGGAGCGGGATGAACGACAGGTCCTTCTTGGCGTTCCAGCGCGACACCGCGCCGGGCACCCGCTGCCCGCCGGTGGCGGGTCCGGCCGTCGGCTGCCCGACGGTGGCCGCCGCCTGCTCGGCCCAGTGGCCCCAGGGATGCTCGCCCAGCTCGGCGACGTACGGCTTGAGCTCCTCGACCAGCTCGGCCCGGCGCGCCATCGGGAACGACGCCGCCACGCCCACGTGATGCAGCCTGCCGTCGTCGCCGTAGAGGCCGAGCAGGATCGAGCCCACGATCGGCCCGGTCTTGTGCTCACGGTAACCGGCCACCACCACGTCGGCGGTGCGCTCGTGCTTGACCTTGAACATCGTGCGCTTGTCGGGGATGTACGGCTGGTCGCCGGGCTTGACGATGATGCCGTCGAGCCCCGCCCCCTCGAACATCTCGAACCACTCGCCCGCCTGCTCGGTGTTGGTCGTGACCGGGGTCAGCCGGATGGACCTGCCCTTCTCCGGGAAGATCTGCTCCAGCCGCGCTCGCCGCTCACTGAACGGCGCCTCCATCAGCGACTCGTCGCCCAGCGCCAGCAGGTCGAAGGCCACGAAGGACGCGGGCGTCCGCTCCGACAGCATCGTGACCCGCGACTTCGCCGGATGGATGCGCTGCTGCAGCGCGTCGAAGTCGAGCTGTGACCCCTGCGGCAGCACGATCTCGCCGTCGACCACGCACCTGTCCGGCAGCTCCGCCCTGACCGCCTCGACCAGCTCGGGAAAGTATCGGGTGAACGGCCGCTCGTTGCGGCTGCCCAGATAGACCTCGTCACCGTCGCGGAACACGATGCACCGGAACCCGTCCCACTTCGGCTCGTAGAACAGCGTGCCGTCCTGCTGGGGCATCTTCTTGACCGGCTTGGCCAGCATCGGCGCCACCGGCGGCCGCACCGGCAGATTGGGCACCGGCTCCGGCTCTTCTGCTACCGGCGCTTCGACCGGTGCTTCGACCGGTTCCCCGGCTGCCGCCTCGACCGGTGCCTCGGCGGGTGGTTGGGTGGGTTCGGTCATGTCGTCGACTCCCTCGTGTACTTGCAGAAGAGGACCCCCTCCTCCTCCAGCACCTGGCTGAGCCGCAGCTCGACCTGTGCCGCCTCGCCGTTGAGAATGCGCGCCGCCCCGCCCCCGACCAGCAGCGGGCTGATCGACAGGCAGAGCTCGTCGATCAGGTCGGCCGCCGCGAGCTGCCCGTTGAGCCGGGGGCCGCCCTCGCACAGGATCTGAGTCAAGCCGCGCTCGTGCAGCTCGCGTACGGCCACCGACATGTCGACCTGGTCGCCGCCCGCCACCACGACGTCGGCCACCTGGGCGGCCTCGGCGCGGAGCTCGGTGGGCGCGGCCTCGCACGTGATGACGATCGTCTTGCTCACGGCCTCGGTGAACAGCGGACTGCCCAGATCGAGGTCGAGCCGGCGGGTGACGACCGCGAGGGGCGGAGCCGGCGGCCGGTCCCCCCGCAACTCCTTCCAGGAGTCACGTGGCTTGACCGCGCCGTACCCCTCGGTACGCACGGTCGCGGCGCCCGCCATGACCACGTCGGCCAGCCCGCGCAGGATCCGGAAGATCCGCCGGTCACCCTGGCTGGACAGCCCACCTGACAGGCCCTTCAGCCAGGCGGCTCCGTCGGCGCTGGCGACCATGTTGAGGCGCAGCCACGGCCGGTCCGCCGGGTAGGCGTAGGCCTGCTGAATGTCTGGATCGTCCTGAATGTCGGGATGGATGCGACGCACTCCTCTACCTTGGCACACGCCTCCGACAACCAGCCGACGAAGGACCCGCGACGACGGCGCCGCGGCCCAGACCGGGCACTCGACGGCGGCGCTGCGGGCCCAGACAGGGGGACTGGCCGCCCGGACTGCGCCCAGGGATAGCACTTTGGCGTATCTAGGGACGTACGCAGCGTGACGCGCATAACGTGGCGGCAGGGGAATCGGGCACTTGAGGGGAGAGCCCAGTGGGGTTGGTCGCCGCTGTTACATGGCTGTTCACCGCGCTCGTGGGGATCTACCTGCTCTACCTGTGGCTGTCGGGGGGTGGGCTGCGGCAACAGGCGGCGAAGGTCACGCGCTTTCCGGTGGCGCTGATCTTCTCCCATCCGGTGCTGGGGGTCTCGGCGCTGGCCTGCTGGGTGGCCTTCCTGCTCACGGGCAACCGCGCGCTGGCATGGACGGCGTTCGGAGTCCTGGCGGTGGCGGCCCTGCTGGGCTTCGTGATGTTCACCCGCTGGCTAGGCGCGGGACGCCACGCACGGGGCGCGGAGCGACGCTTCCCGCTTCTCGCGGTGCTCCTGCACGGTTTGGCGGGCGTGGCCACATTCGTCCTGGTCATCCTCACGGCGAGCGTCGCGGGCCTGCTCTGAGATCCCGGCAGCCCTGGCGCTTTCCAGGGCGGCGGCGGCATGGGGTGCGGATAGGAGGCCCCGGTCTCACCGTCTCGTCACGGCGCCGGGCCACCTCCACCGGAGGAGCGTCCCCCTGGACAGACGCCGACCCCGTGCGGCGGGTGGGGCTCACCGTGCCTGCCGTAAAGAAGGCTCGTAAAAACAGCCCTTAAGAAAGCGGACGCTGGAGCACATGCATGCTGCGGGCGGTCACCGTCACCTGGGAGGAACAGGCGTATTCGCCATCACAAACCCCCTTGTCGTCGGTGTCCAGGATCGGCAGCCAATGGTCGCCGAATTCACCGCCCGGCAGTGTGAACGTCATGTCCTCATGGTGGGCGTTGATCAGCAACAGGAACGAGTCGTCCACGATCCGCTCACCCCGCGTCCCCGGCTCCGTGATCGCCTCGCCGTTGAGGTAGACCATCAGCGACTTGGCGTAGCCGATGTGCCAGTCTCCGGCCGTCATCTCCGTGCCGCCCGGCGTGAGCCACACCAGGTCGCGCCGGCCGTCGTCCGGGTGGCGGCCGTGGAAGAAGCGGCGGCGCTGGAAGACCGGGTGCTCGCGCCGCAGCCGCGACAGCTTGCGGACGAAGTCCAGCAGGTCGGACTCGGTGTGGATCTGCGACCAGTCGATCCAGGCGAGCTCGTTGTCCTGGCAGTAGGCGTTGTTGTTGCCCCGCTGCGTGCGGCCGAGCTCGTCGCCGTGGGAGAGCATCGGCACGCCCTGCGACAGGAACAGCGTCGTCAGGAGGTTGCGGCGCTGGCGGTGGCGGAGCCGGACGATCTCGGGGTCCTCGACGGGCCCCTCCGCGCCGCTGTTCCAGGAGCGGTTGTCGTCGGTGCCGTCGCGGTTGTCCTCGCTGTTGGCCTCGTTGTGCTTGCGGTCGTACGACACCAGGTCCGTGAGGGTGAAGCCGTCGTGGCAGGTCACGAAGTTGATGGAGGCGACGGGCCGGCGGCCCGAGGAGGCGTAGAGGTCGGCGGAGCCGGTCAGGCGGGAGGCGAACTCTGGCAGCGCCGAGTGGGTGCCACGCCAGAAATCTCGCACTATGTCGCGGTATTTCCCATTCCACTCCGTCCACAATGGCGGGAAATTTCCGACCTGGTAGCCGCCGGGGCCGACATCCCACGGCTCCGCGATCAGCTTCACCTGCGAGATGACCGGATCCTGCTGGATCAGATCGAAGAAGGCGCTCAGCCGGTCGACGTCGTGCAGCTCGCGCGCCAGCGCCGCCGCCAGGTCGAACCGGAACCCGTCGACGTGCATCTCCAGCACCCAGTAACGCAGGGAATCCATGATGAGCTGGAGCGCGTGCGGCGACCGGACGTTCAGTGAGTTGCCGCAGCCGGTGTAGTCGAGGTAGTAGCGCCGGTCACCGTCGTGCAGCCGGTAGTAGGCCGAGTTGTCGATCCCCCTGAACCCCAGCGTGGGCCCCATGTGGTCGCCCTCGGCCGTGTGGTTGTAGACCACGTCGAGGATGACCTCGATGCCCGCCTCGTGCAGCGCCCGCACCATGGCCTTGAACTCCAGCACCTGCTCGCCCCGCGTGCCCGCGCTGCTGTAGCGGCCGTGGGGGGCCAGGTAGGCCATCGTGTTGTAGCCCCAGTAGTTGGTCAGCCCCCGCGCCACCAGGAAGTGCTCGGGCATGTACTGGTGCACCGGCATCAGCTCGATCGCCGTCACCCCGAGCGAGAGCAGGTGGTCGATGATCGCCGGGTGCCCCACGCCCGCGTACGTGCCGCGCTGCTCCTCGGGCACCGCCGGGTGGCGCATGGTGAGCCCCCGCACATGCGCCTCGTAGATCACGGTCTCGTGGTACGGAGTGCGCGGCGGCCGGTCGTTGCCCCATTCGAAGAACGGGTTGATGACCACATTTTTCGGCATGAAGGGCGCGCTGTCGGCCGAGTTGAGCCGCGTCGGATCGGTGAAGTGGTACGGGAACAGCGATTCGTTCCACGTCAGATCACCGTCGATCGCCTTGGCGTAGGGATCGAGGAGGAGCTTCGCCGGGTTGCACCGGTGCCCGTGTGACGGCTCGTACGGGCCGTGCACCCGATAGCCATAGCGCTGCCCCGGCGCGATGCCCGGCAGGTAACCGTGCCAGACGAATCCATCGACTTCCGGCAGATCCACGCGTTCTTCGGAGCCGTCATCGTGAAAGAGGCATAGCTCAACTCGCTCGGCCACCTCGGAGAACAGTGAGAAGCTGGTGCCCACGCCGTCCCAGGTGCCGCCAAGTGGATAGGGCTCGCCCGGCCAGACCTCGCGCATGTGACCCAATTGTCGCACGCGATCGCGGTCCCGCTAGAGGAGTTCGGCGTTGAGGCTGATCGTCGTGCCCGTCAGCGCCTTGCTCACCGGGCAATTGGCCTTCGCGGTTTCCGCCGCCTCCTGGAACTGCTCGGCCGTGATCCCGGGCACCTGCCCCTTCACGGTGAGAACGATCCCGGTGATGCCCTCACCAGGCTGGAACGTCACGTCCGCGTTGGTCTCCAGCGACTCCGGGGGCGTGCCGGCGCCGGCCAGGCCGTGCGAGAGCGCCATCGAGAAGCAGGAGGAGTGGGCGGCCGCGATGAGCTCCTCGGGCGAGGTCTTGCCGCCGGCGTCCTGGGACCTGGACGCCCAGGTGACCTCGAACGTGCCGACGCCCGAGGTGTCCAGCGACACCGTCCCCGACCCGTTCATCAGCGCGCCCTTCCACTGAGTGGTGGCGGTGCGAGTGGTGGCCATAGTGGTTGCTCCCTCTGATCGTAGGAATTCCGACCCTATCGCGCGCCCGACAAAGTTCTGCGGCTCGGTCATCCGTGTGCACTTTTCCGGCGAATTAATGACATGCTCGGGTCGCGGCGCACCCGCCGCCTTGGTCCGGATCACGGGAGTGTGGTGCCAGTGGAGGCACCGTACGACGACCGCCTGCTGCATCAGCGGGTGGTCGGCGGCGACGAGGCCGCGCTCGGGGAGGTCTACGATCGGCTCTCCTCGCTGATCTTCGGTCTCGCCCTGCGTGTCACCAGGGACCGGGTGATCGCCGAGGACATCACGCAGGAGGTGTTCCTGGTCTTCTGGGAACGGCCGCTGGCCTACGACCCAGATCGTGGCACCCTGCGCGCGTGGCTCGCCACGATCGCCCACCGCCGCGCGGTCGACCACGTACGGGCCGAGGAGCGCAGGCGCGTCTCCGCGCTGGGCCCCCGCCTGTACGAACCCGAGCCCGCCAGGCTGGAGGACAACGTGCTCGCGGCCGACGAGGCCAAGCGGGTACGGCAGGCGGTGACGGCGTTACCCGACGGCCTGCGGGAAGCGGTCGAACTGGCCTACTACGGTGGGCGGACATACCGCCAGGTGGGCGAGGAGCTGGGCGTGCCCGAGGGCACGGCCAAGTCGCGGATCCGGCTGGCGCTACGCCGCCTGGCAGACGCGCTGGCAGAGGAAGAGGTGTGATGGAGCCCGTCGAGCGTCTCTACCTGGACGCGCTGATGGAGGACCCGGCCGTACCGGAACGTTCCCTGCGGCCCCAGCTCCTGGCCGGGGCCAGGGCCCGGCGCCGGCCCGCCGCGCCCACCGCCCCCTGGGCGCAGCCGTACGCCGGGCGCGTCGCCGCCATGGACGCGCTGCTCGCCTCCGCCGTGGAGGACGACTGGTCACGGGTCATCGTCGAGGGCTGGACGCTCCAGGAACTCGTCGCCCACCTCGCCGCCAAGGACGGCCTGCTGGCGGCCTCGGTCGGCGCCCCCGTGCTGGGCCCGGCCATCGGCGCGAACGACTCGCTCGGCCGTACCGCCGACGTCCAGAACTACGAGCGGGCCCGCAGCCCCGAACAGACCAGGCGCGACTGGCGCGCCCAGGCCGACGCCCTCTGCCGCCACCTGGCCGACCTCGACCCCGGCACCGCCGCGCACCTCGACGGCCTCGACGCGCCGGTGTCCGACCACATCCTGGCCCGGTGCCTGGAGACGTGGGTGCACGCCGACGACGCCGCCCGCACCGGCGGCCTCCGGCTGCCCGACCCGATCCCCGAGCACATCCACCCGACGGCCGACCTGTGCGCGCGGCTGCTGCCGTGGACGATGCTCCTGTCCGGCCTGGACGGCAGCGGGCGCACGCTCCTGCTCACGCTGACCGGGCCGGGGGGAGGGGAATGGCACGTTCCCCTCGGCGTGACGGACGCCGCCGACGGTGGCGGCGTCCCGGACGCGCACATCACGGCGGACGTGGTGGGGTTCTGCTTCCTGCTGGGCGGGCGGGGCGACCCGGGGTCCTTCCCCGCCGCCCTCGAAGGCGACCTCGCCCTGGCTCACGACGTCCTCAACACCGCCCCGGCCCTTTCGGGCCCCTGACGCCCGCTTCTCCGCAGGCGGTCAGGGCCGGGCCGGTGTCACCACGTCCCAAGGATCCGCGGCGTCAGAGCCGAGTCCGTGTCACGTCCCTACTGCGGCTGGGTCTGGGTGACCAGGTCCCTGGCGTACTCGTCGTCGCTCTCCGCCAGCACCCGCTTGACGCCCTGCTCGGCCCGCGGGTCGCCCCGCTCGGCGAGCCCGCGCGTGGCCTCCGCCACCGTACGGAAGTCGGCGTCGTCGAGGCGGTCGGCGAGTGCCTCGCGGATCTGCGGCGTGTCGGCCTTGAGCGAGGCCAGCCCGGCCGTGGCCCAGTCGCGGACCTCGGCCTCGTCGTCCCGCGTCATGCCGATCAGCAGCTCCAGCCCCTCCTCGTGGTCCGGCGGCAGCACGTCGGCCAGCGCGATCGCGTCGGTCATGGTGCGCTGGTGATCCGGACGGCCGATGATGTCGAGCACCTGCGGCAGCGCCCGGGGGTCGCCCTGGTGGCCGAGCGCGGCCAGCACCGAGCGGAGAACCTGCGCGTTGCCCTCCGTGGTGGCCATCTTCTGCAGCAGCGGCAGCGTCTGCTCAAGGTAGGGCTTGTCGTCGTCGGCGAACCCGAACTGGGCGATCGCGTCGACGCCGAACTCCCGCTCCCTGGCGTCCTCGCTCACGCACAGCCCGGCCAGCACCTCGTACGTCTCGTCGTCGGCCCGCTTGCCCAGCGAGTCGGCGACGATCCACCACGTCTCGGCGTCCTCGTCGGTGTCGCGGTGCGCCAGGGCCCGCGCCACGAGCTGGTCGGCCGGGGCGTAGACGCCGGTGACGTCCTCCAGCAGCGTCGCGATGGCGGCGTGGCCGCGCTGCGCCTGCACCTGCTCGGTCTGCTCGCCGTCGGGGGAGCGCCCGGCCACGGTGACGAGCTCGGTGCCGTCCTTGGCGAACTGGCGCGCCACGACGTACTCCCAGTCGTCCTGGCCGATCTGGTCGAGCAGCGCGCTCTCTAGATGCACGCCCACCCAGTCGACGGCGATCTCGTGCGGGGTGTCGCCGTCTCCGTCGTACTTGGTGGCGTCGGCCCCGCTGTCCAGCAGCAGGCGTACGACGCCCAGGGCGCCGCGCCTGGCCGCCAGCGTGAGCGGCGTGTCGCCGACGTCGTTGGCGGCGTCGATCTCGGCCCCCGCCTCGACGAGCAACTCAGCCGTCTCGGCGTGTCCCTTGGCCGCGGCCCAGAGCAGCGCGGTCCAGCCGCCGCTCTCCCGGCCGTTGACGTCGGCCCCGGCGGCCAGCAGCAGGCCCGCGACCTCGGCCCGGTCCCAGGCGGCCGCCGCGCAGAGCGGCAACCCGTCTTCGTCGCCGGCGCTGGCCTGGTTAGGGTCGGTGCCACCGGCGAGCAGCTCGCTCACCTTCTCCGACTCGCCGTTCAACGCGGCCCGGTAGAGCTGTTCCTCATGCATGACTGGACCCTAGCTTGGATCGGGCTCCGGCCGTGTCAGCCCCTCGGAAGCGCCATGAGCAGTTCGCGGGGGGGAGCGGTTCGCGAGGTGAGCAGTTCGGAGTATGACTGTTCCTTCTCCGGGAGGATCCCGATCGTCCAGAAACGCGATATGTTGCGAGTATGACTGACCCTGGCGAGGTTAGGGCCTCGGACGCCGAACGTGAAGCCGTCGTGGAGCAGCTCCGCGTCGCCTCGGTCGACGGGCGGCTGACGCTCGTCGAGCTGACCGACCGCACCGAGGCCGCCTACACCGCCTCCACGCACGCCGAGCTGGCCATGCTCGTCCAGGACCTGCCCGCCTCGGGCGCCGTGCCCGTGCCACCGGTCCATCAGGAGGGGCCCGCGCGCAAGCGGCGCTGGTTCGTCGGCGTCATGGGCGACTCCAAGCGGCGCGGCACCTGGCGGATCGACCAGGAGCTGGGCGCGGTCGCCGTCATGGGCGACGTGCTGCTCGACCTGCGTGAGGCCGAGGTCCGCACGAACATCGTCGACATCATGGCCGTCTCGGTGATGGGCGACGTGAAGATCATCGTTCCCGACGGCGTCAACGTGGACCTCGACGGCATGGCCATCATGGGCGACAAGCGGGTCGACGTCCTGGAGGCGGCACCGGGCACCAACGCACCGGTCATCCGGGTGCACGCGTACGCGGTCATGGGTGACGTGAAGGTGATCGGCGACTCCCAGGCGCAACCGCTGCGGCGCGGCCTGGCGGCATGGCGTGAGCAGTGGCGCATGCTGCACGGCGACGAGTGGCGCAGCATGCGCAGGCAGCTCCGCGACGACCACCGCAGCATGCGCCGCGATCTACGCCGGGGCTACTGACGAACCCATCACCGCCATCAACGGCAGCGGGTTGATGTAGTCGCGATAGTGCACGACAAGTCCGTCACGCACCCGGATCACGGCGATGACCCGCTGGGTGAACGGCGCGCCGGTGGCGGCGACGTGGCCATGGACGGTGTACTCGACGATGACCACCTCGGGATCGGCCGTCTCGTGGATCACCACATCGACGTGCCTCTCGAACTCGATCAGCCGCCCACCCGTGGCCATGAACGCCCGGATCTCGTCCCGCCCGTCGAGGGTCTCCGGGACGCCCTCGGGTCGATAGGGCCACTCGATGACCCCGTCGGGGGCCATCAGCTCAACGAACCCCTCCATGTCCGCCGACAGGCTCGTCTCCAGCACCCGCTCGGCCACCTCACGTGCGTTCACGGCCACTCCTCGTTCGTTGAACGTGCGTTCATTGAACAACCGTAGAACGAAGTCGGTGATTCGGTCAACGCCCGTACAATGAACCGGTGTCCGACGAGAAGCCGCGCCGCACCCGAGCCGAGCAGCGCCGCGAGACCGAGGCCCGCATTCTCGCCGCCGCCCGTGCCACCTTCGCCGAGCTCGGATACGAGCGCACGACGATCCGGAACGTGGCGTCCGCCGCGGGGGTCAACGCGGGGCTGGTGATGCACTACTTCGGCAGCAAGGAGGAGCTGTTCTCGCGCGCCGCCAAGCTGCCGGACGAGGAACTGCCGGTGGGGCATCCGGCGGAGGCCCTGCTCACCTCGCTGCGCCGGCGGCTCGACGACGAACCGGTCGCGTCACTCGTCGTGCTGCGTTCCGTGCTCACGCACGCGGAGGCGTCGGGGGAGTTCCGAGCGGCGGCGGCGACCTGGCTCGACCGGATGAGCGCGGCCATCCCGGCCGCTGACGCCGGGCTGCGGGCGGCGCTGATCAGCGCCATCATCAACGGGGTGGTGATCGATCGTTACCTGCTCAAGCTGAGCTCCCTGGCGGACGCGCCCGCCGACGACATCATCGCCCTCCTGCGGCCGTGCTTCGAAAGCTTGGCGGGCGAGACGCGCTGACGTCTACGAGGCCGCCGCACCGGCCGGGGCGCGGGCCGCGCTGTCATAGCGCTCCAGGAGCACCTCGGCCAGTTCAGGAGCCGGGCCGAGCACGTCGGCGACCACGTCGGCGCCCGCCTCAAGGGTGCTGCGCCGCACCTTGTCGGCGAAATAGCCGGGCGCCAGCAGGTACGGCGCGACGGCCACCCGGGGCGCGCCCGCCTCGCGGAGGAGCGCCACCGCCTGCGCGGGCGTCGGCTCGGCCGCCGACGCGTACGCCGCCGTCACCGCCCACCACCCTCCAGTGGTACGCGGGTCCGCGGACAGCCCGCGCGGGAAGCCCGTCGCCCGTGACCAGGAGCGCGCCATCCCGGAGACCACCGCGTTGGCCCGCGAATCACTCGAACCCGCCGACACGAGCACGACCGCCGTGTCCGGATCGCCCGGCGACACCCCGGCCTCCGCCAGCCGCCGTTCGAGCGTCGCCAGGAGCAGCGGGTGCGGCCCCAGCGTCGCGCCGTAGCGCACGCGCAGCCGCGGGTCGCGCGCCCTGGCCTCGTTGAGCGCCGCGGGAAGGTCCACCCGGCTGTGGTAGGCCTCGGTGAGCAGCAGCGGCAGCACCACGGCCGCCTCCAGCCCGCTCAGCGCCTGCCCCAGGGACGGGGTCGCGTGGTCGAGGTACGCCGTGCGCACCGGCAGTCCGGGCCGCGCCAGCCGTACCTCGTCGAGCAGGGCTTCCACGGTCGCGGCGGCGCGTGGATCGCGAGACCCGTGCGCCACCGCGACCAGTGGGATGTCCTGGCCCGTCCCGTCTGCCAACGGGACGGGCCACATGCTGGGGGTTACAGGTGAATGCCGCATTCGACCTTCCCCAGCCCCGCCCAGCGGCCGCTGCGCGGGTCCTCGCCCTCCGCGACCTGCCGGGTGCAGGGGGCGCAGCCGATCGAGGGGTAGTTGTCATAGTGCAACGGGTTGATCAGCACCCCGTTGTCGGCCATGTAGTTGTCGACCTCGTCCTGGGTCCACCTGGCGATCGGGTTGACCTTGACCATCTGCCGCTTGGCGTCCCACTCCACGACCTTGGTGTCGGCGCGGGTGCTCGCCTCGTCGCGGCGGATGCCGGAGATCCACGCCAGGTACGGTTCGAGCGCCCGGTTGAGCGGCTCCACCTTGCGCAGGTAGCAGCACAGGTCGGGATTGCGGCCGAACAGGCGCGGCCCGAGCTCGCGTTCCTGCTCCTCCACCGTGCGCGACGGCTGCACATTGATCACATTGACGTCATAGACCTGCTGGACCGCGTCACGGGTGCCGATCGTCTCGGCGAAATGGAACCCGGTGTCGATGAACAACACGTCCACCCCGGGCTTGACCCGGCTGACCAGGTCGATGAGCAGCGCGTCGCTCATCGAGGAGGTCAGGCACAGCCGGTCGCCGAACGTCGCCGCCGCCCACCGGATGATCTCGCGGGCGGAGGCGTCCTCCAGGAAGACCGCGGCGGACTCGACGATGTCCTGCAGGTCGAGCGCGCCGCGTTGCTCTCTTAAACCGACCTCGATGTCGACGAGTGTCATATCTTCACTCCGATTCCAAGAAACTTCAGCTTGAAGGCGCGGGCGCAGGACCGGCAGTACCAGCCGCCGTGCGCCGCGGGTTCGGGCGCTTCGGGGTCGCCCTCGTAGGGCTCGAGGTCCTCGTCGCCGCAGTAGGGGCAGTGGAAGGGGACGGCTCGCGTGGTCATCGCAGGTCCGCCTCGTCCGCTCGCTGCACCCAGTCGGCGAAGGCCTCGCCTTCCTTCTTCTGGGCGTCGTAGTGCGTCACGACCCGCTCGACGTAGTCGGGCAGGGCCTCGGCGGTGGTCTTGAGTCCGCGTACCTTCCTGCCGAAGCCGGGGTTGACGCCCATCGAGCCGCCCAGGTGGATCTGGTAGCCCTCGACCTGCTCCCCGTGCTCGTCCACGACCAGCTGGCCCTTGAGGCCGATGTCGGCGACCTGGATGCGCGCGCAGGAGTTGGGGCAGCCGTTGACGTTGATGGTGAGCGGCTCGGCGAAGTCGGGCAGGCGCCGCTCCAGCTCGTCGATGAGGTTGGCGGCGGTGGCCTTGGTCTCGACGATGGCCAGCTTGCAGTACTCGATGCCGGTGCAGGCCATCGTCTGGCGGCGGAACGTCGACGGGTTGACCTGGAGGTCGTTGGCCTCCAGCTCGGCGACCAGGGAGTCGACCTGGTCCGGCGCGACGTCGAGGATGACCATCTTCTGCTCGACCGTGGTGCGGACGCGGCCGGAGCCGTGCCGCTCGGCGACGTCGGCGATCACGTGCAGCTTGTCACCGTCGAGGCGGCCGACCTTGGGCGCGAAGCCCACGTAGAAGTTGCCGTCCTTCTGCGGGTAGACCCCGACGTGGTCGCGGCGGGAGCCACGGGGCGCCTGGGGCGCGGGCCCGTCGGGCAGCGCCTCCTTGAGGTATTCGGTCTCCAGGACTTCCCGGAACTTCTCCACGCCCCAGTCGTTGACCAGGAACTTGATCCGAGCGCGGTGCCGCAGCCGCCGATACCCGTAATCACGAAATATCCCGATCACACCGGCCCAGACGTCCGCCACCTGCTCCGGCCGGACGAACACACCGAGCCGCTTGGCGAACATCGGATTGGTGGACAGCCCCCCGCCGACCCACAGGTCGTAGCCCTTCTCCCCACCGGGCAGCTCGACACCCACGAACGCCACGTCGTTGATCTCGTGCACCGTGCAGTGCGACGGGCATCCGCTCAGCGCCGACTTGAACTTGCGCGGCAGGTTGGAGTAGGCCGGGTCGCCGATGAACCGCTCGTTGAGCACGTGGATCTCGTCGGTCGCGTCCAGCACCTCGTCGGTGTCGATCCCGGCCAGCGGGCAGCCCAGGATGACGCGCGGGGTGTCGCCACACGCCTCGGTGGTCGACAGCCCGACCGCTTCGAGCCGCGCCCAGATGTCGGGCACCGACTCGATCTCGATCCAGTGCAGCTGGACGTTCTGCCGGTCCGTCAGGTCGGCGGTGCCCCGGCCGTAGTCGTTGGAGATCTCGGCGATGACCCGCAACTGCGGGATGCTCAGCTGGCCGCCGTCGATCCGCACCCGCAGCATGAAGTAGCGGTCGTCCAGCTCCTCGGGCTCCAGGATCGCGGTCTTGCCGCCGTCGATCCCGGGCTTGCGCTGGGTGTAGAGGCCGTACCAACGCATCCGGCCCCGCAGGTCAGCGGGGTCGATCGAGTCGAAACCACGCTTGGAGTAGATGTCGATGATGCGTTGGCGGACGTTGAGGCCGTCGTCGTTCTTCTTGTTCTCTTCATTCTTGTTCAGCGGCTCCCGGTAACCGAGAGCCCACTGGCCTTCGCCGCGCGGGCGTTTGTGATGCCGGCTGGCAGGGGTGCTCATTGCGCGTCCTTCGGTTCATGGGCGCGCGCAGGCTTCCTCCCGCCTCATCATTGAGGGCAGGGGTGAAGGAGGAGATTTGCGACGCGCGCAACGGAGAAAACGGGTGGGTTAACGGGCGTCGCAACAGATGGCACTGCGGACACGCTGAAGATCGACGTGTCGTCGACCGACAAGCATGGGGTCCGCTGGCATAGTTCGAAGATACGCTAGGTATCCGGTATGTCCAAGACTGGGTCCAGACTGTGGACGCTCTTCACCCCTGACGGGGCCAGTCCAGGTCCGACTCGGCCGGCTCCTCCGCCTGCTGGTGCTGGCAATCGCACCAGGATCCGCCGCGACATTCCTCGTGGCGCTTGTCCTTGCACTTCTCGCAGATCACCCTTGCATTATTCCTCGTAGAACCTTGTTCGGTTAGGCTGGCGCCCGTGGACCTCATGGGCGAGTTGCTGAGCGACCTGCGTGCGGAGACCGCGTCACTCGACGAGCTGTTACGGCCCCTGGAGGCCGGAGACTGGGAGCTCGGCACACCCGCCGAGGGATGGGCGGTGCGTGACCAGGTGAGCCACCTGGCCTGGTTCGACGAGGCCGCGCGCACCGCCGTGACCGATCCCGACGTCTTCCGGGCGGCGGCGGCGCACTTCACCTCCACCGATGACCTGGCCGCGGAGTTCCGCGGGCTCGCCCCCGACGAACTGCTCGAATGGTTCCGTACGGCTCGTGCCCGCAGCATCAAGGCGTTCACCGGGCTGTCCGCCCGTGACCGGCTGCCCTGGTACGGGCCCGACATGTCGGCCGCCTCCTTCGTCACCGCCCGGCTGATGGAGACCTGGGCGCACGGCCAGGACGTGGCGGACGCGCTCGGCGTCACCAGGGAGCCCACCCCGAGGCTGCGGCACGTGGCGATGATCGGGTTCAGGGCCATGCCCTTCGGTTTCGCCGTACGGAATCTGCCCCTTCCGTCGCGACCGGTGCGCGTGGAGCTGACCATGCCCGACGGGACGCCATGGACGGCGGGGCCCGAAGAGGCCGCCGACACGGTCCGCGGGCCGATGCTGGACTTCTGCCTGCTCGTCACCCAGCGCGTCCACCGCGACGACACCGACCTGGAGATCACCGGCGAGACCGCCCGCGCCTGGATGGAGATAGCGCAGGCGTTCGCCGGACCACCCGGTAAGGGTCGATCAGGGAAAGGCCAGGGGCATTCCCGATGATTTGAGAGGCAGCCCCGGTGACATGCTGTAAGCATGCGGACAATCCTGAACGTCATCTGGCTGATCTTCGCCGGTGTCTGGCTGGCCATCGGCTACGCGATCGCCGGCGTCATCTGCTGCATCCTGATCGTCACGATCCCGTTCGGCATCGCCTCGTTCAGGATCGCGGCCTACGCGCTCTGGCCGTTCGGCCGGACCGTCGTGCGCGACCCCGACGCGGGGGCGCTCTCCACGATCGGCAACGTCATCTGGCTCGTCTTCGCGGGCATCTGGCTGGCGGTCGGGCACGTGGTCACCTCGATCCCGTTGTTCCTCTCGGTCATCGGCATTCCGCTGGGCATCGCGAACCTGAAGCTCATCCCGGTTTCGCTGCTCCCGCTGGGTGCGCGCATCGTCGACGTCGACTAGGGCAGTGCCCGGGGGACGTAAGCTGTCCCGAAGAGTCACTGCTAATAACCGTTGGGTGCCATGACGTCCACCGATGCGCCTAGCCGGTCGATGAGGAGGCGACTCGCCTCCAACGCCCGTGCCAGGCTGAACTGGGTGCTCGACACGAACTCGTGGGCGACCGTCCGCGCGACCACGAACGCGGGAGTCACTTACCGCGTCACGGGCCTCGCGGGCGAGGCGGCCTTCTTCGCGCTGCTGTCCCTCCCGCCGTTCGTGCTGGGACTGATCGGGGTACTGGCCAAGCTCGGCACCTGGCTGGGGCCCCAGGTTGTCGTGCAGGTGAAGACCTGGGTGATCGACCAGGCCGGGCTGCTGTTCACCGACGACGCGGTGCACAAGGTGGTCAACCCGCTCATCACCGACGTCCTCAGCGACGACGCCAGCAAGGTGTCGATCATCTCGGTGGGCTTCCTGCTGTCGCTCTGGTCGGGCTCCCGGGCACTTTACGTCTACGTGGACCTCATCTCCGTCTCCTACGGGCTCGGCGAGGAACGCGGCATCATCAGGACCAGGCTGATGTCGTTCGGGCTCTACGTGATCGGCCTGGTCATCGGGATCATCGTGATGCCGGTGCTGGTCATCGGGCCGACGCTGCTCAAGGACGCGCTGCCGGGGGAGTACGGCGTCCTCGTCGACCTGCTGTACTGGCCGGTGGTGGTCATCGGCTCGGTGCTCTTCCTGACCGTGCTCTACCACGTGAGCGTGCCGGTCCGGACGAAGTGGTACCGGGAGCTGCCGGGGGCGATCCTGGCGCTGTTCCTGTGGATCGTTTGTGCCGCCGTGCTGCGGGCCGTGCTCGCGGCGTGGTTCTCGCCAGTGTCCGTCTACGGCTCGCTGGCCGCGCCCATCGCGCTGCTGCTCTGGCTCTACATCACCGCGCTCGCCGTGCTGATCGGAGCCATCCTGAACGCCGAGGTCGATCGGCTCTGGCCCGGCGCCAGTCGTACCAAATAGGGAATAATCCCCCAGTGGACGCACAGCGGAGAGTCGGTCCCTACACGCTCGTCAGGAAGCTGGGCGAGGGTGGCATGGGGTTCGTCTACCTCGCGGAGGACCCCACCGGCAGGCGCGTCGCGCTGAAGACGATGCGGCCCGAGCTGGCCGCCCGTGAGGAGTTCAGGCGCAGGTTCGGCAAGGAAGCCGAGGCCGCCAGGCGGGTCGCCAGGTTCTGCACCGCCCCCGTGCTCGACGCCGGGTTCGAGGGCGGGACCGCCTATCTGGTCACCGAATACGTCGAGGGCCCCGACCTGTCCGGCGTGGTCGTCCGGCAGGGGCCGCTGACCGGGTCGAACCTGGAGGCGCTGGCCGTCGGCGTGGCCACCGCGCTGGCCGCGATCCACCAGGCAGGGGTCGTGCACCGCGATCTGAAGCCGTCCAACGTGCTGCTCAGCGCGGTCGGGCCGCGGGTCATCGACTTCGGCATCGCCCAGCTCGCCGACGCCGGGGGAGCGCCCGTCACGATCGCCCAGAGCATGGGGACGCCCGCGTACATGTCGCCTGAGCAGGCCAAGGGCGAGCAGGTGACGTCGGCGAGCGACATCTTCTCGTGGGCCGCTCTGGTGGCGTACGCGGGCGTCGGCCGGCCGCCGTTCGGGTCCGGCGGGGTCGCCGAGGTCGTCTACCGGGTGATCAACCACGCGCCGGTGCTCGACGGGCTGGACGAGCGGATCAGGCCGCTGGTCGAGCGGGCGCTGGACGTTCGAAGGCCCGTCCGCTGGTCCGGAAGGTCTGTCCGGTGGGATGGTGGCTGGTTCGTCCGCCGGGGTGGTCAAGGGGCCGTCCGCTGGAGCCTTGGAAGGCCCGCCCGCTGGAGCGCTGGAAGGCCCGTCCACTGGGGCCGGTGAAGGGCCGCCCGCCGGGACGGGTGAAGGGCAGTCCGGCGGGAGGCGGGCTTCTGGGCGGCGCCGTTGGCTGGGCCCGGTCGTCGCCGCCGCGCTCGCGGCCGTCCTCGGCGTGGCCGCCACGCTCGCCGTACTGCGCCCGTGGCAGGAGAGCGTCGCCGAGCCGGGCACCCCCGCCGTCACCCGCACGCTCGACGCCCTGGACACCACCTTCCAGGTGCGCATCGACTCCCTCGTGCGGCAGGGCACCACGGCGCGCCTGCAGTGGACGGTCAAGAACGTCGGCACCAAGAACGCGCCTCTGTACGACAGGTTCGGCGCGAGCACCCTCGACAACACCGTGTCGAGGATCAGCATCGTCCCTCCCGGCGTGGGCAAGCCGTTGTACCCGGCCAGGAAGGACAACGCCTGTCAGTGCGCCGAGGTCCCCACGGCCTCGTTCGGGGGCGGTATGCAGCTTCAGCTCTGGGCCGTCTTCGAGGGCCTGCCCCAGGACGCGGAGCACGTGGACGTGAACCTCGGGCCGCTCGGAACGATCAAGAACGCGGCCCTCTCATCTGCCTGATCACCTGATCCGTGCCCGGTCCCCCCTGCCCGATCCGCTATCGTCTAGAACGTCGCGACTGGCGCGTTAGGTGGGGCGAACCACCAGGGAGCGGAAGGGCAGAAGGCCGTGCGCCTGGGTCTTCGCACATTGTCAACGATGACAGGAGAGTCATGAGTTCTCTCACAAGCGTGGACCCGCAGATCGCCGAGCTCATCAAGGCGGAGGAGCGCCGTCAGGCCGACACCGTCAAGCTCATCGCGTCGGAGAACTACGTGTCCAAGGCCGTTCTGGAGGCCACGGGCACCGTCCTGACCAACAAATACTCCGAGGGCTACCCCGGCAAGCGCTACTACGAGGGCCAGCAGGTCATCGACCAGGTCGAGACTCTGGCCAACGAGCGGGCCAAGGCGCTGTTCGGCGTCAACCACGCCAACGTCCAGCCCTACTCGGGCTCGCCCGCCAACCTGGCCATCTACATGGCCTTCCTGCAGCCGGGCGACACCGTGATGGGCATGGGCCTGCCGTTCGGCGGTCACCTCACGCACGGCTGGTCGGTCTCGGCCACCGGCAAGTGGTTCAACCCGGTCCGCTACGGCGTGCGCCAGGACACCGGCCGCATCGACCTCGACGAGGTCAGGGCGCTGGCGCTGGAGCACCGGCCGAAGCTGATCTTCTGCGGTGGCACGGCCATCCCGCGCACGATCGACTTCGAGGGCTTCGCGTCCATCGCCCGCGAGGTGGGCGCCGTACTCGCCGCCGACATCGCGCACATCGCCGGCCTCGTCGCGGGCGGCGCGCACCCGTCGCCGGTGGGCCACGCCGACGTGATCTCCACGACCACGCACAAGACGCTGCGCGGCCCGCGCGGCGCCATGCTCATGGCCACCACCGACGAGCACGCGACCGCGCTCAACAAGGCCGTCTTCCCCGGCCTGCAGGGCGGCCCGCACAACCACACCACCGCCGCCATCGCCGTGGCCCTGCACGAGGCGTCCACCGACGCCTTCAAGGCCTACGCGCACCAGGTGGTGACCAACGCGAAGGCGCTGGCCGAGGAGCTGTCGAGCCGCGGCTTCGACCTGGTCTCGGGCGGCACCGACAACCACCTCATCCTGCTCGACCTCACGCCCAAGGGCATCGGCGGCAAGCCGGCCGCCCAGGCGCTCGACCGCGCGGGCCTGGAGACCAACTACAACACGGTCCCGTTCGACACCCGCAAGCCGTTCGACCCGAGCGGCATCCGCATCGGCACCCCCTCTGTCACCTCGCGGGGGATGGGGCCGGGCGAGATGCGGCAGATCGGCGCGTGGATGGACGAGGTCGTCACCGCCCTGGCCAAGGGCGACGCCGAGCACGTCATCAGCCGGGTGCATCACGAGGTCAGCGAGCTGACCGCGCAGTTCCCGGCGCCGGGTCTCTCCTGATTTTCGTTACGGCAAGCCGCCCTCACCGCCACCCGCCGCACATGGCGGGGGGCCTCCAGGAAAACGGCCGCTGAGCCCGGCTTGCCTTTTCGGGTGAACCACTTTCATCCGTTACGGCAAGCCGCCCTCACCGCCACCCGCCGCACATGGCCGGGGGCCTCCAGGAGAACGGCCGCTGAGCCCGCACAGGGCTCGGCGCCGTTACGTGCGTGTCGTTGACCGGTGGCGCGGTTCGGTGGGCCGGAGGCGTCCCTCTCGGATGGTGGTCACCGGGAGGACGTGGTGAGTGGGCTCGCGGTGGGTTCCGCGAGAATCCACATAGACCCGCTCCGTCTCCCCAACCAGCCCAAACTCCGTTGCCCCTCCGGTCGGCCGGGACTCCGTGGCATCCCCAGTCAGTCGGAATACCGTGGCGTGGCGTATCGCGCCGTTGTCCGCCAGCCATTCCGAGTCCGGCGAGTCCACGCGCAGGACGCGGCGGGGTGCGGCGGTGACCGCCGTGATCGCGTTCTCCAGTGGCAGGCCGCAGGCCAGTAGCTTGGTGATCGTGGTGGCCAGGTCGTGGACGGGGCCGCCGATGTTGCGCACATGGATGTCGGTGCTGATCGAGTGCGGTGGGAAACCGGCGGCGATCGCGCGTTCGGCGACGTCGAAGCTGAAGCTGGCCGCGCCGTGGCCCACGTCCAGCAGCACGCCACGGTCGAGCGCGCGGGCCAGTGCGGGGACAGGGGTGCCGTCGGGTCGCCATGGATGGCCGGTCTTGCCGTGGTAGCAGTGGGTGATCACGTCGCCCTCGTCCAGCAGGTCGAGCACGTCCTCGATCAGCGGCGGTGCCTCGCCGACGTGCACCAGCAGGGGCAGACCCGCCTGCCGGGCGACGAGCCGGCCGAGCTGGAGCGGTTGCAGCCCCATCGCGCCCACGACCGCGCCGCTGGAGCGGACCTTCACGCCGCAGACCAGTCCCCGGTGCCGTTCGATGGCGGTCAGCGTGGCGTCCACGTCGATGAAACTCGGGTCGGCCGTTTCGCGTAGGTGAACGAGGCCGTATGAGCCGATGTTCATCCAGGCGCGTATTTCGGTCTCGGCGGCCGGGACGACATAGCGGGCCAGCCCGTCGATCGTGGCCTGGCCCGCGCTGCCCGCGTCGGCGACCACGTGCACGCCCTGGTCCAGGCCGGCCCGGTCCGGGGGCACGCTGATCACCGTCATCCCGTCGTAGACGTGGGCGTGCAGGTCCACCCAGCCGGGCCCGATCCAGAGATCCCCGGGCCGCTCCCGGGTCGGCTCCAGCACCAGCCCGGTGTCTCCCGGAACCAGCCGCACCGCCGCCGACGAACCAACCACCCGAAGCACACCGCCGACCCCGTAGCCGTCCGCACCCGCCCGGCCGACCCCGGAACCGCCGTTCCCGGCACCGCCCGCCTCGCCGACCCCGGAGTCGCCGATCCCGGCACCGCCCGCACCTGCGTCGCCGATCCCGAAACCGTCGGCCCCGGAACCGCCCGCACCTGCGTGGCCGAACCCCAAACCGCCGTTCCCGGAGCCGCTCACACCCCCGCCGCCGGTCATGCCAGGGCCTCCGCCACGGCCGCGTTGTGGAAGGCGCGGCGGATCCGGTTGATCGCGTCCGACCCCCGCCTCGGGTGCACCCGGTTGGTCAGCAGCACCACGAACACGTCCAGTTCCGGATCCACCCACAGGCTCGTCCCCGTGAACCCGGTGTGCCCATACGCCGCCGGGCTCAGCAGATCACCCCCGCTGCATCCGGGCCGCTCCCACCCTTCCCAGGCCAGCGCCCGGCCGCCGATTCGCGTCCGGGTCATCACCTCGAGCGTCCGGGCAGCCAGAAAGCCGCCGCCCCGGCACAGGGCCCGGCCCAGCCGCGCCAGGTCGTCCAGCGTGCCGAACAGCCCAGCGTGCCCGGCCACCCCGCCCAGCACCTCGGCGTTCTCGTCGTGCACGGTCCCTTGGACGATCCGGCCGCGCCACGGGCAGTCCTCGGTGGCGGCCGCACGCCGATGGTCGGGCTCGGGCAGCAGGAAGCGGGTCTCGTCCATGCCGACGGGCTCGGTCACCCGCTCCCGTACAAGCTGGTCGAGCGGTGTCCGGGCGGCCCGCTCGGCGATCAGCCCGAGGACCATGAACCCCTGGGAGCTGTACTCGAACCCGGGGGACGGACGCAACGGCAGCCGGGCCACCGCGGCGAGCAGTTCGTCGCGGGTCGGGTGGTCGCGGTAGAGCGGCTGCTGTCCGGGGATGCGTGAGGTGTGCGTCAGCAGCTCGAAGACGGTGATGCCGGACTTGTCGGTCGAGGCGTACTCCGGCAGGTGCAGCGCGATGGGGTCGTCCAGGGTCAGTTCGCCCGACTCGACCAGCGCCATGACGGCCAGCCCGACGATCGGCTTGGTGAGCGAGGCCAGGTCCCACAGGGTGTCGTCACCGACCGGGTCGCCGTTCCACGCCAGCGTGCCGAGGAGGCCACGCGAAACCGGGCCACTCGACCTGCCGTAGGCCCAGGCCGCGCCGGAGAATTCCCCGAGGGCGCGGGCCCGCGCGAGCACGTCCGTCATATGTTCCTCCCGATCGCCGCCGACACGCGGGCGGCGGCGGCCACCACCAGCGGTCCCAGCAGCGGCATGTCGTCCTGGCTCAGGCTGAGTGTGAGACCCGCGACGCTCACCGCGCCCACCGCCGTCCCACTCGCGTCGCGGACCACCGCCCCGACGCGGCGCACGTTCGCCTCATTCTCCTCCTTGTCGATCGCGTAGCCGCGTGAGCGTACCGCCTCCAGTTCCTGAAGCGGCAAAGCCGCCGCAGACCGGGGCTGAGGGCCGGGCATGAGGACGCCCCCCGTTCGGACCTGCTCCGGGCATGAGGACGCTCCGCCACAACGGACCTGTGGCGGGCATGAGGACGCCCCGCCGTACGGAGGGTTACGGCGGGGCGTCGGGTGCCTTCGGGGACGGGCCGGAGGTCCCCGGAGGCGGTGGCCGGTGGCGGGTGGCGCCGCTACCGGCCGGGGGCGGTCCTCACGGGCGGGACCGAATCGCCCGCTCGGACCTGCTCTTCAGCTGGTCTTAGAGTGATCAGCCGAGGAAGAGGTAGTCGGCCTTGTAGTCGACCTGGGTCTGGGCGCCGACCGTGCAGGTGCCCGCGGGGGCCACGCCGCCCTCGGTGTTGAGGCGCAGGATCGTGGTGGCGTGGGCCAGCAGGCCGGTGTTCTTGCCGGACTGGGTGGCGTCCAGGACCAGCTCGGGGATGTTGCCGTCACCGTTGGGGGTCTTGGTGACGACCGCTCCGCGCACCGCGCTGCCGTCTGGAGCGACCCACTGCGGCGGTCCCGCGGCCGGGGTCACGAAGGAGTGGTCGATGCCGCGCCGCAGCTTGGCCGCCACACCGTACTGGGTGAAGGCCGGGGCCGCGCCGGGCTGCTGGGTGCAGGCGTAGATCTGGGCGCCCTTCAGCACCTCGGCGGTGACCGCGCGGGGGTGGTCGAACGGGTCGCCGGACAGCGGGCCGCGTACCGCCCCGCCGTTGAACTCCGTGGTGTGCAGGTTGGTGTAGTACCGGCCGGGGTTGGCGGCGATGCGCTTGACGACCGGCGCGGCGACCTTGGCCTCACCCGCGACGCCCGTCAGGTTCGACGGCAGGCCCGCGGCGTCGGCGAACAGGTCGGCGACCACGTCGCCGTTCTTGCCGCTCGCGCCCTTGTGGATGTGGCCGTTGGTCACCGGGGCGAGCCCGGTCCAGAAGGCGGTGTAACCGATGACCGATCCTGTCGGGCGCAGCCACCAGGTGGCCTGGCCGTCCTGGTCGCCGCGCTTCTTGCCGTCGTTGGCGGGCACTTCCTTGGCGCCGTCGGCGCGGGCGGAGAGCGTGGCCTGGTTGCTGCCCTGCAGGACGCCGTTGATGTCGATCGGCTTGTTCAGCCGGTGGAACTGGCCGCGGACCGCGCCCTTGGGGTGGGCGGCGTCGTGCAGGTTGGCGTAGAAGCCGCCCGGGTCGTCGATCAGCGCCTTGACCAGCGCCGGGTCGGCGGTGACCGTGCCGGTCACGCCGAGCACGGTCTTGGGCAGCGGCTTGGTGAAGAACTCGAGCTTGACGTCGCCGTTGGCCCCCTTGGCGGCCTGGTGGATGTGCCCGGCGGTAGGTGAGTCGATCTTGTTCCAGCGAGCCGCGAAGGTGACCTCGTTACCGCTGATCTTGATGACGACGGTCGACCGGCCATCGGCGTCACCCTTGACGCCCACCTCGTTGGCACCGCGCAGGCCGGCGGCGAGGTACACGTCGTCACCGGAGGCCGAGACAGTCGCCTGAGCGGCGGTGACCGGAGCGAGAAGGCCGGTGGCGAGCAGCGCCCCGGACAGGGCGAGCGTACGAATCGACATGATGAAACCTCTTCAAGGATTGTCATTGGGGTTGGTACGGCAAGCAGTACGCGACCCGGCCCGAAGAGGTTCAACCGCTGAATCCGTAAATTTACATATAGGGAAGCGAGCGCAAAAAAGCCCTCCCACCTGCGGTGGAAGGGCTTCTGGGAGGTGAGTCCCGGGGAATTCAGGCTCTGACGGTAAGTAAAGTCTTACCAGAGGTGGTGACCACCTCGAAATGGTCGATGTCCTGGAGCTTCCACGGGCTGCCGCCGTGCATGTAGAGCGGATCGGGCGACCCGGGAACGCCGTATCCGGCGGGCGGCACCGACCAGCCCGTCATGATCCGCTTCTGGCCGGTCTTGGACACCGAGATCAGCTCGCATTCGAGCGGGCCCTTGATGCCCGAGAGCTTGAGCGCGGCATGTGTGCCCCAGCCCTTGGACTCCAGCACCAGCCCGCCGGTCACGCCGTCGGCGCCGACGCCCTCGATGGGCTTGCCGTCGGCGTAGAACTGCTCGGCCGGACCCAGATGCTGCGTGGGATGGCCCGCCGCCACGGGCGTCGCCGCGTCGCCGCCCCCGAGCTGGGTGCCGACCGCGAGCCCGCCGGCCACCAGCGTGACCGAGGCCGCCAGCCCGATCACGAATGTCCCCCGCCTCGACCGCCGGTCCTGCGCCTTCTTACGCCGGAGCAGGTCGATGACATCGGCCTGCCCGTAATCGGGAGGAGGGGGCTCTTCTCGCACCGGCCCGATCCCCGTCAGCACACTGGCCACTCCGGCCAGCTCTGACAGCTCCGCCCGACACGACGGGCAGAGGGAGAGGTGCGCTTCGAAGGCTAATCTGTCGTCGTCGTCCAGCAGACCGAGGGAGTAGGCGCCCACGTCCGTATGCTCGACTCTGTTCACGCCGTCACCCCTCTCTCCTGCAGTGCGACGCGCAACGCGCGGACCGCGTAGTAAACCCGGGACTTAACTGTGCCAACGGGAATGCCGAGCGCTATGGCAGCATCGTTGACCGACCGGTCTCGCAAGATCGTCTCGTTGAGGATCTCGCGGTGGGCCGGGGATAACGCCATCAGCGCCTCGGATACGACCACCTGGTGCAGCAGTCCCTCCATCTCGTCCGGCACGGGCATGCTCTCCAGCGGGCCGTCGCCTGATTCCGGCGGGCGGGCTTCCTTGCGCCGCCGGTCATCGATCACGATACGGCGTGCGACGGTGGCTAGCCAGGGCATGAGCGAAGCCGAGTCCGGATCGAGCTGCTCGGAACTACGCCAGGCGCGGATCATGGTCTCCTGCACGACGTCCTCGGCCCATTGCCGATCACCCGCCGTCAGCCGGATCACGAAGGCCAGCAGCGGCCGGTGGTACTCCCGGTAGAGCGTGGAGACGACCACTTCGTCATCCGGACGTACTCGTCTCATCCGGTGGCGTGAGCGTGGCTTGCCCATGGGGGCGGCTCCCTCGGCCGAGGGCGGGGGACACGTGCTGACTCGCATCATTCCCCTTTCAAAGTGCAGTCGGCAGGAAGTACGGACAGATTCCCTGGCGCGGTTCAACAGATCGGGAAGAAAGTCGTTGCGAACTCGCAGGAGGGATGCGTAGAGTCACTTCCCAGCTGCACCGAGAACTCGAGTGAGGAGGTGACGACCATGCGGGCTGTTCTGTTCGGCTTGCCGTCTGTCATCCTCCGGGTGCCTGCTTAGAGGTCACCCGGGGTCCTTCTCGACCACAAAGGTGTCACTCCGTTGTTCTCCACGCTTTTCCCGCTCGGCTGGACCGAATCCCGCGTCGCCGAGCTACCACTACACACCGTGCCCGCCCGCGTGTCCCGGGTCGATCGCGGCGCGGCCGAAGTGATCGCCGCCGATGGGCAGCATCACGTCAAGTACGGCGCGCGCGTCCGTAGGGCGTCCGCTGACGACCCGGTGGCGCTGCCCTGTGTCGGAGACTGGGTCGCGCTCAAGGAGCTCCCAGAGGGCCGTTACGAGCTCGACGCGGTCCTGCCGAGAAGCAGCGCCTTCGTCAGGGGCGGCGTCAGCCGCGACTCGCGCGGCGGCCTGTCGGGCGACGGACAGGGCCAGGTGCTCGCGGCCAACATCGACATCGTCTTCGTCGCGGAGCCGTCCATGCACGCCACGGACTTCGCCGACCTGGGCCGTATCGAACGGCTCGTCGCGCTGGCCTGGGAGTCGGGCGGCACGCCGGTCGTGCTCGTCACCAAGTCCGACCTGTTCGAACGCGGCCTCGACGACCTGCTCGCCGACGTACGCGTCGCCGCGCCGGGCGTCGACGTGCACGCCGTCTCCTCGGTGCTCGGCGACGGTGTCGAGCTCGTACGCGGCTACCTCGAAGGCTCGCGTACGGCCGTCGTGCTCGGCCCGTCGGGCGCCGGCAAGTCCACGCTCGTCAACGCCATGGCGGACGGCGAGGCGATGGACACCCAGCAGGTGCGCGCCGCCGACGGCCGGGGCCGCCACACCACCGTGCACCGGGAGCTGATCCCGCTGCCCGGCGGCGGCCTCGTCATCGACACGCCGGGCATCCGCCGCGTCGGCCTCTACGAGATGAGCGAGGGCGTCGACCTCGTCTTCTCCGACATCGAGGAACTGGCGGCCGGCTGCCGGTTCGACGACTGCGGCCACGAGAGCGAGCCCGGCTGCGCGGTGCTCGCCGCGCTGGAGTGCGGCGAACTCCCCGAGCGGCGGCTGATCAGCTGGCGCAAGCTCCAGCGTGAGGCCGCCTGGATGGCCTCGCGCACCGACGCGCGCCTCCGCAAGGAGCAGCAGAACAAGTGGAAGGTCATCCACAAGGAAATGCGGCGCACGGGCAGAAACCGGCCCTGACCGGGTAACACCACTGCATGGAGCTGCTGTTCGCGGACCGCGCGCAAGCGGGGGCCATGCTGGCGGGACGCCTGCTCGACGCGCAGGACCCGGTGGTGCTGGCGCTCCCGCGCGGCGGCGTGGCGGTGGCCGTGCCGATCCACCGCAGCGTCGGTGGCCGGCTCGACGTGCTGGTGACTCGGAAGATCGGCTATCCGCCGACGCCCGAACTGGGCGTCGGCGCGATAGCCGAGGGCGGCGAGCCGGTGTTCGACCTGCTGCTGCTGCGCCGGCTCGGGATGACGCCCGAGTCGGTGGCGGACGTGGTCGCGGAGGAGCGGCGCGAGCTGGCCCGCCGGGTCAAGGTCTATCGGGGCGACCGCCCGCTGGCCGATCTCGCCGGACGCGAGGTGATCGTGGTCGACGACGGCCTGGCCACCGGCGCCACCGCGCGGGCCGCGCTCCGGGCGGTCGGCGCGGCCAAGCCGGGCCGGGTGACGCTGGCCGTGCCGGTGGGCGCCCGCGACACCGTCGAGGCCATGCGCGAGGAGGCCGACGAGGTGGTGGTGTTGCGGGTCCCGGCGGATTTCCGGGCGGTGGGGCAGTGGTACGAGCACTTCGATCAGCTCAGCGACGCCGACGTGCTGGATCTGCTGGCGGGTGCCTGAGTGAGGGGTGTTTCGTCACGCGACCGTCTCGGGCTCTGTGACGGTCCGTCGGGGTTGGTGTCCCTTGGGAGGGATACCTCCTGCGGGGGTGAGGAGGAGGCCGGTCCGCAGAGGGCGGGGTCCCCTCGGGGAAGCGGACGAAGGTGGTCCGTTGTGGCCTGGGTCCCGCTGGGCGTGAGGTCAGTTGGAGAGTACGGCCCAGACGAGCTTGCCCTGGGTGCCGGGGGTGAGCCAGCCCCAGGTGGTGGTGAGGGCCTCTACCAGGCGCAGGCCGCGGCCGTATTCGGCGAAGACGTCGGTGGTGGGCGGGGCGGTCGGCGCGTGCCGGCTGTAGTCGCTCACCACGCACGCCACCTCGGGCCGCCGGCTCAGCAGCCGGAGCTGGATGGCGCCGCCGCCGTGCCGCATCGCGTTGGTGACGAGCTCGGAGACCACCAGCTGGGCGTCGAAGACCATGCCGTCGGAGCCCCACGAGGTGAGCGTCCGGTCGACGAACCGCCTGGCGGAGGCCACACAGACGGGCTCGAACGTGCTCAGCTCATGAAAGCGGAAGACCTCGTCACACGGACCGCGCCGCCCTTCGAGCAGAATGGGCAGCAGCCATTCGGGTGCCTGGGCACACGTGGCGGCTTGCGGCCGAGCGTCGAAAGTCGTCATCCTGGCCCCCGAAGCGCGGTCTAGGTGATCCAATGCCCATCTTTACGGCGTGTGCTTACCGATGCAAGACTTTTCGTGTTTTACAGATGCAAATAGCATCTGCACGTGCAGATGATCTGGGAGCGATGGGTGTGAGCGCACTGAGTGCGGAAGGGAATGTGGTCGGCTACTCGCCGGGAAGCCCGACGGTGCTGCGGATCCTGCTGGGTACGCAACTGCGCAGGCTCCGCACGGAGAAGCGTATCTCGCGGGAGGACGCGGGGTATGCGATTCGCGCTTCTCACGCCAAGATCAGCCGCCTGGAGCTCGGGCAGGTCAGCTTCAAGGAACGCGACGTCGCCGATCTGCTCACCCTCTACGGCGTCACCGACGAGGCCGAGCGGGCGCCGTTGCTGGAGCTGGCCCGGCAGGCCAACGCCCCGGGCTGGTGGCACAAGTACAGTGACCTGCTGCCCGGCTGGTTCGAGGTCTACATCGGGCTGGAGGGTGCGGCTTCGGTCATCCGTACGTATGAGAACCAGTTCATCCCCGGCCTGCTCCAGACGCCCGAGTACGCCAGGGCGGTGATCAAGCTGGCGCACGAGACGACTCCCGAGGGCGAGCTCGACCGGCGCGTGGCGCTGCGCACCAGGCGGCAGGAGCGCCTGGCCGGTGGCCGGCCGCTCAAGCTGTGGGCGGTCATCGACGAGGCCGTGGTGCGGCGTGCGCTCGGCGGCCGTGAGGTGATGCGCCGGCAGATCGAGCACCTGCTGGAGATGACGAAACGGTCCAACATCACCGTTCAGGTCATCCCGTTCGAGCGCGGCGGGCACGCGGCCGCCGGCGGGCCGTTCAGCATCCTGCGTTTCCCCGAGCGTGAGCTGCCCGACGTCGTGTACCTGGAGCAGCTCACGAGCGCCCTCTATCTGGACAAGCCGGCCGAGTCCGAGCATTACATGCAGGTCATGGACCGATTGAGCGTCCAGGCCGACTCCCCTGAGCAGACCAAACGCTTCCTGGAGCGCCTGCTGTCAGTGTGATCCACCCCATATCCGGGTTTTGGTCGTCCCCTATATGGTGATCTTGGCGATGCCGTAACGTGATCTCGCAACCACGGCTGCACGTGCATCCGTAAGCGCGCGAGGGAGCTTCCCCAATGCATGAGTTCCGCAACGGAACGCCCGCCGGTCGCCTTCCCGCCGTCTGGCGCAAGAGCAGGCGGAGCAACCCCAACGGCAACTGCGTCGAGGTGGCCGATCTGCCCACGGGAGAGGTGGCGATGCGTAACTCACGCTTCCCCGAGGGGCCCGCCCTGGTCTACACGCGGGATGAGATCACCGCGTTCGTGCTCGGCGCCAAGGACGGCGAGTTCGACGATCTGATCGTCTGAGGCTCTGATCGCCTGAGGCTCTGATCGTCTGAATCTCTGATCGTCTGAGCCAAGAGCCCCGAGCCAGGCGTAGCGCCGACCCAGAGCGGTCCAGCCCCGAAGCTCGGGAGACACTGATCCGGAAATCACTTCAGCCCGGCGTCACGGATGACGCCGGGCTGAAGCGCGTGCTGGGGGCTGAGGTCTTTGCCTGATCAAGCAGTTGCCCCGACCGGGTTCGCCGGAGCCTGGACTTGGCTGGCCAGGCCCCGGTTCATCGGGGCAACTGCATGATCACGCGGTGATCGCTGCCGGGTGGAGTCAGGCGGCGGAGATGCCGGCGCTGGCGGCGCGGCGCATGCGACGGCGACGCTCGGAAGCGCGCTCGTCCTCGTTCAGGCCACCCCACGTGCCGTACTTCTCCGGACGGGACAGCGCGTAGTCCAGGCACTCGTTGCGGACAG
This sequence comes from Nonomuraea sp. NPDC050022, assembly GCF_044460705.1. Classification (NCBI taxonomy): domain Bacteria; kingdom Bacillati; phylum Actinomycetota; class Actinomycetes; order Streptosporangiales; family Streptosporangiaceae; genus Nonomuraea; species Nonomuraea sp. NPDC050022. Next base: position 106,133 of record NZ_JBITKE010000014.1, read on the forward strand.
GGCACTGGGCGCAGATCGCCTTGGCCTTCCGCTCGCGCACGTCACGCTCGGGCTGCCGCTCCCCATCGGGGCCGAAGAAGAGCACGAGGTCCTCACCCCGGCACGCGGCATCATCCTGCCAACCCCAGCTGGGGCGCGGGCGGGCGAGCTGCCGACGTACCTGAGACATGAGAAAACCACCTTCGTGAGAGGTATTTCAGTAATTGAGCCGCATTGGACGTTTTCGGCGTCACTGTTCCAACGCAAAGGTGGGCCGTAGTGTTCCCGTGATCAGGTAAGGGCGGGCGTGGCGTACCGCACAGGCGTGAGCCTGTCCAGCGAAACCAGCCGGTAGGTGGTGATCTTCTCGGCGCAAGCCGTACCACACGGCGCTTGGAACACCGATGGCTCAACCACAACCTCGAACCGGACGTCGCCGCAGCGCACGATGGCTTCGGTGACGTCGCCGTCCGACCTGGAGGATTCCACGGCCACTGCGCCGACAGAACACTCTCCCGTATGGGTTCGGGCGAAGTGCTCGACGGCTTGCAATGGCTCAGGGATGCCTGCGCGTCCCCGGTAACGGTCGAGAATGATCTCGCCCGACCGGTACGCGTTAGCCGCTGCGATCGCAGCAGCCTGAGACATGCTGCCGTAGAAAATTCCGTGTGGCAAGCACACGAGGTTGGCGGCGTAGCGATCGCCGCCAACGTGTGACGTTTCCCATACTCTGTCCGGCCAGTTTTCGGCCAGGCTTCGAGCGATGGGTAGTCCAATGCGGGCGCAACACGCATTGCGCTTGGCGTGCGTGCAGACCAGAAATACCGGCTCGTCTTCAAGTATGCAGGACTCCGGGACCACTCCGGCCACCAGCGCGTCCAGGTCAAGATCCTCGGTACCTGCGATGACTCCGCTGGCCAGCCAGGGGTTGGGGCCCGTGGCGTAGCCCACTAGCACACGCAAGTCCTGCTCCTGTGGGCGGACCCGTCGGCCGGGGCGGCGGATGAGCTGGGCTCTGATGCCACGTTCTTGGGCTCGGCGCACGAGGTTCGAGATTTTTTCAGGAAGCTCGAAGGTTTCCAGATGTGACGGCCACGGCCCGTCGTACTCGACGAGTAGCCACAGCCGGGCCCCCACGGTGGCGCTGGCCAGATTCGGCACCCCGCCCGTGTGGCAGCCATCCGGATGCTCGCAACCCCTGGTCAACGCCTTTCTCCCCTCTTGCGAATTAGGTAAGACTAACCTAACGGTAAGAGGGATGTACGGGTTACCGACTGAAAGCCGCCCTGGCGGCCGGCAGCGCCGCCGCCCGGTCCTCGGGGACGAGACCGATCCTGGTCCTGCGGTCGAGGAGGTCGTCCGCGTCGAGCGCGCCCTCGTGGGCGACGGACCACAGCAGCTCGCCCACCGTGACGCCGAGGCCGACCTCCTCGGGATGCGCCCGGACGAGTTCGTGCACGGCCGCCGCCTCGACGCCGTGGCGGGCGACCAGCCGCTCGGGTGGGCGGCCCGCGCCCGCCCCGGTTCGCGGGGTCACGGCGCCGTGACCCCCGACGGCTCCGACGAGCGGGATCGAGGCGGTACGACTCCGGCCCGCCGGGAGGTTCCCCACCGAGATCGCTCGATCCACCGCGTCCGCCGCCATCCGCCGGTATGTCGTGAGCTTGCCACCCACGACCGTGACGACCCCTCCGTCCACGGTCCCTCTGTGCGCGACCCCCTTCTTCGCGGTCTCTCCGTCCGTGAACACGGCGTGCCTGCGTGAGACGTCGGCCGTCCGCCCGTCCGCCGCCAGGAGCGGCCTGAGCCCCGCGTAGGCGCCCGCGACGGCCTCGCGGGCCACCGGTGCCGCCAGAACCGTGTTGAGCACGCTCAGGAGCGTCCTGATGTCCTCCTCAGGGGCCTCGGGTACGTTGGGGACGGGGCCGTCGAGGGGCTCGTCGGTCAGGCCCACGTGCACGCGGCCGTCGGCTTGGGGGAGTACGAGCGCGAATCGGTTGCTCTCTCCGGGAATCGGAATGTGCAGTCCGGACAGGAGACCCGGCAGGGTCCCGGGGCGGAGCACGAGGTGCGTGCCGCGTGACGGGCGCAGGCTCACCCGCGGGTCCAGCAGGCCCGCCCACACGCCCGCGGCGTTGATCACCGTCCTGGCCCGGACGGCGAACTCCGCGCCGGTCAGTTCGTCACGTACCTTGGCGCCCGCGCCGGTCAGCTCCAGGGCGCGGCACCGGGTCAGGATCCGGGCCCCGTACGCCGCCGCCGTCCTGGCTATGGCCACCACCAGCCGGGCGTCGTCGTACACGCGGCCGTCCCACGACAGCAGGCCGCCCCGCAGGCCGTCCTCGCTCAGCATGGGCGCGAGCGTGTGCGCCCGGGCGGCCGTCAGCCGGGACGGGCCGGGCAGCAGGCGGCGCGGCGTGCCGGCGGCGGCGCGCAGCCCGTCGCCGAGCCGGTAGCCGGTCATCAGCAGCTCCGCCCGTGACCTGGAGACCTCCGGCGTCAGCGGCAGCACGTACGGATGCGCCTTGACCAGGTGCGGAGCCGTACGCCGCAGCAGGACGCCGCGCTCGACCGCGCTCTCGCGGGCGATGCCCACCTGCCCCTTGGCGAGGTAGCGGAGGCCGCCGTGGATGAGCTTGGAACTGAATCTCGACGTGCCGAAGGCCAGGTCGTGCGCGTCGATCGCCGCTACGCTGAGACCGCGCGAAGCGGCGTCGAGCGCCGCGCCCGCCCCTGTCGCGCCCAAGCCCACGACCAGCACGTCGACCGTCTCCTCCGCGACCACGGCCAGCTCGCGGGCCCGTCGCGCGGCGTTCAGCGAGCTGTCCATGGGGCGCGTGGCGTTCGGCGGGCTATCCAAGGTAGGCCTCCAGCAGGGTGGCGAGTTCGGCGTCGAGTTCGTCGAGGGTCACGGGGTCGAGCATGGTGGGCGCCGACAGCAGGAACGACTGCGCCACGAGCAGCACCGCCCTGGCCTTGCGGCGGTCGCCGACGGCGGCTTCGAGCACGCCGAGCACCGCCTCGTGGGTGGCGCCGCGCCGATCCAGCAGGTACGGCAGCAGCAGCTCCGGGTCCGCTTCCACGATCTTGCGCCAGAGCGGATGGCCGCGCAGCCGCCGTACCCCTTCGACCACGGCGGCGACCGGGTCCGACAGGTCGAGCTCGGTGACGGCCAGCACCCACTCCCGCGTCATCAGGTCGGCGACCAGGCTCCGCACGTCGGGCCAGCGGCGATAGAGCGTCATCCGGGACACCCCCGCCCGCCGCGCCACGTCGGTGAGCGTGGTGCGCCGCACCCCGTAGGCGAGCACGCAGTCGCGGGCCGCGTCCAGCACGCCGTCATTGTGACGAATCGACGTCATATGTCACAGTGTAGACGTGCTGAACGAACCGATGCTGTGGTCGGGCTGGGGCGACCCCGCCAAGGCCCGCGAACTGCCCCCGCAGATCCGCGAGCTGCTCCACGACCTACTGGGCGTACGCGAGCCAGCCGCTCCCGCCGCCTCGTTCGAGTCCGTACGGCTGGCCCCCGTCGCGCTCTCGCCCGCGCACCTGGCCGCTCTGGCCGACGTCGTGGGCCACGAACAGGTGCGGACCTCGCGCGCGGCCCGGATCCGGCACACGCGCGGCAAGTCGACCCCCGACCTGCTGCGGATGCGCGCGGGAGACGGCTCGGCCGCGCCCGACGCCGTGCTGCTGCCCGGCTCGCACGACGAGGTCGCCGCGTTGCTGCGGTTGTGCGCGGCCGAGCGGATCGCGGTGGTGCCCTTCGGCGGCGGCACCTCCGTGGTGGGCGGGCTGGCGGCCTCCCGGTCCGGCTTCGCCGGGGTGGTGGCGCTGGACCTGGCCCGGCTCGACCGGCTCGTCTCGGTCGACACCGAGTCGATGGTCGTCACCGCCGAGCCGGGACTGCGGGCGCCCGAGGCCGAACGGCTGCTCGAACGGCACGGGCTGACGCTGGGGCATTTCCCGCAGTCGTACGAGTACGCCACGCTCGGCGGATTCGCGGCGGCCCGGTCCAGCGGCCAGGCTTCGGCCGGTTATGGGCGCTTCGACGACATGGTGGTGGGTCTGACCGTCGCCACTCCCTCCGGCGACCTGGACCTGGGGCGCGCGCCCAAGTCGGCGGCGGGGCCCGATCTGCGGCAGCTCCTGCTGGGGTCCGAGGGGGTGTTCGGGGTGATCACGGCGCTGCGGCTGCGGGTGCGGCGGGTGCCCGGGCGGCGGGTGTACGAAGGGTGGCGGTTCGGGTCGTTCCGGGAGGGGACGGCCGCGCTGCGGGTGCTGGCGCAGGAGGGGCCGCTGCCTACGGTGCTGCGGCTTTCGGACGAGACGGAGACCATGATCGGGCTGGCCCGGCCGGACGACATCGGGGGCGGCTCCAGCGGATGCCTGGTGATCGCGGGTTACGAGGGCCCGGCTGAAGAGGCTGAAGAGACCGAGAGTCCGGCGACGTCGGTCGAAGGGCGCAGGGCTGGGGCCGGGGCGGTGCTGGCGCGGATGGGCGGGGTGCCGCTCGGGACCGAGCCCGGACGGGCGTGGGAGCACGGCCGGTTCTCGGCTCCGTACCTGCGCGACTCGCTGCTGGCCGCCGGCGCGACGGTGGAGACCATCGAGACGGCCGGGTTCTGGTCCGCGCTGCCGCGCCTGTACGACGCGGTACGGCTGGCCCTGCTCGGGGCGCTGGAGTCGCCGCTGGTCATGTGCCACATCTCGCACGTGTACGAGACCGGGGCCTCGCTGTACTTCACCGTCGTCACCGCGCAGAAGGGGGACCCGGTGGCGCAGTGGGAGCGGGCCAAGGAGGCGGTCAACGCGGCCATCGTGGCGGCGGGCGGCACGATCTCGCACCATCACGGCGTGGGCCGCGACCATCGCGAGGCGTACGCGGCGGAGCTGGGACCCGTGGGCGTGGACATCCTGCGCGCCGTCAAGGCCCGCCTCGACCCCTCCGGCATCCTGAACCCGGGCATCCTGATCCCCTGACCGACCTCAGTCCGGTGGGTCGACCGACGCGGCCTCCGTCATGGCCGCCGCGGCTTCCCCAAAGCGTTGCTGGGCCTCGTACACGTCCGCCAGGCAGGCCAGCGCGAACACCAGCGGCGCGCCACCCGCCGGACGGCAGAGCTCGACGGCCTCCTCGGCGTGCGGCAGCGCCTCCGCGGCCCGGCCGCGCTTGAGCAGCAGCTTGGCGGCGGCCAGCAGGCAGCGGGCGAGCAGCACCGCGTGCCCGTCGGGGTCCGCGGCGGCCAGCTCCCGGCTGAGCCCGATCGCCTGGTGGACCCTGTCGAGCGCCCCACCACCCCAGCGCGACCGTCTGCCGGCGTACGCCAGCAGCCCCTCTACGGCGGCCACCCCCGCGGTGCCCCTCCGGGTGGCGTCGTCCGAACCGTTCCGGGCCATGGCAGCCCCCCATCGCGGCGACGAACCGCTTGCTTGGGGCGTGAGGCTACACCATCGCGAACCGATTGTGTTCCCAACGGCACGCTGCGTTCGGACGCGCTTCGGGAAGTGGGTGCGGCTTGGGGAAGATCGCGTAAAGATGGAGTCATGGTGGAAGTCGCGGCTGAGCGTGGAAAGCAGCTCTCCTCCCGGGTGTCGGAGGAAGGCGCGGGGTGGGCCTGTCAGCGGATCGGCACGTTCAACGACCTGAGACCCGACCACAAGGGGTTCACCTGGTTCAGCCCGCGCACGCTGTGGCACTCGCGCAACCAGATCGTCGCCGGGCTCTTCGGTGACCCGTCCGGGAAGGTGCGCCGCAGGTGGGTCGCCGAGCAGGAGGCCCGTGGCGCCGACCCGGACTTCCGCGTCAAGCCGGAGGTGGGGGAGAGCTTCAGCTTCCTGCTGCTCGGCGACACCGGCGAGGGCGACGCCTCCCAGTACGCGGTCGTGCCCGGCCTGCTCAAGGTGGGTGAAGGCACCTCCTTCGCGGTCATCGCCAGCGACGTGCTCTATCCGGCCGGGTCCGGCAACGAGTACGAGAACAAGTTCTTCCGCCCGTACAAGGACTATGACGCGCCGATCTACGCGATCCCCGGCAACCACGACTGGTACGACGGGCTCGGCGGTTTCATGCGCGTGTTCTGCGACGCCCCGGCGCTGCCGCCCAAGCGGGATTCCGGGTTACGCGGCCTGCTCTGGCGCCGGTCGGAGACGATCGACGAGCGGCTGCTGGCCGAGGCTCGCACGTTCAGGGACCGTCCGGCGCAGCGGGCCGCGCAGCCGGGACCATACTGGGCGATCGAGACCCCGAGCCTGCTCATCGTGGGCGTCGACACCGGCATCCAGGGAGAGATCGACGCCCAGCAGACCGAATGGCTGCGTCGCACCTCCCTGGACCCGCGCCCGAAGATCCTCGTCACCGGCAAGCCGATCTACACGCGCAACGACTACAAGCCGTCCCCGCTGGAGGGCGGCGGCACGATCGACGACATCATCCGCGCCCCCGAACACCGTTATGTGGCCGCCATCGGCGGCGACGTGCACAACTACCAGCGCTATCCCGTCAGGGTGGGCGACCGGGTGATCCAGTACATCGTCTCCGGGGGCGGGGGCGCGTTCATGCACGCCACCCACACCACCCGCCGGGTGGACGTGGCGGGCGTGCACGAGGACGACTTCAAGTGCTACCCCCTGCGCGGCGACTCGCTGTCCTTCTACAGCCAGCTGTACGCCAAACGGCTCCGGATGAAGTGGATCTACCTCACCCCGGCCGAGGCCGCCTGCATCATGGCGGACCAGATCAAGAACACCCCGGTGCGCCCCATCGAGAGCCCCGTCAAGATCACTCGGCGGATGAGGTGGGCGGCCCGGCTGCTCGGGGCCTGGCCGATGCCGCTCCGCCTGCCCGTGGGCACGGTCTTCCACCGCTACCTCTCCGAGCTGTCCGACTGGGACACACCACCGTTCTTCAAGCAGTTCCTGCACCTTTCGGTCACGCCCGACCTGCTCTCGGTGCGCTGCTTCGCCGCCACCGGCTGCCTGCCGCAAGAGGTGGATCCGCCGATGGAGGACGAGGTGCACATCAGTTTGTCGTAGTCACCTGGCACTCTGGACGGCGTGCACGTAGTGGTGACAGACGGGACGATCCTGCCGGTCGGTGGTCCGGCTCGCCGGGTCGACGACCTGCCGCGGGCCGTGCGTGAGCTCGAAGCCGAGCGGCCGCGCTGGGTCTGGGCGGACGCCCGCGAGATCTATCCGTCCTTGCTGGCCAAGGGTGTGCGGGTGGCACGCTGCCACGACCTGACGCTCACCGAGGGGCTGCTGCTCGCGTACGAGGGACGATACGGCCAGCCGCGCTCGGCCAAGGCCGCCCACGCCAGGCTGCACGGCCTGCCGGTGCCCGATGATCGGCCCAGTGTGCCCGACACGCTGTTCGCGCCCGAGCCGCTCGGCGCGGAGGCGGTGGCGGAGGTGCTGGCCGACCAGCTGCGCCGGATCGAGGCGCTGCCCGAGCCGGGCCGGTTCCGGCTGCTGGTGGCGGCCGAGTCGGCGGGCGCGCTGATCGCCGCCGAGATGGGCCACGACGGCATGCCGTGGCGCCGGGACGTACACGACGCCCTGCTCACCGAGCTGCTCGGCCCGCGCCCGGTGCACGGCATGCGGCCGGCCAAGCTCCAGGCGCTGGCCGACGAGGTGTCGGCGGCGTTCGGGCATCCGGTCAATCCCGACTCGGTGCAGCAGCTGGTCAAGGCGTTCAAGGGGGCGGGCGTCGCGCTCAAGACCACCCGGTCGTGGGAGCTCAAGCAGCTCGACCACCCGGCGGTCGCGCCGCTGCTCGCCTACAAGGAGCTGGCCAGGCTGTACAGCTTCCACGGGTGGGTCTGGGCCGACCAATGGGTGCGTGATGGGCGCTTCCGTGCCGAATACGTGGTCGCAGGGGTGGTGTCGGGGCGGTGGGCCACCGACGGCGGCGGCGCGCTGCAGATCCCCAAGGTGATGCGCCGCGTGGTGGTCGCCGACGACGGCTGGACGCTGATCGTGGCCGACGCCGCCCAGCTGGAGCCGCGGGTGCTGGCCGCGATGGCCGCCGACGGGGGGCTGGCGCGGGCGGCGGGGGAGATCGACCTGTACTCGGCGCTGGCCAAGTCGTTCGGGGGCGAGCGCGCCAACGCCAAGATCGCGATGCTGTCCGCCATGTACGGCGGCACCAGCGGTGACGCCTCCAAGCTGCTGGCGGTGATGCGGCAGCGCTTCCCCAAGGCCTACCAGTTCGTCGAGGACGCGGCCAAGGCGGGAGAGGAAGGGCGGCTGGTGCGCTCCTGGCTCGGCCGCACCAGCCCGCCGCCGTCGGAGGGGTGGAAGTCCCTCGTGTCGGGGCCCGAGGGGAGCCGGGCGATCCGGGATCGGGGGCGGTTCACCCGCAACTTCGTCGTGCAGGCCACCGCCGCCGAGTGGGCGCTGGTGCTGATGGCGGTGCTGCGGGGGCGGTTGTCCGGCCCGGCCAGGCTGGTGTTCTTCCAGCACGACGAGATCATGGTGCACTGCCCGCTCGACCAGGCCGAAGAGGTGATGGCCGCGGTGTCGGAGTCGGCCGCCGAGGCCAGCCGCCTGCTGTTCGGGGGGACGCCGGTGCGCTTCCCGATGGAGGCGGTCGCGGTCTCCTGCTACGCCGACGCGAAGTGACTCCGCGCACGTCACATGGCGGGTGTCAGCGGGCCGTTGTGCACGTGGCGCCAGGTGATCGCCAGCCAGACTCCGGCCAGGGTCACCATCACCCCCACCACCAGACCGAGCACCCCGTACGACAGCCCGCCCACGATCGCGCCCGCGACGATCGTGCCGGTGGCGCCGCACACGTTCATCAGCAGGTCGGACAGGCCCTGCACGGCGGGCCGGCTGCCGACCGGCACCGACTCGCTGACCAGCGCCGACCCCGCCACCAGGCCGCACGACCAGCCGAGGCCGAGCAGCACCAGCGCGGTGGTCACCTGCCAGACGCGGTGACCGGCCGTACCCGCCAGGACGGCGGCGCTGAGCAGCAGCGCCATGCCGAGCAGCAGCACCGGCACCTTGCCCGCCTTGTCGGCCAGCCAGCCCACCACCGGTGACATGACGTACATCCCGGCGATGTGCAGGCTGATCACCAGGCCGATGATGTCGAGGTTCGAGCCGTCGTGGTGGAGTTTGACCGGGGTCATCGACATGACCGACACCATCGCGGTGTGGCTGACCGCGATCATGACCAGGGCCTTGCGGGCCATGGGGGTGGTGCGCAGGGTCGTCCAGGCGTTCCTGATCGTCCGGTTCTGACCGGCGGCAGGGGGTTGCGTGTCGTTCAGCCGGCGGGCCAGTTTGAGCGGGTCCGGGCGCAGGCCGACCAGGATGATGAGCATCGCCAGCGCGAACGCCAGCGCCGCGAACGCGAACGGCCCGGCCTTCTCCACGAGGCCCGCGCTCATGCCGATCTGGTCCGCGGGCTTGGCCAGGTTCGGGCCGGCGACGGAGCCGATGGTGGCCGCCCAGACGACCAGGGACAGGTGCCTGGCGGCGTGCCCCGGCGGGGACAGATCGGTCGCCGAGTAGCGGGCCGCCAGGTTGCCCGCGCTGCCGCCGCCCACCAGGACCAGTCCGAGCAGCAGCAGCGGCCAGTTACCGAGGCTGATGGCGCCGACGGACAGCGCGCAGCCCGCCAGCGCGGCCACGTACGCCAGCGTCAGGCCCGTCCGCCGGCCGCCCCTGCCGGACGCCTTGGCGGTCGGCAGGGCGAGGAGGGCCGCGCCGAGTACGGTCGCGGTGCCCGCGAAGCCGCTGATCACGGTGGATCCGGAGAGCTCGTCGACGACGACGGAGCTCAGTGCCAGGCCGACTGCGACGCCTACGCCGCCTACTATTTGCGCGGCGGACAGGATCACGAGAGTGCGCCGCTGGACGGCCCGGATCCGGTCAGGGGATGAAATATCGGGCTTTATAGGGGCGCTGGTCACTTGTGAAGTCTCGCATAGACCATGAGATCCCCCCAAAGGCCCAAATCACCCCACGCAGCGTTATTCAACTACTTATGGCTGCTTTCGGATGTTTGGCAGAGTGGGATGGGGTTTCGCAGCCCGGCTCGGAGGTTCGGCCGCCTGGCTCCGAGGAACCCGGCTCAGAGGATCGTCACCGGATCCCCCTGCGCGATCCGGCCAGGGGCGTCCGGGATGAGGTTCACGCCGAACCAGACCTTGCCGTCCCACCTGCGGTGCCTGGCCAGGGTGCGGATGGGCTCCTTGCCCTTGGTGTAGGTGACGGCGTCCACGGTGGTCAGCACGCATCGGTCACAGCCCTTGACCACCCGGAACTCCGTGTCGCCGACGCGGACGCGCCTCCATCCGTCCTCGGCGAAGGCGTCCGGCACGCCGTCCACGACCACGTTCGGCCGGAACCTGCTCATGGGCAGCGGCGCGGGCAACTCCTCGCCGCTCTCGACCGCCGTCTCCGCGATCCAGTCGTTGAGCCGGGCCAGCGAAGCCGTGGAGGTGAGCAGCAGCGGATACGCGTCGGCCAGGCTGACCCGGTCGTCCGGCCGGCCGTACTCGGGATCGACGGGACGGCAGGTGGGGTCGTCCTGCCAGGCCAGCCGGACGGGGCGGTCGATCAGCGCGCTCAGCCACGCGGCCGCGTCGTCGCCGCAGTCGGTCAGCTCTATCGACGTCTTCCGCATGTTGATCACCGAACGGCCGGCGGTGGGACTGACCCGCAGCGGCGCGGCGTGCGGGCCGGTGAGCTTGAGCGTCTCGCCGTCCGGCTCCGGCACGCACATCAGCAGCCGGGGGAGCTCGCGGGCGGTCAGCATCTCGCCGTGCTCGTCGACGATGAGGTAGCGCCGGTCACCGGCCAGGCCCCAGGGCTGCACCTCGGCGTCAGATACCTCGTGCCCGGTCGTCGATTTGACGGGATAGATGTGGATGCTCGCCAGCTTCATGCGGCCGACGCTACATGACGCCCACATGCGGGGGATTCGGCGACCGGCCGAGGGCCGAGGCGCTGGGGAGCGGTCGTCGGGCGGCTGTTAGCGTACCGATCATTCCGAGCGAGGAGAGCCTTGTGAGAGCTGCCACACCTGCGGTGACCTTCGACAGTGACGGGGTCCCGTTGCTGGGAGTGCTGCACCTGCCGGCCGGCGAGGGGCCGCATCCGACCGTGGTGGTGCTGCACGGGTTTCCCGGCAATGAGCGCAACTTCGATCTGGCCCAGGCGCTGCGCCAGGCGGGGTACGCCAGCCTGGTCTTCCACTACCGGGGCTCCTGGGGCGTCGGTGGGGACTGGTCGTGGGGGAACGGCCTGGCGGACGCGGCGCGGGTGGTGGCGGCCGTCCGGGAGAAGCCGTTCGCGGCCGAGCACCGGCTCGACCCGGAGCGGGTCGCCCTTGTCGGACACAGCTTCGGGGGCTTCGTCGCGCTCATGACGGCCGCCGCGGATCCGGGCATCGCGGCCACCGTGTCGGTGTCCGCCTTCGACTTCGGTACGGTCTCGCGCGGGCTCGACGCCGAAGGGCGGCGGGAGTACGTCGAGGCGTTCGACGGTGAACTGCTTCCGCTCACCGGCACCAGCGGTGAAGCGCTGGTGGCCGAGATGGAGGCCGCGGGGGAGGCGTGGAGCCTGGCCTCGCTGGCACCCGCGTTCACCGGACGCCCGGTGATGCTCATCGGGACCGGACTCGACCCCGTGACGCCCGCCGCCGTACACCACCGGCCGCTGCTGCCCGCGTACGCGGGGGCGGCGCTCGAACACCACGAATGGGCCACCGACCACGCCCTGTCCGACCACCGCGCCGAACTGGCCACGACGGTCCGCGACTTCCTCGACCGCGCTCTCGGCGTGCGGTAACCGTTCGGATCCCGGCCGCGCGATCCGCCCATCCGCGCTCATAACGCGGTGGCTGGGTCTCACGTCTGGCCCCACCCATCCGCGCTCATGGCGCGGCTGGGTGGGTCTCCTCGGGAGGTCACGTCTGGCGGAAGGTGTCGAAGAAGACCTTGCGGGTTTCGGCCTGGTCATCCCACTTGAGTTCGGGCATGTTGAAGGTGATCTTGTACGCGTTGGTGTCGTCGATCGTGACGAAACGGGTCAGCGCGTGCATGGGAACGCCGTTGGCCAGGGTGTAGGTGTACTCCCAGTCGGCGGCCTTCCAGTCGCGATACCGCGTCGCCTGGAGCTGTACCTGGATGTAGCCGTCGACGCGACCGGCCGCCTCCTCGCGGGTCAGTTCCGACAGGCCCCCGTCCTGCTGCGGGGTCGTCTGCTCGATGCGGGTCGTCATGCCGGAGTCCTTGGGCCCGGTGAAGGTGGCGTCGCCGCCTGACGCGGTCAGCTTCCAGCCGTCGGGGACGGCGGCGGAGAAGCCGGGCGGGGTCTGCTCGCTGAAGCCCTTGGGCACGGTCGCCGTCAGCGGATCGGTGGCGGGTGGCGACGACACCTCCTGGGTGATCGCCACGCTCGGCACCGGCGCGGGTGCGCTGCCCGTGCGGACGTACAGGACGACGGCCACGATCACGCCGACGGCCGCGATGCCCGTGACGATCAGGCGCGGGGTGGGGCGGCCGTCGCGGAGCCAGCCGCCCTCATCGTCGTCCTCGTGCCTGCGCCTGCTCTTGGTCAGGCGCTCCGAGGTGGCGCTGGGCAGCTTGGTGAGGCGGTCGTGGGTCAGGTCGCGCGACAGGTCGATGGCCTGGTCACGCAGGTGGTCCGGCGAGGCCAGCGGCCAGGGGGCGGCGCGGCTGTCGCTGGTCAGGGGCAGGATCGGCTGCGGGCCCGACGGGCTCGGGGCGTCCGCCCGCGATTCCGGGATCCGGCGCGGCCCCGAAGGGCTCCCGAACGCCCCGCTGTCAGAGGCGCGATGGGATCCCGACGGCCCGCCGAACGACGGCGGCGCACCGAGCGGCCCGCTGGGCGGGAAACCCGGCGACGACGGAGGCCCGCTGGAGGGGAAACCGGGCGACGACGGTGGCCCGCCTGCTGAGAAGCCCGGTGACGACGGCGGTCCACTCGCTGGAAAGCCTGGTGACGACGGCGGCCCGTCCAGCGGGGAGCCTGGCCCGGACGGGAAGCTGCCGGACGGGAAGCTGCCCGACGGGTAGCTGTCCGATGGGAAACTGCCTGATGGGTAGCTGCCCGGCAGAGGGCGCACCAGGGACGGTCCGGCCGGATCGCTCAGCGACGGGTGCGGCCCCGTCGGCGGGCGCTCCCCGGCCTCCGGTATCCGGTGCGACCCTGACTGGCTGGTGAACGCCTCGAACCCGTCCGCCGAAGGCAGCGACGGCAGCGCGTCCGTGCGGTGGCTGCCCGACGGGCTCGACATCCCCTCGTAGGGCATGGAGTAGCCGCCCGACGGGCTGTTCAGCGGGTCGTACGGAACGCGTACCGGCCCCGAGGGCGTCTCCACGATCCGCGACGGCATCGGCCCGGACAGCGAGTCGAACGGCGGCAGCAGCCCGGCGGGCGTCGAGTCCGCCTGCGTGGGCAGGGACCGCGAGGTCTCGGCGGGTCGCGGTCGGGTCGAGCCGTGGGCGTGCAGGATCCGCTCCAGCAGTTCGCCGACCTGCTCGGCGGTGAGACGTTCGGCCGGGTTCTTGCGCAGCAGGCCCTCGATCACCGGCGCCAGCGCGCCCGCCCGCTGCGGGGTGACGGGGTCCTGCGTGAGGACCGCGCCCAGCACCGCGATCGGGTCCGGCCCCTCGTACGGCGGGCGCCCCTCCACGGCCGCGTACATCGTCGCCCCGAACGACCACAGGTCGGCCGCCTGGGTGATCGACTGCCCGGACAGCCGCTCCGGCGGGATGTAGGCGGGCGAGCCCATGAGCAGCCCGGTCTGCGTGATCGTGACGTCGCCCTCGATCGCGGCGATGCCGAAGTCGGTCAGCACCACGCGGTCGGAGGTGAGCAGGACGTTGCCCGGCTTGATGTCACGGTGCAGGATGCCGGCCGCGTGCGCGTGCCGGACCGCGTCGAGCACCCGGATGCCGATCTCGGCGGCCTGGATCACCGGGAGGGGTCCGCTCTGCCGGACCGCCTGCTCCAGGGACCACGCCCGGACCAGCTCCATGACGATCCACGGCCGGCCGTCTTCTTCGACGACGTCGTGCACGGTCACGATGCCGGGGTGCGTCAGTCGCGCGGCGGACCGGGCCTCGCGCAGCATGCGCCGGTGGGCCACCTGCTTGCCCGCCTGGTCGAGCCCGTACGGCAGGATCAGCTCCTTGACCGCCACGTCACGGGCGAGCAGCACGTCATGCGCGTGCCACACCATCCCCATGCCGCCGCGGCCGACCGGTGACATCAACCGGTAGCGCCTGCCGATCAAACGACCCTGGCTCTGTGAAGCGTCTCCCTCCGCACCGGGTCCGCTGAGCAAGCGGTCGGCTGCCATGTTCCCGCCCCAATCTCCAGCCTCATCGGTCACAAGCGTCGCGCCGCCATACGTCAAGATTATGAGCGTTGGCCACGATATAGGCAGGTCATTCCCAAGGGAACCACAACTCGGTTCTTACAAATGCCTTGACGTACCGCAATATCGCCCATCAAATGGATCATTTACGGTCAGCGGCCAGGGCGAGCAATGCGGCGGTAAATGCCTCTACCGGGGGCTTCACCAGGCCCGCACCGACCTGGCCGGTGCCCGCCACGCGGCCCGCGATACCGGTGTTGACGACGGGCAACACGCCCGTCCTGGCCACCAGGGTGATGTCGATGCCGACCGGTGTGCCGCGGAAGCCGAGCCCCGGGATCTGGTAGGCGGGATGCTCGGCGAGCGTGATCTCGTACATGGACCGGGTCGCCGCCACCGCGTCCGCCACCTCGCCGCCGACGAAGCGCACGATGGCCGGGGACGCCGCCATCGCGAAGCCGCCCAGGCCCGACGTCTCGGTGATCGTGGAGTCGCCGATGTCCGGGTTGGCGTCCGCCGGGCCGTACGCGCCGAGGTAGAGCCCGTCCGGCACGCCGGCCGGCCCGGTGAACCACCGATCGCCCAGCCCGGAGACCTGTACTCCGAAATCGGTGCCGTTGCGGGCCATGGCGACGACCATCGAGGAGCCGGGTACGTTCCTGGCCGCGTCGGTGCTCACCTTGCCCGCGGCCATGGCGGCGTTCAGGAAGAAGTGGTCGTTGCCGTTGACGAAGCGCAGCACCTCGGCAGCGCTGCCGGCCGCGGCCTCGACCACCCAGGGGGCCAGCTCGCGCAGGAACAGCGAGGTGGCGGCGCGGTTGCGGTTGTGCAGCTCGTCGCCCATCTGCAGCGCCTGCGCGATCATCGCGCGCAGGTCGATGGGGCCGCCCAGCTCGATCGCGGCAGACAGGACGGGCCCGAGCACGCGATCCATCCACCGCAGCCGCTCCAGCACCTCGGGCCCGTACGCGCCGTAGCGCAGCACCTTGCCCAGGCCCTCGTTGAGCGAGCAGTACGCCGTGCCGCCGTGCTCGGCGTCGCGTACCTCCAGCATCCACATCGACGGGCTCACCACGCCCGCCATCGGGCCGACCGTGGCGTGCCGATGGCAGGGCTCCAGGCGTACCCGGCCGGCGGCCAGCGACTCCTCGGCCGCCGGCACGTCATGGGCGTACTCCTCGAACAGCATCGCGCCGATCAGCGCCCCGCGCATCGGGCCCGACGCGCGCTCCCAGTCGATGGGCGGCCCCGCGTGCAGGAACATCCGCTCCGGCAGGTCGAGCACCTCCGAGGCCCGCCGTACCCCGACGAGCTGGGGGCGGGCCGAGGTCAGGCGGCCGACGGCCCGTTCGTTGGCCGCGGGCAGGCGCGGGTCGGCGAGCACCCGCGCGAGCGCGTCCGCGGTGCCGGGCAGGGGCGGGCGCCACGCGACGGCGGTCGTCGGCACGGCCTGCGCGTCGAGCGACTCCTGGAGGAGGGCGGCGCCGACGGTGATCACGTGGGGCGGACCGGAGAGCAGAGTCAAAGGAGGTCCCTGGCGTGCCGGGCGGCTTGGGCGTTGGAGGTGAAGACGGTGGCGCCCGCCTCGCGGAACGCCGCGGCCTGCCGGTGCAGGCCCTGGGGGTCGCCCTCGGTGCCGATGAGTGCGACGACGACGGTGGCTCCGTGGTGGGTGGCGTGGGCGACGGCCGAGGCGAGGGAGGCGGCCGGGTCGGGGTCGGCGCCGTGCCCGAGCACGACGTCCATGAGGATCACGTCGCCCGGCTCCACCTGGGCCAGGGCCTCCAGGCGGAGCGTCGGGTCGATCATCGGATGGGCGCGGCCCCTGGTGTAGGCGTCCTCGCCGTAGTCGGTGAACTCGCCCGCCCCGGTGATCAGGCTCGCCTCGGCGCACAGCGTGCCGCCCGAGTAGACGCCCTTGAGCTTCGTGTACGCCGACGTGGGCGACCAGCCGGGCCACGACTCCCAGGCGGGGACGGGCCGGCCGAGGGCGCGCAGCGCCTCCTCCGCGGCCGCCGTCAGATCGCGCTCCCCGAGCAGCGCCGAGACGACCGGCGTGCCCAGCGTCTCCACCACCTCTTGTACGGCCCGCGCCACCGCCGGGTCGGGCCGCTTGGAGACCAGCACGATCAGCTCCGTGGCCGGGTCGTCGTCCAGCATGCGCAGCGCCCGCATCGCCGACAGCCCGCCCACCTCGGCCGACAGGTCCCTGCCGCCCACGCCGAGCACGTGGCTGACCCCGGCGCCCGCCTGGTCGAGCAGGGACGTCACCTGCTGGGCCCCGGTGCCGGAGGCCGCGACGACGCCGACCGGGCCCGGCCCGAGCACGTTGGCGAAGCCCAGCCCCACCCCGGCGATCACGGCGGTGCCGCAGTCGGGGCCCATGACCAGCACGTCCCGCTCCTCGGCCAGCGTCTTGAGCCGCTGCTCCTGGGCGACCGGCACGCCGTCGCTGAAGATCATCACGGGCAGTCCAGCGTGGACCGCGTCGAGCGCCTCGGCGAACGCGTGCTCCCCCGGAACCGACACGAGCACCAGGTCGGCCGGGCTTCTGGCCGCCGAGAGGGTGGTGAGCGGGGGTTGGTCGGCGGCCGCCCGGGTCCGGGAGGCGGACAGCCGGGCCAGGGCGTGGTCGAGCTCGCCGGTGGCGGTGTCCACGCTGTCGCCGCGCAGGGCGACGAGCAGATCGCCCGGGTCGGCGGGGGGCAGGTCGAAGCCCAGGTCGCGGGCCAGGGCGAGGTTCAGTTCCGTGGCCATGGCGACGATGGCCACCCGCATGCCGGGCAGGTCCGACAGCGTGCGGCTGACACGCATGAGGGTGACGGAGTCGTGGTAGACGCCCTTGCGCAGCAGCACCGAGTCGCGGGTCATCCGGCCACCGTCAGGGCGTGGGCCGGACTCGGAGCCTCCGTCATGGCCGCTGTCATGGCCAGGACGGTGTCGAGGCCGATGGAGATGCCCTGGAGCAGGTCGGACCCGGAGGTGTGGCCGAGCCGCCGCAGCTGCCGCCGCGCCGGTTCGAGCTCCTGCCGCCCGGCGATGCCGCGCAGCACGGCGATCACCTCGGGGCTGGCCTCGCCTCTGGCCGCGCAGTGCAGGAGGGTCGCCGAGATCGGCGTCGTACGAGTGCGGGCGTCGTACGTCACGGTCGCGGCCAGCCAGTCCGCCAGCCACACCGCCCGCCGCGCCCCGGCCGCCGCGCCGAGGTGCCTGAGTGTCACCAGCAGCCCGGCCAGCACGTCGTCCCCGCTCGGCGTCAGCCCCGGACCGAGGCCGACCAGCCGTTCGGCCGCCGTCACCGCGCCCAGCAACCGGCCGCTCGCGCAACTGGCCGCCAGGAGCTCGATCGCCTCGTTGCCCGCCAATCCCGGCTCGCCGGGGGTCAGGCGAGGGGCGGCCTGCCGGAGCCGTACGGGATCGACCCGGCCGAGCGGCGGCGCGGGATCCCACCAGCGGCGCGCCCGCACGCTCAGCCGCCCCAGCTCGATGGCGCCGTCGCCCACGGCGGCCTCGTCACCCACGGTGACGCGCGGCAGCTCGGCGGCCAGCAGCACGGAGTTGGGCAGCCGCGTCGCCGCGCCCGTGATGACGGCCAGCACGGACGGCTCCAGCTCCGTCCTGACCTCCAGGTACACCCCGGCGGGGAAGACGGCCAGCACCCGCGCGGGGCTGCGCGGCGCCTCCAGCACAGGGCGTACCGCCGCGCTGGCCGCTCCTGTCACAGGGGTACGCGGGCGCCTCGCATGAATACCGACGGTCACCGAACCTCCCTACCGGCTCTGGACCTGACCGTAGAACGTGCCGCACAACCGTCCGTACGGAGAAATTTGCCAAGAGTCAGCGTGAAGGTTGGCTCTTCCTGACAGACCGCTTCTGGGGTCACAATCTCCACATGGAGCCCCCAGTCCGTCTCGCGAGCACGGGCACGATCACCCACGGCGTCTCGGTGGGGGAGGTGCTCGGCGTATCGACCCTCGCGGACGCCCGCCTCATCGCCGGGGAGAGCGGGCTGGGCCGCATCGTGCAGCGCCTCAACGTCATGGAGGTGCCGGACATCCTGGCCTGGGTCAAGCCGCACGAGTTGCTGCTGACCACCGGCTACCCGCTGCGCAACACCCCCCAGTCGCTCGGCCGCCTGGTGGCCGACCTCGACGAGCGCAAACTGGCGGCCCTGGCGATCAAACTCGGCAGGTATGTGGACAAACTGCCTGACGAAATGGTCGAGCAGGCCGACCGGCTCGGGTTCCCGCTCATCCTGCTGCCGAACGACGTCGGCTTCGACGACATCCTGAACCAGGTGCTGACCGACATCCTCAACCGCCAGGCCGCCGTGCTCGCCCGCGCCGAGGAGGCGCACCGGGCGCTGGTCCAGGTGGTGCTGGCCGGCGGCGGGCTGGACGAGGTGACCGCCGAGGTGGCCGCGCTGCTCGACGTGGCGGTGGCGGCGGTGGACGGCGGCGGCCGGGTGCTCGCCACCGCCGGGCCGCCCGACCACGTGACCCTCCTGTGGGAGTCGATCGCGCACGAGGGACCGCCGCTCGTCCCCGCCTCGGGCCGCACTCCTTCCGGCGGGCCCGCTTCCGGTACGGCGGGCCGCACACGCGCGTTCGCCTCCGTTCCCGTCCTCGCGGGCGGTCACCACCACGGCCGCATCGTCGCCTACAGCCCGGCCGGGACGCTCCGTGACAGCGATGTCGGCATATTGGAGCGCGCCGCGACCGTCGCCGCGCTCGTCGTCACCA
Source organism: Nonomuraea sp. NPDC050022 (assembly GCF_044460705.1). Lineage (NCBI taxonomy): Bacteria > Bacillati > Actinomycetota > Actinomycetes > Streptosporangiales > Streptosporangiaceae > Nonomuraea > Nonomuraea sp. NPDC050022. The sequence goes on from NZ_JBITKE010000014.1 coordinate 125,219, forward strand.
GGCAGGAGGCGGTCAACGCCGTCGAGAGCAAGTACCGGGCCGACTTCCTGCGCGACGTGCTCACCGGCCGGGCGGGCACGGCCGAGCGCGTCACGGCGCGGGCCAGGGCGTTCGGCTGGGATCTGGAACGGCCCGTCACCGTGCTGGTCGCCGAACTCGACCCGGACGGCGACGAGCGCGCCACCCAGGACCGCCTGGTCGCGTGCTGGGTCGCGGCGATGCGCCGCCACGACCCTCAGGGCGCGGTCGCGGGCTTCTCGCACGAAGTGGTGGCGGTACTGGACGCCACGGTGGACGCCGCCAGGGTGGCCAAGGACGCCGCCTCCGCCTTCGCCGACGTGCCGCCCGCCACGTTCTCGACCGGCACCTCCCGCCCGTCACCCGGCGCCGACCTGCTGCCCGAGGCGTACTCGCAGGCCCTGAAGGCGGCCCGCGTCGGCCGTCAGCTCCACGGCCCCGGCGCGGTGGCCCACTTCGACCAGCTGGGCGTGTATCGGCTGCTGTCGCTGGTGAACGACACGGAGGAACTACACGCCTTCGTCCGCGAGACGCTGGGCCCGCTGGCCCTGGACGACGACGCCGAGAACTCCGACCTGCGCAGGACCCTGCAGGTGCTGCTGGAGACCAACCTCAACGTGGCGGAGACGGCCAGGCGGCTGCACTTCCACTACAACACGCTGCGCTACCGCATCGGCAAGCTGGAGCGCCTGCTCGGCAACTTCACCGACGACCCCCATCTGCGCCTCAACCTGACCCTTGCCCTGCACGTGCTGCGCATGCGGGGCATCTAGGCTGAGTGCTCGTGGACTTCGAACTGCGCTCCGACTTCATCCCGCTGTGTGACCTGCTGAAGTACTGCGGGGTCACGGAGACGGGCGGCATGGCCAAACACCTGATCGCCGAGGGGATGGTGTCGGTGGACGGGGAAGTGGAGCTCCGGAAGACGTGCAAGATCCGGACGGGGCAGATGGTGACGGGGGAGGGGTTCTCGATCCGGGTGCACTGAGGTTTGGCGACCGAAAATAAACGGCCCCCGAATCGGAGGCCGTAGAGCCCGGGAACCTACCCCCGGGGGTGGTGACCCCATAGTACATTCGGATGCGCCGAAGTCGCGCAAAGTCATCACAGCATTACTCGCTGTTTACTATTCTCGAACATGAGAGCGAAAAAGAAACGACCCCCGTCGCCGGGGGCCGTAGAGCCCGGGAACGTAGCCCCAGGCGTTGAATGACTCCATGTTAGGGAAGGTAGCCGTGGGTGACAAGTCGAACGAGGAGATGCCGGCAGTGCGGCGCGACCTGGCGCTCCTACGAGGAGAAGAAGACCGACGTCGCCATCGCCAGCGCCATGATCGCTGACGTCGCGCTCGAGCAGGTCGATGTCGTCATGCTCGTGTCGGCCGATTCGGATCTCTGCGCGGCGGTCGAAAAGATCCGCGAGATCGACACGCTCCGTGGCGCCAAGACAAGGGTCGTCGCCGTCTTCCCGCCGGGCAAAGGCGCGGACGGCCTACGCCGGTGCAGCGACGCGTGGTTCCCCCTCGGTGCCGCCGTCGTGCGGCGTTCCCAGTTCCCCGACGTGGTGAGCGGGCCCGGTGGTGCCACCTACCACCGGCCGCCGCGCTGGAACTGACCGCTCACCGAACCCCCCGAAGGTAGTGCGCGATCACTCCTCTGGTCAGGAAAGCGAATTTGGCAGATCATGCCCGTGTACGAGCGCGCCCACGGGCCTAATGTGCCCGCAACGGCAGCACGAATCTGGAGCGGGATGCGGAAGGAGCCTGCGGGGCGGCACTGGAAGCGGCAGCCCGGGTGAAGAGGGGCTCACATGGTTTTCGGTTGGATCAAACACGGCGACGGCAAGCATCTGGCTCCCGGAGAGGTCGTCAAGCCCGACGAGCGGCTGACCTGGCCGCGCATGATCGGGTTCGGCGCGCAGCACGTGATCGCGATGTTCGGCGCGACGTTCGTGTTCCCGCTGGTGATGGGGCTGAGCCCCAATGTCGCGATCATGATGTCCGGCGTGGCCACGATCATGTTCCTGCTGATCGTGAAGGGCAAGATCCCCAGCTACCTGGGCACCAGCGCGTCGTTCGTGGGCGGTGTGCTGGCCATCAGGGCGGTGTTCGGCGGTGACACCCCTGGCGCCGATGCCATCGTGACCGGCGCGATCCTCATCGTCGGGTTCGTGCTCGCGCTGTGCGGGCTGGCCGTGCACTTCCTCGGGGTGCAGATCATCCACCGGATCTTCCCGCCGATCGTCACCGGCGCGGTGGTCATGCTGATCGGGTTCGGGCTGGCCTACGTGGTGGCGGACGTCTACTGGCCGCAGGACCAGTGGATGGCGCTGATCACGATGCTGGTGACGTTCGTGATCGTGGTGGCGTTCAAGGGCTTCATCGGGCGCATCGGCATCCTGCTCGGCCTGATCGTCGGCTACGCGCTGTCCTGGGTGGCCGACCAGCTCTTCGGCCAGGTCCCGGCCTACACCGACGGCGCGCTCAAGATCGCCCCGCATCTGCGTGTCGACTTCTCCAAGCTGGAGGCGGCGCCATGGTTCGGCCTGCCGCCGTTTCATCTGCCAGACTTCAAGTTCTCGGCCGTGCTGCTCGTGCTGCCCGCGGTGATCGCGCTGATCGCGGAGAACATCGGTCATGTCAAGGCCGTGGGAGAGATGACGCGTACCGACGTCGACCCGTACATCGGCCGCGCCATCGCCGCCGACGGCCTGGCCACCGTGGTGACCAGCGCCGTCGGCGGCTCGCCCACCACCACCTACGCCGAGAACATCGGCGTCATGGCCGCCACCAAGGTCTACTCCACCGCCGCCTACTACATCGCCGCCCTCATCGCCATCCTGTTCGGGCTGAGCCCGAAGTTCGGCGCGCTGGTCTCCGCCACTCCGGCAGGCGTGCTGGGCGGCGTGACGGTCATCCTGTACGGCATGATCGGCCTGCTCGGCGCCAAGATCTGGATCGAGAACCGGGTGAACTTCGCCGATCCGGTCAACATGGTCCCCATCGGCGCGGGCATCATCCTGGCGATCGGACCGGTGAAGCAATTGATCAGCGGCGACTTCCGGCTGGAGGGCATCGCGTTGGGCACGATCGTCGTGGTGGGCGGCTACCACCTGCTGCGCGTCATCGCCGGGCGGCCCGCCGACACAGCCGCCGCAGGGGGAGACACGGGGTGAAGCCGCCGCCCTTCGAACACCACGCGCCGCGCGACCTCGGCGAGGCCCTGGACGTCCTCGCCCAGGTGGGCCCGCGCGGCAAGGTGCTCGCGGGCGGCCAGAGCCTGATCCCCATGCTCAACATGCGGCTGGCGGCGCCCGAGCATCTGGTCGACATCAACCGCGTCGAGTCGCTGGCCACCCTCGACCTCGCCCCCGAAGGCGTCACCGTGGGCGCGCTGGCCAGGCACGCCCAGGTGGAGCGGCTGGCCGGGCATCCGCTGCTGCGGCAGGCGCTCCGGCTGGTCGCCCACCCGGTGATCCGCAACAGGGGCACGGTGGTGGGCAGCCTGGTGCACGCCGACCCGGCCGCCGAGCTGCCCGCCGTGCTGGCCCTGCTCGGCGGGTCGGTACGGCTGTCCCGGCTGGACGCCGCCGAGGGCGTGGTGAGCCGGGAGGTGACGGCCGCCGACTTCTTCGTCGGGCCGATGGAGTCGGCCGTCCAGCCGGGCGAACTCGCCGTTTCCGCATATTTCCCGGCACCGCCGGAACGGTCGGGTACGGCCTTCCGCGAGGTGGCCAGGAGGCACGGCGACTATGCCCTGGCCGGGGTGTGCGCGCTGGTCACGCTGGACGACGACCTGCGCGTCACCGCCGCCCGGGTGGCCTGCGTCAGCGTCGGCCCCGTGCCGGTGGTCGTGGACGTGGGCGGGCTGTGCGAGCGCCGTCCCGCCTCCAGCGTCGACTGGGCGGGCGTGGCGCGGGCCGTACGGGAAGCGACCGAGCCGGACGACGACATCCACGCGAGCGCCGCGTACCGGCTGCATCTGGTCGGCGTCCTCGCCGAGCAGGCGCTGAAGGACGCCGCCCGTGAGGCGGCGCTCAAGGACGTGGCCCGTGAGGCGGCGGGACCGTGGGGTAGCAGCCCAGCAGGTACGTGAGGGAGGCCGGATTGGAGCGCGAGCGCGAGATCACGCTGGTGGTGAACGGAGCCGCGCGGCGGGTGCGGGTGCCCGGCCGGCGGCTGCTGTCCGACTGCCTGCGCCACGACCTCGGGCTGACCGGTACGCACGTGGGGTGCGAGCACGGCGTGTGCGGCTGCTGCACGGTGCTGCTGGACGGCGAGCCGGTGCGCTCGTGCCTGACGTTCGCGGTGACCGTCGACGGCAGCGAGATCACCACGGTGGAGGGGCTGGCCGGGCCGGAGGGGATGTCGGCGGTGCAGCGGGCGTTCGCGGAGTGCCACGGGCTGCAGTGCGGCTTCTGCACGCCGGGCTTCCTGTGCACGGTGACCGCGCTGCTGCGTGACAACCCGGCGCCCACCGACGAGGAGGTGGTCGACGGCATCTCCGGCAACCTGTGCCGCTGCACCGGCTACCAGAACATCGTGAAGGCCGTCCACCGGGCGGCGGAGCTGATCGCCGAGGAGACCTAGGGATGACCACCAGGCTGTTCGGGGAGCCGGTCCAGCGCCGGGAGGACCCCAGGCTGCTCACCGGCGGCGGCCGCTACCTCGACGACCTGGGCTCCGGCGCGCTGGCCGCGGCGTTCGTGCGCTCGCCGCACGCCCACGCCCGCGTCCGCGACGTCGACGTGAGCGCCGCGCTCGACGTGGACGGCCTGGTCGCCATCTACACCTGGGAGGACCTGCCCGAGCGCGTGGGCCGCCCCCTGCCCCTGCTGATCCCGCATCCCGCCCTCACCCACGGCCGCACCGCCTACCCTCTGGCCAGGGACGTCGTCCGGCACGTGGGCGAGCCCGTGGTGATGGTCGTGGCCAGGGACCGCTACCTCGCCGAGGACGCCTGCGCGCTGATCGAGGTCGACTACGAGCCGCTCAAGCCGGTCGTGGGCATCGAGGAGGCGGTTCAGGGCGCGCAGCTGGTCCATGAGGACGTACCGGGCAACGTGGGCGCCCATCTGGTGCAGGAGGTGCCGAACCAGGCGGGCCGGAGCGCACGCGAGGCCATCGAGGCGTCGCCGCACACGCTGAGCTTCCGGCTCGACATCGAGCGCAGCGCGAGCATGCCGCTGGAGGGCCGCGGCGTGTACGCCCGCTGGGACGGCTGCGACCTGCGCGTCTACACCAGCACCCAGACCTCGACCAGCGTCCGCATGGCCGTCGCCGCGGCCCTGGGCCTGCCCCTGCCGCACGTCGAGGTGATCGCGCCCGACGTGGGCGGCGGGTTCGGGGTGAAGATCGTGCACCCGTGGCCGGAGGAGATCCTGGTGCCGTGGGCGGCGATGCGGCTCGGCCAGGAAGTCAAGTGGACCGAGGACCGGCGCGAGCACTTCATCTCCTCCGCCCACGAACGGGGCCAGGTGCAGCACGTCAGGGTCGGCTTCGACGACGACGGGGTGGTGCAAGGGCTGGATGTGACGATCCTGCACGATCACGGGGCCTACACGCCGTACGGGATCATCGTCCCGATCATCACCTCGACGCAGCTGCTCGGGCCGTACCGGATCGGGGCCTACCGGGTCGAGTTCTCCGCCGTCTACACCAACACCGTGCAGGTCACCCCGTACCGGGGCGCGGGGCGGCCGCAGGCGGTGTTCTGCATGGAGCGGACGATGGACAAGATCGCCCGTTACCTGGGCAGGGACCGCACCGAGGTGCGCGCGGCGAACTTCATCCGGCCCGACGAGTTCCCCTACGACCAGGGCCTGATCTTCCAGGACGGACGCCCGCTGATCTACGACAGCGGCGACTACCCGGAGATGCTCCGCATGCTCAAGGAGCTCATCGGCTGGGACGACTTCGAACCCGGCCGGCACCGGGGCATCGGCATCGGCTGCTACGTCGAGGGCACCGGCGTCGGCCCCTACGAGGGCGGCCACGTCCAGATCACCTCCGACGGTCGCGTACACGTCTCCACCGGCCTCACCTCACAGGGGCAGGGCCACGAGACCGTGTTCGCCCAGATCGCCGCCACCGAGCTGGGCGTGCCCATCGAGCGGATCTCGGTCGTCACCGGCGACACGCGCAGGTTCGGGTACGCGGTCGGCACGTTCGCCTCCCGCGCGGCGGTGATGAGCGGCAACGCCATCGCGCTGGCCTGCCGCAAGGTGCGGGAGAAGGCGCTGCGCATCGCCGCCGACGCGCTGGAGGCCGACCCGGCCGACCTGGAGATCGCCGACGGCCTGGTGCACGTCGTGGGCGCCCCGACCGCCTCGATCCCGCTGTCCACGGTCGCGGTCCTGGCCAACCCGCTGCGGTACGCCTTCGACGAGGAGGTGGCCAAGGCCACCCAGTTCTCCGGCACCTCCCCGCCCGACAAACCGCCGGTGGCCGAGGGCGACGAACCGGGGCTGGAGGGCCGCGACTACTACTCGCCGATCAGGTCCACGTTCGCGGCCGGGATGCACGCCGCCATCGTCGAGACCGACCCGCTGACCGCCGAGATCAAGGTCCTGCGGTACGCGGTCGTGCACGACTGCGGCCGGCTGATCAACCCGATGATCGTGGAGGGGCAGATCCACGGGGGAGTGGCCCAGGGCATCGGCGGCGCCCTGTACGAGCGGATGGTGTACGACGGGCACGGGCAGCTGCTCAACGCCTCGTTCATGGACTTCCTCATGCCGTACGTGACGGAGATCCCGCACATCGAGACCGCCCACCTGGAGACGCCGTCGCCGCTCAACCCGCTCGGCATCAAAGGGGCGGGGGAGGCCGGGGTGATCCCGGTCTCGGCGGTGATCGCGGGGGCGATCGAGGACGCGGAGGGCATCGAGATCGACCGCATGCCGATCTCACCGTCCGAGCTGTTCGACCTCAGGAACCTCGCCGAGCCGGACGCCCAGCCGGGCACTTAGCCGGGCTTCCCGCGGCGGCGGGTTTCCGGCGGCGGCCTGCTTCCGGCGCGGCGTGCGAGGATCGGCGCCGTGACGATCCATGATGAACTGCGCGCACCCGGCGCGGGCCTGACCACGTTCCCCGGCTCGGACCCCGCCGAACTCGGCGAGGTCCGGCTGATCGACCTGGCCTGGAACGAGCTCACCGAGCTCCCCGCGTGGCTGGGCGGCCTGACGTCGCTGGCCGAGCTCCGGCTCGACGGCAACCGCCTGCGCTCGCTGCCGGACCTGACGGGACTCACCGCGCTGCGGGCGCTGCACCTCGACGGCAACCGGCTGACCGAGGTGCCCGGCTGCCCGCCGTACCTGGAGACGCTGTACCTGTACGGCAACACCATCGAGAGGTTGCCCGAGCGGCTCGGCGGCGGGCTGCGGCACCTGGCGGCGGGCGGCAACCGGCTGACCGGCGTGCCCGACGCGCTGTGGAAGCTGACCCGGCTCGAATCGCTCAACCTGGCCGAGAACGCACTCACCGAGGTGCCCGCGGCGATCGGTGGGCTGACCGGGCTGCGCATGCTCGACCTGGGGCACAACGACCTCGCCACGATCCCGCCGGAGATCGGCGACCTGGGCCTGACCGACTACCTCTACCTGAGCGACAACCGGTTCACCGAGGTGCCCGCCGCGATCGGCCGGCTCGACCGGCTCGCCTACCTCAACGTGACCGACAACCGGCTGACCGGCCTGCCCGAGGCGCTCGGCCGCATGGCGTCGCTGGTCGAGCTGCGGCTCTACAACAACCGGCTGGGAGCGCTGCCTGACTCGATCGGCGGGCTGGGCCGGCTGCGCGAGCTGCATCTGCAGGGCAACCGGCTGACCGCGCTGCCCGACTCGATCGGCGAGCTCGGCGAGTTGCGCGTGCTCGATCTGCGCAACAACCAGCTGCGCGCCCTGCCCGGCGCGGTCGCGGGGCTGGCCCGGCTCACGCACCTGGATCTGCGTAACAACCGGCTCAGGACCCTGCCCGAGAGCCTTGGCGAGCTGCCCGCGCTGGAGAAGCTCGACCTGCGCTGGAACAAGCTCGACGGCGAGCCCGACGCGCTGCGCCGCCTGGTGGAGCGCGGCTGCGTCGTCCTGCGCTGAGGCCCCCGGGTCGCTGAGATCGCGGCGGCTCTCGGGCTGAGATCGCGGTTCCCCGGCTGAGCGGCTCTCGGGCTGAGATCGCGGCTCTCGGGCTGAGGTCTCGGGTGAATCTCGGTTTAATCTCGGCCGGAGTGAACCCCACCTACGGGGGTTGCGTATCTCGGCACATGACGACATTTCCACGTCTGGCCGCTACTGCGCTGCTGGTCGGGCTCGTGGCCGGTTGTACGAACGCCAGCGGTTCCGTAGGAGCCGGCCAGAGCGCCGCGATGGCCGGGGGCGAGCCCATCGTGCAGAAGCCCGCCACGGTCGACAACAACGTCTACACCGTCGAGCAACTGGCCGAGAAGGTCGGGTGCAAGCCGAAGATCCAGGTCAACGCCAAGGACATTCGTACGGGCTTCTGCCAGACCGACGAGGGTCAGTTCTTCGTGTCGACCTTCGCCACCCAGGCCGGCAAGGACGCCTGGATGGACACCGCGCCCGAATACAACCCGCACCTGGTCGGCAACCGATGGACCGTGCTGTCCAGCCGCAAGGTGCTTGACGCTTTGAAGGAGCGTCTCCACGGTGAGCTCCATCTCAAGGACCACAGGACCAAACAGATGCAGACTAACGGCTGACGGAGGGCTGGGAAGGCGGTGGGAGTCCTCCCAGCCCCAGTCGTTCAGCCTCGGGTCGCCAGCTTGTACTGGGCCCAGATCTCCAGGGGGGCCGCGACCCTGTCGAGGAACATCAGATCGTCCATCCGGCAGTTACAGGGGTTGTTCTCTCTGGTGTTCTGCGGATAGCTACCGCCGATCTTGATGCCTCTGGGGTCGGTGGCCGAGGTGAGATCGGGCTCCGGCGCCCCCTCCACGCCCCACGGATCGCCCGTGAGGGTGTAGAAGCCGTCGAGCGGGCGGCCGTTCTTGTAGAGCTTCATCGCGGCGTTGTCGTAGTCGAACGTGGCCGCCAGGAAGACCCATTCGTCCTGAGGAAGCACGCTCTGCCACGGCTCGCTCGCGGCGAAGGTCTGGGAACTGCTGCCGTCGACGCGCCTGCCCAGCGCGACCACGCGCAACTCCCCGTTGACCGTGATGAGTTCGAGCAGCGCTCTGACGTCATGGCCCTGGGAGTTGCCGGTGAGCACCCCGGCCAGCCCGATCGCTCCGTAGCGGTCGGCCGGGTCCGCGGTGTTGGAGTTGAGGCTGGGGTTCTCGCCGGTCATCTTGAACCAGCCCATGACGGTGGCGCCCTTGACGGCGTTGAAGGCGTGGAGGGTGGGCACTCCGGTCTCGGAGTAGATCCCGGCCTTCCAGTCGTCGTTGCCCATCGTGGCGGGGTTCACCTGCTGGAGCTGGATCGAGTGGCGGCTGCCTCGATGCGCGCCGTCGTCGTTGCGCATGGCGTCACCGCCGTTGATCAGCGTGAGGTCCGTGCCCGATCTGCCCTGGTCGCGCTCCTGCGCGGGGTTTCCGGGGACCGGGTGTTCGAAGTCGTAGGCGGCGATGAGGTTGTGGCGCAGCGTGGGCAGCACTCCGGGCCGGTCGTGGGCGGCGGCCGGAGTGGCGAGCGTAGCCGTCAGGACGAGAGCCGCCACCGGGGCCAGATAGCGGTGCCTCATGGCGTCGCCGTCATGCAGGCGCCGGTGACCTTCCAGATCTTGCCGTTGGCCTTGGACAGCAGGTAGAGCTCGCCCGCGCCGTCGCGGCTCAGGCGCAGGTCCACCCGGGCGTCCCCGGCCAGATCCTTCATGGTGACCGTGGCGCCGCTCGCGTTCACGAGCTTGGGCTGGTAGATCGTGGCCCGCGGGCCGCCCTGCCGCATCTGGTTGGCGATCGTGAAGAAGACCCGGCCGTCGACGATGTCGCCGAACAGGTACTTGCCGTACAGCAGCGGCAGCCGCGTGCCGCGATAGACGAACCCACCGGCCACCGCGTGACCGCTGTCGGCCGTGCAGGAGTGACCGGGCGGCGGGTCGTGGTCGTAGGCCGCGACCGGGTAGTTGTAGCCGAAGGACGCGTCGTTGTCGGGCAGCGTGTACAGGTGGCAGCGGTCGGCCTTGTTGAACACGAAGGAGCCCTCGCGCTCGCTCCAGCCCAGGTTGTCGCCGGCCTTGACCTCGTAGATGGCCTCGATGGCGTGCTCGCCGATGTGACCGAGGAACAGCCGGTTGCCCTGCGGGTCCCAGCTGAAGCGGTGCGGGTCGCGCATGCCGTAGGCGTAGATCTCGCCGATCGCGCCGGCCTTGGTGACGAACGGGTTCTTGGCCGGGATGCCGTACTTGCCGTTGGCGGCGTTCGTGCCCAGGGGGTCGATGCGCAGAATCTTGCCCTGCGGGATGGCGAGGTTCTGCGGGTCGTCGCTCGACGCGCCCCGGCCGCCGTCGCCGGCGGCGACGTAGAGCAGGCCGTAGTCGGCGTCCCGGCGCTTCGCGTACGGGTTGAAGTCGATCTGCTGGATGCCGTGGATCTGGCCGCTGACGCCGAGCCTGAGCACCTCTCGGTGGGTGCCGCTGAAGGTGTCGGCCTTCGGGTTCGTGGCCGTCCACTCGGTGATCACGCCGTGGAACTTGGTGTCGGGCTGAGGCGTCAGGTCCGGCGTCTTGGTGGTGAGGGCCGCGCCCCACTCGGTATGTACGGTGTAGAACTTGCCGTTACGGGCGAAGTCCGGATGGAAGGCGACGTACCCGAACCCGGATCCCAGGCCGCGGCCGGAGAGGAAGTCCGGCGCGAACGTGGCACCGACGTCGAGGTACTCCTGCGGCTGGCCGTTCTTCAGCAGGTACAGCTTGCCGTTGAGGTCGTTGACGAACTGGCGCCGCGACCCGTCGGGGATCTCGCCGATGTTGTTGATCCTGGCCCAGCGCATCAGCCGCTGGTCGGTGGGCGTGGGGACCGGCTCGGTCTTGGGGAAGGTCGCGTATTCGGTCAGCGTCAGCGTGAGACCGGACGCGGTGGGATTCTCCGGAATGGGATCGTCGATCGGGGTCGAGTCCATCGCGGCTGCCGGCGGCGCCCAGAGCGCGGTCGCCAGCAGTGCGGCTAAGAGATACCGGAGGGGGGATTTCGGCATTCCTGTGCACCACCTGAGGGGTTGTTGGAAAGCGCTTACCGGGGACGGTAAAGGGAGAAGTGAGAGGAGTCAAGAAGGGTGACGTCAGGGGTTGTGAGTGTTCGGGTTGTGCCCGTGACGGTCAGGGTTGGGAGCGCTCGGCGCAGGCCGGTGTGCCGGTGACGGTCAGGTTGCGCACCCGCCCGATGTTGTCGAACGAGCCGAAGCCGACGCGGCCCGAGGGGAACGTCCGGTCCGTGGCCGTGATCAGCGGTGTCGTCGAGCCGTCCATGAAGACCGAGACGCGGCCGGTGTCCGCGCAGTAGCGGACGCGGACCTTGTGCCACGCCTCATCGGTGACCGCGGGCGGCGCGCCGACCTGGCCGTTCCACTGGTCGTCGATGCGCAGGCGGTCGGCGTTGTTCACCACGAAGATCCCGTTGTGGGGATAAATGGTGTTGTCCTGCGACAGGTGGGCGTAGTTGAACTGCAGGTCGGAGCGGTAGCCGAACACGATGATCACGTCACGGTTGCTGACGCTGGTCGGGGTGTCGAGCCGTACCTCGGCGTCGATCTGCACCGAGCCGAATTCCGGGCCCTTGGTCAGCACGGCGTACTCGAAGGGGCGGCGCGGGCCGGGGCGCGCTTCCCCGGCTTCGGCGAGGATCACCTGGTCGCCGGGGAACTGCCACTTGGCCGGGGTCACCGGGGCCCAGCTGGTGGCGGCGTTGGTCTTGCGGACGACCGTGCGGCCCACCGTACAGTCGGGAGCTTTCGCCCCTTGGTCGGCGGCAGCGGCGTGGGCGGTGGGCGCGATGAACTGGGCCAGGACCAGCACCAGTGCGAGCGCGCACAAGCGGACGAATGTGGGCATCGGAATCCTCTCAGTGGGGGAGGGGGCGGATCCGAGCGGTCAATCGTGGTGCGTGGCGGCCCCCAGCAGGTCGCGGATGTGGCTGGTCGCGGCGGCGAAGGCGGGCTGGGACATGGTCGCCGCGTAGTCACGTACCCGTGGCAGCGCCACGTCGATGACCTCGGCGATCGTGCCGGGCCGCGGCGTCATGACGATCACCCGGTTGCCCAGGTAGACCGCCTCGGCGATGGAGTGCGTGACGAGCAGGACCGTGGTCTCGGTCTCGTGCCAGATGCGGTGCAGCTCGACGTTCATCTGCTCGCGGGTCAGGGCGTCCAGCGCGCCGAACGGCTCGTCCATGAGCAGCACCGGCGGCCGGTGCAGCAGCGCGCGGCACAGCGCCACCCGCTGCTGCATCCCGCCGGACAGCTCATGCGGCAACGCGTCCTCGAAGCCCGTCAGCCCGGTCATCTCGATCAGCTCGTCGGCCCTGGCGGCGGCCTCCTTCTGCGGCATGTCGCGCATCTCGGCCTGCAGCAGGATGTTCTTGCGCGCCGAACGCCACTCCAGCAGGGCGGCGCGCTGGAAGACGTACCCGACGTCGTGGCGCGGGCCGCCGACCGTGCCGCCGAGCAGCCGCACCGCGCCCGCCGACGGCTTGAGCAGCCCGGAGACCAGCTTGAGCAACGTCGACTTGCCGCATCCCGACGGGCCCACGATGGACACGAACTCGCCGGGGCGGACGTCCATCGACACGTTCTCCAGCGCGACCACGTCGCGCTTCTTCGATCGGAACCGCACCGCCACCTTGTCGATCTCGACGGCGGGTGCCTGTTGCGTCACGGTCATCCCTTCGGCGCCACGCTGGCGTCCCAGTAGGCGCTGGGCGCCTGCGGGTTGGAGACCATCCCGGCCTTGGCGAAGGTGTCGATCGTCTTCTGCCAGTCGGCCTCGGTGTTGACCCCCGGCGCCTGTCCCTGGGTGGCGTCGGTGTGCAGCAGCGTGGTCGTGGTCTTGAACTGGTCGAGCAGCACCTGGGCCGGCGGCAGCTGCTCCGAGGCGCCCTTCATGGCGTCCACCGCGGCCTGCTGGTCCTTCTCGGCCGCCGCCCACGCCTCGCTGGTGGCCGCGACCATCCGCTTGACCAGGTCGGCCTTGCTCTGCAGGAAGGAGGAGGAGGTGAGCAGGCCGTTGCTGTAGTAGTTCAGGCCGAACTCGGAGAAGCGCAGGTACGCGACCGGCTTGCCGGCCTTGTTCTGCATGGTCGGGCCCTGGTCGGAGGCGTAGCCGAGCAGCGCGTCCGTCTGCCCCGACATGACCGCCGCGATCTTGCCGGCCGGGTCGGTGTTCTGCAGTTTGACGTCGGCGTCGCTCATCCCGTTGGCCTTGAGGAACACCGGGAAGGTCTTGGTGAGCGCGTCACCGGCCGTCGAGGCGATCGTCTTGCCCTTCAGGTCAGCCGGCTTGGTGATGTTCTTCTCCTGGAAGAACTGCACCGAGGCCGGGGTCGTCTGCAGGAAGACGCCCAGGCTCTTCACCGGCACGCCCGAGCTCACTCCACCGAGCAGCGCGGGGGTGTCGGCCCAGCCGAAGTCCGTCTGGCCGGCTCCGGTGGCCTGGACGGTCTTCTGCGAGCCCTGCCCGGCCTGGATGGTCAGGTCGATACCGTGTTTTTCGAAGATGCCCTTCGTCTTGCCGTAGTAGAAGGGCGCGTGCTCGCCGTACGGATACCAGTTGAGGGTGAGCGTGGCCTTGTCGAGCTGCTTGCCCGACGAGCTGGTGGTCTTCTCGCCGCCGCCGGAGCCGCACGCGGTGGCGAACAGGAGCAGAGCCGGAGCTATGGCGGCGATCAGCGTGCGTGTCTTCATGGCGTCCTCAGTGGGGGTGGCGTCCTCAGTACGTGACGGTGACGGCGTCGCCGCGGCGGCTGGCGTGCCAGGGCAGCAGCAGCCGCTCGGCGAACTCGACGGCGACGAAGAGCACGACGCCGAGCAGGGACATGACGAGGAGTCCCGCGAAGAGCATGGGCGTGTCGATGTTGCCGTTGGCCTGCAGGATGACCGAGCCGAGCCCGTCGTTGCCGCCGACGAACTCGCCCACGACCGCCCCGGTGACGGCGAGCGTCACGGCGACCTTCAACCCGGAGAACAGGAACGGCAGGGAGGCGGGAAACCTGATCTTGGCGAAGGTCTTCGCCGGGCTCGCGCCCATGGTCGAAGCCAGCTGGAGCATCTCCGGATCCACCGACTTCAGGCCGGTGACCATGGAGATGACGACGGGGAAGAACGCGATCAGCACGGCCACCACGATCCTGGGCGTCAGCCCGAACCCGAGCCAGACCACGAACAGCGGGGCGATCGCGATCTTCGGGACGACCTGCGCGAACAGCAGCAGCGGATAGAGGGTCTTCTCGACCTCCGCCGAGGCCACCATCAGCACGGCCGCGGCGACGCCGACGACCACGGCGATCGCGAAGCCGAGCACCGTCTCGTAGCCGGTCACCAAGGTGTGGTGGGCGAGGTAGCCGGCCTTGTCGGCCATCACCTGAAGCGTGACTCCGGGCGAGGGTACGAGGAACCTGGGCACGATCTCGAACTCGGTGATCGCCCACCAGATCGCGTAGCAGGCGGCGAGCAGGGCGAACGGCCGCCAGGACCGGTCCGCCAGTTCTAAAACGCGGTCGCGCGAGCTCGGACTCTCGCGCCGCACGATTCCATCAGCGGTCTGTACCACGATCGAAGGTATCCCTCCATCGCGTGCCATCAGGCCAAATGCGAGAAAGCGCTATCTGAAAGCGCTTTCCTGCGGTACGCTAACCCGGCATGGTCCAGGGGTCAATGGTCGTTAACTTCCTGTTACAGGAGGGCGAGTGGCCGAGCGCGTTCACGTCACTCTCCGGGATGTGGCCATGGCCGCCGGAGTCTCCCTAGCCACCGCCTCACGTGTCCTCAACGGCACCGCCAAGGTCCGCGAAGACCTGCGCGACCGGGTCGAGGCCGCCGCCTCCGAGCTCGCGTACACGCCGAACGCCCACGCCCAGGCCCTCGTCCGGGCCTCCAACGAGACCGTCGGCGTCATCTGCCACGACGTCAGCGACCCCTACTTCTCCGGCATCGCCAGAGGCGTCATGCGCGCCGCCGCGCAGCGCGACCTGCTGGTGATGCTGGCCAGCACCTTCCGCGACAGCAGGCGCGAGGTGGCCTACGTCTCCATGCTGCGCGCCCAGCGGGCCCGCGCGATCCTGCTGATCGGCTCCGGCTTCGAGGACCGCGGCTGGGAACGGGCCATGGACGTCGAACTGCGCCCCTACCTGAACGCCGGCGGCCGGGTCGCCGTGGTCAGCCGGCACCGCAGCCTGCGCGTCGACACCGTACTTCCGGAGAACCGCGAGGGCGCCGCCGCCCTGGCCCGCGCCCTGCTCGCCCTCGGCCACCGCCGCTTTGCCATCCTGTCGGGCCCGCCCGGCCTCAGCACCGTCGTGGACCGGGTCGCCGGCTTCCGCGACGCCCTGGCGGCGGCCGGGGTGACGGTCGACCAGATCGAGGAGGGCCCGTTCAACCGCGAGGGCGGCTACGCCGGCGCGTCCGCCCTCCTGGACCGGGGGCTCGACGCCACCTGCCTGTTCGCCGCCACCGACGTGATGGCGGTGGGAGCGCTGGCCGCCTTGCGGGAACGCGGGCTGCGGGTGCCGGAGGACGTGTCGCTGGCGGGCTTCGACGACATCCCGGTGGTACGGGACCTGACACCACCGTTGACGACGGTGTCGCTGCCGTTGGAGGAGATGGGGGAGCGGGTGATCGCTCTGGCCCTGCGGGACGGGAGCCGGGGACGACGGCGCATCGAACGGGTGCCAGGCACGGTCATCTTGCGCGCCAGCACCAGCGGGCCGCCATAAAGGACCTCCGCTTCGGGCGTTCTTTCCTGCCCACCCGCCCGCAGAGGGCCTCCGCTTCGCTCCGGGCGTTCTTCTTTCCCACCCTTACCCGATTCGGTGGTTGGCCGTCTGCTGCCCACCCACCCAAAAGGGCCTCCGCTTCGCTCCGGACGTCCCCCCAGGCGGGCTCACGCCCGCCCCCTGGCGGGCCTCGCTTCGCTCGGACTGCTTTCCCAGCGCTTCGCCGGAAGAGTAAGGCGGCATACCAGGGATCATTCGCAGTTCAGCAAGGCACGATGCCGAGTTCTCCGAGAAGCTTCCATACCTCTGTAGAGGGAACTCGATCGACCACCTTGCACTCTTGCGCGTGGCCCTTCCTCGCTGTGCATTCCAAACTCGGGCAGTTGGTGATCAGCGTCTTCGCCCGACCGACCGCAATGGCTTCCTGGCCCTCCAGCGCTCGTCGATGTGCGGTTTCAAGGCTCTTGCCGAAATCACGGAAGGCCGGATGAACCGCTCGAAGCTGATCCTGGACGCCTTTCGACGTCCGTGCTCCCGACACCCCGGACGCGAAGTGGAGCAGAAGCCAGAGTTCGAAGCACGGATGGGAGAAGGCAACCTTCACCCCCGCCGACTCGGCCTGAGCATGTGCTTCCTCGACACCGCAGTGCTCGTCTCTGTCAAAGAACGCCCACACCTGTTCGCGCTGCGGATCGTCCAATTCGCCGAGCTTTTCCAGCGCGCGGTTCACCACTTCGTGAGGCTTCAGACCATTGCGCTTCCAAAGGACCTTGATCTCGAAAGTGCGTGGGTCGCCGGCGAACCTCCTTTCCAAGTAATCCAGATAGTCCCGCTCGGTGGTCTCACCCTCGACCACCGCGTAGATCACCTGGCGTTTGCGCCCCTCAGAGACCGCACGAGGCGCTCGGGCAGCACCGGTCGGCGGGCCCTTTCTTTTTACTCGGCTCTTTTTACTCGGCTCACGCATCGGCTCCGGCGGTCTGCTTCTCGACCTCCACAGCCATTCCGCTGAGCCCAATACGTGGCACGCCGCCGTATCGTCCGCGCAGGTATCCGCGCTCCAGACTCTCGTCAACGCGTACACCGACATCGGTGAGCGGGTAGAGCTCCGATTCGCCGGTGCTCCGTTTCTCGGTGATCCACACTTGCTCGCGATCCAGCGGCCGCTCGACATGCGCCTTGCTCAACAACGTCGCGTCGTGCCCGGTGAATACGAGTTGCGCTCCTCGTGAGTTCGCTACGGGGTCTTCGAAGAGCCGGACGACCTCGGCCACCAGGACCGGATGCAAGCTGGAATCCAGCTCGTCAGCCAGCAGCACCGCGCCATGGTCGAGCGCCTTGAGTAGCGGTCCGAGGAAGGCGAACCAGGCGAGTGTGCCGAAGGATTCCTGGTGGATGTCGAATGCCGTGGATCCGTCCTTACCCTGGTGGACCAGGGAGACCTCCGGCATCTCCTCTCCGCGATCCTCGACCACCACTCCAGCCACGCCCAGGTCGGCGACCGCTAGAAGGCCCTCGACGCGCTCGCGGAACTCAGGCTTCAGAAGCCCCCAGCGGGTGTAGGCATCCCGCTGCCGCAGATCGTCATCCGGGCTGACCAGCCACAGATTCTCCTTGAACCAGTCATACAAGGGCACCAGCTGTTTGAGCTGAAGTGATCCTGCGGCCGTGAGGAAGAGCGCGTTGGGTCTGGTGTAGTCGATCACGGGCTTCTTCGCGCCCTTGAGGCGATCGCTGGGGAACCGATACTCATCCTCCCCCCGCTCCACTCGCTCGGCGTCCCGATCGAACCAGACCTGTCGTCGGCGGCTCCCCCTGGGGAAGACATGCAGCCATTCCGTCTCCACCCGTTCGTCGGACACCTCGAAGCCGTAGACGTACCGGTCTCCCCGAATGACGACGTCGACCTCGAACAGAGACGCTTCCTGCATCGCCTCGCGATCGAGCGCGAATGGCCGTCTGGGCACCCCTTTGACGCGTGCCCAGTCCGCGACCGAATCGAGTACGGCGTGACGCATCCAACGCATGGCCGCCAGCACGTTGGTCTTCCCCGACGCGTTGGCGCCGAAGATCGCGGCCACGGGTGAGACGTGCAGGCCATCGAGGGCTCGCGCGGCCCGGTCGGCTCCCTCCGGAGCAAGCAGCGACAACTCGAACTCATCGCGAAACGACAGGATGTTCGCGGCTCGAAATCCCACCAGCACAGCTGCGCCTCCACCTGTAGATGAGGCATGTACCGGCATTCTATGCCCTCACACGGTAAAAACCCGCGCGCAGAGGCTCGAAATCCGGTTCCTTCCTATCGCAGGCTAGCCAGGCGGGCCTGTCTCGGTCAGCTGAGAGCCGCCTCGATGATCCGCATTACCGCGATACTGTCGCGCGGATCGACCGGTGGCCGCGACCCCGCGCGCAGCGCCGCGGCGAGCTCGGGGTAGTACGACTCGTAAGAGCCGCGCCGTGTCGGTACCTCGCGTAGGTCGGCACCGGCACCGATCCGTCCCCAGCTTTGGCGCCGAAGTCGGCGTCGTCGGGGCGCCTGCCCGCCTGGAGCTGGGACTCCTGCGGGTCGAGGCCGAATGTCACGTAGGCGCCGCGCGTACCGCGCAGGACGAATCGCGGGCGTTCTTGGGCCGCCAGGCTGCTCATCCAGAGCCGGCTCCGGACGCCGTTCTCGTGCTCCAGGCTGATGAGTACGTCGTCGTCGTTCACCGCGTGCGGGCGGCGCGTGTCCACCTCGGCATACACCTCGCGGACCGGGCCGAAGAGGATGAGCGCCTGGTCGATGAGGTGGGGCGCGAGGTCGTAGAGGATGCACCCGCCGTCCGCCACGGTCGTTTGGTCCTTGCGGCCGGTGGTGACCTCGGGCGGCCACCACTCGAAGGCTGATTCGAACCCGCAGACGTCGCCGAGCTCACCCGACGCGAGTACGTCGCGCACGGTGAGGAAGTCTCCGTCCCAGCGCCGGTTCTGGAAGACCGTGAGAGTGCGGCCGGCGGCGTCCGCCGCCTCGATGAGTCCTTCCGCCTCTTGTACGGTCAGGGCGAGTGGCTTGTCGACGACGACGTGCAGCCCCGCGTCGAGGGCGCGGCGGGCCAGCTCGACGTGGGTGTCGTTCGGCGTGCACACCACGGCGAGGTCGCAGTCACCGGCGAGCGCGAACGCCGCGTCAGCGTCGGCCACGACCTGGGCGCCGGGATGGGCGGCGCGGGCCGCCGCGGAACGGGCAGGGTCGGACGTCACGATGACGTCGATCGTGTAGTCGCCGCCGGCGGTGAGCAGCGGGGCGTGGAACACCTGGCCCGCCAGGCCGTAGCCGAAGAGCAGGACGCGCAGCGGCTGCGCGGGGGCATGGGACATGGGAGTTTCCTCGTCGTCGGTACTGATCGTCGGAGAACGAACGTCAGGCGGGCAGGGTGGCCAGGGCTCGGAGTTCGTCAGGTGGCCGGTGTGGCCGGGCCTTGGAGCGCTGCGGCGCTCGATTCCGGCGAGAAAGAGGGAGAGGTGGCAGGCTCCTGCGATGTCTCTGGAGTGGACGACGAGACAGGCTCGGCGGCTTCCGCGAGTCGAATCCGCTCACCAGAAGAGGCGCCCGACGGTTCGCGGGCCGTCCCTGTCGCGGTGGTGGTCACGATGGCCACGCTGACCACCGCGCTCACCAAGAGGACGAGCATGGCCACGGCGCCGAACGCGACGACTCCGGCACGCTGCCTGTTCTTCCACGGGTGTGCCACATGAGCTCCTGGTGCGACCGGCGACGACAACCACGAGAGCCGTGCGCCTCCACTCTTGGCAAGCGATGCCCACTGAGCAAGGCAGTATGACCGGACATATTCCGGACATAGGTGAAGGCGCCCTCTTTCGGTGCGGCTGCCTACCATCGGATCAGGCCGCCGCCAACTCAGGCGAGAATGTCCGTCGCATCGCTTGAGGTTCCAGTGGGTGGAAGGTGCAGAGTCGAGCCATGAGCGATGCGACCGATCTCTACACGATTGGGCAGCTGGCCCAGCGCACCGGGCTGCAGGCGCGCACGATCCGCTTCTGGTCCGACAGCGGCGTTGTCCCACCAGCCCACAGGTCGAGCGGGGGATACCGGCTTTATGACGCGGAGGCGGTCGCACGGCTGGACCTGGTCCGGACCCTTCGCGATCTCGGGCTCGGCCTTGATGCCATCCAGCAGATCGTGGAAAAGCGGGTCGCACTGCGGGAACTGGCGCAGACCCACGTCAAAGCCCTCGACGCGGAGATCCGCACCTTGAAGGTACGGCGTGCCGTCCTGCATGTTCTCGCCCAACGTGACAGCACCACAGAGGAGATCACCTTGATGCACGCGCTAGCCCGATTGTCGGCGCGGGAACGCCAGCAGATCATCGACGAGTTCGTTGATGCGGCATTCGCCGACATCCTCGACGAGGACGCCGCTCTCGTCGCGGACTGGATGCGTGACATCCCCGCAGACCTTCCCGAGGACCCGACGGCCGAGCAGGTGAACGCCTGGATAGAGCTGGCCGAGCTGGTCGCCGACGAGAGCTTCCAGCGGACGGTACGGCAGCTGGTCCTGAGCGGACGGCAGGACAATCGCCTCGAGTTCGGCCTCAACCTCCGGCCCCTGGTCCTTGAGCACGCGGCCGCCGCCCTGGAGAAGGGGACCCCGCCGGAGTCGCCAGGCGCGCGGGTGATTCTTGACCGGATCATCCCCTTGGACCTTCCCGCCGAGGAGACCGTCTCCCTGACAGACTGGCTGGGACTGGTCGCCGAGCCCAGGGTCGAGCGGTATTGGCAGCTTCTGCGGCTCCTCCAGGGCCTGCCGCCGGATCCGCCGGCGGTCCCGGCCTTCCAATGGCTGCTCACCGCGCTGCGCACCCACCGCTGATCCTTCAGTGCGTCGTCAGGGTCACCCGCTTGCGGAACACCCAGTAGGTCCAGCCCTGGTAGACCAGTACGAACGGCAGCGTGATCAGCCCGATCCAGCTGAGCATCGTCAGCGTGTAGGGTCCCGAGGCCGCGTCCGTCAGCGTGATGCCGGGGAGCGGGGCCCATCGGAGCTCGGCGAAGACCGCCACCGAGGCCAGGGCGATGGCGCCGGCGGTGGCGGTGAAGGCCCAGCCTTCCCTGCGGCGGTACGTCAGCGCCGCCCCGGCGGCCAGCGCCGCCATGGCCATTAGGGCGGAGATCGAGCCCAGGCTGGACAGGGCCGCCACGGCCAGCGGCAGGACCACGGCGCTCGCGGCCAGGGCAACCGCGCGGGCGCGGCGTCGTACGGGGCCTTCGGTCTTGAGGGACAGGAAGACGGCGCCGTGGAGTACGCAGGTCGCCAGGGTGAACAGGCCGCCCACGAGCGCCGCGAGAGCGCTGTCGAAGAGCACGTCGGCGAAGATCGCGCCCCACAGGAACGCCGGGAGGGCGCTGCCCACCACGATGCCCAGATCGCACCAGAACGTATTGGTCACCTTGCCGCGCCACTCCAGGCCGACACCGCGCACGATCAGGCCCACCAGGATGAGCACGACCGGGAGGTAGAAGGCGCTGAACATTCCGGCGTACCAGGCGGGGAAGGCCGCGAACATGGCGCCGACCGCGGTGATCAGCCACACCTCGTTGCCGTCCCAGACCGGGCCGATCGTCTCCAGGCTCTGCCGGTGCTGCTCCGGGCCCCTGCTCACGAACGGTGCCAGCAGGCCCACACCGAAGTCGAAGCCCTCCAGCACGAAGTAGCCGGTCCAGAGGAAGGCGATGATGACGAACCACAGGTTGACCACTGTCTCCACCTCAGTACATCAGCGACGGCTGGAGTCGCTCGGTCGCGGGGACGGGCTCCGTCTGCTCGGGGCCCTTGCGTACGTGCCTGGTCAGGAGTACGGCCTCGGCCACCGCGAGCCCGCCGTACAGGAGTGTGAAGATCGTGAGCGAGGTGGCCACCTCGGCGAGACTCACGCCGGGTGACACGCTCGCGGCCGTGAGCAGTTCGCCCGTCACCGTCCACGGCTGGCGGCCTATCTCGCTCAGCAGCCAGCCGGAGATCATCGCGAGGAACGGCAGCGGCAGGGCCAGCACCATGATCCGGGCCAGCCAGGGGGGCAGGTCGCGCCTGCGGCGGGTGAGCCAGAGGCCGAGCACCGACAGCCCCACCGTGGTCAGGCCGAAGACGATCATCACCCGGAACGACCAGAACACCACGGTCTGGTTGGGCCGGTAGTCGCCGGGGCCGAACTGCTGCTCGAGCCGGGCCTGCAGGTCCTCGGTGCCCTGGACGGTGGCGGTGGGGTCGTGGCTGGCGAGGAGGCTGAGGAGGCTGGGGATCTCGACACCGGGGACGATGGAGAACGGGGCTCCGGCGGTGTCGTGCTGGAGGCCCTCGGCGGCGGCGAGCTTCATCGGCTGCTGCTCGTACAGCAGCCGGGCCGAGGTGTCGCCGGTGCCCGCTACGACGGCGCCGGCCAGTGCGGTCATGACCAGTGCGGCCCGGGCGGCGCTGCGCCACATGGGGGCCTTCGTCTTGAGCAGCCAGTAGCCGCAGACCGCCAGTACGAACCCGCCCGCCACGATGAAGGCGGCGCCGACGACGTGCGGCACCTGGGCGATCGCGGTGGGGTTGGTGAGGACCGCCCACAGATCGGTCATCCTGGCCCGGCCGTCGACCACCTCGTAGCCGACCGGGTGCTTCATCCAGGCGTTGGCCGCGAGGATGAAATACGCGGACAAGTTAGATCCGATGGCGGCGGCCCAGATGCACGCCAGGTGGACCTTCTTCGGCAGCCGCTCCCAGCCGAAGATCCACAGCCCCAGGAACGTGGACTCCATGAAGAAGGCCAGCAATGCCTCCATGGCCAGGGGCGCCCCGAACACGTCGCCGACGAAGGTCGAGTATTCGCTCCAGTTCATGCCGAACTGGAACTCCTGCACGATGCCGGTGACCACTCCCATGGCGAAGTTGATCAGGAACAGCTTGCCGAAGAACTTCGTCAGCCGGAGATACTGCTCCTTCCCCGTCCGGTGCCAGGCGGTCTGGAGACCGGCCACGAAGACGCCCAGGCCGATCGTCAACGGCACGAACAGAAAGTGGTAAACGGTGGTCACCCCGAACTGCCACCGCGCGAGATCGAGCGCGTCCATCTTCCCCCCACCGGGTGTTTAGCTCTACAAGCTGTAGTGCATCTACTTCAAGTAGTACTACAGCCTGTAGAGCACGGCTATGCGATCTTTGTCACAAGCGTGCGGATCGGTGGTCCCACGATGGCGTACAGGGGTCAGCGGGCGGTGGCGGCGTCCAGGTACGCCTGGAGGTTGCCCAGTTCGAAGCCCCGGCGCTTGATCTTGTCGACCAGGATGCGGAAGTCCCTGGCCAGGTTCGGGCGGAAGTGCAGCAGCAGGATGTCGCCGGGGCGCAGGCGCTTGTCGGGCACCTGGTAGGCGATCTTGCCGCCCGGCTGCACCGTGGCCGTCCAGAGAAGGACCGACTTCAGGCCGCAGTTCTTGGCGGCCCTGAGCGTGTCGGTGTTGTAGTTGCCGAACGGCGGCCTGAACAGCGTCGGCCTGGTCCCCAGCTGCCTTCTGATAATGGTGGAGGAGCCGCAGATCTCCCGTCGCTGGGCGTCGTAGCCGAGGAGGCGGAGGTTCGGGTGGGTGAGGGTGTGGTTCTCGACGGGTACGTGGGCGTCACGCAGCGAGCGGAAATATCCCCATTTCCCGGCCCCTACGAACCGGCCGGGCCCACCGGCGGGGTCGGGTGTGCCCTTGGCCTCCACCGCGTCCCGCATGGCGAACGCCGTGATCGGGATGCGCTGGTCACGTACCTGCGCCAGGAAGCCGGGGTCCTGCTCCCACCCGTCGTCGATGGTCAGGAAGACGACCTTGCGGTTGGTGGGGATGGAGCTGATCACCGGAGGTAAGGAGCCCGTGGCCTGGATCTCTTTCACCTCGCCGCGCCGGGGCAGAGCGCCGGGCGGGCCGTCGAGCGGCCGGGTGGTCGCGGCGTCAGGGCCTTGTTCGGGGGTGCGGGTGACCGTGCCCTTTGTCGCGTTTTCTGGGCCGTCTGTCGTACGGCCTGGTCCGCCGTTGGCCGCGCAACCGGCCAGGAGCAGCGCGACCGCCGCCACGTGAGCCACGGTCGTCGTCTTTCGCCCCGGGGCTCGCTCGTCGCACACCGGTCCCATCCTGCCAGGCATGATCGGCGGGCGAGTACATCCGATAAGAGTGATTAGCGATGAGGAGTGATTAGCGATAGGGAGGGATTGGCGATAAGGAGGGATCGTCCCTCTGGCGAGTGTTGCCCTTATCGCGAAACGCGCTTCGTCCCTAGAGTGGCGGTGTGAAGGTCGCAGGTAGCGCCATGATCGGCGTCGAGAGGCATCGCGTGTGGGACGCGCTTCAGGATCCGGAGGTGCTGGTACGCACCATCCCCGGCTGTGAGCGCCTGGAGGAGACGGGGCCGGACACGTACCGGATGACGGTGACGGCGGGGGTCGCCTCCATCAAGGGCGTCTACCAGGGCGAGGTGTCGCTGTCCGAACCGTCGGCGCCGGAGAGCTTCGTGCTGCGGGCGCGCGGCCAGGGTGCGCCGGGGACGGTGGAGGCCACGGTGCACGTACGGCTCAGCGAGGTCGACGAGGGGACCCGCGTCGACTACGACGCCGACGCGGTCGTCGGCGGGATGATCGGCGGGGTGGGGCAGCGCATGCTCGGCTCGGTGGCCAAGAGGACGGCGGGGGAGTTCTTCGCGGCCGTCGAGGACCATTTGCGCCTCCCGGAGGGTCCGTTGCTCGCCCCGGACGGTACGGGGGTGGACGAGTTGGCCGCCCGGCGAGCCGCGATGGCGCGTACGGCCGACGAGGTCGCGGAGGGGCGTCGGGCGCCCGCCGTGTACGAACGGCCGTCCGGCGTGTACGAGCGCCCGCCCAAGAGCCACACCGAGACGAGGCCTTGGGTGATGCTGGCGTCGTTCGGCATGGGAGCGGGCATCGCGCTGACCGGCGTCGCCGTGGGCTGGCTGTTCGGCCGGGCAGGCCGCCGTCCACGCCACTGACCATCGCCCGGAGTCGTTGTCGTTGGCGTCACTGACGGTTGCGCGCTCAGGCCGCTGCCGACATCGCTGACGGTTGCCCGACCGGGCCGTCGTCCACGCCCACTGACTGTTGCCCGATCGGGCCACTGACGGATTGTTCGACCAGGCCATGGGCCGTTGCCCTAGAGAACCGGCGCCATCCCGCTGGTCGCCGGGCGACCCACGCCCCGGGTGGCGGCGCGGTCCTCCAAGGCCGCACCGTCAGGTCGGCTGGTGTCCGGGAGTGGGCTCAGGGATCGAGGGCGGGCGCGCCGTCGGACCGCCCGCTGCCCGAGGGCGGTCGATGTCGTCAAACGGGCTGCTCATGAGCGCAGGACTAGGCTCTCGCGGAAAAGGATCTCCAGGCGTAGCGTGGCTATATGCGGCAGGCACACGCTGAAGACGCACGAACCGAGGCCCGGCGAGTCATACGCAACCTACTTGGAGAGGAGCGCCCGACCGCCGAGGCGCTGATCGGCGACGCGCGCTCCGTGCTCGGTGACGACCGGGTCGGCCGCTGCCTGAGCCTGGCGCTCGGCGCGTCTCTCACCAGGCGGTCCGCCGAGCTGGCCGCCATCGCCGCGTTGCTGGTCGGTGCGCGGGAGCTGGGTGAGGAGTGGTGGACGCGGCCCAGGGGCGGCAAGCTGCCCGCGCCCGACGAGGTGCTGCGTACGGCCGTCGCGATCGAGCCGTGGACCGACCTGACCGCCCTGGAGATGCTCGCCGCCTGGATCTCCGACGACGCGGCCGACCAGCTGTGGGGCCAGCCCGTCGCCCAGGTGGACCTCAACTCGTGGCAGGCCGAGGACCGCTTCGACCTGCCGGACGGGGCGAAGCCGGGGCAGCGGCTCGTCGTACACTTCGACGCCGGAGGGCGGCTCGACGCGGTGGTCACCCGGCGGCCCGACGAGGACCTGGGGTCGAACCTCGACTTCCACTCGCTGCGCTACTCGCGTCCCGCCGAGGCCCAGTGGAGCTGGGGAGTGGCGGCCGGGCTCGGACCGCACCGGCTGCCGGACGAGGACCCCGACCCGTACGCCCGTGAGGTACCCGGCACCGCCGTCGGCATCCTGCGCGCCTGGGCGCTACGGCACGGCGCCACCCGCGAGCAACTGGGCGAGCGGTGGCAGACGGTCGGCGACGTGGTGGCGGCCATCGAGCGGGTCGACTGGATGTGGCGCAGCGGGGAGTGGTTCGGCTGGTGGCGCGGCGCCTCCGCCCTGGTGGACGACTCGGCCTACCTCCCCTACCGGCTGGAGGAACTGGCGGCCGGGTGACCGGCCCGGCGGGGGAGCGGGCCAGCGGGGGAGCGGCCGGCCGAGGCCGTGCGCATCCGGCCAAGGCCGTGCGGGAGTACGGACAAGGCCGCGCACACATACGGCCCAGGCCGGTGGAATGGGGCCGGGGTCGTAGAGGTTGTGGTCGAGCGTGAAAGTCGAGATATTTTCGGACATCGTCTGCCCCTGGTGCTACATCGGCCACACCCGCTTCGGCCGAGCGGCCGACCGCTTCCGCGCCAAGGGCGGCATCGTGGACATCACCATGCGCCCGTTCCAGCTGAACCCGGACGCCCCCGCAGAAGGCGAACCGCTGCTCCCGTCGCTGGAGCGGAAGTTCGGTGGGAACGCCGCGCAGATGACCTCCCATGTCACCACCGTCGCCGCGGAAGAGGGGCTGGACCTGCGCTTCTCGCAGGCGATCAGCGCGAACACCTTCGAGGCGCACCGGCTGGTCGAACTCGCCACCCGGCAGGGGCGCGGGCTGGAGGCGGTCGATCGGCTGTTCCACGCGCACTTCACCGACGGGCTCAACGTCGGTGACCAGGACGTGCTCACGAAGCTGGCCGCCGAACTGGGCGTGGATCACCCGCCGGGTGAGGGCGCGCAGGAGGTACGCGAGCAGCTCGGCCGGGCGCGGGCGCTGGGGATAACGGGTGTGCCGCTGTTCCTGTTCGAGGGGCAGTTCGCGGTGTCGGGAGCGCAGCCGGCGGAGACGTTCGACGCCGCCCTCGACGAGGTGGCGGCCCGCACCGGCCAGACTCCGGTGACCATCCTCGCGCCCCCGGCCGACGGCTGTGACGACGGCTATTGCGCCGTTTGAGAGGTTATGGCGGCTACTGCGCCGCCTTGGCGGGGATGGCGGCTACTGCGTCGTGTGCGCGATGGCGACGGCCACTGCGTCGTGTGCGCGATGGCGACGGCTACCGTGTCGTGTGAGCGATGATCTCCTCGGCCAGCCATTCGGCCACGTTCGCGGGGCCGGGCAGGCGGACGCCGAGGACGAAGTGGGTCAGGCCGGCGTCCGCGAGCTCCCGGATCGAGGACCGGGCGGCGGCGGGGTCTTCGGTGGAGACGACGAGTTGCGTCGAGCGGGTGATCTCCGCCGGTTCGCGGCCGATGGCGGCGCACCTCTCGTCGAGCACCTTGTTCCGTTCCCGGATGAACTCGATCGTGTTGTGCGGCGGCCCCGGCACGTTCCAGATGTCGGCGTGCTCGGCCACCACCCCGAGTGTCCTGTCGCCCCACCCGCCGATCAGCAGCGGCGGCGGGACGGCCGGTTTCGGTGAGCAGACCGCCTCGCGCAGCTGGTAGTAGCGGCCGTCGAAGTCGAATCGGTCCTCGGTCCACATCCGCTTGATGATCGCGCACGACTCGGCCAGCCGGGCCACGCCCTCACCGGGTGAGGCGATGTGCAGGCCGTACGCGTTGTACTCCCTGGGTACGAGCGTGTCGCCCGGCTGGTGCGTGCCGCCGACGCCGAGGCCGAGGACCAGCCGGCCGGGCGCGATGGCGTCCACGGTCGCCGCGATCTTGGCGAGTACGGCCGGCGGCCGGGTGAGGTTGCTCGTCACCATGAGCCCCAGTTGGAGCCGGGAGGTCCGCGCGGCCAGGGCGGCGAGCATCGTCCAGCCCTCGTGGATCGGCGCGTCCACCGGCCCGAACAGCGGCAGCATGTGGTCCCAGAGCCACGCGTGCTCGATGGCGGGGACCGCGTCGGCCTGCTGCCAGGTTCGCAGCAGCGTGTCGTACGTGACGCCGACAGGGACGGTCTTCATTCCGAAGCTCAGCATATGACAGCTCCACTGATTGTCAGCTCTACTGACGATTAGGCTAGTGCGAGAATCGGGAGGTGTCGAGACGCCGCCTTGGATACCTGCTGAAGCACGCCAACCTGCGCCTGGCCCAGCACACCGGCCCGGCCCTGGAGCCGTACGGCGTCGACGGCCGCGAGCTCGCGGTGCTCAACGTGCTCGACTCGGCCGACCCGCTGTCCCAGCAGGAGGCCGCGACGCGGCTGCGGATCGACAGGACGACGATGGTCGCGATGATCGACACGCTGGAGGGCAAGAAGCTGGTCAGCCGTCGGCCGCATCCGGCCGACCGGCGCAAGAACATGGTCGAGCTGACCCCGCGTGGCCGTGACACGCTGCGCGACGGGGGTCAGGCTGTGGACGAGGCGGAGCGGACGTTCCTGGCGAAGCTGACGCCTGAGGACGCGGCCCGCCTCAGGGAGCTGCTCGACAAGCTGATCTAGGCTCGGGCCGAGGGACTGCTCGACGATGGTTCCCCGGGGGATTCGTCACATAGACGGCCTGTGATGGCTGGGGTCCTTAGAAGGGACTACCCCCTCCGGGGGAGTGAGGAAGAGGCTCAGACAGTGCCCTCGCCCAGGAGGCCCGCGCGGTGGTGGCGGCGGCAGAGGACCTGGTAGCGGACCGGGGACGCGTCCGTGTCGCCGATCACGACCTGCTCGCCCGTACGGACCAGCTCCCCGCCCACGATCCGCCCATTGAGCTGGCCGGGGCGCCCGCACCAGCACAGCACCTCCACCTGCAACCGGCACACCTCGTCCGCCAGCTCGAACAGCCGCTGCGCCGCCGGGAACATCACGGACCTGAAGTCCGAGGCCAGCCCGAAGGCGTAGACGTCGATGCCGTGCTCGTCGACCAGGTCGGCGAGCTGCTCGATCTGGTCGACGGTGTAGAAGCAGACCTCGTCGCAGATCAGGTAGTCGATCCTGTCGTGGCCGGTCACGAGCGTCACCAGATCGAGGGAGTCCACGACCTCGATGGCGTCCAGACCGAGCCCTATCCTGCTGGTGACCTGGGGTCCGCCCGAGCGGTCGTGCTTGGTCAGGACCAGCCCGCGCCGGCCCTGGCGGCCGTGGTTGTAGTTCATCTGGAGCGCGAGCGTGGACTTCCCGCAGTCCATGGGACCGAAGTAGAACTTCAGTACGGCATCACGGGCGCCGGACGGGACGGCGGACAGGGCAAACGTGTCGGTCACAGGGGGCCACCTTAGCGGCTTGGCTTGTTACCTGACCTCGTGGGAGATTTCTCCCCTGGAGTTATCAGGAGGAACCGTGGTCACAGAGAAGCCCCCCTCGCTCGACGCGATGATGACGACCGACGACCTCACGGCGGCGCAGGCCGACGCCACGAGGTGGCGGTACGGCTTCCTTGTGGTCGTGGCGGGGATCGTCGCGGTGCTGGTGGCCTTCGGGGCCGCCGTGTTCGCCACGAAGGAGTTCGCGGCGTTGTTCGCGGGCGTGGCCGGGGTGGTGGGCACGATCATCGGCGCCTACTTCGGCGTGCAGGCGGGGCAGTCGGGTAAGGCCAGGGTTGAGGCCGAACTCGCCAGGTCACAGGAGCTAGTGGTGCGCTTGGCCGCCTATGTTGGCACTGAGAACGCGCCCCGGGTCATCGATGAAGTGCTCGGCCGGCGCCGAAGCTGAGGAGCCATGCGTAGCGTCCGTATTGGAGTCGACACCGGGGGCACGTTCACCGACGTGGTGGCCGTGGACGACCAGACCGGTGAGATCGTCACCACCAAAACCCCCTCGACCCCCGCGAACCCGGCCGACGGGTTCGTCAGGGGCATCGAGAAGCTGGGGCCGCTCGACGCGAGTTCCGTCGTGCACGGCACCACTGTTGCCACCAATCAACTGCTCGAGGACCGGATCGCGAACCTGGGGTTCATCACGACCGAGGGCTTCGAGTTCATCCTGGAGATAGCCCGGCAGAGCGTGCCCGACGGCTATGGCAACTCCTACTTCTGGGTCAAACCGCCGCGGATCGTCCCGATCCACCTGGTCAAGACCGTCGGGGGACGGCTGGACCACACCGGCGCCGAGGTACGCCCGTTCGCCGAGGAGCAGGCCGCCGAGGTGGCCCGCTGGCTCAAGGCCAAGGGCGTCACCGCGATCGGCGTGTGCTTCCTGCACTCCTACGCCAATCCGGACCACGAGCGGCGCATGCGGGACGTGCTGGCCCGTGAGCACCCCGAGGCGGTCGTCTCGCTGTCGAGCGACGTGCTGCGCGAATACCGCGAGTACGAGCGGTCGGTCACCACGCTCGTGGACGCGGCGGTCAAGCCGACGATGCGCCGCTACCTGGCCAACCTGTCGGCCCGGCTCGGCATGCCGTTCTCGGTGATGAAGTCCAACGGCGGCGTGCTGTCGGCCCGCGAGGTCGTCAACCAGCCGATCACCACGGTGCTGTCGGGGCCCGCTGCCGGGGCGCTGGGCGCGGCGCTCATCGCCTCCACGGCGGGGCACCCGTCTGTGATCACCCTGGACGGCGGCGGCACGTCCACCGACGTCGCCGTGGTGATCGACGGTGAGCCGTCCATCACCACCGAGGGCGTCATCGGCCGCTACCCGTGCAAGATCCCGATGATCGACATCGTCACCGTCGGCGCGGGCGGCGGCTCGATCGCCTGGATCTCGCCCGAGGGCACGCTGAAGGTCGGCCCCAAGTCGGCCGGGGCCGATCCCGGACCGCTCTGTTACGGCAGGGGCGGCACCGAGGTGACGGTCACCGACGCGCACGTCTTCCTCGGCCGCATCCCGCCGCACCTGCTCGGCGGGGAGATCCCGCTCGACGTGGCGGCCGCGCGCACTGGCATCCAGGCGCTGGCCGACAAGCTCGGGCTCAGCGCCGAGCGGACCGCGACGGGCATCCTGGAGATCAGCGCGTTCAACCAGAGCAACGCCATCCGTCAGCTCACCGTCAAGCGCGGGCTGGATGTGCGGGACTTCCCGCTGGTGACGTTCGGCGGCTCGGGGCCGCTGCTGGCCTGCCGGCTGATCGACATCCTGGGGCTGCCCGCGGTGGTCGTCCCGCCCGATCCGGGCAACGTCTCGGCGTTCGGCCTGCTCACGGTGGACGTCAAGAACGACTATGTGCGTACGTACGTCACCCGCGACCTGTCCTTGGAGACGGCCGGAACCATCTTCCGCGACCTGGAGGAGCAGGCGGCGCAGGCGCTCGACCGGGAGGGCTTCGACGAGCCGGTCTACGCCCGCAGCGCCGACCTGCGTTACTACGGCCAGGCGTACGAGGTGCGCGTGGCCGCCCCGGCGGGCGAGGTGGATGAGGAGTGGCGCCGGGAGGTGCTGGACCGCTTCCATCAGGCGCACGAGAAGCTCTACGGCTATGGCTATCGCGACGACGAGCGGCACGGCGTCGAATGGGTCAACCTGCGCGTCTCCGGCATCGGTCCCATCACCCGCCCGGCCATCCGCCGCAGGGAGCCCCGCGACGGCGAGACGCCCGCGGCGGTGACCAGGAGCGTGCACTTCGACTCGGCCGCCGACACACCGATCCACCAGCGGTCCGACCTGGACCCGGGCACGGTGGTCGAGGGTCCGGCGGTCATCGAGGAGTACGGCTCGACGATCCCCATCCATCCCGGCTTCACCGCTCAGGTGGACGACTACGGCAACGTGGAGGTGCGGCGTGGCTGACCCGATTCTCGTCGAGATCGTCGAAGGCACCCTGGCCTCCGTGGAGAAGGAGGTCGAGACCGCGATCGCGCGTACGGCCCGCTCGCCGATGATCCGCGACGCGCACGACTTCCGCGCGGGCATCCACGACGCCCGGCTGCGCAAGCTGACCGGCCGCTCCTACAGCGCGCTCGTCCAGCCGATCGTCCGCGACTTCCCGATCGAGGAGATGAACCCCGGCGACGTCTTCTTCCACAACGACGTCTACCTGTCGGAAGGCGGGATCGGCCACCTGCCCGACCTGTGCGTCACCGTCCCGGTCTTCCACGAGGGCTCTGTGGTGGCCTTCGTGCAGGCGTTCGGGCACCACGACGACATCGGCGGCTCCGTGCCCGGCTCGATGCCCTCGCACGCGCGCAGCGTGTACGAGGAGGGGCTGATGGTCCCGCCGATCAAGCTGTGGGACGCGGGCGTGCCCAACGAGGCCGCGCTGCGCATCATGACCCGCAACTCGCGCATGCCCGACTCCCTCGCGGGCGACCTCGACGCCGAGTGCTCGGCCTGCCTCATGGGGGCGCGCCGCCTGGGCGAGCTGTTCGACAGGTACGGCCGGACCGAGGTCGA
The DNA here is from genome assembly GCF_044460705.1 of Nonomuraea sp. NPDC050022. Taxonomy (NCBI): domain Bacteria; kingdom Bacillati; phylum Actinomycetota; class Actinomycetes; order Streptosporangiales; family Streptosporangiaceae; genus Nonomuraea; species Nonomuraea sp. NPDC050022. The sequence goes on from NZ_JBITKE010000014.1 coordinate 157,499, forward strand.
GGAGTGCTTCGACGCGATCATCGGCAAGACGACGGAGACGTTCCGGCGCGAGCTGCTGGCCAAGATCCCCGAGGGCACCTACGCCTGGGAAGACTATGCCGAGCACGACGGCGTGGACGAGCCGCGGCTGCACGCCCAGCGGATCACGCTCACCGTCGACCACGCGGCGGACGCCCCGCTGAAGATCGACTTCACCGGCACGTCACCGCAGGCCAAGGGGCCTATCAACCACGCGGGCGACTACGCCGACGGCGTGTTCCTGAAGAAGTGGCTGGCCCCCATCCTGCGCAACCTCGCCGACACCCCGGAGCGCATGGCCGAGCTGGACGTCAACGAGGGTGTCGTCCCCCTGATCGAGATGGTCTTCCCGGAGAAGGGGACGCTGCTCACCCCGATCTTCCCCGCGCCCACCAACGCCCGGACGTTCGTGATCCTGCGCCTGCTCGGCGTGCTCGCGGGCGTGCTGGCCAAGGCCACCGGCGGCCGCATGCCGGCCGACCAGGAGACGATCCGCTACACCGGCGTCCACGGCGCCGACGCCGACGGCGTGCCGTACCTGATGAGGGAGGTCCTCGGCGGCGGCTCCGGCGGGCGCTGGTACGCCGACGGCGAGGACACCATCCACGTGGTGCCCGACTCGCGCAACATCCCGGTGGAGTTCGCCGAGGCGCGCTGGCCGTTCCGGGTCGAGCGCCTGGCGCTGGCCTGCGACTCGGGCGGGCCGGGCATGTTCAGGGGTGGGCTCGGCTACGACAAGCACATCAGGATGCTCAGGGACGCCTCGTACATGTCGATCGCCGACCGGTCGATCCTGTCGTGCTGGGGCGTCAACGGCGGGCTGGCCGGGCGGCCGTTCCGGGTCGAGATTGCGGGCAAGGAGATGGAGGGCCTGGTGGACGACCACCAGGTGCAGGCGGGCGAGACCATCCGCATCCGCACCACCGGGGGCGGCGGCTGGGGCTCACCGTACGACCGGGACCCGCGCGCCGTGGCGGCGGACGTCCGCGACGGCAAGGTGTCGATCGCCGGCGCCCTGGGCGACTACGGCGTGGTGCTGGACGGCGACCGCATCGACGAGCAGGGCACCGCCGAGCTCCGCGCCAACCTGCGCCCGCCGGCGGGCCGCTTCTTCGACCGCGGCCCCGGCTACCCGAAGCTGTCGGGCGGCCGCTCCCACGCGGAGGTGGACGAGCTCTAGCTGATGCCATGATGGGCTCCATTTCCTGACATGTCGCGAAATGGAGTCCGTCATGCGTGTCGCCCTCGCCGGTCTCGCCACCAGCCATCCCTTCACCGACGCCCGTACCCTGGCCCGCCACGCGGACCTGCTGGTGTGGGAGGAGGACCCGGAGCGGCTGAGCCGCTTCGCCGAAGAGCATCCCGGCGCCAAGGTGCTGCCGAGCCTGGCCGCGCTGCTGGCCGCCGAACCCGACGGCGTGGTGCTGACCGTGCCGAGCCCGCGCGTGCCCGGGGCGCTGGCGGCCGTGCTCGACACCGGCGCGGCCTGCTTCGTGAACAAGCCCGCCGTCGCCACCCGCGCCCAGCTGAACGAGCTGGACCGGCTGCGGATCCACGACCGCGTGCTGTCCAGCTCGGTGCTCCGCTTCGCTCCGGCCTTCGCGGGGCTGCGGGTGGACCCCGCCGACGTGCTCGCGGTCCGGGCCACCGTACGGCATGACGTCGGCCTCTGGGCCGATGGCTACAACGCCTGGCAGGACACCCCCGGCGAGGGCGGCGGGACGATGGTGACCATGGGGATCCACGGCGTGGAGCTGCTGGTCGCGTTGTTCGGCCCGGACGTACGGCTGGCCGGCGCGGCCTCGGCCACCAGGCACTACGCGGGCCTGCGCTCGGAGGACACCGGCGTCATGGCCCTGCGCTGGGACAGCGGCGTCACGGGCACGGTCGAGATCCTCGGCGTCTCGGATGAGGAGTCCTACTCCGTCACCGTTCACCGGCGCGGCGGCACCGACACCGTGGTGATCGAGGGCGGTGACGACCACGTCAAGGGCCTGGGCTACGAGGGGACGATCGAGGCGTTCCTGGCCATGGTCGGGGGCGCGCCGAGCCCGGTCCCGTGGGCGCAGACCCGGGCCATTCTGGAGGTACTGGTCGCTGCCCGCGAAACCACCCAATGACCGGCGCGCGAACCACCCGTTGAGCGGCGCCCGAGGACGCCCGCCAACAGGCGTCCGAGGGCGCCCATTGACAGCCGAACTCCGCCGCAGTTACGGTCTGGACCGTAAATGACGTAACGGAGGTAGACCGCGTGCGGACGACAGCGGAACTCGAGGAACGGCTGGCGCGGCCGAGCGCCGCCCTCGTCGACGACCTGAGCAGGCTCGACGGCGACATCCTGATCCTCGGCGCGGGCGGCAAGCTCGGCCCGAGCCTGGTCCGGCTGGCGCTCAACGCCACGCGTGGCGACCGGCGGATCATCGCGGTGTCCCGGTTCTCCGAACCCGGGCTGGCCCAGGCGCTCCAGGACGACGGCGCCACCGTGGTGGCCGCCGACGTGGCCGACGAGGGGGCGCTGCGCGAGCTGCCCGACGCGCCGAACGTGGTGTTCCTGGTCGGCGCCAAGTTCGGCACCGAGGGCCGGGAGCACGCCACCTGGTTCACCAACGCGTACCTGCCGGGCAGGGTCGCCGACAGGTTCAGGGACGCCAGGATCGCCGCCCTGTCCACCGGCAACGTCTACCCGCTGGTTCCCGTCGGCGGCGGCAGCACCGAGGGCTCGCCGACCGGGCCGGTCGGCGACTACGCGATGAGCTGCCTGGGCAGGGAGCGGGTGCTGTCGCACTTCGCGGAGGCGTACGGCACCCGCATGTCGCTGCTGCGGCTCAACTACGCCGTCGAACTGCGCTACGGCGTGCTCGTCGACCTGGCCGGGAAGATCCTGGCCGGGGCGCCGATCGATCTGGCCACCGGCCAGGTCAACGTGGTGTGGCAGGGCTACGCCAACGAGGTCGTGCTCCGCTCGCTGCTGCTCGCCGAGTCGCCGCCGTACGTGCTCAACGTGACCGGACCCGAGCTGGTCTCGGTCCGGCAGGCGGCGCTGGACCTCGGCGCGGCGCTGGGCAAGGAGCCGATGTTCAGCGGCGAGGAGGCGCCCACGGCGCTGCTGTCGAACGCCGGCAAGTGCCACCGCCTGTTCGGCTACCCCGAGCTCACGCCCGCCGAGCTGATCGAGCACACGGCGCGCTGGGTGGCCGACGGCGGCCCGTTGCTCGGCAAGCCCACCAAGTTCGAACGCCGTGACGGCCGCTTCTAACCGCGTGCCCGGCCCATTGACCCGAGGGGGATCCGACGTGCTCAGCACGATTCCAGAGGCGCAGACGTCCGTGCGCGAGCTGTTCCGGCGCGGCCTGGTGATTCCGGCGCACCCGCTGGCCTTGACCGAGGACCGCAAGCTGGACGAGCGGCGGCAGCGGGCGCTGACCCGCTATTACGTCGAGGCGGGCGCGGGCGGGCTGGCGGTGGGCGTGCACACCACGCAGTTCGCCATCCACGGCACCGACCTGCTGCCGCCGGTGCTGGAGCTGGCCGCGCGGACCGCGGGGGAGTACGAGCGCGAGGTGGTCCTCGTCGCGGGCGCGACCGGGACCACGCGGCAGGCCGTGGCGGAGGCCGAGCTGGCCAGGTCGCTCGGCTACCACATGGTGCTGCTGAGCCCGTGCCGGGAGCTGGACGAGGACGGGCTGATCGAGCGGGCGCGGGCGGTGGGCGAGGTGCTGCCGGTCATCGGCTTCTACCTGCAGACCGCGGTCGGCGGACGCCCTTTGTCGCGGAATTTCTGGACCCGGTTGGCGGCGATCGAGTCCGTGGTGGGCATCAAGGTCGCCCCCTTCGACCGCTACCGCACGCTCGACGTGCTCCACGGCGTGGTCCGGGCCGGTCGCGCGGCCGAGGTCGCCCTCTACACCGGCAATGACGACCACATCCTGGCCGATCTCGTCACCACCCACCGGGTGGTCGTGGACGGGCACGAGGTGGAGATCGAGTTCGTCGGCGGGCTGCTCGGTCAGTGGGCGGTCTGGGTACGGCGGGCGGTCGAACTGCTGGAGGAGGCCAAGCTGGCCCGCGCGGGCGATGATGCGGCCATGCGGCGGCTGCTCACCCTCGACGGTCACCTCACCGACGCCAACGCCGCCATCTTCGACTCGGCCAACGCCTTTCACGGCTGCATCCCCGGCATCCACGAGGTGCTGCGCCGTCAGGGGCTGCTGGCGGGGCGCTGGTGCCTGGACCCGGCGGAGGAGCTCTCCCCGGGGCAGCTCGCGGAGCTTGACCGGATCTGGGCCGCCTACCCGTGGCTGCGGGACGACGACTTCGTCAGCGCCGGCCTGTCGCGCTGGCTCGCCTGACCCTCATGCGAGCCAGCGGCACCGTCCCCGAGCCGGCCGTCCCCGAGCCGGCCGTCCCCAAAACGGCCGTCCCCGAGTCAGCCGTCCCCGAGCCCGCCGCCTCAGAGAGTGAGGCGGTACAGGGTCAGGGGGCGGCCGCTGGAGCCGCTGGTGAGGTTGCCCGTGCGCTCGGCCAGCCCGGCCAGCTCCAGCCGGTGCAGCATGCGCCGGGCCGTGCGCTGCTGGACGTCGAGGCGGTCGGCGATCTCCCTGGTGGTGAGCGGCTCGTCGCCCGCCGCCGATCGCGCCTCCAGCAGCCGCTCGATAGTCGCCACCGACAGCCCCACGCGGCGGGCGATCACCGAGAGGTTGCGCTCCGACTCCGGGACGCCGGCGACCGACTCCAGGACGATGTCGGTGTCGGCGCGCAGCGACAGCACCGCCGCGATGTCGCCGATGCGCCGGGCGCGGGCCAGGGCCCGGCGGGCCAGGCTCTCCGCCTCCGCCGCGCTGCGGCCCAGCCCGAAACCCACGCGTACCACCTGATTCTGCGCCGCGAGGCGGCCCAGCATGGGCAGGCCGGTGAAGCCGCCCGTGGCGTCGTGCAGCGGGCCCCGGGTGGTGACCAGGAGATGGGTGCCGCCCCGGAAGGCGGCCAGCGTGCCGCCGAGCGCGGTGGCCTCGCGCAGCAGCCCCTCCTCGTTCTCGACCTCGATCAGCCCGAGCGCGATCTGCGCGTCCTCCTGCGCCTGCCCCTCGGCGGTCAGCAGCAGCTGGCGCAGCGCCACCCGGACCGAGTGGACGGACGGCGCCAGGCGCAGCACGTGCATCTCGCCGCGCAGCGCCTCGTGCACCGAGCTCAGGCAGGTGATCACCGGATGGGCGGGGCCGCGCTTGTGGAAGGCGATCGCCTTCTTGGAGGTCATCTCCGGCCGGTAGGGCAGCGTCCTGAGCGTGTCGGCGGGCAGCCCGGCCTCGGCGAAGGTGGCCACCACGTCGGCCGCGGGCAGCGTGTCGATCGACAGCCCGGTGACGTCCTGGCCCTCGTGCTGCAGGCGTACCAGGGCGCTGAGCAGCGTCGCGCCCGAGTAGTCGACGAACGCGGCGGCCCGGCTCAGCACCTCGGCGTCGCGGGAGAGCATGTACGGGACGATGCCGGTGAACAGCCACCCCTCCACGGCGGCGGCGTGCGCCTCGACGATCGCGGGCGCCTGCGACTCGTGGTCGTAGTCGAGGCGCAGCGCGGTGACGCCGGGCTGCTCCTCGCAGGTGGCCGCGACGTCGTCGACCAGATCATGCGGGCCGACGACCCCGATGACGATTCCCACCCACGCCTCCCTCTCGCTGTTTTCGGTCAAGACCGCAATTATATCTTGTGAGGTGCCCCTGTGAAGTTCCCGTCCATGGCCGAGGCCGCCGGCCGTACGCTCGGCGACGAGGAGGTGGCCGCCGCGGCGCGGGTGATCCGCTCGGGCATGCTCAGCTCCGTCTGGGGGACCGAGACCAGAGCGCTCGAACGCGAGGTCGCCGCGTTGTACGGCGTGCGCCACGCGGTCGCGTGCGGCTCCGGCACCGCGGCCCTCCATCTGTCGGTCGTGGCGGCTGCGCCGGACCCCGGAGACGAGATCATCACGACGCCGATCACCGACTTCGGGACCGTGGCCCCCATCCTGGCGCAGAACGCGGTCCCTGTCTTCGCGGATGTGGATCCCTCGGACGGCAATCTCGACCCCGGCGCGGTGGCCAAGCTGATCGGCCCGCGGACTCGGGCGATCATGGCCGTGCACCTGTTCGGCGCGCCCGCCCGCGTGGCCGAGCTGCGGGCGCTGGCCGACGAGCACGGCCTGGCGCTGATCGAGGACTGCGCCCAGGCGTGGCTCGCCGAGCTGCCGGACGGCCGGCCGGCCGGCACGGTGGGCGACGTCGCCACCCTCAGCCTGCAGCAGTGGAAGCACATCACCTGCGGCGACGGCGGCCTGGCGCTCACCGAGGACGACGAGCTGGCGCGCCGGATGCGGCTGTTCGCCGACAAGGGCTGGGACCGGGCGGCCGGGCGCTCACACGCCGGTTTCGGCCTGAACTACCGCATGACCGAGCTGCAGGCCGCCGTGGCGCGGGCCCAGCTCGCCAAGCTGCCCGGCGTGGTCGCGGCCCGCCGCCGCACGGCCGTACGGCTGCTCGACGCCCTTCAGGGCCTGCCAGGGGTACGGCTGCCGCGCCCGGAGGGGCACGCCTGGTGGCTGTTCCCCATCGTGCGGCCCGAGGGTGACGCCCGGGAGCTGGCCGCGCACCTGGCCGCGGCCGGGATACCCGCGCGGGCCGGTTACCTGGAGGAGCCGCTGAACCGCGCCCCGCTGTGGGATCGGCCCATCTACGGCTCCTCGCGCTACCCGCTCGACGGCTACGTCCCGAACCCGTGCCCCGAGGCCGAGCGGCTGGTCGCCGAGACGCTGCTGATCATCGACTGGAACGAGAACTACACGGCCGAGCACGCCGACGCCGTCGCCCGCGAGATCACCCGATTCACCGCGCGTTGACGGCGGAGGCCGTAGTTACGTTCAGGTATCGCCCATTGACCGCACGAGGTCCTCGTTACTAGGTTTCGGTCAGGACCGGTATTACTCGAAAGGAATCCGCCGATGAGGAAGACAGCGGCACTCGGCCTGACGGCCGCCCTGGCCCTCGCCGCCGCCGGGTGCGGATCCAGCGGCTCGGACAAGAGCACCGTGACCCTCTGGATGTACCCCGTCATCGGGGACCAGGCCAAGAGCCAGGCGTTCTGGGCCAAGGTCGAGAAGGACTTCGAGGCCAAGAACGCGACGATCGACATCAAGATCGACCAGCAGCCGTGGGAGGGCCGTCAGGAGAAGGTCACGACGGCACTGGTCTCGAAGAAGGGCTTCGACCTCGTCGTCCTGGGTCCCGACCAGATCCCCCAGTACGCCCAGCAGGGCACCATCGACGCCGTCGACGACGTGGTGGGCAAGGACAAGGCGACCTACCTGCCCAGCGCGCTCACCGCGCTGACCGTGAACGGCAAGCTGTACGGCGTGCCGATCTACCAGACGATCACCGCGCCCATCTACAACAAGAAGCTGTTCGCCGAGGCGGGCGTCGAGAAGGTGCCCGAGACGCTGGCCGAGCTCAAGGCGGCGGCGCCCAAGCTGGCCGCCAAGAAGGTCGCCGTGCTCGACTACCCCGGCAAGCCCGAGGTCAGCCTCAACCAGAGCTTCTATCCCATCCTGTGGGCCAACGGCGGCAGCGTCTTCGCCCCCGACGGCAAGAAGGTGGCCTTCAACAGCCAGCAGGGCGTCGACAGCCTGCAACTGCTGCTGGACCTGAAGGCCGCGGGCGGCCTGCCCGAGGACACCGCCAGCAAGGGCAACGAGGTCGAGGGCGGCGCCCTGGCCAAGGGCAAGAGCGCGATGTACCACGCGGCCACCGCCCTGCAGGCCACCCAGCTCGGTGCCGCGATCGGCGCCGACAACGTCGGCATCGGCTTGCCGCTGGAGGGCGTCAAGCGGGTCGCGTTCGGCATCCCGGGTGCCCTGGTGCTGGCCAAGCACGCCGAGAGCAAGGACGCGGCGAAGAAGTTCGCCACCTACCTGTCCTCGCCCGAGGTCGCCGCCAGCCTGGCCGCGGAGTCGGGCTTCTTCCCCGCCCGTACCGACGTGACCGTGCCGGGACAGTCGGCCGCGGCCACGGAGTTCGCCAAGTCGCTGCAGTACGCCTTCCCCGGTGACACCCACCCGAAGGCCCGCCAGGTGATGGGCGTCATCGCCCCGCACATCCAGGCGGCCCTGCTCGGCAAGGAGGACGCCAAGACGGCGCTCGACGCGGCGGCCAAGGAGGCCGACGCGCTGCTGGGCAACGGCGGATAGGGATGCGCCAACGCCTGCGTGACCCGGTCACGGGCCTGCTGTTCGTGCTGCCTGTGCTGGTGCTCTTCCTGATCTTCAGGATCTTCCCCGCCCTCGGCGCGGCGGGGATGAGCCTGACCAACTGGAACATCGGCGGAGAGTGGAGCTTCGTCGGCGCGGACAACTACGCCCGGCTGCTCGACGACACGATCTTCTGGACGAGCCTGCGCGTGACGCTCGTGTACGTGGCCGTCTACGTGCCGCTCACCCTGCTCGTGTCGCTGGGCACGGCGTTGCTGCTGAACCAGGTCGTGTTCCTGCGCGGCCTGTTCCGCGGCATGCTGTTCCTGCCGTACGTGACCAGCTTCGTGCTGGCCGGCGTCATCTGGCGGTGGATCTACGAGTTCGACGGCCTGATCAACGGCATCCTGGGCAAGGCGGGGCTCGGCCCGGTGGCCTTCCTGGAGCAGTCGTCGCTGGTGCTGCCGGCCCTGGCCGTGGTGTCGGCGTGGAAGGGCTTCGGCTACTCCATGCTGATCCTGCTGGCCGGATTGAAGGCGATCCCCGGCTCCTACCTGGAGGCGGCCCGGGTCGACGGGGCCTCGGCGTGGCAGCGCTTCCGCCGGATCACGCTGCCGCTGCTGAAGCCCGCGCTCTTCTTCGTCCTGGTGATCGAGACGATCAGCGCCTTCCAGACCTTCGACACCGTCTACGTGATGACCGGCGGCGGTCCCGCCAGGGCCACCTACACCCTCATCTACGGCATCTACGACCACGGCTTCAGATCCTTCGACTTCGGCTACGCCGCCACGTGGGGGATGGTCCTGTTCGCCCTGGTGCTCATCGTGTCGCTGATCCAGCGCCGCTTCCTGGACCGGGGGAACACATGACGCGCACGCGGCAGAGATGGCCGCTCGTCGCGCTGCTCGGCGTGCTGTCGGTGCTGACCGTCAGCCCGTTCGCCGCCATGCTGATCGTCGCGCTGTCGCCCGCGGGCGCCCCGACCCTGCCCGCGCAGTGGCCGGACTCGCTCACGCTCGACAACCTCACGCGGGTGCTGTCCGCCTCCGGCTTCGTGGGGTGGACGGTCAACTCGCTGGTGTACTCCGTGGTCTCGGTGGTGATCATCCTGCTCACCGCCTCGATGGCCGGGTACGCCTTCGCCAAGAAGCGCTTCCCCGGCCGCCAGGCGATGTTCTGGACGTTCCTCGCGACCATGATGGTGCCCTTCCAGGCCACCCTGATCCCGACGTTCGTGCTGGTCAACAGCCTCGACGGGGTGGACACGTTCTGGGGGCTGATCGTCCCGACGCTGGCCAACTCGCAGGCGGTGTTCCTGATGCGGCAGTTCATCATGGGGCTGCCCGACGAGCTGTTCGACGCGGCCAAGGTCGACGGCGCCTCCGAGCTGCGGGTCTACTGGACGATCGTGGTGCCGCTGACCCGGCCCGTCCTGGCCACGCTGGGCGTGTTCGTGTTCCTGTGGCACTGGAACGACTTCCTGTGGCCGCTGGTGGTGGGGCAGAGCGACGCCACGCGTACGCTCACCGTCGGCCTGACCACGCTGCGGACCGAGGAGATGCAGCTGTCGGTGCTGATGGCGTCGGCGGCGATCTCCGTGGTGCCGTGCCTGCTGGTCTTCTTCCTGTTGCAGCGGTACCTGGTCAACAGCATCGCGATGACTGGGCTGAAATAAGCTCTCTCGGGTGGATATTTCGGCACAAGTCCTCCGTGATCGTCTTCGCGGCACGCTGCTCGCCGCCGCGGCCACCCCCATGACGGAGTCGGGCGAGGTGGATCTCGGCGTGGTCTCGCGCTACCTCACCGGGCTGGTCGAGGACGGTGCTGACGGGCTGGCGGTGCTCGCGCACACCGGCCGCGGGCCGTACTTGACTCCGGACGTACGCGCCGCCGTGATCGAGCGCGCGGTCGCGCTCGGCGTGCCGGTCATCGTCGGCGTCGGCGGCGCCCCCGAGCGGGCCGTGGCGGAGGCCCAGGTGGCCGCGAGGCTCGGCGCCGATGGCGTCCTGGTCTTCCCCGCCGAGGGCGACCGGCTGGGCGGCCACGAGGCGATCTGGCGGGCCGCCGGGATCCCCATGATCGCCTTCGACCTCTACACCCGGCCCTGCCCGGCCGACACCATGCGGGACCTCCTCCGGCATCCCGGCGTGGCCGGGATCAAGACCGCGCTGCTGTCCGACGCCATGGGCTGCCAGCGCGCCATCACCCTCGCGAGAGAGGCGGGCCGGCTGGCCATCACCGGTGAGGACCGCATGTTCGGCCCGTCGCTCCTGTGGGGCGCCGAGGCCGCCCTGGTGGGCCTCGCGGCCGCGTCGGTCCAGGTCACTGCCGGGGTCATGGCCGCCTACCGAGGTTCGGACCTGCGGGCCTTCGACGCGGCGTCGGGCCGCCTGGACCGCCTGGCCACCGTCACCTTCACCGAGCCCATGGAGGGCTACGTCCAGCGCATGCTGTGGCTCGCGGCGGCCGAGGGCCGCATCCCGGAGTCCCACGCCCACGACCCGTACGGCCCGCCCCTGCCGGAGCAGGAACGGGCCGCGGTGGCGAGGGCGGGGGGCTACCTCGCGATGTAGGCGTCGGCGACGGTCTGCGTGACGGCGCTGCCGTCCTTGCCCTTCGCCTCAGCCTTGATCGTGATGCTGCCGGCCGGGTTGACCACCAGGACCTTGTAGGAGCCGCCCGGCGCCGGGAGGACCACGGCCGGCGTCCAGTGGGCACCCTTGTCGGCGGAGGTCCAGACCCGCAGCGCGGACGCGCCGCCCTCGGCCTTGACGGTGAACGCGAACGGCCGGCCGGCCGCCACGGTGTCGTTGCCCGGCAGGTTGAGCTCGTACCGGAGCTGGATCAGCGGCAGCCGGGCGCACGGCTGCTTGTCACCGAAGAGCAGGCCGTCCAGGCACTGGTACGGGGCGCTGTCCTTGGCCGGGCGGGCGGATCGGAACGTCCAGGTGGACTCGACGCTGGTGCCCGCGTGCTTGCCGGTGAACCCGTCCTTCCACACATTGGTCAGCCGGTACGTGCCCGACCCGGCCGGCACGCTGTAGTACGGCAGGCCGATCTCGTCGGACTGGGGCTGCACCTCCGTCTCGCCGCTGAACAGGTGGGTCTGCTCGTCGCCCGGCGCCCCTACGTAGGTGTGGCTGGGGTTGGCGGCGTCGGTGTAGTAGCCCAGGCCGAACGGGACGAGCGCGCGCATCCGCAGCCGGTCGCCCTGGCGGCAGCCGTCGCAGAAGATCCCCGGATCGACCCAGTCCGGCCGGTCAGGCCCGGTGGTGATCTGGGTGGGCATGAGGGCCTCGTTCCACTCCTCCCGCTCCTGGGTGGCGCGGGTGAACCCCCGTTCGGACATGGCCAGGCGAGTGGTGTCCGTGGCGGGGTCGCGGAACTGGTAGCCGCGCTGCCACAGCACCTCGCCGCCGGTCGTGTTGTAGTACTCGGTCCGGGTCACGGGCGCGTTGAAGAGGTGCGAGCCGCGGACGCTGAGCGGCTGGACGGGGATGTAGGTGTGGTCGACCTCGTTGAAGTTCGGGTACGGCCCCCACCTTCCCGCCTGCATGGGGAACTGGGCGTGGTAGGTGGTGTCGATCGCGGTCAGGTCGCGGGCCTTCGGGGCGAAGGTCAGGCGGCCGGCGGTGGTGCCCTTCACGTAGTAGGCGAGCTTGTACTCGAACGGGCTGTTCGGCTGGACGGTCAGCTTCCCGGCCGGGTACGGCTTGCGGGCCATGGCCTTGCCGAGGGCGTCGGCTTCGGCGCTGTCGAGCCACAGGAGGGGCAGCTTGTTCTGGGCGAGGTAGGCGTCGGCACTGAGGATCCAGGCGAAGCGGTCGTTGGTGATCACACCCGCGGCCCCGCCCTTGATCGCCGTCTCCATGTCGGTCAGGAGGAGTTGCAATGAGTCCCTGGCGGGGAGATAGACCAGCTTGCCGCGTATGTCCGCGCCGATGGTGGTCAGGCTCAGCCGCTGGTCGGCGGCGAACTTGGGCACCAGGGCGTCGTGCTCACTGACGTAGCGCGGATGCAGCGACAGGCCCGGCACGCTCAGCGAGACCTCCGGCGCCCGGCGGATCTGGTCGAACAGGAACGTGAAGGTGCCCACGGTCGGCTTGGACGTGACCGGCGTGACCCAGTAGTTTCCGGTGATCGCCGGCTCGTAGCTCAGCAGCGAGGCGCCGGCGTACATCCGCCCCGAGGCGGTCGTGCGGACGTTCATCGTGTTCAGGAACACCGGCTCCGACTCGCGCGGCGTGCTGATCCGCAACGGTTCGGTCTTCGTCGCGTCCAGGGTGATCGTGGTCTCGCCGGTGAGCTTGGTCTCGGGGGCGATCAGCAGGCCGTACTGGAGCTGGTGGGCCGGCATGGTGTACCACCACGGCTGGGTGCTGATGGAGTAGACGCCGCCGTGGGCGAGCTTCACGTCCACCTGCACCGTGCCGGGCACGTCGGTGGCCCGCCAGCTCTCGGTGACCATGGTGCGCGGCTCGCCGTCGAGGAGCGGATCGGTGTCGCTGACCCTGATCACGGACAGCGGTCCGGGGTTCAGCCTCGCCCACTCGGGCTTGCCGACGAGCTTGACGTGCACCGTGTCCATCTGGGCCTGCTTGCGGAAGGCGATGGGCGCCGTCAGCCGGTCGGTCCCGGCCGTCGCCGTCAGCCGGCCCTCGTACCAGCCGGGTTCGCCGAGCTTGGGCTCGATGGTGAGGTCCGCCGAGGCGGTGCCGCCCGCGGGCACGGTCAGCGACGACGGCGTGATCGAGGCCATCCCGGCGGGCACCTGCGCCTCGCCGCGCGCCAGTGCCAGCGACAGGGACAGCGTGACGGGGTCCTTGCCGGTGTTGCGGTAGGTCACCTTCTTGGTGAGCGTCTGGCCGGTGTACGGGTCGGTGAACCCGGCCGACACCACCGACAGGTCGTCGAAGACCTGCTGGGTGACGGCCCGGCCGATGTCCAGCCGACCGGCGCCCTGGTCGTACGGCGAGGTGGCGTCAAGGGGCTGCGCGGTGCCCACCAGGGCGGTCTTGAGCTGGTCGGGCGTCCAGTCGGGATGCTGGGCGGCCAGGATGCCCGCCGCGGCGGCCACGTGCGGCGTGGCCATCGAGGTGCCGGACGCCGCCGTGTAGTTGTCGTCGATCGGGCCGCCGCCCGGGACGCTGCTGCCCTCGCCGAGCGAGGTCCCGGCCGCGCGGGCTGCGATGATGTTCACGCCGGGCGCGGTGATCTCCGGCTTGATCGCGAAGTCGTCGCTCAGGCGCGGGCCGCGGCTGGAGAACGACGCGATCTTGTCGGCGGAGTCGACCGCCCCGACCGTGAGGGCCGAGGTCGCCGCGCCGGGCGCGGCCACGGTGAACCGGTCAGGGCCCGAGTTGCCCGCCGCGACCACGAACAGCGTGCCGTACTCGGCGGTCAGGTCGTTGGCCGCCTGGCTCAGCGGGTCGGTGCCGTCGGTCGCGCCGTTGCTGCCCAGGCTCATGTTGACCACCCGGGCGTGCTCGGTGGCCGCCTGCCACTCCATCGCCGCGATGATCTCGGAGTTGTTGCCGCTGCCGGTGTCGTCCAGCGCCTTGGCGATGGTCAGCCGGGCACCGGGCGCCACGCCCTTGTAGCGGCCGTTGGACGCGGCGCCGCTGCCCGCGATGATGCCCGCCACGTGGGTGCCGTGGCCGAACTTGTCGGAGGCGTTGGCCGGGTCGCCGCCGCCGGGCCTGCCCGCCGGGACGAAGCTGCGCGCCTCGGCGATCCTGCCCTGAAGGTCGGGGTGCTGGGCGTCGATGCCGGTGTCGATGATGCCGACCGTGGCGCCGGTGCCGTCGAACCCGGCGGCCCACGCCTTCGGCGCGCCGATCTGCGGGTTGCTGACGTCGTCGAGCGCCTTGGCCTTGCCGTCGAGCCACACCTTGCGCAGGCCGTTCTCGAGGGCGGGGGCCGCCTTCGCCTTGGCCTCCGACGGGGTCGTCTCCCCGGTCACGGACTGCCAGAACGTTCGGGCCTGCTTCTTGTCGACCTTCAGCGCGGCGCCGTCGATGCTCTTCAGGACCAGCGGTTCCGTGCCGCCCTTCAGCGCCCGGGCCTTGCCCGCGACGTCGCCGGACTTCACCTGCGGCTGGTACTGGACGATGAGGGGCAGCCGATCGGCCTTGGCGTCGCCGTACCCGTTGACGGCCAGGTAGTCGACGTTGAACAGCTCCTTGTCCAGCAGGCCGCTGCTGACGTAAGGACCGGCGTCAGCGGGGATCACGTAGTAGCCGTGCTCGTCCTGCTGGGCCTGGTAGGTCGTCGCCTCGTGGCCGTCGCGGGGGTCCACGACGACCGCCGCGCGGCCCGCGGCGTCCTTGGAGTAGGTGAGGGTGTCCCCGGTGACCAGGGTGATCTTGACGGGCGCCGTACCCCGCGCCTTGACGGCGGCGGGCGCGTTGGCGGACCCGTTGGCGGGCGCCTCAGCGGGTGCGGCGGCGGGCGCGGCGGTGGCCGGCTCGGCTACGGCGACCAGCGGCACCGCCAGCGCGAGCGCGAGTAAGGCCCCGAGACCGCGGCGCCGGGGGGTGGACAGCATGCGCACGGCACTCTCCTGTGCGGTGGAGATCGTTTCCTCGCTGACCTAATCTGGGAATCAGTCAGGGCACAAGTACGCCGGAGGGGCCAAAACCCGCCAGGTGGCGGTATCCCGCCATTGGTCAGAAGGGTGCCGCCATGCTCGAAGCGATCGGCCTGTCACCGGCCGAGAGCCGCCTGTACACGATGCTCGTCGAGAATCCGCGGTCATCGGCCGCCGAACTCGCCACGCACTGCGGGGTCTCGACGCCGCTGGCCGCGCGCACGCTCGCCGGATTTGCCCGGCGCGGGCTGGCCAGCCGCCTGCCCGGCCGCCGCGCCCGATACGTGGCGGTCGCGCCGGACATCGCCATCCGGCCGATGCTCAGCCGCCAGGAGGAGGAGCTGCACCAGGTACGGACGGCCATCCACGAGCTCACCACGTCGTTCCAGCGGGCCTCACGCTACGCGGCGCACCCCGCCGAGCAGGTGGAGGTGGTCATGGGCACCGACAACATCATCAGCCGGGCGTACGCGCTCCAGGAGAGCGCGCAGAGCATGTTCCGCAACATCGACAAGCCCCCGTACGTCATGCCGGACCTGTCGGGCAATACGGAGCGCGAGCTGCGGATGCTCCAGGCGGGGGTCGACTACCGCAGCGTCTACGACCTGGAGGCGCTGGCGATGCCGGGCCGGCTGGAGCTGATCCAGGCCGCGGCGGCGCGTGGTGAGAAGGTGCGCGTGGTGGCGGACGCGCCGGTGAAGATCTGGATCGCCGACGACGCGCTCGCGCTGATCCCCATCCGCAGCGGGGCGTACGCGATCGACGCGGCGTTCATCCTGCACCACTCGGCGCTGCTGGACGCGCTGATCGCGCTGTTCGAGCGGGAGTGGCGGCGCGGCTTCCCGTTACGCGCGGTGCCCCGGCCGCCCGCCGACGGTCCGGACGAGCTGGCCAGGGACCTGCTGGCGCTGATGGCCGGGGGACTGACCGACGAGGGCATCGCGCGGGCGCTCGGGCTCGGGCTGCGTACCGTGCAGCGCCGCATCCACGACCTCATGCAGGACCTCAACGCCATCACCCGCTTCCAGGCGGGGATGGCGGCGAGGGAACGTGGGTGGATCTGACGGTTGTTCTGACGGCTCAGCGGCGGCCTGAGATGGCGATGCGGACCAGGTCTCGGCCGCGTACGCCGTACAGGGCCTTGCCGGAGGGGTCCAGGGCCAGCTTGGGCTCGCCGCCGAACCACTGACCGGCCAAGCCCTCGACGATCGTCTTCGCCGTGAACGTGACCAGGTCCAGCTTGTACACCTTGTCGCCGTCGGTGCAGTAGGCGACACGGCCGGTGACGAACAGCTCGCCGCCCTTGGCGCCCACCTTCAGCGTCCTGGTGACCTTCTTGCGGATCAGGTCGAACTCGAACACCTCACCCGTGCTCGCCATGCCGTACAGGGTGATCGGGCCCAGCGCGAGGGAGGAGATGTACCGCGCGCCCGCGATCGGCTCGACTTGCCACAGCAGCTTCCGCTTGACCAGGTCGAACGCGGCCAGCCTGGCGCTCGTGGTGACAGGCGGCAGCCCGAGGCCCTCCTGGGTGGTGGTGCCGAGGTAGGCGGTGCCGAGGCGGGTGGCGACGGAGTAGACGGTCTGCCGCTCGACGGCTGGACGATAAGTCTCGTACGTGCCGGTGCGCGGTGAGTAGAGCGACAAGGCGCCGTTCATGTGGCCGGGCTCCGGCTGCGTGGGCATCACGATCAGGCCCGTCCGCGCGTCGTAGGCGAGGTCGCGCGGCCGGTCCTGCTGGTTGCCGGTACGGGCCAGCAGCTTCGGCTCCGCCTCGTCCGGCCGGTAGGAGTAGAGCGCGGCCTGGGTGTAGACGCCGAGGTAGGTGGTGCCGCCGACGGTCAGCAGCGTCTTCGGCTCGCCCGAGATGCCCAGCCTGCTCACCTTGCCCGTGGCCAGGTCGTGGACGTCGGCGCCGCCCTTGCCGCCCACGTAGACGCGGCGGCCGTCGGAGTGGACCGACATCGGCTCCTCGGGCGCCGCCTTGAGCCCGCGCTGCACCAGGTTGAGGTAGTCGAGGGTGCCCGTCGCGGGGTCGTACACGAAGACCGCGCTGTCCTGGATGCCGTAGACGCGCCCCTCGTGGGCCAGCAGCCGGTGCGTGAGCGCCTCGAAGTACGGCACGCCGAGCACTTCCAGCTTGCCCGTGGCCAGTTCGTAGCGGTAGAAGGTGCCCGAGGGGCGGCCGGAGAAGTAGACATAGCCGTCGTGGATCAGCACCGCGACGACGTACTTCTCGCCCGGAGCCGTGGCCTTGACCAGCTTGTAGTCGCCCGGCGCGGCCTTGTCGAGGACGACCAGCTCGGCCAGGGAGTTCATGCCGCCGGCGATGTGGGTGTCGGAGATGTTCATGCTCGACACCCAGTCGCGGTCGGCCAGAGCGGCCGGGAGCAGCTCCCGCTTCTCGCCGGTCGCCCGGTCGATCGCGACGAGGTGGGCGTGGGAGCCGACGCCCGCGTAGACGTACTTGTCGTCGGCCTGGATGCTGCGCACGTACGCCTCACCGGGGGCGGGCTGGCCCAGGTCGCGGCTGGTGCCCGTGGCCGGGTCGTACTCCCAGACGCGGCCCGGCTCCGACGTGCCCATGTAGACCTTGCCGTCGGGGGAGGAGGCCATGGTCCAGATGTAGTGGTCGGGGTATTCGGCGACCTTCGTCACCTGTCCCGCGACGGTGTCGATGCGGTAGAGGTCGGAACGGGCGTGCGTGCCCACATAGACGTCGGTGCCCACCCGGCACATCGCCCAGACGCCCACGCCGGTGGGGATGTCGAAATGGGTGGTGACCGAATCCTTGGCCAGGTCGTAGGCGCCCACCACGTTGGGAGACAGGCCGCGGGAGCCCACGTACAGGACGCCGCCGACGAACTCGCCGTTGCCCAGCGGGCTGGCGACGCTCGCTGGCCCGAGGCCGGTGACGGTGCCCTCGGGCTCGCGGCTGCTCTTGGTCTCCTCGCCGGACCGGGCTTCGGCGGCCTTGGCCTGGATGACCGGTACGGCGGTGAGGGAGGCGGCCGCGGCGGCCGCTCGCAGGAAACGACGACGGGGGATCATGTGCGGCTCCCTTGGTGAAGTTGCGCCGCACGCTATAACGGACCGGGCCGTAATGTCCAGATCGTGTTAGTCGGTCTCCAGGCCGAACAGTTCCGCCGCGTTGCGCCACGCGATCCGCTCGGCCGTCTCGCCCCTGAGGTTCGCCGCGGCGACCGAGCCGAAGGCCGACGACGGGTCGATCAGCGTCGCGTCGGTGCCGAACAGCAGTTGCCGCGCGTCCACGTTCGCCGCCACCTCGGCGATGCGGCCCGCCGGGGCGTGGGACCAGCAGGGCTCCAGGTAGAGGCGGTCGCAGGCGCGGGCCGCCTCGATCGCGTACCTGAACCCGTCGGCGCCCATGTGCCCGGCGATCACCCGGAGCCCCGGCGTGTCGAGGCAGACCTGGGCCAGGTCGAGCACCGAGGGGCCCCAGGTGTGGACCAGCGCCGGGCAGCCCGCCGAGGCGACCAGTTCGAGGGCGTCGCGCAACTGGGGCGAGGTGGCGGGGGAGCCCGTGTAGTCGGTGTGGATCTTGACACCGACGAACCGGCCGGTAGGCAGGTACTCGGCCAGATCCCGGACCGCCTCCTGAAGCCTGCGCGGGTTGATGGTGACATAGCCGTACAACCGACCCTGTCCGCCTTCGCGCCCACTGTCTGGACCGCCTTCGCGCCCGCCGTCCGGGTCGCCTTCGCGCCCGATCCCGCCGTTTCCCTGGTCGTTCAGGGCTGCGGCCAGGGCGCGGTTGCCCGCCGGGGCGTCGTAGATGACCGCCTCGGTGGACGACACGATGGCCCGGTCGATGCCGTAGCGGTCCATGGTGGCGAGGGTCGCCCCGGCCACGTCCATGGTGAAGAACCAGGGGCCCCAATGGGCGTGGACATCGATGATCATCCGAGTAGCCTCCTGGCGTTGCCGCCCGCCACGGCGGCCACCTCGTCGGGCTTCAGGCCGCTGGTCGCCAGCCTGAGCAGCGGGACAACGGGTTCGTAGTGGGGGGTCCGCGAGCCGTACAGCAGCCGGTCGGCGCCGAGCTCCGCGGCGACCGTCTCCAGCGCGTCGGGGGAGTTGAGCAGGCGGGTGGAGGTGTGGAAGCCGGGCTCGTCGGCGGCGGCCACCAGGAAGTCGCCCAGATGGTAGAAGTGCGTGTCGAGGAAGACCACCCTGGCCTCCAGCCCGGCGAACGGCTGCCAGAACCTGCGTACGTCGCCACCGGTCAGGACCGTCATATCCAGCCGCGCCGCCCGCCGGGCGACATGCCGGACCGACGGAAAACCGGGCTCCACGCCCTGCTCATCCGGAAACAGCCGGACCGCCCGCACACCCGCGGCCGCGAGACGGTCCATCTCGTGCCCCGCACCCACGGGATCCCGCAGATCGACCACCCCTACCGGTACGAACGCCGCCGCCGCTCCGGCCGTCGGCCCGCGCGACGCCGCCCCTCCGTTGGGCGCCGCCAAGGTGTCGGCTGCCGTCAGGTCGTCGGGCGCGGTCTGTTCGCCGGATACCGTCAGGGTGTCGGCTGCCGCCAACGCATAGGGCGCCGCCAGCGCGATGGTCGTGTCGTTGCCCGAGCGTACGTCGAAGAGCGCCGCCCGCAGGCTCGCCACCGCCCCCGCCCGGATCCGGTGCGCAGCCAGCATCGCCCGTACGGTGGCCGGAGTCCCGGGCGGCCCGTCGCGGTCCGGGTAGGCGCCCACGAGCACGTCGACGTCCAGGGCCACCTCCAGCCCACCGATCAGCCCCCAAGCGTCGAACGCCATACCGGTCTTGTCCCTAATCGCCATGAAGCCAATCATGCCATTGACGAACAGCGCGCATAAGATTACGGTCATGGCCAAAATCGCTCAGTAATGAACGCGAGGCCCACATGCTCCGCTCACTCATGGTCGTCGTGGCCGGCCTGTTACCCGCCCTCCTCACAGCCCCCACCGCCGAAGCCGCTGCCGTCGCCGATTGTGCGAGCCCAGCGGTGGAGACGTTCGGGCCGGCGTCGGTCACCGGTGCGATCGTCGGCGCCGTCGTCCACGAAGGGCACGCCTACGTCGTCGAACGCGGCCCCAAGCCGCCCGTACTGGCGGAGATCGACCTGGCCACCCGCAAGGTCGTCAGGAGCGTCACGCTCCCCGACGGCCCGGCGGCGGGCGAGGCGGAGGGTGGCTGGGCCACCGCCGTGTCCGGCGGCAAGATCTATGTCGGTACGTACCCGGTCCCCGACCTCTACAGCTTCGACCCGGCGACGGGTGAGGTGAAGCGCCTGTACTCGTTCGGGAAGAACGGCGGTTTCGTCTGGAGCCTGACCGCGGCGCCCGACGGCACCCTCTACGCGGGGACGTACCCGGACGGCAAGGTCTGGGAGTACGTCCCCAGCACCGGCGCGGTCCGGAACTTCGGCGTACTGGCGCCCGGCGAGCGTTACGTCAGGGCCATCGCCGCGGACGCCGACCACGTCTACGCCGGCCTGCTCGACAAGGCCCAGCTCATGTCGATCGACCGGGCCACCGGCACGGCCACGCGGCTCGCCACCGGCCCCACGGGATTCGGCGCCGTCGCGGAGCACGGCGACCGCGTGTACGCGGCCAGCGGTGGAACCCTCATCGACGTGCGCAAGGACGGCACCGACCTCCGGCAGCCCGCCCTGGCGGAGGGCAGCCTCGACATGCTCACGGTGGTCGCCGATGGCACGGTCTACGCCACCACCCGCCCGGACGGCGCGGTCTACCGCTACCGGACCGGCGACGCCGCGTTCACGAAGATCGCCGACCCGCCGTCCCCCGGTGACGAGACCAGGCGGCTGCAACTGCTCGACGACAACACCCTGTTCGGCGTCTCGGGCAGCGGCGGCATGTGGTGGCTCGATCTGCGTACGGGCAAGTCGGAGTTCGTGGACCTGGTCGAGGCCGGAATACCCGCCGGTGCCGAACGGCCGCAGAGCATGCTGCTCGTGCCCAACCGCGCCCTCTACATCGGCGGGCACTTCTCGATGGAGGTCCGCGACCTGCGTACGGGCGCCAAGCGCAGGTTCCGCCTGCCCGGCGAGCCCAAGGACCTGGTGCGGCGCGGCAACAAGATCTACGCGGCCATGTACCCGAGCGGGCAGATCCTCTCCATCGACATCCGCACCGACCAGGTGCGCGGGCTCGGCTACCTGGGCCACGACCAGCAGCGGCCATGGGACATCGAGTACGACCCGCTGACCGACAAGCTCCTGGTGGCCTCCGCGCCACTCGGCGCCAAGCTGTCGGGCGCCCTGTCCGTGGTCGACCCGGACACCGGCAAGATGGACGTGTACGTGGACGTCATCCCCGGTCAGAGCCTGATGAGCCTGTCGCTGGGCGCCGGCGTCGTCTACCTGGGCGGCGACGTGCTCGGCGGCGGGGGCACTCCGCCGGTCAAGACCTCGGCGTCCGTGGCGGCCTTCGACCTGAGGAAGCGCAAGGTGATCTGGCAGGTCGATCCGGTCGCCAATTTCCGGACGTTCCAGGACATCAAGGTGCACCGTGGGCTGCTGTACGGCGTGTACAAGCGCGACTCGGGAGCCTGGATCGCGCTGGACCTGGCCACCAAGAAGGTGGTCAGCCAGGGCAAGCTCGCCGGCTACGGAGAGTTGACCGTACATCGGGGCAAGGTGTTCGTGTCCACCTTCTTCGGCGGCGGCAACGCCTACGAACTCGGCACCGACGCCAAGCTGCTGGCCACCGGCCTGGGCGACGAGTGGTACACCAACCCCCAGCTCCACTTCGAGCCCGGCAGCTGGCGTGCCTGGGCCCTGGTGGGCCGGAACCTGGCCCGGATCAGGCTCGACCCCGGCTGCCCGCCCTTGACCATCCCGGCGACCACTGGCTAGATTTCGGTCTGTGCCGAAATGTGTGATCGATGCCCACCGGCTGATCGGTCCCGTACCGTTCGACGACCTGCCGTCGGACCCCGGGCCCGAGATGGACCGGCTGGGCATCGACCGGGCCTGTGTGACCCACACGCTCAGCCTCTACTCGGACGCGCAGGCGGGCAACGAGGTCCTCCTGCGGCTGGACGACCCCCGGCTCATCCCGGTGCCCGTCGTGGTGCCCGGCGTGACCGGGGCGTCCGCGCCGGTCGCGGTTCACGAGGTGCTGGCGTGGAACGTCCGCATGATCAGGCTCTGTCCCGAACGCCACCGCTTCGACCTCACCGGCCCGATCGCGCTGCGCTGGCTGGCCGCCATCGCCCTGCCCATCGCGATCGACCTGGATGAGACGTCGCCCGCCCAGCTCCGCACGCTGCTGGAGCGGCTGCCCGAGCAGCGCGTCCTCCTGCTCAACCCCGGCTACCGTCGCCTGCGCGCGGTGGCCGAACTGATGGCGGAGACCCGCCGCCTCTGGCTGGAGATCGGCACCGTCAACACCCAGGGCGGCGTCGAATGGCTCGCCGATCGGTTCGGGGCGGACCGGCTGGTCTTCGGTACGGGCGCGCCGATCGCCGACGACTGCGGCCCCCGTTTCCTCCTCGACCACCTCGACCTGGAGCCGTCCGCCGTCGACCTGATCGCCGCCGACTCCCTGAGCGGGCTGATGTGAGCCTCCTTCCGGAGCGGGCCGATGTGAGCCCCCTTCCTGGGCGGGCCGATGTGGTCCTTCGTCCTGAGCGGGCTGATGTGGTCCTCGACGCGCACGGTCACGTCGGCGACTGGCCCGACTTCCTCATCCCCGATCCGTCCGCGGAGGGCCTGGTGGCCACGATGGACCGGATCGGCGTCACCGCGATGGGCATCAGTCACCTGCTCGCGGTCGGCCCGGACGCCGTACGCGGCAACCGGCTGGCCGCCGAGATCGCCGAGCGCTTCCCCGGCCGGTTCGGCGTCTGGCAGGTCTACAACCCGCACCACCGCACGCCCCTGACCCTGGAGGGCGTGTGGGGCGTGAAGCTGCATCCCGACGTACACCAGTGCCGTCTGGACGACCCGCTCTACGACCCGGTGTGGGAGCTCGGCCTGCCCGTTCTCGCCCACGGCCAGACCGACTCGCCGTGGAGCGACCCCGCCCAGTTCGCCGCAGTCGCCGCCCGCCATCCGGCGGTGCCGCTGCTCATGGGGCATACCGGGCTCTGGGCGTACGGCTTCGCTCGCGCCGCCCGTCTGGCGGCCGACCACCCGAACCTCTACCTGGAGATCTGCGGCTCCAAGATGACCGGCCGCTGGATCGCCCGGCTCGTCGACATGATCGGGGCGGATCGGGTGGTGTTCGGGTCGGACGCCTGTTTCCTGGACCTGCGCACCGGTTTCGGCCGGATCGCCCTCGCCCCGCTCACTGACAGGGACCGCACCCTCGTCCAGGGCGCCAACCTCGCCCGCCTCCTCGCTCTCCCTCTGTGACCTGAACCCCCCGAGCCCCCAGCCCCGAGCCATCCCGAGCCCCCAGGCCCCACCCATCAGCCCCGAGCCCCGAGCCATCAGCCCCGAACCCCGCGAACCCCGACCTCTCCAACCCATCCCGGACCCCCAACCGCCAGCTCACCCCAACACGCCCCACCTCACCCCGAGCCGAATCGAAAGGGACGCTCCCCGTGACACTCGCCCTCCACGGTGGTACGCCGGTCCGCTCGGCGCCCTGGCCCGCGTGGCCGCCGCCGCTCGACCCGGCCCAGCGCGCTCTCGTCACCGAGGTCCTGGAGAGCGGCCAGTGGGGCGCCACCCAGGGCGGCTCCACGGTCGCGGACCTGACCGCCGCGTTCGCCCACAGGTCCGGCGTGCCGTACGGCGTGGCGGTCGGGAACGCGACACTGGGCCTGTTCGCCGCGCTGAGAGGTCTGGGGGTTGGGCGGGGCGACGAGGTGATCGTTCCGGCCTACACCTTCGTCGCCTCGGCCACGGCGGTGCTCCTGGCCGGTGCCACGCCCGTGATCGTCGACGTGAACCCGGTGGACCTGCACCTGTCACCAGAGGCCGTCGAAGCAGCGCTGACGGACAAAACGGCCGCCATCATGCCCGTCCACCTGGCCGGCAGCCCCGCCGACATGGATCCGCTCAACGCGCTGGCGGCCCGCCACGGCCTGGTCGTGGTCGAGGACACCGCCCAGGCGCACGGCGCGACCTACAAGGACCGCCCGGTCGGCGGACTGGGCGATGCCGGGGTGTACAGCTTCCAGGCGAGCAAGGCCATGACGGCGGGCGAGGGCGGCTTGATCGTCTGCCGCGACGAGGCCGCGTACGAGGCGATCTGGTCGGTCTGCAACCTCGGCCGGCGGCTCGGCGGTCAGTGGTACGGCCACCCGTCGGTCGGCTGGAACCTCCGGCTCACCGAGATCCAGGCGGCCCTCCTGCTGCCCTGGCTCGACCGCCTCGACACTGAGATCGCCCGCCGCGAGGCCTTCTGCGCCGCCGCCGAACGCGAACTGGCCGACTGGTGCGCGGCGCATGGCGACCAGTCGGCGGGTGTGGGTGCAGCGGGTGGTGGTGAATCGGCGGGTGCGCAGTCGGCGTGGGGTGGGGGCCTGTCTGGGGTGCGGCTGGCGTACGGCCGCGGGCTGCCGGTGAGTGTGGTGCCCCGGCCGCCTGGTACCACCCGGGACTCCCGCCATCTGCTCATGCTCCGCTTCCATGAGCCGGTGGACCGGGAGTTCCTGCTCGCCGCGATGGCCGCCGAGGGGGTGCCGCTCGAAGGCGGGTACCCGCCGCTCGGGACGATGGCGGCGCTCGTCCGGGAGGGCGCGCGGGTGGAGCCGTGCCCGGCCGCCGAGGCGGCGGCACGGGAGGTGGTCTGGGTCCGGCAGTCGATGCTCATGGACGACCCCCGCCACGCCGCCCACCTGGCCGAGGCCCTGGCCAAGGTGCTGGCCGCCATGCCGCCCGCCTGATCGTCGTCATCCATGCCCGCTCAGTTCGATCAGCAGGGCGCCAGGATCGCTCTGATCGGATTTTTCAGGAAACCTGGCGATCGGGTAGCGGTGGAGGATCTCCTCCGGGATGGCGAAGGCGTCCACAAGCAGCAGCGCGTACGGCGCGAGCCGCGCGACCGCCTCGTCGAGGACGATGGGCAGCTGCTCGACGTGCTCGGCCGACAGGTGGCCCGCGGCCATCAGGCTTCCGCTGTGCGGGGAGATCCGCCGCAGGGCGAAGATCCGGTGGAGGAGGTGCAGCAGGTCCTGTCCCGCGACGTCTGGGACACCGGGGCGCAGCAGGTCCTGCCCAGCAGCGTCCGGAACGCGGGGGTGCGGCAAGTCCTGCCACATGGCGTCCGAAACGCCGGGGTGTAGCAGGTCCTGCTCGGTAGCGTCCGGAACGTCGGCGGCGGCGTTCAGCAAGGCATCCCCTGCCAGTCGCTGCGCATGGGCGGCGACGAGTTCCAACGCGGGGTTGGTGGCGGCGTTCCAGCGGTTCAGCGGGTGGGGGTCGGCGCATCGTTCGAACGCGGCGCGGGCGCGCCGGTCCCAGATGTGCTCGAGGCAGATCATCAGGTGGTGCAGGAAGCGCGGGCTGGTCAGGGCCGGGGGCGGCGCGGGCGGAGGCGGTGGCAGCGGGTCCCTCAGCAGCATCTTTCCCGCGGCCTTGAGCCAGATGGGCAGGTTGTCGCCTTCGGCGGTGATGGGCAGCTCGCTGCCGGTCAGGAAGTCGGCCAGTCCGTTGACCAGGAACAGCCCCTGGGCGCCACAGCGCTCGCGGCACTCGATCAGCACGTCCCTGCACTGCCAGGTGATCCATCCCTTGGCGATCGCCACCAGGTTCTCCGCCTGGCCGCGGTCATGCGTGGAATGAGCCGCCCACTGTCGTACCGCGGTCCGGTGCAGGAGCGTGGCGGCGTACACGGTGGCCAGCGCGTCGAGCAGCCGGGCGTGATGGCTGCGGTAGGCGAACAGGGGCACGCTGCCGCCCGTGACCTGGCTGAGCCCGGAGGTGTGCCTGGTGTGCGCGTAGCGGATGGCGATGGCGAGCGCGGCGCGGGTGCCGCCCAGGCTGGTCGCGCTCATGCAGAGCTTGCCTTCGGTGACGCGGCCGATCGAGTACAGGAACCGTCGCCGGCGCTCGACGCCGCCGGTGAAGGAACCGTCCGGAAGGATCCGGCCGCGCTCTGACTCCAGCAGCGCGTGGCGGGGCAGTCGTACGTGGTCGAACCCCGTCAGGCAGTGGTCGATCGGGCTGCCCATCCGTTCGGGCAGCCACCGGATCTCGACCCCGGGAAGCGGTCCCGACTCGTCGCTCAGTGGGGTGAGAAAGAGGAACACGCCCTCGTCCGCACCGTCGACGATTAGGCGGGCGGCGACCACCGCGGTCTTCGGGCCGCCGATCGCGCTGGTGTTCGGCATGAACTTGCGGGCGCCCGGGTGCGGGGTGTGCAGGTCGAAGCACGCGGTGAGCGGATCGTAGACGGCGGTGGTCTCCAGCTCGGCGGCGCTGTTGCCGTGGGCGAGCTCGGTGCACAGGAATGTCCCGGTCCGCTGGAGCGGGGCGTAGTCGCGCAGGCTGCGCCGCTCGTGCGGGGTGTGGTCGTGGAGGCTGCCCAGGAACAGGTTGTAGTGGATCCCGGCGAGCATGGTGGTGCCGCAGTCCACGGGACACGCCCATTCATGCAGGGCGGCGAGCGTCTCGATGTCGGACACGAGATCCTCGACCGACCGCACGCTATTGTCGACGTGCCTGAGCCGTTGGTACGACCGGCGCATGCGGTCGTCCGGAGACAGGTCGGCGTTGTCGCGGAAGGGCTCGGAGGCGAACAGGCGGCGCCACGGTTCGTGGACCTCGCTGAAGCGCGGTCCGAAGAGCGCCGCTGTGAGTGCTGATACGTCCGTGACGCCCAAGGTGCGCCCTTTCAGAGTGAAGTACGGCGCACCCCCTGCGGGCAGGAGGTACGCCGTGTCGATCAGAAGCCGGGCCGATCAGAAGCCGGGCCGATCAGAAGCCGGGCCGATCAGAAGCCGGGCCGATCAGAAGCCGGGCCGATCAGAACCTGTGCTCGTCAGAAACCTGGACCCGTCAGAACCTGCCGAACAGGGCGTTGGCGGCTGCGTCGGGATCGGTGCCGAGGAAGTACTCCGTCGACGCGCGTTGCAGTTCCTCGCGCGTCAGGTGCCCCTTCGCTTCCTCGTCGAGCAGGGCGAACGCCTCGGCGCTCTCGTCCGCCGGGACGCCGAACCCGTGCGTGAGGCTGCGGGCGAACTCCTCGCCGGTGATCCGGCCGTCGCCGTCCGCGTCGGCGATGTCGATCAGCGCGTCGAGCAACGGCCGGATGCGCTCGTAGCCGTCGGACTCGTCGAGGACGCCCTCGGTGAAGCCGTCGACGTATTCGGCGAAGCTGACGTGCCCGTCGCCGTCGGCGTCCATGGGCTCGATGACGTCCTCCCAGAACCGGCGGAACGTCGCGCGGACGGCCTCGTGCTCGGGCGATCCGGGCGCCAGGCCGCATGACGCGCTGACGCCGTCGGCGGCGGCGAGATAGTCGTCCAGTTCCAGGGTGTCGCTGCCGTCCCGGTCCATCAGCCCGAAGAAGTGCCGCAGTTTCCGCTCGAGGAGATCAGTCATGGGGTGCCCCTTGCCTTGACGGTTCCTTTACTGATTGTGATGGCTGAATAACTGTGAGTAAAGGAGCGTTCCGATGGATCTACTTTGTAAAGGCGAGCCGGCGCGGCTATGGCACCATGCACTACATGGGACCGTCGCGGATCCTCGCCGTACGACACGGCGAAAGCGAGGCGAATGCCGCCTACCGGCGAGCGGGCGACACGCCACTCGTCTACGAGCGTGGCGATGACGAGGTGACCCTGACGGACCTGGGCCGGCGGCAGGCCGGGGCGCTCGGGCAGTTGCTGGGGGCGCTGCCGCAGGAGGAGGCGCCCGAGTTCGTGTGGTGCTCGCCCTACGCGCGTGCGCTCGACACCTGGGCGAGCGCCTCAGAGGTGTGGCGGACGTTGCCGGTGACGACGGACGAGCGGCTCAGGGATCGGGAGCGGGGGATGCTCTCCCCGTACAACGAGGCGGAGATCGGGCGGCGCCATCCCGAGGAACTGGCGCGCCGGCGGGCGGCGGGGGACTACGACTATCGGCCGCCGGGCGGTGAGTCGGTGGGTGACGTGGCGGTCCGGGTGCGCGCGGCGGTCGGTGATCTGGGCGCGCGGGCCGCTGGGCGGCGGGTGCTGATCGTCGCGCACGACGCGGTGGTGCTGACCCTGCGGCATGTGATCGCCGAGACGCCGGACGCCGAGCTGGCCGCCATGGATGAGTTCGCGCCCGTGCTCAACGCCTCCGTCTCGACGTGGGAGGCGCTGGACGGCCGTCTTGAGCTGCTGTCCTTCAATGACGTCGACCACTTGCGGTCCTTATAGCGGCCTCAACCACTTTTGATGAGATCGGCGCGACCCCGCGTGTCGTCGGCGTCGAACCAGGCCTGCTCCTTGGCGAACCACTCGCGCCACCGCGGTTCCAGCTCCGGCCCGTCGCGCTCGATCACCCGGCGCAGCCGCACCTCTTCGGGGGCCTCCACCCAGATGGTGAACGCCAGCAGATGGCCCGCCGATCGGCGGGCCGTGCCCACGCCTTCGATGATCAGGACCGGTGCGGCAGGGACCGTGATCAGGTCCGTGTATTCGCCGCGTACCCAGTCATAACGGCGGAACGCGCCCGGGAGTCCGCGCTGGAGCGGGCGGAGCACCTGCGTGTCGAGGGCGTCGAACCAGCCGCCGGGGCCCTCGTCCCACGGGACCGGGAAGTCGTCGCTGTGCACTACCTGGCAGCCGAGTTCGGTGGCCAGTTCGCCGGCGAACGTGGTCTTGCCCGACCCGGCGGGGCCGTCGACGGCGACCAGCCGGACCGGCCCGCACGACGGATCGAGCGCCTGGATGCGGCGGGCGGGCGATTCCACGGCTCCCAGGGTAGGTGAAGGAGACACGAAGCCTGAAAGACTACTCTTTCGCCACGAACGCAATTCTGGAGGCTGACCTTGCCCGGACCCCTTGGTGACATCGTGGTGCTGGATCTGTCCAGGGCCTTGGCGGGCCCGCACGCCGCTCAGATGCTCGGCGATCTCGGCGCCCGGGTGATCAAGGTGGAGCATCCGGACGGAGGAGACGAGTCCCGGGGCTGGGGGCCGCCCTTCGTCGGGCCGGATCACGATATTTCCACTTATTTTCTGGCGGCGAACCGCAACAAGCAGTCCATCGCCATCGACCTCAAGTCCGCCGACGGCAAACAGCTCGTCGAGCGCCTGGTACGCCAGAGCGACGTGCTCATCGAGAACTTCCGTACCGGCGTGCTCGACCGCCTCGGCTTCTCCGTCGAGCGGCTGCACGAGCTCAACCCGCGCCTGGTCATCCTGTCGATCACCGGCTTCGGCCACGACGGGCCCGAGGGCGGCCGGCCGGGCTACGACCAGATCGCCCAGGGCGAGGCCGGCCTGATGTCGCTGACGGGCCCCTCGCGCGACGAGCCGTACCGTGTGGGCGCGTCCATCGCCGACCTGCTCGCGGGCATCCACGGCGCGTACGGCGTGACCGGGGCCCTGTACGAGCGCGAGCGGACCGGCCGGGGCCGGGTGGTGCGTACGTCGCTGCTGGCCGCCGTCACCGGCGTGCACTCCTACCACGGCACGGCGTGGACCGTGGGCGGCCAGGTGCCCGGCGCCAACGGCAACCACCACGCCTCGATCGCCCCCTACGGCGCCTTCCATTGCGCCGACGGGATGCTGCAGATCGCGGCGGCCAACGACGGCCAGTGGAAGAAGGTGGCCGCCCTACTGGGCATAGACCCAGATGTGGCTAAATATGCGACGAACAGGGAGCGATTCGCGCACCGGGATGAGCTGATCGCCGACATGGAGAAGGCTCTGGCCGCGCACGACCGCGGCCACTGGCTGGCCAGGCTCGGTGAGGCGGGAGTGCCCGCGGGCGCGATCCGCTCGATCGACGAGGTCTACACCTGGGACCAGACCCGCTCGCAGGGCCTGGTGATCGAGGTGGACCATCCCGTACTCGGCCGCATCGAACTGCCGGGCCCCCCGCTGCGCTTCGAAGACGGCCCCGAGGTGGCGCACACTCCGCCGCCCGCCCTGGGCCAGGACGGCGACGCGGTGCTCAGCTGGCTGGAAGAGCGCGAGGGGTGATGCGAATCCGATGGCACCGGCGGGCGCTCTGGTGCGTCAACATTCCGACATCGCCGGTTAGTAGGGAGCCATGGTGAGCCGTCCGGACGCGCGCACACTGATCGAAACGGTCCTCGACGCCGGATCGTGGAAGTCGTGGGACGCGCCGCCCGCCGATCCGGTGGCGCCGGGCTCCTCCTATGCCGACGAGCTGGCCGCGGCCCGCGCCAAGTCCGGCTATGACGAGTCCGTCGTCACCGGCGAGGGCCTGCTCGACGGGCGGCGGGTGGCCGTGGTGGTCTCCGAGTTCTCGTTCATGGCCGGGTCGATCGGGGTGGCGGCGGCCGAGCGGGTCGTCGCCGCGGCCGAGCGGGCCACCCGTGAGCGGCTGCCGCTGCTGGCCGCGCCCGCCTCGGGCGGCACCAGGATGCAGGAGGGCGCGCTCGCGTTCGTGCAGATGGTGAAGATCACCGCCGCGGTGCAGGCGCATCGCGGGGCGGGCCTGCCGTTCGTGGTGTATTTGCGGCATCCGACGACCGGCGGGGTGTTCGCGTCGTGGGGCTCGCTCGGGCATGTCACGGCCGCGGAGCCGGGGGCGCTGATCGGGTTCCTGGGGCCGCGGGTGTTCGAGTCGTTGCACGGTTATCCGTTCCCCGAAGGCGTACAGGTGGCGGAGAACCTGCACGAGCACGGGCTGGTCGACGCGGTGGTGTCGGCCGACGACGCGCGGGAGGTGGCGATCAGGGCGCTGTCGGTGCTGTGCGCCGAACGTAGCGGGCTGGTCGCCGGCGAGCCGCCCGAGGAGGACCTGCGGCCGGTGGAGGCGTGGGAGGCGATCACCCGCTCGCGCCGCGACGACCGTCCCGGCGCGCGCACGCTGCTCAAGCTGGCCGCCACCGACGTGACCCCGCTCACCGGCAACGGCGCGGGCGAGAACGAGCCGGGCCTGCTGCTGGCGCTGGCGCGGTTCGGCAGCGCGCCGGCCGTCGTGCTCGGCCAGGACCGGCGCCGGGCGCGGCCCAGCTCGCCGCTCGGCCCCGGCGGGCTGCGGATGGCCAGGCGCGGCATGCGGCTGGCCGCCGAGCTGGGGTTGCCCCTGGTCACCGTGATCGACACGGCGGGTGCGGCGCTGTCGAAGGCGGCCGAGGAGGGCGGGCTGGCCGCGGAGATCGCCCGCTGCCTGGCCGACCTGGTCATGCTCGACGCGCCGACGGTGTGCCTGCTGCTCGGTGAGGGCGCGGGCGGCGCGGCGCTGGCCTTGCTGCCCGCCGACCGGGTGCTGTGCGCGCAGCACGCGTGGCTGTCGCCGCTGCCGCCGGAGGGCGCCTCGGCGATCCTCTATCGCAGTGTGGACTTCGCGCCGGAGATCGCTCAGCAGCAGCGGGTGCGGGCCACCGACCTGCGGCGTGACGGGATCGTCGACCGGGTGATCCCGGAGGTGCCCGATGCCGCGTACGAGCCGCGCGCCTTCTGCGAGCGGGTGGGACGGGCGCTGGAGTACGAGATCGCCGGGCTGCTGGCGCGCAGCCCGGCGGACCGTCGAGCGGCCCGCCAGGCCCGCTACCGCAACCTGGGCGGCTAGCCTGGCGGGCCGTTACCGCTTAGCGCGGCTCCTTCGGCTCGTACGTCCACAGCACGTGTCCATCGGCGGCGAAGCCGGTGAACCGCATGCCCGACCAGAACAGCCCCTGATTGCCGACCGCCTTGGGCACCGGCCCGGCGAACAGCAGCACGCCCTGGTTCCAGGGGTCGGGCACCGTGCTCGCGGTGAGGCGCCCGCCGCCCTTGAGCGTGACCTCGACCTTGGCCGTGCCGGGCACGGTGAAGCCGTACCACTCCTGCCGGTTCCCTGACCATTGCAGGGGGAGCTCCGGGGCGGCGATCATGTCGCTCAGCTTCCCACCTGGGGCGGGCTGGAAGGAGCCGGGCTGTTCCTTGCCGTCCTTCCACCACTTGACGCACGGGCCGTCGTGCAGGTTGGCGGTGAGCCCGCTGGGGAAGACGTGACCGGCATCGAGGGGCTTCTTGTCCTCCCAGCACCAGCCGCGCCGCGTCAGGTCGACCTGTTCGATTTGCTTGCCTCGCACCTTGTACGCGAAGGCGCGCACTTTCGCGTCGCGCGGGTACCTGACCCACCACACGGGCGCGGGCAGGTCCTTGCCGCGCGTCAGGGTGGCGGGCAGGCGACGTCCGTCCTCCAGCACCGCGTCGATCGACAGCCAGTCGTCCTCGGCCGCGCCGAAGGCGACGACGCTGCCCGGCAGCGGCAGGTAGGTCTCCACCCGGCCACTGGAGAGGCTGTCGGACGGCGGTTCGGGCCGCACCCGGGCGCAACCGATCTGCTCCCCGCCGTCGGCGCCGGTGCCACCGGTGGCGCACAGCTGCAGGCCGTCCTCGTAGGGGTACTTGCCGAACGAGAGCCGTACCGGTCCCTTGCTGAAGTCGTCGGTTCCGGGGACGGTGATGGGCTCGCCGATCCGCTTGAAGTTCGAGTTCGGCGACGAGGTGCGGCGTGGCCTGTCCTCACGCCAGAGCTGCTTGCCCGCGGCGTCGTAGCCCGCCCACCAGCCGCCGAGAGACCAGTCGAGGGGTGGCAGGTGCGCGAGGGTGAACAGGTTGCGGTCGAGGTTCCACGGATCGGGGATGCCCTGCATGGTGAGCGGGGCGTCGGAGCCGAGCGCTATCTGGATCTTGACGGTGTCCCGCTTCGTGGCGGTGTAGATGAGTCCGTCCTCGGAATGGATCATGGGGGCCTTGGCCGTCATCGGATCCTTCAGGTCGAGGTTGACCCAGCCGAGCTCCTTGGTACCGCGGAACCAGACCACACTGCGGCCCTGGACCTTGTCGTCGTAGGGGCGCACCATGACCTCGCCGGGCAGCCGCATGGGCTGGCCGATCGGTGTGTGCCTGCTGCTCTCGCCGGCGAGGCGCCTGGGCGAGGTGTCCGAGCCTCGCCTGCCGCGCGCGTCGGTGAACTCGACCGTGGACACCTTGTCCCCGGCCGACAGGGCCAGCGTCCAGATGACCATCGGGGCGCCCTCGGAACGGTGCACGGTCGCGTCGACGCGCCGGCCGTCCGCCAGCACGGCCGTGACCTTCGCCACGTCGTTGTCGGCCACGCCGTAGTCCACGTAGGCGGACGGGGTGTCGGCGCGGGTGGAGCCCTCGTACATGCCGCTGCGTTCAAAGATCTCGGCCACGCGCAGGTCGTGGCACGAGCCGTACGGATCGCCGTCCGCCGGGACGGCGACGAAGCACACTTCGGGGACGCCGAGCGGGTCCCGGGCGAACCACAGACGCAGCGGCTGGCCCCGCGCCGGATCGTCCACCACCACCTGCTCCCCGGCCGCCGTCTTGCCCTCCATGAGCTGCTTGTAGACCTCGTCGGGATCGCTCGCGCTGTTGCGGCCCAGACCCCCGTTGAGCAGGATGGGGACGAAGATGGCCAGCAGCGCGATGGGCAGGGCGGCGAGCAGCCACCGCCCGCGCGGCACCGGCGGGGGAGTGCGGCGCTGGACCTTGAGCCAGGCGTTCGGATCGGCCTCGTAGGTCTGGGCACGGGCTTCGAGTGCCGCCCGCAGGCGTGCTTCGAGGTCGCTCACTGGTCCTCCTCCTTCAGCGCCTTGCCCAGAGCGGCCAGGGCCCTGCTGGCGTGGGTCTTGACCGAACCCGCCGAGACGCCCATGACGTCGGCGATCTCGCGTTCGGACAGGTCGAGCCAGTAGCGCAGGACGAGGGCTTCGCGCTGCCTGCGCGGGAGGCGGTCGAGTGCCGCGAGCAGTTCGCGGTGCTCCTCGGCGACGATCACCGCGTGCTCGCTGCTGCGTTCATGCTCGGGAGGATCGGGGCGGCGCAGCCGGACCAGCCTGAGGTGGCGCAGGCGGTTGCGGGTGAGGTTGCAGACGATCGTGCGCAGGTACGACACGGCCGCCCCGTCGTCGCGCAGCCGTCTGATGTGCAGCCGGGAGAACGCCTCCTGGGCGATGTCCTCCGGGTCGTCGGCGCCGAGCAGGCCCGCCAGCCGTACCAGGGGGTGGTAGTGGGCGGCGAACAGCTCGGCGAATGACGGCTGCGCCATGGTGGAGGAGTCGATCACAGTACAGAGACACCCAAGACGGGCGTCGGTTGACTAGGGGACGGGAATCCGTTCGACGCGGATCGAGAAGACCTCCTCACGGGGCACCACGACCTCGTAGGCGCCGTGGTCGACCATCCAGTAGCCGAGCGCCTCCGCCTTCATGCCGCTGTGGCCGGTGTAGGCGATGTGCAGGCCGTCGTCGTCCTCGTCGAGCACGATGCACGGCTCGCCGCCGAACGCACCGACCGTGCGGATCAGCGCCAGCCAGTCGAGCTCGGCGCGGCCGACCGTACGCCGCCAGTAGCCGGAGCCCGGCTCGAATCCGTCGAGCTCCTCCTCGCTGAACAGCACCACCTGGTCGCTGTCGGGGCCGAGCGCGGCGGGCAGCGTGCGCTCGGCGAAGCGCGCGACGAAGCCGGCGGCCACGGGGGTGATCTCGTCACTCATGCGGCGGGCCGCCAGGTGAGCCCGTCATAGGTGGCGAACGGCCGCTCCTGTTCGGGGGTGATGTGCACGATCTCCGCCCCCGCGGGGATGGGGATCGGCGTGGTGTGGAACTGCGGGACCACGTGCTCGCGCGAGGTGGTGAACCCGTTTCCGGCGAACGGCGGCGCGTCGCTCCAGTCACCGCCCATATGCGGTCCGTACGGAACGGCGTAGGTGTCGGCGTCGCGGGCGTACCAGCGCATG
This sequence comes from Nonomuraea sp. NPDC050022, assembly GCF_044460705.1. Classification (NCBI taxonomy): domain Bacteria; kingdom Bacillati; phylum Actinomycetota; class Actinomycetes; order Streptosporangiales; family Streptosporangiaceae; genus Nonomuraea; species Nonomuraea sp. NPDC050022. The sequence goes on from NZ_JBITKE010000014.1 coordinate 192,154, forward strand.
ACATAGAGCTCGGGCACGTCGGCCGTCAGCTCCGATCCCTCGAACGAAAGGTCGAGTCCGTAGTAGAGCTGTCTGGGGGTCGTCAGCCGGACGCAGTCCTGAAGCCGGTAGACGTAGCCGGAGATGACCGTGCGTTTACCCGATAGGTATGGCACGAGCAGACGCGGCGGGACGACCTTCTGCATCTGCGTTCTGCTCACTGTTCTACTTTACGATCGCTTGATACCTAGTACGCGATGTTCGAGGCACGGCAGGGCGGTCCTGGCCGCTGCGGTCACTTCTGGATCCACCTCCACGAGCTGAATGCCCGGATTGGTGCCCAGATCGGCGCGGACTACACCGAGCGGGTCGACCAGCATGCTGCGGCCCACCCCGAAACCGTCGCTCGACTCGGCCGGATTGGGTGCCTGGCCGACGGCGGCGGTCCAGGTCGTGTTCTCCAGCGCCCGCGCCCGGACCAGCGTGGTCCAGTGATCCTCCTTGAGCGGGCCCGATCCCCACGCGGCGATGACCGCGAACAGCTCGGCGCCCTGGTCGACCAGCGCTCTGGCCAGCTCGGGGAAGCGGACGTCGTAGCAGGTGATCAGCCCGACGCGGAGCCCCGCGAGCTCCACCACCGTGGGCTCGGCGCCGGGGGCGACCAGCTCGGATTCCTTCGCGCCGAAGGAGTCGAACAGGTGGATCTTCCGGTAGGCGGCCTTGACGGAGCCGTGCGCGTCGATGGCCACGGCGGTGTTGTGCACTCGGCCGGAGCTCGGCTCGAACACGCCGGCGATCACCGCGAGGCCGTGCTCGCGGGCCGCCCGCGCCATACCGGACACGAACGGCCCGTCGAGCGGCTCGGCCAGGTCGGTGATGCGGCTGCCGTAGCGGGTCAGCGTCGCCTCGGGGAAGATCGCCAGGTCGGCGCCTTCGGCCTTGGCGAGCGCTTCGCGGACCCTCTTGAGGTTGGCAGACGGGTCAGGAGACACCGGGATCTGGCAGAGGGCGATTGTGGTCACGGCCCGACTCTAACCGGTTGGGCACCCGTCGAAACCAGGTCAGGCATCGCCAGATCCACTCGAGCGGGCCGTACCTGAATCTCGCCAGCCACCAGGCGCTGAACGGAACCTGTACGGCCAGCGTCGCCACGGTGATGACGAGCACCCACCAGCGCGTGGGATCGGTCTTGAGCAGGGGGCCCGCCAGGGCGATCACCAGCGTGCCGGAGACGTAGTTGGTCAGCGCCATCCGCCCGAGCGGCTCCAGCGCCGCCGACAGCGGCGCCGACCACCGGGTGCGCAGGGCCAGCAGCAGGCCGGTGGAGTAGGCGGTGGCCCCGGCGAGCGCGGCCACGCTGTAGACGGTCCAGTTGTGGTTGGTGGTCCAGGCGGCGGTGAGCAGCGCGCAGGCCAGCGTGCTGACCGCGAAGACCGGCAGCAGCAGCCGCCCGGACGGGCGCGACTGCATCAGCGCCATGCCGAGCAGGAACAGCGCCGGGATGAGATATGGCCCGGCCCCGACCGACACCGTCCACACGACCGCGGCCACCCCGAGGATCATCATGGGCAGGCCGCCGGCCAGGAACGAGGCGGGCAGCAGCACCAGCGCCCCGAAGGCCGCGTAGGCCGTCAGCACCTCGCCGCTGTAGAACGTGCGCTGGAGCAGCCCGAAGCACAGCAGCCAGAACAGCCGGCGCAGCAGCACCCACCGCCCGGCCCGCTCCAGGACCAGGACGAAGCTGATGCCGAACAGCAGCGAGAAGATCGGGTAGAACCGGCTCTGGAACAGCGCGTCGATGGTCCAGTCGATGCCGTTCTTGGGTTCGTGCACGGCGTGCTGCCAGGTGTTGACCAGCATGATGCCGCCCACCGCGAAGCCGCGGAGCGCGTCGAGCTCTCGGATGCGCCTCACAGGATCCAGGCGAACCACCATACGAGGAATCCGGCCGCCGTGACCGCGGCCACCGCCTGTGGCCATCCCCGCCGCAGCGCGAGCGCGCCGAGCGTCAGTACGGCCGAGCCGACCGCCACCCAGGTGTACGGCCAGGCCGAGGCGGGCAGGCCGACGGCCAGCGCGGTCTCGTTCTCCTTGAGCATGCCCCACACCGCCGAGCCGAGCAGCCCCGTGAACGCCGTCCCCGCCAGTCCGGCGAAGGCGGTCAGCGCCCGGCCCTTCAGCGCGCCCGCGACCAGCTGGATCAGCGACACCAGCGCGAACAGCGCGAACGGGGCGGCCAGCCAGGGCGACAGCGAGATCTGGTACGGGGCGCCGGTCGCGAGTACGTCACCCGGGTTCAGCCGGGGGAAGACGGTCGCCTTCTCAGGCGAGCAGGGTGCGGCCGCCCCGCCTGACGGGGTGTCCACGAAGGCCAGGATGTGGCGGCGGGCGCAGGCGTTGGCCAGGAACACCGCGTGGCCCGTGCCCGCGAACTCCACGAAGCGGGCGTTGGGCAGGCTCTTGGCGGCGGGCTCGCTGGTCCTGGTCGGCGTCGTGGGGTCGTACTGGCCGCCCACCACGAGCACCGGGGCCTTCGTGGTGGCGTTGACGGGTGCCGACTTGGGAAGCTTCCAAGCATCACACACCGCTTTGTCGCTGTTTACGGTGAAAAGTCGGGATTTTGTGGCGAATGTGTTGAACGGGAACTCGTCCTGGCACTGCACCGCGTTGTACAGCCCGAACTCGTGGGAGACCAGCCCGTCGCCCACCGCGTCGGCGAGCGGGCGCAGCAGCTCGTCGTGGCCCTTGCTCAGCGCGTCGATCATCGCCGGCGCCACGGCGAGCACGTCGGCCTCGTGCAGCGCCTCCGCCATGATCGTCGAGACGTCGTCGCCGGTCAGCCGGGCGGTAAAACCCGTGCCGAGCAGCGGGTCCGTGGTCGGCACGCGGGCCGGGCGGGCGTTCAGCCGCTGCACCATCGCCTCGAACGGCTCGCGCAGGCCCAGCTTGGCCACGGTGTCGGTTAAGTTGCGGTCGGCGTCGTCGTACCAGCCGACCTTCTCCGGCAGGTACGAGTCGAGCACCACCGAACGCACACCCGCCGGGTCGGCGGCGGCCACGTCCATCATGACCCGGGTCGAGTAGCTGACCCCGAACAGGTTCCAGGTGGGGTAGCCGAGCGCCTTGCGCAGCTCGACGACGTCGGCGGCGATCTCCTTGGTGTTGTAGCCGCGCAGGTCCACGCCCTGCCGCGTGAGCCGCTCCCGGCACTTCAGCGCGGCGGCGCCGACGTCGGCCGACGGCTCGCGCAGCCGGTCCAGCATCGCCTCGGCCGTCTCCGGGCAGCCCAGCGTCGGCTGGGAGTATTTGCTGCCGCGCTGCTCGACGGCCACCACGTCACGGTCGGGGAACATCTGGCTCAAGAACCCCGTGAGCTGCATCGACGCCGAAGCCGGGCCGCCGCTCATATAGACGACCGGGTCGGGCTTACGATCCTTGGCCGTGGAGGCGTGCACGGCGTAACCGACCTTTATCGTCTTGCCCGGCGTGTCCCTGCGTTCGGGGACGATCAGGAAACCGCAGGTCGTCTGGTCGGGCGTGGCGACGGGACACGCGCTCTTCTCGACACCGCCCGGAGCCATGACGGGCGGCGCGGAGAGGGCGAGTGCGAGGAGGACCCGGATGATCACGGGAAGAGGTTAGCGGGAAGAGATTAATCGAGGGGAGACTAATAGTGTGGGGCCGTGACGGAACCACTTGTATCCCGGATGCGCGCCTTCGGCACGACGATTTTCGCGGAGATGAGCGCGCTGGCCGTACAGACCAGCTCGATCAACCTTGGGCAGGGATTCCCCGACACCGACGGGCCCGCGGCGATGCTCGACCGGGCGGTGCAGGCCATCGTGTCCGGCGCCAACCAGTATCCGCCCGGCCCCGGCGTCCCTGAGCTGCGGCAGGCCGTCTCCGAGCACCGGGCCGACCACTACGGCCTCGACTACGCCGCCGACGGCGAGATCCTGGTGACCGTGGGGGCCACCGAGGCCATCGCGGCCAGCGTGCTGGCGCTGTGCGAGGCGGGCGACGAGGTGATCGCCTTCGAGCCCTACTACGACTCCTACGCCGCCTCCATCTCGCTGGCCGGGGCCCGGCTGGTCGCGGTGACCATGCGGCCGGTGGAGGGACGATTCACCTTCGACCCGGACGAACTACGCGCCGCCGTCACGCCGCGTACCCGGGCGATCCTCGTCAACTCCCCGCACAACCCGACCGGGACCGTGTTCACCCGCGCCGAGCTGACGGTCATCGCCGAGCTCTGCCAGGAGGCCGGGCTGACCGCGATCACCGACGAGGTGTACGAGCACCTGACGTTCGACGGCGTCGAGCACATCCCCCTGGCGACGCTGCCCGGCATGCGCGAACGCACGGTGATGATCTCCTCCGCGGGCAAGACGTTCTCCGTCACCGGATGGAAGACGGGCTGGATCTGCGCCCCCGCCCCGCTGATCACGGCGGTGCAGACGGTCAAGCAGTTCCTCACCTTCACCGCGAGCGCGCCGTGGCAGCTCGCGGTCGCCTACGGCCTGCGCAACGAGCTGGAATGGGTCTCGGCGCTGTGCGACGGGCTGGGGCACAAGCGGGACCGGCTGATGGACGGGCTGGCGGCGGCCGGGTTCGAGGTGCTCAAACCGTCGGGGACGTACTTCGTGCAGACCGACATCCGGCCCCTGGGCTTCGAGGACGGGCTGGAGCTGACCCGGCGGCTGCCGGAGCTGGTGGGCGTGGTGGCCATCCCGACGCAGGTCTTCTACGACCACCCGGACCGGGGCAAGCACTTCGTCCGGTTCGCGTTCTGCAAGAAGGACGAGGTCATCGACGAGGCGGTCACCCGGCTCAAGCGCCTGTCGGCCTAGCGGCCTCTCGGAAGTGTAGTTGTTCGGCTACGGCGAGGAATGAGCGCAGGTGGGCTAGGGTAGGAGCCGCCCCCAAACAGGGATCGCCTCTGGGCCCCGACCCCCCGAAGGAGACGGAATCGTGCTCACCGTCGGTGACCGCTTTCCCGAATACGCGCTCACGGCGTGCGTCGGCCTCGACCCCGAGCGGGCGTTCGCGGAGATCGACCACAAGACCTACGAGGGCAAGTGGCGCGTCGTGTTCTTCTGGCCGAAGGACTTCACCTTCGTCTGCCCGACCGAGATCGCCGAGTTCGGCCGGCTCAACGGCGAGTTCGCCGACCGCGACACGCGGGTGCTCGGCGTCTCCGTCGACTCCGCGTACGTCCACCACGCCTGGCGCAAGCACCACGACGACCTGCGTGACCTGCCGTTCCCGATGCTGAGCGACGTCAAGCGCGAGCTGAGCGGCGCGTGCGGGGTGCTCGGCGAGGACGGCACGGCCCAGCGGGCCACGTTCATCGTCGACCCGCACAACGAGATCCAGTTCACGATGGTGACCGCCGGATCCGTGGGCCGCAACGTCAAGGAGGTCCTGCGCGTCCTCGACGCCCTGCAGTCCGACGAGCTGTGCCCCTGCAACTGGACCAAGGGCGAGGCCGGTCTCGACGCGCGGATGCTGCTGGCCCAGTGAGCGAGCTGACCTACGGACCCGGTGGCGCATGAGCATCGACGAGCTGAAGACGGCGCTGCCCGGCTACGCCAAGGACATCCGGCTCAACCTGGGCTCGGTCACGACCACCTCACCGCTGACCGACCAGCAGCTGTGGGGCACCGTGCTGGCGAGCGCGCTGGCCACCAGATCCGGGCGGGTCATCGCCGCGGTCTGCGAGGAGGCCGCCGGCAAGCTGTCGGCGGAGGCGTTCACCGCCGCCAAGGCCGCCGCGTCGATCATGGCGATGAACAACGTCTACTACCGGGCCACCCACCTCATCGGCGACGAGACGTACGCGACGCTGCCCGCCCGGCTCAGGATGACCGTCATGGGCGATCCGGGCGTGGACCGGGGCGACTTCGAGCTGTGGTGCCTGGCGGTCTCCGCGATCAACGGCTGCGGCCGGTGCCTGGAGTCGCACGAGCGGGTGCTGCGCGGCTCCGGCCTGCCACGCGAGCACATCCAGGAGGCGCTGCGCGTGGCCGCCGTGATCAACGCCACCGCCGCGACCCTCGAAGCCGAAGCGGCCCTGGTCACGGTCTGACAGCCGCTCTTGGGGCTTCCATGGCGGAGGTGGGCTCTCCGGGTGTCCACCTCCGCCACGGTTCAGCCCTTGGCGCTCTTGGTGTCGTTCGCGTCCTCGACCTGCGGCGCGTCCAGCGGGGTCAGCGACGCCGTCGCCTCCTCGTGGTCCATCCCGGTCGCCTGGAGCAGGTCCACGGCGATGGAGCGCAGCTGCGCGATGATGACGTGCGCCGAGAAGCCCAGCCGTTCGGGACGCTCCCGCGCCGCGACGGCGAGCAGCGCCTGCCGGGCCAGCATGGGCTCGCGGCCGGCCGCCAGTTCGAGCTGGAGCAGCAGCGCCGCCTCCGACACCTCGCGCATCGCCTCGGCCAGCGAGGTCGGCGGCGGGCTCGTCTCACCCAGTGCCGCCAGCGTCCGGCGGGCCAGCACCCTGGCGTTGCGCAGGGCCAGGTCCACCGGCACGGCCACGGTCTCGTACCTGGCCAGGCGGCCACGGCGGTGCCAGTGCAGCGGCGAGATCAGGGTGATCTCCTTGCTGGTCTCCACCGCCCGCTCGAACTCCGCGACCGCCGCCTGGGTGTTGCGCGCCTCCTCCAGCGCCTCGGCGGCCAGGTCCACGTCGCGCTTCTCGATCGCCTCCGCGGCCCGTTCGAGCACCGTGGACAGCGCGTCGAGCACGCCCGACAGGTGCTTGGCGGCGATCGTGAAGGGGCTGGCCGGAAGCAGCGCCGCCGTGGCGATGCCGATGACGCCGCCGGTGAGCGCGTCGGCCATCCGGTCCCAGCCCCCGGCGCCGTCCGCGGGCACCAGGGCGGCGACGAGCACCGCGGACGACCCGGCCTGCGCCACGAAGAGCGCCCCGCTGTTCAGCAGCACCGCGGCGGTCATCGCCAGCGCGACCACCAGCATGATCTGCCAGGCGCCCGAGCCGATCCAGGACACCAGCAGGTCGCCGACTCCGACGCCGAGGCTGACCCCGACCACGAGCTCGGCCACCCGGCGCAACCGCTGCCCGAGGCCCACGCCGAGGCAGATCAGCACGGAGATCGGCGCGAAGAACGGGCGAGGGTGGTCGAGCAACTGGATGGCGACGGTCCAGGCGAGCGCCGCGCCGACCGCGCACTGCGCGATGGAGGGCGCCATGAGGCCGAACCCGCTCAGCCGTTCCCGTACATGATCGCTGAGCCTCGTTCGCACCCCTCTACCTTGGCGGATCTTTGTGACATTAAGGTCACATTGCCCGTATTCGGGCGTGTCGGGACCGCGGTGGTCACCGCATCAGGGGACGTCCTCTTCGCCCGCGTCCAGGGGCGGGAGGGCGGCCATCGCCTGCTCGCGGTCGCCGCCGCTCGCCTGGAGCAGGTCCACCACGATCGACCGGTACTGAGCGACCATCACCCCGGCCGAGAACCCCCACCGCTCATCCGCCACCTGCCGCGAGGCCACCGCCAGGATCGCCTCGCGGGCCCGATCCGGCTCGTGCCCCAGGGCCAGCTCCTCCCGGAGCAGCTGGGTGGCGTCGGCCAGGTCGCGCAGCGCGACCGGCAGCCAGGCAGGCGGCGGGTTCTGCCCTCCGAGGGCCACGACGGCCCGCCTGGCCAGCACCCTGACGTTCCTGACCGCGTGATCGAGCGGTACGGCGGCCGTCTCGTACCCCTCCAGCCGGTGGCGGCTCTGCCAGTGCAGCGGTGAGATGGTGGCGATCTCCCAGCTGGTCCCCAGCGCCTGCCGGAAGGTGTCCACGCTCGCCTGCGTCCCCCGCGCGACCTCCAGCGCCTCGGTCGCCAGGCCGGGGTCGGTCCTCTCGATCGCCTCCGCGATCCGCCGGAGCGCGTCGCCCAGCGCCTCGAACATCCCCGACGCCTGCCTGGCCACGAGGGCGAACGGGCTGGCCGGCAGCAGAGCCATCGCGATGATCCCCATGACGCCGCCGACCAGCGCGTCGAGCATCCTGTTGACCCCGCCGACGCCCGACGGGGGCAGCAGGGTGGCGACGAGTACGGCCGAGGACCCGGCCTGCAGGACGATCAGGGAACCGCTGTCCAGGAGCACGCCCATGGCCATAGCCAGCGCCACCACGAGCGCGATCTGCCAGGCACCCGAGCCGATCCACGACACCAGCACGTCGCCGACGCCCACGCCGAGGCTGACCCCGACGACCATCTCGACCATCCGGCGCCGCCGCTGCCCCAGGCCCACGCCGATGCAGATGATCACCGCGATCGGCGCGAAGAACGGGCGAGGGTGCCCAAGGACGTCCTTGGCCACCAACCAGGCCAGCGCCGCCGCCACGGCGCACTGCCCGACCGTCGGCGCCATCAGGACCAGCCTGCTCAGCCGCCGTTTCACCTGCACGAACCCTCGCCTACCCAGCTTGCGGCGCTCCATCGGCCAGGAACTCGTCCACGGCCCGCAGGAACGCCGCCCGCGCGGAGACGTGGATGAGATGCCCGACCTCGATCGTGACCAGCTCGGCCCCCGGAATCCGCTCGGCCACCGCCTCGACGTCGAGATGGCTGGCCCCCGACAGGACCAGCGTCGGCGCGGTGATCGAGGCGAGCCCCTCGGCCCACGCCGGATCGGGCGCGAGGAACTGCCGCTCGGTCTCGTGCACCATCCGCCAGTCGAAGCCGGGGGACTCGCCCTCCTCCACGATCGGCGGGCGGTTCTTCATCGCGTACGGGGGCGCCGGATCCTCCAGGACCAGCCGCTCGACGCGATCGGGCCATGTCATGGCCATGAGATAGGCCACCGCCCCGCCCAGCGAGTGCCCCACCAGCGTCGCCCGCTCGAAGCCCAGTTCGTCCAGCAGCGCGACGACGTCGCGCGCCATGTCGGCCAGCGCGTACGCGCCCGGGTAGTCGCTGGCGCCGTGCCCCCGCAGGTCGATGGCGAAGACGTGATGGCGGGCGGCGAAGTGCTGGGTGATGCCGTTCCAGTCGTTGTGGTCGGCGGTTCGCCCGTGGATGAGCACCAGCGGGGGAGCGGCGGGGTCGCCCTCCTCCCGATAGACGAGCTTGATCCCGTTTACGTGTGCTTCGCGAATCACACGGTGACCCTATCCCCGAGGCCGGCCGCCACGTTGGGCAGACATTGCCGGTGAGAGCCCGTTCGGCTGGTGGATAGCGTGTTCTGCGTGCCGCCTGGGTAGGTCTGGGAGTCGCGCGTGTTCGCCGCCGAACCGTCGAATCGCTGAATCGTCGAATAGGGGTTGTGATGCCGGATCCGATAGAAGTGCGCAAGGTGCCGATCGAGAGCGTGACGGACGCCTCCGGCCTGGCGCGGCTGATCGACGACGGGGTGATCGAGGCACACCGGGTGCTCGCGGTGATCGGTAAGACCGAGGGCAACGGGGGCGTGAACGACTACACCCGGATCCTGGCCGACCGGGCCTTCCGTGAGGTGCTGGCGGCCAAGGGGCATCCGGCGCCGGAGACCGTACCCCTGGTGTGGTCCGGAGGGACGGACGGCGTGCTCAGCCCGCACGCCACCGTGTTCGCCACCACCGACCCGGCTGGCGCGCCCCGATCGGATGAGCCGCGCGTGTCGGTCGGCGTGGCAATGAGCGACGTGATCCTCCCGGAGGACATCGGCCGCCCGGCGATGGTGGAGAAGGTCGCGGCCGGGGTGCGCGAGGCGATGAAGATCGCGGGCATCGACGACCCGCGCGACGTCCACTACGTGCAGACCAAGACGCCCCTGCTCACCCTGGCCACCATCACCGACGCCAAGAGCCGCGGCCAGGACACCGCCATCGAGGAGACCGGCCCCTCCATGGACCTGTCCAACTCCACCACGGCACTCGGCATCGCCGTCGCCCTCGGCGAGATCGAACCGCCGCGGGCCGATCAGATCCACAAGGACCTGTCCCTGTACTCCTCGGTGGCCTCGTGCTCGTCCGGGGTCGAACTGGACCGGGCGCAGATCGTGCTGGTGGGCAACGTACGGGGGATCGGCGGGCGCTACCGGATCGGCCACGGCGTGATGCGGGACGCCCTGGACGCCGACGGCATCTGGGACGCGATCCGCGACTCCGGCCTCGCGCTCCCCGAGCGGCCGCACCACACCGACCTCGGCGACCGCCTGGTGAACGTCTTCATGAAGTGCGAGGCCGACCCGTCCGGCCGGGTCCGGGGGCGGCGCAACATCATGCTCGACGACTCCGACGTGCACTGGCACCGCCAGATCAAGGCCACGGTGGGGGGAGTGGCGGCGGCGGTCACGGGCGATCCGGCGGTGTTCGTCTCGGTCGCCGCCGTCCATCAGGGCCCGTCGGGCGGCGGTCCGGTCGCCGCCATCGCCGACCTGGGAGAAGGGTAGTCTCGGGCGTTGTGCCCAGCATTCCCCAGCCACTCGATCCCGGCGACGACGGCACGGCCGCGCCCGCCGTGGCCGCCGCCCTGGCCTCCTACGAGCGAGGCGAGGCGGACGCCACCGAGGTGCTCAACGCCCTGACCGGCGCCCGGCTGCTCGTCCCCGTGGTCGCCCTGCTGACCGAGTCCGAGGTGGGCGAACACGGGCTGCGCCAGGAAAAGGAGAGCGAGATGGCGCTCCCCAAGCTCGTCGGCAAGGACGGCAGGCAGGCGGTGCCGGCGTTCACCGGCGCCGAGTCCCTGGCCAGATGGCGCCCCGACGCCCGGCCGATCCAGGCCGGCCTGCTCCAGGTCTGCCGGGCCGCCGCCGGTGAGCGGGTCGCGGCGGTCGTGGTGGACGTGGCGGGGCCGGTGCCGTTCGTGATCCAGGGCGACGTGCTGGAAGCGCTCGCGGCCGTCGAGTCCGGCACGCTCGACGAAGTCTCCGGCGTGACCGTGGCCCACGTAGAGCCGATACGCAAGCGCCGCTGGTTCTCCAGGAAGTAGTCTCGGCGGAGTGGTGGCACTCGTCGCGCTCCTCGGACTGATCGTCGGCCGCTACGTCAGGACGCTCGCCGGCTGCTTCGTACCGAACCCCCCGGACACCCGCGAGGAGGCCCACGCCGCCCTGGACGCCGTGCTGCGCACGGTGCCCGTGCCGGGCGGGCCGCCCACCGTCGAGGTGGCCACCGCCGCCGTCGCCGCCCTCGTCGCCTGGCGCGCGGGCCTGCCGTACGTCTACTTCGCCCTGGCCGGTACGGCCCTGGCACTCATCGACTGGCGGACCACGAGGCTGCCCGACGTGATCACGCTGCCGTCGTACCCGATCCTGGCGCTGACCCTGCTGCCCACCGGAGAGCTGCCCAGGGCGCTGCTGGGCGCGCTGGCGCTGGCCGCCGCGTACGCCGTGCTCTGGTTCGCCCGCCCGGAGGCGATGGGACTGGGCGACGTCAAGCTCGCCGGGCTGATCGGCATGGCGGCCGCGGCGATGAGCTGGCAAGCCTGGGTCGTCGCGGCCGTCGGCGGCCAGCTGTTAGGTGCCCTCTACGCCATCGTCCTGCTCCTCACCAGACGCGCCACTCGTGACACACAGTTCCCTTTCGGCCCGTTCATGCTGCTCGGCGCCTTCACGGCACTCTGTCTCGGCCAGTGAACACCGGACATCCCACTAGGCGGCACGTGGAAGACTTGTACGCATGTTGCGCTGGTTGACCGCCGGAGAGTCCCACGGCCCCGAGCTCGTAGCCGTCATGGAAGGCCTGCCGGCCGGGGTCGAGGTGACCACGGCCGCCATAGACGAGGCCCTGCGCCGCCGCCGGCTCGGCTATGGCCGCGGCGCCCGGATGAAGTTCGAGCAGGACCAGGTGACGATCGCCGGCGGCGTCCGGCACGGCCGCACGATGGGCAGCCCGATCGCCGTCCGCATCGGCAACACCGAGTGGCCCAAGTGGGAGAAGGTCATGTCGGCCGACCCGGTCGACCCGGCCGAGCTCGACGGCCTGGCCAGGAACGCCCCCAGGTCGCGCCCCAGACCGGGCCACGCCGACCTGGCCGGGATGCAGAAATACGGCTTCGACGACGCCCGCCAGGTCCTCGACCGGGCCAGTGCCCGCGAGACCGCGGCCCGCGTCGCGCTCGGCGAGGTCGCCAGGCGCTTCCTGAAGCAGGCGCTCGGCGTCGACATCGTCAGCCACGTCACCTCCATCGGCGGCGCCCAGACGCCCACCGAAAACCTGCCGGGCCCCAACGACCTGGCGCGCATCGACGCCGACCCCGTCAGGTGCGCCGACCCCGAGGGCAGCGCCGCGATGGTCGCCGTCATCGACCAGGCGCACAAGGAGGGCGACACCCTCGGCGGCGTCGTCGAGGTGCTCGCCTACGGCCTGCCGCCCGGCCTGGGCAGCTACACCCACTGGGACCGCCGCCTCGACTCCCGGCTGGCCGGGGCGCTCATGGGAATCCAGGCCATCAAGGGCGTGGCGGTCGGCGACGGCTTCGAGACCGCGCGCCGGCCCGGCTCGCGCGCCCACGACGAGATCGAATACACCGCGGCCGACGGCGTCAAGCGCATCACCAACCGCGCGGGCGGCGTCGAGGGCGGCATGACCAACGGCGAGATCCTGCGGGTCAGCGCCGCGATGAAGCCCATCTCCACCGTCCCGCGGGCGCTGGCCACGATCGACGTCAAGACCGGCGAGGCGGCCAAGGCGCACCACGAGCGCTCCGACGTCTGCGCGGTCCCGGCCGCGGGCATCGTCGCCGAGGCGATGGTCGCGCTGGTGCTGGCCGACGCGGCGCTCGAGAAGTTCGGAGGCGACTCCGTCGAGGAGGTCGCCCGCAACCTGTCCGGCTACCTGTCATCGATGGTGATCAAATGATCAAGGCCGTGCTGATCGGCCCCCCGGGGTCCGGCAAGACCACCCTCGGCCGCCTGCTCGCCGGCCTGCTCGGCGTCTCCTTCCGCGACACCGACGCCGACGTCGAGGCCACCGCGGGCAAGCCCGTCGCCGACATCTTCATCGAGGAAGGCGAGGCCCGCTTCCGCGAGCTCGAACTGCTGGCCGTACGCAAGGCGCTCGCCGAGCACGACGGCGTGCTGGCCCTGGGCGGCGGGGCGGTGCTCAACGAGGAGGCGCAGGAGCTCCTGGCCGGCCAGCCGGTCGTCTACCTCCAGGTCGGCCTGTCCGACGCGGTCCAGCGGGTGGGCCTGGCCTCGGCCCGGCCGCTGCTCGTGCTCAGCCCGCGCAGCCAGCTGAAGAAGCTCATGGAGGAGCGCCGCCCGATCTACGAGCGGCTCGCCGTCCTGACGGTCGTGACCGACAAGCGCGAGCCCGCCGAGCTGGCCGAAGAGATCATGAAGGGGCTCCCGTCATGAGCGCGACCAGGATCGCCGTGCGCGGCGACAGCCCCTACGAGGTGGTGATCGGCACCGGCGTGCTGCCGGAGCTGGCCGGGCTGTTCAAGCCGGGCGTACGCACGGTCGCGGTCATCCACCCGGCGGGCCTGCCCGAGATCTCCCGACCGGTCTGCGAGGCGCTGTCCGGCGCCGGATACGACGTGGTGGAGCTGCCCGTGCCCGACGGTGAGGCGGCCAAGTCGATCGAGGTGGCCGCCGAGCTGTGGTCCGCCCTGGGCCGCTACGGCGTGACCCGCTCCGACGCCGTCGTGGGCGTCGGCGGGGGAGCCACCACCGACCTGGCCGGGTTCATCGCCGCCACCTGGCTGCGCGGCGTCCAGGTGGTGCTGGTGCCGACGACGCTGCTGGCCATGGTCGACGCGGCGGTCGGCGGCAAGAACGGCATCGACACCCCTGAGGGCAAGAACCTCGTCGGCACCTTCCTGCCTCCGGCGGGCGTGCTGTGCGAGCTGAGCACGCTGTCGAGCATGCCGCGCGCCGACTACGCGGCCGGGCTCGCCGAGATCATCAAGGGCGGCTTCATCGCCGACCCCACCATCCTCATGCTGATCGAGGACGACCCCGGCGCCGCCGCCACGCCCGAGGGGCCGCACACCCGCGAGCTGATCGAGCGGAAGATCCAGATCAAGGCCGACGTCGTCGGCGCCGACCTGCGCGAGGCCGGGCTGCGCGAGATCCTCAACTACGGCCACACGCTCGGCCACGCGATCGAGCGGGCCGAGCACTACTCCATGCGCCACGGCGAGGCCATCGCCATCGGCATGGTGTTCGCCGCCGAGCTGTCCAGGCTCGACGGGCGCATCGGGATCGACCTGGTCGAGCGCACCCGGACCATCCTCACCTCGGTCGGCCTGCCCACGACCTACCGGGCCGACGCGTGGCCGCAACTGCGCGACCACATGCGGCTGGACAAGAAGAACCGGGGCGCCAAGCAGCGCTTCGTCGTGCTCGACGGGCTGGCGAAGCCGGGACGGCTGGAAGGGCCGTCCGAGGAGCTCCTGGAGGCCGCCTACCGGGCGGTCGGCCGGTGACGCTGCGGCAGCCGGCGTCCCGGGCGGTCAGCCGGTGAGGCTGCGGCAGCCGGCCGCGTCCCGGGCCGCGGAGCCGACGCCTTTCCCCCGATCGCCGTTCCTTAACCGTCTTCCGCTCGATTACTTTGCACGCGTGTCGGGGTGGCGGTGGGCGTGGCGGCGGGGTTCGCACTACAGTCAGATGTCCTGACGCACCACGGCACGGCGGAGATGAACAGCAGGTCATGAGGCAATATCGCTCTTTCGTCGCTCTTGGTGACAGCTTTACCGAAGGTCTCAACGACCCCGGCACCAACGGCCACTACCGTGGCTGGGCCGACAGGGTGGCCGAGCGGCTGGCGGCCGACGACCCGTCCTTCCGCTACGCGAACCTGGCCGTGCGCGGCAGGCTGCTCGAGCAGATCGTCACCGAGCAGGTGCCGATCGCCGTCGAGATGGCGCCCGACCTCGTCAGCCTGTGCGCGGGCGGCAACGACCTGCTACGGCCGGGCAGCGACCCCGACGTGATGGCCAAGCGGCTCGCCCGCGCCGTGCGCGACCTGCGGGCCACCGGCGCCGACGTGCTGCTGTTCACCGGCGTCGACCCGCGCGACACACCGGTGATGCGGCGGCTGCGCGGCCGCTTCGCGATCTTCTATCTGCACGTACGCTCCATCGCCGACCTGTACGGGTGCCGGCTCGTCGACCAGTGGTCCATGCAGGGGCTGCGGGACTGGCGGGCGTGGAGCGAGGACCGGCTGCACATGAACCAGGACGGGCACCGGCTGGTGGCCGCCCGGGTCCTCGACGTGCTGGGCGTGCCGTTCGACGACTGGCACAAGGTGTGGCCCGAGCGCGTCCTCGACCCGCGCGCCCGGCGTCGCGAGGACGCGCAGTGGATCCGCGAGCACCTGGTGCCGTGGGTGACTCGCCGCCTGCGCGGCGCCTCCTCGGGCGACGGCCTCGACCCGAAACGCCCCGACCTCGCCCCCTGGGTCCACTGAGACCTCGCCCCCTGGTCCACTGACGAGGCCAGCCCAGCCCTCTGACCAGCCCAGCCCTCTGACCGGCACGGCTCTCAAAGACCCCTGCCGGGCAGGCGGCGGGTCAGTCTTCCGTGGACAGGCGCTTGAGGGCTGCTCGGGGGATCGCCGGGTCCGTGGTGCGCCAGAACGGCGGCAGGGAGCCCAGCAGGAAGCCGCTGTAGCGGGCGGTGGCCAGACGCGGGTCGAGGACGGCGATGACGCCCTTGTCGTGCTGGGCGCGCAGCAGCCGCCCGGTGCCCTGGGCGAGCAGCAGGGCGGCGTGCGTGGCGGCGACCGTCATGAAGCCGTTGCCGCCCTTGGCCGCCACGTGCCGTTGCCGGGCCGAGGTGAGCGGGTCGTCGGGGCGCGGGAACGGGACCCGGTCGATGATGACCAGCCGCAGCGACGGGCCGGGGACGTCGACGCCCTGCCACAGCGACAGCGTGCCGAACAGGCAGGTCGCCTCGTCCTCAGCGAACTGCTTGACCAGCAGCATCGTGGAGTCGTCGCCCTGGCACAGCAGTGGCACGTCGAGCCGGTCGCGCAGCGCCTCGGTGGCGGCCTTGGCGGCCCGCATGGAGGAGAACAGGCCGAGCGTGCGCCCGCCCGCCGCCTCGATCAGCTCGGCGATCTCGTCGAGGTAGGCCTGCGGCAGCCCGTCACGGCCCGGCTGTGGCAGGTGCTTGGCCACGTACAGGATGCCCGCCCGTGGATGGTCGAACGGCGAGCCGACGTCGATGCCCTGCCAGCCCTTGTCGCCCAGCCCCCACTGGCGGGCCAGGCCGTCGAAGGTGCCGCCGAGCGCCAGCGTGGCCGAGGTGAGGACCACGGTGCGGTCGCCGAAGAGCCGGTCGCGCAGCATGCCGCCCACGTTGAGCGGGGCCACCCGCAGCGCGGGCGGGCGCCGGTCGGTGGCGCCCTCCAGCCACACCACCTCGGCCCGGTCCTCCTCCGAGGCGTGGCCGTAGGCCTCGAGCATGCGCACCGCCGTGTCGTGCACCTCGTCGAGCGCGGTGAAGGCGGCCTTGCGCTGTCCGGCTCTGTCGGGATCGTCCTTGTCGCCGCCGCGCGGGCCGAGCGCGGAGACACAGCGCGCCGAGGCGTCGCGTACCAGCGCCAGCGTGAGCCCGAGCACTTCGGGCAGCTCGTCGACGCGTCCGGGGGGAGCGGCGGCCAGCAGCGCCTTGAGGTCTTCGGCCGCCTCCATGAGCTGGTCGGCGATGGGTTGCTCGATGAGCCGGCCGACGCGGCGCACGGCGAGCGCGGCCGAGCTCTCCGACAGCTCGGAGGTCACCACCGAGGTCACCCGGTCGACGAGTTCGTGGGCCTCGTCGACGACCACCATGGCGTGCTCGGGCAGCACCGGGATGTCGCCCATCGCGTCGATCGCCAGCAGCGCGTGGTTGGTGACGACCACGTCGACCTCGCCGGCCCGGCTCCTGGCCAGCTCGGCGAAGCACTCGGCGCCGCTGGGGCAGCGCGTGGCGCCCAGGCACTCCTGGGCGCTGACCGAGAACTGCCGCCACGCCTGCTCGTTGACCCCGGGCACCAGCTCGTCGCGGTCGCCCGTCTCGGTCTCCTCGGCCCACTCCTGGATGCGCTGGACCATCCGGCCCGTCGCGCCGACCTCGCGGGGGTCGAAGAGCTGGTCCTGCTCGTCGTCCTCGGGCCAGCCCGCCGTCGCCTTGTAGCGGCACAGGTAGTTGCGCCGGCCCTTGAGGATCGCGAACGTCGGCTCGTGCGGCAGCTCCTTGCCGAGCGCCTCGGCCAGCCGTGGCAGGTCGCGGTCCACGAGCTGCCGCTGGAGGGCGATCGTGGCCGTGGAGATGACCACCGGCTTGTCGGCCTCCATGGCGTGCCTGATCGAGGGCACCAGGTAGGCGAGCGACTTTCCGGTGCCGGTGCCGGCCTGGACCGCCAGATGTTCCTCTTCTTCGATGGCCCGTTGGACGGCCTGCACCATCGTGATCTGGCCCCGCCGTTCGCTCCCTCCGAGAGCGCTGACCGCGATGCTGAGCAGTTCTTCGGCTGAGGGAAGATGGGAGTCCGGCACGGCAGTAAACGGTACCTGCAATCGGGGGTCGACGCGCCGAACGCCGTGTGATCGTGCAGACGCATCCCGGCGTTCTGGGACGTCCACAGCGGCTCGCGTGGCACACTGAACGATCGGAACTCCAACTGGCCCAAAAGACCTACCTGGAAGTGGCCAGTGGGGTATGAGGTCAGATGGGGAGAGCCGGTTCAGTAGGGTTTACCGGGGTTGAGTGGACGGATAAAGGCTGGTTAAAGCAGTATGTCTGCCATGTCGGAAGTTGTCCCGTTGCCGTCGTTCGGCGAAGTGTTCTTCGATGCTCGAGGTCAGGAGCGGTGTCTCCGGGTCACGTGGCATGAGGGCACCCTGGTGCTCAGCCTGTGGCGAGGTGAGATGTGCACCGCCAGCTTCCGCATGCCGATGGACGATGTCGGCCGGTTGCTCGACACCCTCGATGACGGGTTCGCCGAGGCCACGGGCGAGCAGCCCGCCGTGCCCGCGCACGACCCGGGCACCGAGGTGATCCCCGGCACCGGCCAATACCAACGGCCGCACCAGAGCTCTCCACCGCCGCCGCACGAGGACCGGCCCACCGCCGCTCTGTCCCCCAACGACGTCCTGGTGGCCAGGGGCGCCCCGCCGCCTCAGGACAAGCTGGTCGCCTCCTACGGCGAGACGACCGCGCCGGCGCCGCGCGAGCCTCTTGGCCAGCAGTACGGCCAGCAGGGCTCCTACGGCGCGCAGCAGTACGGCCAGCCGAATCCCCGCGAGCCGTTCACCGGCCCCCAGTACACCGAGCCCGAGCCGCCCGAGCCCTTCACCGGCCCGCAGTACGCGGTCCCCGCCGCCCCGGACCCCTACAGCGGCGCCCCCCAGTACACCGGCGACCCCTTCAGCGGCCCCCAGCAGCCCCAGCAGTACGCGCAGCCGGCGCCGGCCCAGGACCCCGGCGAGCCCGTCTACCAGATGCCCGGAAGCCGCCGCAGGCAGGCGCCCAACACCGACCCGCTCGGCTTCCCCTCCCAGTCGGCCCCGCCGAACCGGCCGCAGCCCGAGCCCTTCGCCCAGCAGCAGCAGCCACACGACCCCTATGGCCAGCGCGGATACCCGCAGCAATCGCCGCAGCAGCCGGACCCGGCCGGTCTCGGCACCCCGATGCACGGCATCCCGGGCGCGGGCCGGCCCCGGGAGCCCATCACCTACGCCAAGCGCGAGGCGTACCCGCCGACGCAGGTGCCCTACCCCTCCACCGACGGCTTCCCCGCCTACCAGACCCCGCCCAACCCGGTCGACCCGCTGTTCTCGATGGGCCAGCAGCAGGGCACGCCGTACCAGACGGACCTGTCCCGGCCCTACGTGGGCGACCCGATGTTCTCCACCGGTGAGCGGCTCCGCCCCGACCAGGAGTACGACGACGACAGGGATCACCGCAGGGAGTGGTGAGCCCGAGGCGGGCGGCCCATCTCATGAGCGGTACGCTGCCTTCGCGTGCCCGTGCCGAGGTGGAGGAGCGCCGTGAACCCCACGATGGGCCTGCAACTGCTGCTGGTGGCGGCAGGGGCGGTCGCGGTCGCCGCCGTCGCCCGGCGCAAGGGCTGGCCGGCGCCGCTGCTGCTGGTGGCCGCCGGCCTGCTGGTCTCGCCGCTGGTGCCCGCCGTGCCGCTGGACCCGCAGCTGGTGCTGTTCGTGTTCCTGCCGCCGCTGCTCTACTCGGCCGCGCTCGACAGCTCCTATCTGCGCCTGCGTGACGTCAAGCGGGCCGTGGCGCTGCTGTCGGTCGGGCTGGTGCTGTTCACGACGGCCGTCGTCGGGCTGGTCGTCCACCTGCTGCTGCCCGATCTGCCGCTGGCGGCGGCGTTCGCGCTGGGCGCCATCATCGCGCCGCCCGACGCCGTGGCCGCCGTCGCGGTCGGCCGCCGGCTCGGGCTGCCGCGCCGGGCGCTGACGATCCTCATCGGCGAGAGCCTGTTCAACGACGCGACCGCGCTGACCCTCTACCGCGTGGCGATCGGCGCCGCCGTGGGCGGCACGGTGGACCTGCTCGAAGGGGTCGGCGAGTTCCTCTACTCGGCGGCGGCCGGGGTGGCGATCGGGCTCGCGCTGGCGTTCCTGTTCTCCTGGGTGTTCCGGCACACCCGCGACTCCCTGGTCGAGAACACGCTGATGCTGCTGATCCCGTTCGCCGCCTACCTGGCGGCCGAGTCGGTGCACGCCTCGGGCGTCATCGCAGTGGTGATCGTCGGGCTCTATCTCGGCAACCAGATGCACCAGCGGGGGTTCGGCACCCGGCTGGTGTCCGACGCGGTGTGGAAGGTGACCGACTTCTTCCTGGAGGCGATCGTCTTCGCGCTGATCGGCCTGCAGCTGGTCACGGTGATCAAGGGCATCGGCGGCTACGGCGCCTGGGAGGTGGCGCTCTACGCGGTCGTGGTGTTCCTGGTGACCGTACTGTCGAGGTTCGTGTGGATGTTCCCCGTCACGTACCTGACGTGGCTGTTCACCGGGAGGCGCAGGGGCGAACCGCACCCCGCGCCCGCGCCGACCGTGATCATCAGCTGGGCGGGCATGCGCGGGGTCGTCTCGCTGGCCGCCGCCTTCGCCATTCCGGTCGGCATGCCCGACCGCGACATCCTGCTCTTCCTCACCTTCACCACCGTGATAGGCACGCTGCTCGTGCAGGGCACGACGTTCCCCGCGCTGATCAGGCGGCTGCGCGTGTCGAGCGAGCAGGAGCAGTATGAGGACAGGCTGGCCGAGGCCGCGGCGCAGCAGGCCGCGCTCGCCGCGGGCACCGAGGTGCTCGACGGGCTGATCGAGGCCGAAGGCGAGCCCGACGAGATCCAGAAGCAGGTCATCGACCAGCTCAGGGAGAAGTCGTGGCGGCGCTCGCTGACCGCGTGGGAGCGTCTGGGCGGCGGCACCGCGCAGGGCGGCGCGGAGACGCCCAGCACGCTCTATCGCCGGCTGCGCCGGGAGATGCTGCAGGCCGAGCGCGAGACGTTCGTCCGGCTACGCGACGAACGCCGCCTCGACGACGAGGTGCTGCGCGAGGTGATGGCCGAGCTCGACTTCGAGGAGGCCATCCTGGAGCGTTAGGCCCGCCTCAGGCCATCGCGTTGTCGACGAAGCACCACTTCCAGCTCTCGCCCGGCTCGTACGACTGCATCACCGGGTGCGAGGTGGCGTGGAAGTGCTTGGTGGCGTGCTTGTTGGGTGAGGAGTCGCAGCACCCGATATGACCGCACTCCAGGCAGCGGCGCAGGTGCACCCACCGGCCACCCGCCGCCAGGCACTCCTCGCAGCCCTCGGGCGTGCGCGGGGCCGGGTCCTCCGCTTGGGAAATATGCTCACACGTTGCCATAGGTGAAATCCTAGAGCTTCCGCGACACGGCAATTAGCTCGCACCCCTCCGGCTTGGTCCCGCCGGGGCGTGAACCCGTTGGGTAGGTTCGGAGTATGCGTCGCCTCAAAAGTCAGTTCGTGCCCCTTGCCGCCTTCACCATGTTCGTCTTCGCCGCGGGCTGCGGTGAGGTCAACAACACCATCGACAAGGCCCAGTCCTGCCTGGAGGCCCCCAAGATCGTCACCGAGCTGGGCGCCAAGCTCACCGAACTGAAGGACGACCCGAAGGCCATGGAGAAGGCCCTCGACGACAGCGCCGCCAAGCTCAACGAGGTGGCCGACAAGGCCGCCAACACCACGCTCAAGCAGGCCTCCGACGACCTGGCCAAGACACTGAGCGGCATCAACGTCAACAACGTCAACGACGCCGTCGACGCGGTCCAGAAGGTCGGCTCCGAGACCGCCGCCTACCTGGAGAAGGTCGCCAAGGCCTGCGGCGGCTAACCCGGCTTCTCTAGGGGGAATGTGTGCCAATTAGCGTCGTTCGTATGGAGCCTGACCCGCGTTTCACGCTCGCGAACGAGCGTACATTCCTCACATGGCTGAGCACCGCGCTGGCACTCAGCGCCGGGGGCGTCGCCATGGCGGCGCTCCCCGACCACCTGTTCGTCCCCTGGGTGCGCACCGCCCTGGCCGTGGTCCTGGTCTCGCTCTCCGCGCTGGCGGCGGGCATGGCCTATCCGCGCTGGCGCAACATCCAGCGCGCGCTGCGCGAGCGCGCGCCGCTGCCACCGCCCGCCCTCGCCGCCGTCTTCGGCTACGGCGTGGCGGCGGTGGCGGTGATCGCCCTGGTGGTCATCGTGATGGGCGCCTGATCCGCCGATGTCCGAGGAGATCTGGGACCCCGGGCTGCAGAGCGAGCGGACCCGCCTGGCCTGGGTACGCACCGCCGTGGCCCTGTCGTCGGGCGGTCTCGGCGCGATGGGCCTGTCCGCGCGGCACGGGCTGCCCCTCGCCGTCGTCGTCACGTTCGTACCGGCCGCGCTCTGCGGCGCCGCGCTGCTGCTCAGGACCAGGACACGGTTCCGCCGCGTACAGGAGGCGCTGCACGGCGGCCGGCCCGTCGACGCCGGGCTGGACGCGCTGTTCGCCTGGCTCGGCACGCTCAGCGTGGTGGCCGGAGCGCTCGCGTTCGTCCTGGCCCTCGCCTAGCTGGTACGCATTCAGTCCGCCACCAAGGTGAGCATGCCGCCGGGCTCGCCGCGGATCCGTCCCCCGAAACCGCGGCCGGCCCTGTCGAGGGTCACGCGCAGCCACTCGGCGTCGTCGGGTGCGGCGTGGCGGAGCCGTATGTGCCGGATCCGCAGGGGTGCCATGCGCAGGGCGGCCAGCCGTCCGGAGCCCGGATCGAGCGAGGCGAGATAGAGCAACCGCAGGTCGCCGCGGTATTCCTCGTACCCGCCGATCCCCTCGTAGTCGTCGATCATGTCGCCGCAGCCGTGCAGAATCAGGTGGCCGCGGTAGATCTCGATCGGGCGCGGATGGTGCGAGGAGTGCCCGTGCACCACGTCGACGCCGCCTTCGATGAGTGCGTGCGCGAATTCGATCTGCTCCCGGGAGACCCAATACCCCCAGTTGGAGCCCCAGTGGATGGAGGCCACCGCGATATCCCCGGGCCGTTTTGCCCGCCGTACCCGTTCGGTGATGTCGGCCGCGGCGGCCGGCGACGGCTCCGGCACGAAGTCGACGCCGGAGCGGTCCGGGGCCGCCGCCCAGTCCGGTGGCACACCACTGGACGGCATGCCGAACGAGAACACCAGCACGCGCCGCCCTCCCGGCACGGGCACGGCCACCGGACGGCGCGCCTGGTCCAGGTCCCTGCCCGCCCCGGCGGTGGCGAGCCTGGCCGCGGCCAGCGTGTCGAGCGTTTCGGCGAGCCCGTCGCGTCCGAAGTCCAGCAGGTGGTTGTTGGCCAGTACGCAGACGTCCGGCCGCGCCACGGCCAGACACGGGAGGTTGTCGGGGTTCATGCGGTAGTGGAGGGCTTTGTCCGGAGCGTACGCGCCGCTCGTGGTCACCGTCGTCTCCAGGTTCACCACCCGGACGGCCCGCGCGTGCGCGTCCAGGATCGACAGCGCGTCACCCCAGGGCCAGGAGAAGCCGACGGGGCGCGGAATCGGTCCGTTGACCGCCTCGGCGAGCTCGACGTAGACGCGCGCGTCGTCGATGTGCGGCTCGCGCAGGGCGGGATCACCGGGATGCGGCAGGACCTGATCCACACCTCGGCCGAGCATGACGTCGCCACAGAGGCACAGGGTCACCAGGTCAGCGCCCATGCCTCCATGGTATGGCGGCTGTCATCGGGGGCGGTTGCAAGTTCGCGACAAATAGGACGACACTCGAAGGAGGGGGTGACTCATGGAAGAAGAGCTCAAGATCCTGCCATTCGAGTGCCGCGGGTGCTGGCATGTGTGGGAAGAGGAATACCTCGTCAGGCGCTTCGACGATCGTCACGGCAACGAGCGCGAGATCTGGTTGCGCTCCGGTGTGCCGGTCCCACCGCCTTCGTCGGGCGCCATCTGTCCCAACTGCGGCTGCCAGCAGGCGACCATGTTCCCGGAGGGTTATCTCAGCCGGCATCCAGAGCTGAGGCCACCGGCCGAGCCTGTTACGCCCGACGCGACACCGCTCCTCAGTCCGGTCCAGAGACGGGTTTACCCTCTCTAACCTGACAGTAGGTGAGCATTTCATAGCCCTGAGTGTCATAGTGCCGTCTTGCCGGGTGGCAGGACGAGGCGGACACTCTAATCGGATGGCGGCACGTGACCGGGGGTGGTCCTGGTGCGGGATGGGTTCAATACCCAGGAGACATGGCCTTTCGAGTGCATGCGCTGTTTACATGTCTGGGAAGAGGAGTACGTCGTCAGGCACCTCATGGACGACTACGGCAACGAGGTCACGATCTGGCTGCGCGCCGGCGTGACCGTGCAACCGCCCTGGTCAGGTATGTCCTGTCCGGGCTGCGGGGCATACCACGTCACGTCGTTCCCGACGGGATACCTGTCACGACACCCCGAGCTGGTGCCGGTGCCGGTGCCTGAGCCCGTGGCGGAGGCGCCTGCCGTGGTCGCCGGGTCCGTGGCGGCGAGGCGGGTGCCCATGGCACGGGCACCCCTCCCCGGACGGCTTCTGCTGGCGGTGGGCCTGCCCGTGGCGTTGTTCGTCGGCTACGAGCTGTACGAGAACATGACGCGCGTGGTGCACCCGCACTGAGGTGACGACAGAGCAGCGGGGTGCACCCGTGCTGACAACAGCGGGGTGCACCCGCGCTGATGTCAGCGGGGTGCACCCGCGCTGACGTCAGCTGCTGAGGCTGTCCAGCCAGGCCTGGTGCAGGCCGGCGAAGCGGCCGGAGGCGGCGATGAGGCGGTCCGGTGGGCCGTCCTCGACGATCTCGCCACTCTCCATGACCAGCACCCGGTCGGCGATCTCCACGGTCGACAGCCGGTGCGCGATGATCAGCGCCGTGCGGTCGGCCAGGATCGTGCGCAGCGCCCGCTGCACCAGCCGCTCGCTCGGTACGTCGAGGCTGGAGGTCGCCTCGTCGAGGATGAGCACCGCCGGATCGGCCAGGAACGCCCTGGCGAAGGCCACCAGCTGACGCTGACCGGCCGACATGCGCCCGCCCCGCTTGCCCACCTCGGTGTCGTAGCCGTTGGGCAGCGCGGAGATGAACTCGTGCGCGCCGATCGCCTTGGCGGCCTCGCGTACCTCACGGTCGGACGCGCCGGGGCGGCCGAACCGGATGTTGTCGGCGACCGTACCGCTGAACAGGAAGTTCTCCTGCGTCACCATGACCACGGCCTTGCGCAGCGTGGGCTCGTCGAGCGTACGCAGATCGACGCCGTCGAGCAGGACGCGGCCCGCGGTCGGGTCGTAGAAGCGGGAGATCAACTTGGCCAGCGTCGTCTTGCCCGCGCCCGTCGAGCCGACCAGCGCGACGCTCTGCCCCGCCGGAATCGTCAGGTCCAGCCCCGGTAGGATCGGCCGGTCCTCGACGTAGGCGAACCTGACGCCCTCGAACCTGACCTTGCCACGGGCCTTGGGCAGCGCCGCCGGCTCGCGCGGCTCAGGTACGGCCGGCTCCTCCTCCAGCACACCCGACAGCTTCTCCAGGGCGGCGCCCGCCGACTGGAGGGTGTTGTAGAACTGGCTGATCTCCTGCATCGGCTCGTAGAACTGGCGCAGGTAGAGCAGGAACGCCGCGAGTACACCGACCGTGACCTCGCCGTGCAGCGCCAGCCAGCCGCCGTAGACCAGCACGACCGCCACGGTCACGTTGCCGATCAGCTTGATGCCCGGCATGAACACCGCGATGAGGTGCATGCTGCTGGCGTTGGCGCCACGGTAGTCGTCGTTGAGCTGCTTGAAGATCTCCTGGTTGCGCGGCTCCCGGCGGAAGGCCTGCACGGCGCGGATGCCGGTCATCGACTCCACGAAGTGCACGATGACCAGCGCCACCGTCTCCCGGGTACGCCGGTAGACGATCGCCGACTGGCGCCGGAACCACCGGGTGAACAGCAGCAGCAACGGCAGCGGGATCAGCGCCACCAGGCCCAGGTGGACGTCGAGCACCAGCAGCAGCGCGGCCGTGCCGAACATGGTGAGCACGGCGGTGACCAGGCCGTCGAAGCCGGACTGCAGCAGTTCGGCGATGGCGTCGATGTCGGAGGTGAGCCGGGAGATGACGCGGCCGGAGGTGTACTTCTCGTGGAAGCTCAGCGACAGCCGCTGGAAGTGGTCGAAGACCCGCCTGCGCAGCTCCAGCAGGATGTTCTGGCCGATGCGGCCCGCCATCTGCAGGAACACCTGCCGGGTGAGGGCCTGCGTCACCGCCGCCGCCAGGATGACGCCGACGACGGTCAGCAGCGTGCCGGGGCCGGTGCCCTTGAGCATCGGCGGGATGCCCGCGTCGATGCCCACCTTCACCAGGTAGGGGATCGCCAGGCCCGCCAGGTTGGACACGACGATGATCGTGGTGAGCAGCGCCATCGCCTTGCGGTGCGGCGTGAGCAGGTCGCCGAGCAGCCTGCGGGAGCGCTCCCGCAGTAACACCGTCACCGTCTCGGACAGGTCGTCCTGGTTCTCGGAGGCGACGCCCCGCCAGTCGGCCGCGCTCGACGTCGTCGTGGTGGTGGTCATCGCAGGGCTCCTTCCGAGGGGTCGAAGTCGGCGTCCTGGGCGAGCAGCTCGCGGTATTCGGGCACCTCGTCCAGCAGGTCGTGGTGCCGTCCGACGTGCGTGATCGTGCCGTCTCTCAGCAGCGCCACCTTGTCGGCCAGCAGGACCGTGGAGGCTCGGTGGGCGACCACGATGCCGGTCGCCTCACGCAGCACGTGGCGCAGCGCCTCCTCCACCAGTGCCTCGGTCTCGACGTCGAGCGCGGACAGCGTGTCGTCGAGGACCAGGATCCGTGGCCTGCTCAGCACGGCCCGCGCCAGGGCGAGGCGCTGGCGCTGGCCACCGGACAGGGACATGCCCTGCTCGCCGATCCGGGTGTCGAGGCCCCACGGCAGGTCGTACACGAACATGGCCTGGGCGGTGCGGATGGCCTCGTCGAGCTCCTCCTCGGTGGCGTCCTGGCGGCCGAGCGTGAGGTTCTCGCGCACGCTCATCGAGAACAGCGTCGGCTCCTCGAACGCCGTGGCCACCACCTCGCGCAGCGCGGGCAGCGACAGGTCGCGTACGTCGTGGCCGTCGATCGTCACCCGGCCGGCGGTGGGGTCGATGAGCCGGGGTACGAGCGAGGTCATCGTCGTCTTGCCCGAGCCGGTGGCGCCGACGATGGCCACCGTCTCGCCCGGGCGTACCTCGAGCCACACATCACGCAGCACCGGCTGGTCGGAGTCGGGGAAGCGGAACTCCACCCCCTCGAAGCGCAGATGCCCGCGCGGCCGCTCGATCGACCCGGAACCGCCCTCGATGGCCGGAACCGTGTCCATGACCTCCATGACCCGGTCGGCGGAGGTCATCGCCTCCTGGGCCATCGCCAGGATGTAGCCGAGGCTGGCGACCGGCCAGACCAGCTGCAGCATCAGCGTGGTGAAGGCGACCAGTGTGCCCAGCGTCAGCGAGCCGCCGCCCACGGCCAGCGCGCCGAGCAGCAGGACTAAGGCGAGGGTGAAGTTGGGGATCACCTCGAGGAAGGTGAAGAAGCGGGCCGACAGCCGCACCTTGTCCATCGAGGTGCCGTAGACCTTGCGCGCCGAGTCGTCGAACTGGTCGAACACGTGGTGACGGCGGCCGAACGCCTTGATCGTCCGGATGCCGATCGCCGACTCCTCGACGACCGTGGCGAGGTCTCCCTGCTCGTCCTGCACCTGGCGGGAGATCCTGATGTACTTTTTCTCGAAGCTCAGCGACACCAGGATGATCGGCACCGCCGACGCGGCCACCAGCAGCCCGAGCGGCCAGTACATGTTCAGCAGCAGCACCGTCACGGTGGTCAGCTGCAGGATGTTCATGAC
The DNA here is from genome assembly GCF_044460705.1 of Nonomuraea sp. NPDC050022. NCBI lineage: Bacteria > Bacillati > Actinomycetota > Actinomycetes > Streptosporangiales > Streptosporangiaceae > Nonomuraea > Nonomuraea sp. NPDC050022. The sequence continues at coordinate 219,407 of NZ_JBITKE010000014.1, forward strand.
CAGGAAGAGCATGCCGAAGCCGAGGAAGCGGCGGATCGTCGACAGGTCGGTGGTGGCCCGCGACAGCAGCTGGCCCGACTGCCAGTCGCCGTGGAAGCCCATCGGCAGGCGCTGCAGGTGCGCGTAGAGGTCGTCGCGGATCTGGGTCTCCAGCCCGAGGACCGGGCCGGTCTGCGTCCAGCGCCTGAAGAAGATCAGGAACGCTTCGAGCACGCCCACGCCCAGGGCGACGAGGCCGAGGGGGAGCAGGGCGCCGGAGTCGCCGTGGAGCACGGGACCGTCGACGACCTCCTTGCCGACGAGAGGCAGGGCGATGCTCGCCCCGATGCCGATGATCGCTGCCAGCCAGATGAAGACCAATCTGGTGACATAGGGGCGGAGATAGGGCTTCATCCGCCACAGGGCATTGGAGGAGAGTGAGGTGAAGATGGGCAGGGGACGGCGAGGAGAACGCGTATCGGGAGGCATCCCATCCAGGCTAATACGTTGGATCAACCGATTTTCTGCCGCCCACCGCCTGCTCCCTGCGGCCAAAGCGGAACAGTTTTGCATCCGCCCAGCCCATTGAGTGCCCTGGTCCGAGACCCGTGGGGTGATATATCCGGATGCGGCGCGAGCCGCCGATGAAGTTGACTGCCCCGCATGAAAACTTCGGGGAGCGACTACGCGGGCGAGACGGATCTGCGGGCGATGGAAGGAGCACGTGGGCGGCTCTGGTTGCGCGCCCGCTCAGCCCGTTAACCCGTGGCGGGTCGCGTAGTGGGTGGCCTCGACGCGGTTGCGGACGCCGATCTTGGTGAACGCGTTGTTGATGTGCGTCTTGACCGTGGCCTCGCCGATGAACAACGCCTCGGCGATCTCCGGGTTGCTCAGGCCGCTCGCGATCAGGGCCAGCACTTCTGCCTCGCGGGCGGTCAGGCCGTCGGGCAGTTGCCGGGCTTTGGGGCGCGGCGCGCGGTGCATCGCCTCCACCAGCCGGTCCGAGACCTTGGCGGCGAAAGTCGACTGGCCCGCGACGGCCGAGCGCAGCGCCGCCGCGATCTCGGCGCGGCCCGCGTCCTTGGTCAGGTAGCCGCGCGCGCCCGCCCGGAGCGCGCCGGCGATCGACTCGTCGTCGGTGTAGGTGGTGAGCACGATGACCGCTATGCCGGGATGCTCGCCGACGATGCGGCCGGTCGCCTCGACGCCGTCCATCACGGGCATCCTCAGGTCCATCAGTACGACGTCCGCGGGGTGGGCGCCGTCCGTGCCGTTCGCGATGGTTGCGGCGTTGGCGGCCAGCAGGTCGAGGGCCTGGCGGCCGTCTCCGGCCGTACCCAGGACCTCAATGTCCTCGACCAGGCCGAGCAGGGCGGCCAAGCCCTCGCGCATGACTTGCTGGTCGTCCACCACGACCACTCTGATCACTTTCGTACCTCCACAACCGACCGCCCCCGCGTTCGCCGCGCTGATCGTTCCCGGGTCTGCCGCACCGCTCACTCCGGCACTTCCGCGGTCACCTGCCAGGTCCCCTCTTCGTAGCCGGAGTCGAGTGTGCCGCCGGCCAGCGCGAGCCGTTCGCGCATGCCCGTCAGTCCGAACCCGCCCTTCGCCGGGACTTCGGCGGGCAGCGGGTTGCGTACCCGCAATCGCACCACATCGGCGGTGAAGTCGAGCGTCATCGACACGGGCGCGTCCGGCGCGTGCCTGGCCGCGTTCGTCAGCGCCTCCCGCGCGGTCCCGACCAGCGAGACGGTGGCCGCCGACGACAGGCCGCGGGGGATCCCACCAGCGCGGAAGTCCACCGGCGACCGGTGGTCGCGCCGGTGCGCCTCGGCCAGCGTGGCGAGCGCGTCGGCCAGTGAGGGGTTGTCCTGGCGCAGCGCGGCCACCGCGGCGCGGGCCTCCGCCAGGCCGTCCGCGGCCAGCCCGCGCGAGCGCCGCACCGTCGCCAGCGCGCCGGTCACGTCGTTCTTCTCCGCGAGCAGGGCCTCGGCCAGCTCCAACTGCACACCCAGCGCGCCCAGCGAGTGCGCGAGCACGTCATGGATCTCGCGGGCGATCCTGGTGCGCTCGTCCAGCGCGGCGGCTCGCGCCTGCTCCGCCTGCGCGAGCCGGGTCTGCTCCAGGAGCCGTTCGGCCTGCTCGCGCCGTACGACGTGCTGTCGGTGATTGACGCCGACCAGCGTGATCGCCAGCAGCACCAGCGCCTGCCCGAACGCGCCGACGGGTGTTTCCCCGGAGATCGGCCAGGTCAGTACGGCCAGCGCCATCGTGCCCGCGCCGACGCCCACGATGGCGGCCACGGACGGGGTGGCGAGCGCGGCGAACCGGCCGAGGATGATCGCCGTGAGGAGCAGCGCCGTACTGTCCTCGGCCGCCCCGAGCGCCACGGCGGGCAGCAGCGTCGCCGCGCCCAGCAGCCCGGCCGTGAGCCGGGGCCGCGACCGGTCGAGCGCCACGAACAGCAGCCAGCACGCGGCGCTGACCCCGTACAGCGCCCAGATCCACAGCGCGCTCTCCCGCGCGGTGACCAGGGTGATGATGACGAACAGCGTGCCGAACACCTGCACCACCAGCCAGCCCGGCGCGATGGTGTCCGGCAGCGACCGCTTCTGTTCCATGCGCTTGATTCCACCAGGTACGGGCTGGTCAGCGCAGGCGGGTGATGAGCTCGATGAGAAGAAGCCGGTAGGCGATGAACCCCACCAGCACCACACCGGCCACCACCGCGATCCCGACCCACGTCTTGCCGTGCATCTTGCCTCCCTTGAGCGACTCCTGCGCTTTGTCGGCTGCGAACCTGAGCAGTTCGTTTCTGTCCATGACCGCGAAACTACGGATCGGGGCGGGTGGAGCGGCACCGCCAGATGGTGGAGATACGGGTGGAGAAGTGGGGTGGAGCGCCTAGACGGCCGCCGTCAGGGCACTTGGCAGGCTCTTGCGTCAAGGAGGAGACGGTGACCGCAACGGAGAAGGCGGGGCGGCAGGCTCGGGCCGCCGCCAGGAAAGCGGCCGCGCATCCGGCGCTGAACCGGCTCGCCAGGGTCGGGCTGGCCTGCCGGGGAGTGCTGTACGCGCTGATCGGGGTGGTGGCCGTGCGGATCGCGCTGGGCGAAGGCGGGGGACGGGAGGCGGACAAGGCGGGCGCGATCTCGACCGTGGCGCGGTTGCCGTTCGGGGAGGTGGCGTTGTGGGTGATGGTGGCGGGGTTCGTCGCGCTGACGCTCTGGCAGTTGTCGGAGGCGCTGTTCGGCGGGCTCCGCGTGGCGGACCGGCTGGAAACGGTCGGCCGGACCGCCGTGTACGCGCTGATCTGCGGCACCTTGCTGAGCGTGCTGCGGGCCGGGAAGGCCACCTCTGACGATGAGAAGTCGCGGGACGCGACGGAGGCGCTGCTCGGCCTGCCGGGAGGGCCGTTCATCGTGGGCGCGATCGGGCTGGGCCTCGTCGCGCTCGGCGTCCGCTGGGGGCACCAGGGCGTCACCAAGAGGTTCCGGGACGAGCTGAACCTCGGCCAGATGTCCCCGCGGGCCCGCTCGGTGATGGACAGGCTCGGGTTCGCCGGGTATGTCGCCCGCGGGGTCATCGCCGGCCTGGCCGGGGTCTTCGTCGTCGAGGCGGCGATCACGTACGACCCGGACAAGGCGGGCGGGCTGGACGCGACCCTCAGAGCCTTCGCCGCGACGCCCGTGGGGCCCTGGCTGCTCGTGGTGGTCGCCTTGGGGCTGGTGCTGTTCGCGGGTTATTGCTTCGGCGAGTCACGCTGGCGCCGCGTCCGCTGACGCCCGCGTCCAGCGTTCACGGGCGTCAGCGTTCACGGGCCGGCGCTCATCGGGAGCGGGGGTGGAGCAGGCCGGCGTCTCGTTGGATGGCGGCTGTGGCGACGGCCAGCTTCTCCTCGTCGGGGAGCGTGGTGTTGTCCTCGTACGTGACGCCCGCCGGCACGTCGTCCACCCCGACCGGGTCGGCGTCCCAGAAGTTGCCCCGGTAGACGACGTTGTCCAGCGGCGGCGCCACCTGCAGGACGGCGGTGTTGTCGGCGCGCGCGACCACGTTGTCCTCCACGGTCACCCAGGCGGCGCCGTAGTCGGTGTAGAGAGCGAAGTTGTACGGCGTGCGCGTGTCCTTGATGACGTTGCCGCGGATCACCGCGCCGTTCTCGTGCGAGTCGCCCTGCGGCCCCGAAAGGTAGACGCCGCCGCCGTCGGCCAGTACCCCCATCGTGCCGACGGTGAGGTTGCGCAGGATGCGGGTGCCCTCGGCGGGCCCGGCCACGATGCCGCAGTGAGGCACCTCCTCGACCTGGTTGTGGGCGACTGTGCAGCCCTTGGTGCCCAGCACCGCGATGCCGGGGGAGCCGGTGAACTCCAGGCCGGTGTGATGGATCCAGTTATCCTCGACCAGGGGGTTCACGGCGCCGGTGACGGAGACGGCGCCGGCCGAGAGCGTGTCGAAGTCACATCCGCGCACGCTGACGTCCGTGCCGCCGGTCAGCTCCAGGCCGGCGGCGCCCATGCGGGTGAAACGGCAGCGCTCGACCGCCACGCGTACAGCGTCCTCGATCACCACGCACGCGGGGATCCTGGCCGACTCGCGCGGCACCGTCACCCACGCCTGCCCCTCGACGAGCTCCACCTTGTCGACGGGGCCGCCCTCGTAGTAGCCGCTGCCGTGGTAGTGCAGGAAGCCCTCCGCACGGCCGGGCCGCAGCCAGGTGGCGTCGGCGAAGACCAGGCCGCGGAAGGACACCCCGCTCGTGCCGGTGGCCCGCAGCAGCGTCTCGAGAACCGGGGCGACCACGCGCGTACGGTCCGGCGCCTCTTCCGGAAGGGGAAGGTAGCGGAGGACGTGGTGACCGGGCCGCGAGCGGTCCAGGACGAAGGTGCCGGGCTCGGTGAGGAAGGTGACGTCGTTCTCGACCCGGGTGGGCAGGCCGGGGCCGCGGTTGATGTTGCCTTCCCACGCGGAGTTGTAGAGGTCGAGGGCCCACCCGAAGCCGGGCTGAGCCATGGTGATCACGCTCGCCTCGCCACCGTCCGTCCCGGTGGTGACCGCGGTGATCGCGTCACTGTCCGTCCCAGCGGTGACACCACCGTCCGTCCTGGCGGCGATCGCGGCGACACTGCAGCGGGCCTCGGTCCATGGGTAGACGCCGCGGTAGACGAACTCGACGTCGGCGGGGTTGTGCCAGGCTCGCGGGGCCGCGCTGTCGCTCTCGTAGCCGGTCTCCGTCATGGTCACGGTGCCCGGCAGGCCGTCTATGGCGGCGCGTTCGACCCGGCGGCCGTCCACGTACAGCTGGCGCGTGTCCAGGTCGCCCACGTCGGCCAGCCACACGCCGTCCTCGATCCGCCAGCCGGTGATCTCGCGACCGCCGCTGACGACGACCTCCTCCTGGTCAGCCGTTCCGTAGCCGTGGGCCTGGTAGACGATCCGGTGTCCGTCACGGCCGGAGTCGGCCTCGGTGAGCTCGAACGGCGCGGTGAGCACGTGGGTGCCGGCCCGCAGCTGGACGATGACATCCCCGGTCGCGGTCACGGCGGGGTCACGCGCGATGTCCCCGGTCGCGGTTCGAACGGGGTCCCCGGTCACCGTCCCGGCGGGGTCTCGTACGAGGTCTCGTACGGCGTCGCGGGCGCGGTGCAGGCTGGCGAATGGGCGCTCCGCGGTGCCGGGCCAGGAGTCGTCGCCCGAGGGATCGACGTGGAACACGGTCATGATGTACCGCCTCTTTGCAGTGTATGGTGTACACGAGGTATTACACCATAAACAAGGGAGGTGTCCATGGCGAGAGGTGGCGCGGGAGATCCCGACGACGGGGTCGAACTGCTGTGGCGAGAGGGTGACGTCGAGCCGCGACCAGGGCTGAGCCTGAGCCGGATCGTCCGGGCGGCGATCGAGCTGGCGGACGCCGAGGGGCTCGAAGGGCTGTCGATGCGCAAGGTCGCGGACCGGCTCGGGTTCACCACGATGTCGCTCTACCGCCACGTGCCCGGCCGCGACCACCTGCTCGACCTCATGCGCGACGCCGTCATGGGCTCACCGGGCGCGGCCTTCTCCGGGAAGGGCGGCCAGGAACAGGGTGCGGGCGCTGAGGAAGCAGGTGGCCAGGGGCGGAGTGCGGGCGCCGAGGAAGCAGGTGGCCAGAGGCGGAGTGCGGGCGCCGAGAATGCGGGTGGCCAGGGGCGGAGCGCCGAGGAGGCCGGTGGTTGGCGGGCGCGGTTGGAGGCGTGCGCGCGCGAAGGGTGGCGGCTGCGCGAGCGGCATCCCTGGCTGGCCGAGGTGCGGGGCACTCGCCGGGTGCCGGGGCCCAACGCCGTCGCCCACTACGAGTACATGCTGAGCGCCGTCTCCGGCACCGGTCTCACGCCCGCCGAGATGATCGCCGTCGTCGGGCTCGTCGCCCGGTTCGTTGACTCCGAGGCCCTGCGGCTGGCGGAGGTGGCGCGGACCGAGCGCCTCAGCGGGGTGAGCGAGGAGGAGTGGTGGGGCTCCCGCGACTCGCTCTACGCGCGGCTCGAGCGCTACCCGACCCTCACGCGTCTGTGGGAGGAGGGCGGCTATGACGAGCCCGAGGACCCGTTCGAGTTCGGCCTGCGCCGGGTGCTGGACGGCATCGAGATGCTGGTCCATGAACGTGATGAAACGCGTGATGAAAGATGTCAGATTTGTGGTGCGCCGGTTGAGCGGGCCGCGTCGGGACGTCCGCGCGCGTACTGCTCACGGGCCTGCCAGCAGCGCGCCTACCGTAAGCGCAAATCCGGCTGACTATCGCCTGTGCCAGGCAAAGGGCCAGCTGGGCATCGGGCATCGGGCAAGGCGGGCACAGGGCCAGGTCCTCGCGCCGTCAGGCCCCGCGGCGGATCGCCACGATGGCCACGTCGTCCTCCCGCGAGCCGAACGCGGCGAGCAGCCGGTCGCAGAACTCCTCCAGATCGTCCTCGACCGTCTCGGCCACCTGCCTGGCCTGCTCCAGACTGTCGTCGAGCAGGATGCCGCGGTCCTCCACCAGCCCGTCGGTGAACAGCAGCATCGTGGCGCCCGCGGGCAGCTCCAGCCGGTTGACCTTGTAGTCCTCGTGCGCCACGCCCAGCAGCAGGTTGCCCAGCCCCAGGTAGTGGGCACCGGGTCCGGCCAGCATCGGCGGGATGTGCCCGGCGTTGGCCAGTTCGACCTCGCCGGTCTCCGGGTCGATGAGCAGCAGGCAGACGGTGGCCGTCATGCCGGAGTGATAGCGGCGCAGGACCTTGTTGAGCAGGTCCATCGAGGCGCTCAGGTCGACCGAGTCGATCAGTGAGGCGCGCAGCGCGTGCCGCAGCTCGGCCATGATGGTCGCCGCGTGCAGCGAGTGGCCCGCCACGTCGCCGATCGCCACCAGCACCCGGTCGCCGACCCGCAGCACCTCGTAGAAGTCGCCGCCGACCTCGATGTTGTCCACGGCCGGCTGGTAGCGGAAGGTCACCTTCAGCCCCGGCACCTCAGGGATGCGCGTGGGCAGGAGGCTGCGCTGCAGAGTCAGCGAGATCGTGTGTTCCTCGGTGTAGACGCGCAGCGCGTCGACGGCCAGCGCCAGCCCTTGGCCGAGCTGCCGCAGCACGTTCAGCTCGTCGGCGTCCAGCGGAGGGTCGGCCTCCAGCCCCAGGTAGACGGGTGGCTGGCCCCTCTTGGTGCGGCACAGCACGCCCGTCACCGGCGCGTTGAACTCTACGTCGCTCACCAACGTGAGCCACTCGGCGGCCGCCATGGTGAAGACCTTGGCACCCGCCGGCTCGCCCAGCGACATCGCGCTGAGCCGGTCCAGCAGCTGGGGAGCGGCGGACCTGCTGCTGGCCGTCTCGCCGGGCCGGGCGCGGAAGCGGCGCATCCGGCCGTCGGGCGGCAGCGCCAGCGCGCCCGCGTAGCGGCCCAGCACGTCGACCGTGCCCTCCACGGCCACAGTCAGCAGCCGGTCGAAGGAGTCGGCCCCGTTCATCCGCAGCGTGACGTCGGCCAGCTTGGCCAGGCGCTCGGCCATCAGCTCCGCCCGCCGCCTGGCGCGGTAGTAGCGCAGCGTCGCCTCGACCGTCGCGGCGAACTCGGCCGGCTCGATCGGCTCCGACAGGTAGGCGTCGGCGCCGCGTTCGAGCCCTTCCGTACGATCGGCCGAGGTGATGGCGTTGCCCGACACCTGGATGACCGGGATCGAGGTCGTCGCCGGGTTCGCCTTGATCCGCTCGCACACCTCGAAGCCACCGATGTCGGGCAGCCGTACGTCGAGCACGACCAGGTCGGGGCGGTTCACGGTGAGCATGGCCAGCGCCTCCTCGCCGCCGGCCGCCTCGACCACAGTGTGGCCCGCCCTGCGCAGCCAGCTCGACAGGATGTAGCGCTTGGTCGGCGTGTCGTCGACCACCAGCACCATCGCGGCGCCGCCGGCGGGCTCGATCACCGCCCTGGCCACGTGCTCAGTCATGATCCGTCCCCGCCGCGCCCCGGATGGCCTGGAGCAGCTGGTCGCGGCGCAGCCCCTGCTTGGACAGCACCGGGTGGCCGGACGGCGCGGCGTCGGGCCGGATCGTCACCACCACGACGCCGACCCGCCCCAGGGCTTGGTCCTCGGCCATGCGCTGCAGCAGCGCGGTGCCGTCGAGCCGCGGCATCAGCATGTCCAGCAGGATCACATCCGGCGGGCGCGCGGTCATCATCTCCAGCGCGGCGACGCCGTCCGCCGCCTCCTCCACCTCGACGGCGAAGCCGTACAGCATCCTGCGGGCGGCGGCGCGGAACGCCTCGTCGTCGTCGGCGACCAGCACCCGCGCGATCTCGGGCGTGCCGTCGTGGTGCGGCAGCCGCATTGTCACCGTGGTGCCCCGCCCGACGTCGCTCGTCAGCTCCAGCGTGCCGCCCAGCGCCTCGGTGAGCCGGCGGGCGTACGGCAGGCCGAGCCCCGTGCCCTTGACCCTGACCTGGAGCGCGCTCGGCACCTGGAAGAACTCCTCGAACACGGTCGCCAGATACTCGCGGGGGATGCCGATGCCCGTGTCGGTGACCGTGATGACCACCTCGCCGGCGGCCGCGTCGGCGTGCGCGCTCAGCCGTACCTCGCCCTCCTGGGTGAACTTCAGGGCGTTGGACAGCAGGTTGCGCAGGACGCGGACCAGCATCCCCTCGTCGGTGTAGACGTCGGTGACCTCGGGCGCGACGTCGACGCGCACCGTGACGTCGCCGGGCCCGCTGGTGGGCTGCATCGTCAGGCGCAGGTGCTCGGCCAGCGTGGGCAGGTGGACGACCGACGACTGGGGGTCGAGCCGCCCGGACTCGGCCTTGGCCATGTCGAGCAGCTCGCCGACCTGCTCCAGCAGCGTCTCCGCCGAGTCGCCGATGAAGCGCACCTGACGTGACTGCTCCTCGCTGAGCGGCTCGCTGCCGGGCCCGATCATCAGCCTGACCAGGCCGATGATGGAGTTGAGCGGGGTGCGCAGCTCGTGGCTGACCGTCGCCCAGAACCGGTTCCTGGCCTCGGCCGCCTCGCGGAGCTGGGAGGACTTCTCATCCAGCTCCCCGTACAGGGCGACCACGCCGCGGTTGGTCTCCTCCAGCTCGGCCGACAGCTGGTTGTACAGGGCCAGCACCCCGGTGTTGGTCTCCTGCAGCTCGGCGTTGAGCCGCAGGACGTCCTCCAGGGTCGCGGCGAGCTCCTTGTTCTGCTGGCGCAGCTCTTCCAGGGCGCTGACCGGCGCCATCCCGGCCAGGCGTTCGCGGATCTCGTCGATCGGGAGTCGTGGGGAGTGGGGAGGCAGCCGCTTGGCTATGGTGACGCGACCGTGTTCGGCGTCGAGGGTGACCACGTCGACCAGGCGGCCGGCCAGCGCCAGCCCCTCCGATCGGGCGAAAACCGCGCCCATTGCGTGATCCATGGTGATGAGCAGTTTCCCTTCATCGAGCGAGAAGACGACGGCCGCCCCGGTGCCGAGCAGCTCCCGGCAGACCTCGCTCAGCGCGGTCGCCACCCTGACCTGGTCCTGTGCCTCCAGCCCGGCCAGCTCGGCGACGGCCTTGCCCAGGCGGCGCACCACGAAGACGTCATGGTCGTGGTCGAGCGCGGCCCTGGCCAGCTCAGTCGCGGTCATGGCCGGACCTCACGGTCACCACGCAGGCGTCGTCCCGGCGGCTGCCCGCCTCGCGCAGCAGCCCGGCGGCGACGACCGCGGGGGAGCGGGCGAACAGGCCCGGCATGGCGGCGGGGTCCCACCGTTCGGTCAGGCCGTCGGAGTGCAGCACCACGGTGGCGTGCTCGGGCAGCTCGAACTCGTACTGGCGCAGCTGCCGCGCCTGGTGTCCGGCGATGCCGGGCACCGAGATCATCCCTCTGCGGGCATCGGCGCTGACGATCCAGCCGGAGACGTTGCCCAGCCCGGCGTAGGAGACGGTGGCGCCCCTGACACGGGCCACCGCGACCGCGCCTCCCCGGGTATGGACGAGGCCCCGATGCAGGCGTTCGAGTGTCGCCAGCGGCTCTTCGTCCGCCGCCCGCCGGAACAGCTCCACCGCCGTCCTGGACGCCTGGGCGGCCAGCTCGCCGTGGCCCAGGCCGTCGCACAGCAGGATGGTCGTCTCGGACGTGGCGCCCTCGCCTGTGGCGGCGATCGCGAAGGAGTCGCCGCAGACCGCCTCCTCGCCGATGGGGCGGCTCAGGCCGCTGGCGTACGGCGCCGAGGTGGGCGCGCCGGTGGCGGCGAAGCGCATGACCAGGATGGTGCCCTTGCCGGGCAGGGAATGGACGTCGTACCAGGACGAGATGCGGGCCATCGCCCCCATCCCGATGCCGAGGGTGCCGGAGGTGGAGTAGCCGTCGCGCAGGGCGCGGGCGATGTCGGGCATGCCCGGGCCCTTGTCGATGGCGATCAGCTCCACGACGGCCGGGTCCCCGGGCTGGGAACGGACCATGACGACGCCCTCCACCGCGTGCTTGACCAGGTTGGAGACGGCCTCGGTGACCGCGACCGCGGTCTGCCCCGTACGTTCGCCGTCGAACCCGGCGGCCTCGGCGAGTTCGACGGCCATCCGGCGTACGGCGCCCACCGCGCTGGGGTTCTCCGCTCGCACCCAGGTGTCGTCCCGCGTGTAGCTCACCGGCACCATGTCATCGAGCCCATTTCGTCACCGTCACCGTCGTGCCCTTTCCTGGAGCCGAGACCAGGTCGAACTCGTCGACCAGCCGTCGTGACCCGCTCAGGCCCAGCCCCAGCCCGGTGCCGGTGGTCCAGCCGTCGGTGAGTGCCTGCTCGATGTCGGGAATCCCCGGCCCCTCGTCGCTGAAGGTGAGTTTAAGGCCGCGGCGCGTCCCGTTCTCGACGATCTCGATGTGGGCCAGGCCGCCGCCGCCGTACACCAGGGCGTTGCGGGCCAGTTCGCTGGCCGCGGTCACCACCTTGGTCTGGTCGATGAGGGACAGTCCCACCTCGACCGCGACACTCCGGACCCGCTGGCGGACCATGACGACGTCGGAGTTGCTGGCGATGGGCAGTTCCCAGCCGCCGGTCACGACGTCGCGCCTCTCACGTGGTCGAGCAGCGCGATTCCCTTCTCCAGGTTGAGTGCGGTGCGTACGCCGCCCAGCGACAGGCCGAGCTCGACCAGGGTGATCGCGACGGCCGGCCGCATGCCGACGACCACGGTCTGGGCGTCGAGCAACCGCGACGTGGCGGCGATGGTGGCCAGCATCCTGCCGATGAAGGAGTCGACGATCTCCACCGCGGTGATGTCGATGATGACGCCGCGCGCTCCGTGGGTCACCACGGCGTCGGCCAGGTCCTCCTGCAGGGCGAGCACGCTCTGGTCGTCCAGGTCGATCTGGATGGAGATGATCAGGATGTCGCCGAGCTTGAGAATGGGCACCCGGTCCATCAGACGTCCTCCGTCCGCACCGCGAGCCGGGTCGCCTTCGGCGCGATCACCTCGATGCCGCTGCGCCTGAGCGCGTGGGCCAGCGCGTCGGCGAGCGAGGCCTTGGTCACGATGTCGCCGAACTCGATGCCGAGGGTGACGATGGTGTGCGCGATCTGCGGGCGGATGCCGGAAATGACGCACTCGGCGCCCATCAGGCGGGCGGCGACGACGGCCTTGAGCAGGTGCTGGGCGACCTGGGTGTCGACGGCCGGGACACCGGTGATGTCGATCACCGCGTGCTCGGCGCCCGTGTCGACCAGCGTCTGCAGCAGCTTCTCCATCACGACCTGGGTCCTGGCGGAGTCGAGCGTGCCGACCAGGGGCACCGCCACGATGCCCTCCCACAGCTTGACGACCGGCGTCGACAGCTCCAGCAGCTGCTCGGCCTGGTCGAGGATGATCCGCTCACGGGCCGTCGTGTACGTCTCGAAGGTGAACAGGCCGAGGTCGTCGATGAGCCTGGAGAACCAGATGAAGCCGCGCAGCGCCTCGGCGCCGCCGTCGCTCTCGACGGCCTCGTACAGCGCCTCCTTCAGGCCGAAGACGGCCCTGGCGGTGTCCGCGGGGGTGAAGCCCTGGCGGGCGCGGGAACGTGACAACTCGGCGAGCAGGCCGCGCATGTCGGCGAGGTCGCCGCCCTGTTCGAGGGAGGCGAGCAGCGCCCGGTAGATGTCGTTCAGCTCCTCGCTGGACGCCTTGGCGATCAGGGTCCACCGGTGCAGGATCTGCGTCTCGTTCTCGCGGAGCAGCTCTTCGATACGTCGCCTGGCGACATCGGCATCGACGGTCAAGGTCACTCCTGGGAGGAAATTTCACCGGCATTGCCGGGGATGCTAACGACACTGTTCCGCTTCGGCGGGCGCTTAGCGAGATAGCCCGCTTCATGCGTTGAACGACCTTATCTGACGATATAAAGGGATAAGTCCTGCTTTGCGAGATAGTGATTCACGGCCGATCAGGCGAAACCGGCGCCATCCGCCGGGCGGGCACCCAGCCTGGTCAGCAGCCGTACCATGCGCGGGGCATCGAGCGGATCCACCGGCAGCACGTGGCCGGTCCACCAGCGGGCGATCTCGGGTGTGGGCCCCTGCTGGATCATCGGCAGATAGTCGTCCAGCGGCGGATCGTAGACGAAACCGGGCACTACACCGAGCCGCTCCAGCCCGGCGACGATCTCGTCGCGGCTCTCGACCAGTAACGGCACCCGCAGGAGCGGACGTACGGGGGATTCGCGGACGCCCGCCGCCACCCACGGCGTCCGGCGCAGCACCTCGACCCCGGCCAGGCGCCGCTCCCGCTCGCGGTCGATCGCCCGCAGGCGCGCGCGCTGGTAGCGGCAGAGCGCGGGGCCCGGGCGCATCCGCCAGCCGTCGTGGTCGATCCCCAGCCACGGGTCCATGGCCGACAGGTTGCCCCTGACGGCCATGAGGGCTTCCTCATGGGGCGCGGGGCGGTGCCCGCTCCACTTGACGATCCCGAGCCGCCGCGACAGGTGCCACATCAGCCGGACCGCGCCGGTGCGGTGGAGGGTCTCGCGGAGCATCGGCTGTACCACGGCCTCCAGCTGGTCGCGCGGCTCGCCGGACAGCAGCAGCGCGTCTCTCGCCTCGGCCAGCGCCGCCAGCGCGCCGGGATTGGGCGTGGTCAGGAAGCCGCCGGACGCCCGGCCGTGCTTGGCCAGGCTGTACACGCCGGCCTGGCCGAACGTGCCGGCCAGGCGCCCGCCGACCATCGTCTGGAAGGCGTGGGCGGCGTCGTCGATGAGGACGAGGCCGCGCCGCTCACACTGCGTGATCAGATCCCTTATCTGGTCCGGCTGGCCGTACAGGTGGGTAGTGATGACGCCGGCCAGGCCGCTCCAGTTGACGCGCGGCGCGTCGATGTTGCCGTCGCGCCACGACACCGGCGCCATCACCGGCTCCAGGTCGGCGGCCAGCACCATGAACAGCACGGCCTCGGAGGTGGTCGGCGCGATCAGCACCCGCTCGCCGGGGTCGAACCAGTGGCGTAACGCCAGCAGCAGGCCGAACCGGGCCGACGGCACATGCAGGCAGTCCTGGCCGACCCGGTGCCGCATGAGGTCTTCCAGCGGGCTCATCGGCGACCTCGCCGGACGCGGCGTCTCAGCATTCGTTCGGCCAGAGCGTGCAGGAAGGACCGGTCCAAATGCGCCCCTCCCTGGTCTTGATCACTTTGCAGATTTATAGCAGCAGAGCCTCGATAGGGCTTAGGGGGCGTAACGAAGTGATATCCGCTATTCGACGACGGTGGCCGCGCTGCGGCGCGGCCCCGCGTACCGCGCCAAGAAGCTGACCAGGACGCTCAGCCGGTTGCGGCCGCCCAGCAGGTAGGTCAGGTGCAGCCCGATCCAGGCCAGCCAGGCGAGCGGGCCGTGCATGGTCATGCCGTTGGACAGCTGCAGCACGGCCGAGGCCCGGCCGACCGTGGCCATGATGCCGGGATCGTTGTAGGAGAAGGGCGCCGCGGGACGGCCGTGGGCCAGCGCCAGGATCTGCTTGCCCACGTGCTCGCCCATCTGGATGGCGGGCTGGGCCAGCTGCGGCAGCGGGTCGGGCGGCCCGGCCAGGTCGCCGGCGACGAAGATCTCCGGGTACGCCGCGACGTTGAGCGCCTGGGTGACCTCGATCCGGCCGCCCTTGCCCTGCGGCAGGCCCAGGTTCGACACCTCGGCGGGCGCGGCGACGCCCAGCGCCCATACGGTGACGTCGCTCGGCAGCCGGGTGCCGTCGCTCAGCACGACCGCGTCGGGCTCGACCGAGGCCACCGTGCTGCCGAGCCGCAGGTGCACGCCGCGCCTGCGCAGCGCGTTCGCGGCCGCGTCGCGCAGCCGCGGCTTGTACGGCGAGAGCACGTAATCGAAGCGCTCGACCAGGGTGACACTCGTCTGATCGGGTTTGATCTCCGGATAGGTCACCGGGAGCGTCCGCTGGCGCAGCTCGGCCATCGTGCCCGCGATCTCCACCCCGGTCGCGCCCGCGCCGACCACCACGGCGTGCGCGCTCTCGCGCTTACCGTCCGCGACCTGCTCCAAGAGGGTCTGCAGCCGTTTACGCAGCACGATCGAATCCTGGACCGAATAGATCGGGTAGCCGTTGTCCCGCGCGCCCTCGATGCCGTACCAGTTGGTGGTCACTCCGGTGGTGAGCACGAGGTAGTCGTAGTCGAGCGAGGTGCCGTCGTCGAACTCCACCCGCCGCTCGGCCGGGTGCAGCTTCGTCAGCGCGCCCCGCCGGGCCCGCGCCCGCCGATACTTGGCGGCGAACGCCCGCGTCGGGTAGGTGATGTCCCCGGCGGCGAGCCCGGCCGTCGCCACCTGGTAGAGCAGCGGCTGGAAGGTGGAGTAGGGGTGACGGTCGACGAGCGTGACGCGCGCGCCACCGCGGGCCAGTTCCCGGGTGGCGTTCAGTCCGGCGAAGCCCGCGCCCACGACGACGACATGCGGCCTGGTGGACCGTGCTGGTTCCTGGACCATGGCGAGATGCCCCCTCCGGCGGATGCTCATAGGGTGCATATGGCACAGGAGGCAACTCTTAAACCATTCGCCGGAGCTCTCTCAGTTGGCGCCCATCTCGATGGTCTCGGCGACCTCGGCGTGCCGCTCGGCCTCCTCCTCGGCGAAGCGGGCCTCGTCGAGCTTGTCGGCGATGTCCTCGTCCTGCCGCATCAGCGCGTCGAGCGACTGGCCCGCCATCTCCAGCACGCCCATGTCCGCGTACGCCTGCTGCAACCGCGGGCTCCACAGCCCGATGTCCTTCACGCACGGCACGATCCGGCTGAACAGCAGCGACCGGAACAGCCGCAGATACTCCGAGTGCTCCGTGGCCACCTCCGCCTCTTCGACCTCCGCCTTCGACAGGCCCAGGTTCTCCCAGGTCTCCCGGCCCCTGAGCCGGTCGCGCATCAGGTAGCAGCCCTCGATGACGAAGTCCTCGCGTTCGCGCCGCTCGGCCTCGGTTAAGTTCCCGTAGAAGTCGCGCAGCGCCATCCGGCCGAAGGCCACGTGCCTGGCCTCGTCCTGCATGACGTAGGCGAGGATCTGCTTGGGCAGCGGCTTGGTGGTGATGTCGCGCATGACGCCGAACGCCGCCAGCGCCAGGCCCTCGATCAGCACCTGCATCCCCAGGTAGGGCATGTCCCACCGCGAGTCGCTGAGCGTCGAGTCGAGCAGCGACTTGAGGTGCTCGTTGATGGGGTAGGCCAGGCCCACCTTCTCCTGCAGGAAGCGGGCGTACGTCTCGGCGTGCCGGGCCTCGTCCATGGTCTGGGTGGCGGCGTAGAACTTGGCGTCGAGATCCGGGACCGACTCCACGATCTTGGCCGAGCAGATCATCGCGCCCTGCTCACCGTGCAGGAACTGCGAGAACTGCCAGGCCGCGCCGTGCAGGCGGACGTCCTGGCGCTGCTTGTCGTCCATCCGGCGCCAGAGCGGCGTGTCGTAGATGGCGATCGTCTGGTCCGGGATGCCGAGCACGTTGTACGGGTCGACCTCGAGATCCCAGTCGATGCGCTTGGTGGAGTCCCACTGCTTGTCCTTGCCCTTTTGGTACAGGGCCAGCATCCGATCCCTGCCGTCGTCGTACTCCCACGTAAACCTGCTGGCACCGGACATCTTCACGTCCCACGTGGAGAGCTCGGCCGGGATGGTGTAGAGATCGTGCGTCGACATGGGGTCCTCCGCAGGGGGGCTACGTACACCGTACGTCCACTGTCGAGGCTTGCACGTACGGCGTACGTACGTCAATAGAATGAGCTATGCCCACCGAGCCTCTCTCGCGGACCCGCATCGTCGCCGCGGCGATCGACCTCATCGAGCGTGAGGGGGCCGACGCGGTGTCCATGCGGCGCATCGCCGCGGACCTCGGCGTCGGCGTGATGTCGCTCTACAACCACGTGCCGAACAAGGACGCCCTGCTCGACGGCGTCGCCGAGGCGGTGCTCAGCCAGATCGAGTTCACCGACGACCCCGACGCCCACTGGACCGACCGGGTGCGCATGCAGGCCCGCGCCTTCCGCCAGATCGCGCACGGCCACCCGCGCTGCACGATGCTCGTCGTCAGCCGCCAGCTCCACTCCAACGCCGGGCTGCTGCCGGTCGAGCGGGCCCTGGCCACGCTGCGCAGCGCCGGATTCGACGGGCAGGACGCGGTGCGGGTGCTGCGGATGTTCATCGCCTACATCGTGGGCTCGCTGCTGCGCGAGGTCGGGGTCACGCCCACGTTCGCCCCGCCGCGCGGGCAGATGATCAACCCGGACGACGTCGATCCCACCCTGTTCCCCGAGGTGAACGGGCTGGCTCCGCTGCTGTCCAGCTGTGACCACGACGCCGACTTCGACTTCGGCGTCGAGTTGCTGATCCAGGCGATCGCGGTGCTGCCGAAGCGCAAGAGGGAGGGCACCCGGTGATCCCGGATGCCCTCCAGCTCTTCTAGTACCAGTTGTGCGCTCTGAAGTGGCCCCAGGCGCCGCACGGTTTGCCGTATCTGCCCTTGATGTAACCCAGGCCCCAGCGGATCTGCGTCTCAGGGTTGGACTTCCAGTCCTCGCCCGCTCCCCGCATCTTTCCTCCGGGGAGCGCCTGCGGGATGCCATAGGCGCCTGAGGAGCTGTTGTACGCGTGGTGGTTCCAGTTGCTCTCTCTGGTCCAGAGATTGTCCAGGCACTGGAACTCCTGGTAGGACCAGGCTCGCTGGACGACCTGGTTGAGCGCGATGCCCTTGTTCCGGCTCTTCGGCGCCTTGGCCCTGATCTTGATCTTCGGCCGCGCGGAGGTGGTCCAGGAACGGGTCTTGATCACGGGGGCGTGCCATGAGCCCTCGATGACCCGGGGCTCGGGTATCCGCGGTGCGGTCGCTCGCGGTTGTGCTGGTCTTGGTTGGGCTGTTCGCGGCTGTGCGGTTCGCGGTCCGGCTTCGGCCCAGACGAGGGTCGAACTGCCGGTGACGGCCGTGAGCGTGGTCAGAGTGATGAACGTGTAGCGCAGGGCGCGGTTGCTGTCCATGTCGATCCTTGCTGCCAGGTCGCGTGCGGACAGGCGCTCTTGCTTCCCCGGCGCCCTTGCCGGTCCGCGTCCGTGGCTCGGACGAGGAGGGTCCGCGCGGCCCCCCGGGCTTCCGTTGACGCCCACATGGTGCTGGGCGGCCCGGAGGGCTCCACGACGTTTCTCTAGCCCGGTTTCTATTACGCACAGTCACTATCAATCACTCTCAGTGATTGGCTTTGGGAAGACGATGGCGTGATCGCTAGAGATATTTAGGGTGCTCGCAGGGCCGCCATGGCGCGGCCCGTTCGCGCGTTGACCTGGCCTTTCGTGAAAACAGGGACAGGCTGGGGGCGCGGATCAGTACCAGTGGCGGGACTGGAAGTGCGCCCACGCGCGGCAGGGGGAGCCGTACCGCTGCTTGATGTAGCCGAGGCCCCACGCGATCTGCGTGCGCGGGTTGGTGCGCCAGTCGCGGCCCTTGGTGGCCATCTTGTGGCCGGGCAGCGCCTGCGGGATGCCGTAGGCGCCCGAGCCGTTACCGGCCCGGTGGTTCCAGCCGCTCTCTCGCGACCAGAGGCGCACCAGGCAGCGGTACTGGGCCTTGGTCCAGCCGCGCTTGGCGACCATGTGCTTGGCGATGGTCTTGTTCTTGCTGATGGCGCGTTGCGTGCTTGTTTCGGAGCTTGCCTGGGAGCTCTGCGCCTGTGCGGCCGTCGCGCCGCCTGCCACCACGAACGTGGCGGACAGGATCAAGGCGCTCGTACGGCGGAGCATGGGCATGCGGGTTCCCTTTCGATGGGTTCGGGGGACCGCGCCACCCTGCCCTATCCGCCCGATTTACCGCGAATTGACCATGAAAAGGTAGATCGTCAGTAAAGATCACGCTTTGGGGCTGTTCAGGGGAAATGTCGGGAAAATGTGGAGTGCATCACAAACCGGGAGAGGGGGCGTTCTGTAGGGTCGGCTCATGAGTCTTCGTGACATTCCTGTCCGCACCCTCGCGGACGCCCCCACCACGCTCGCCGAGCTCGTCGGCGACAAGGCCGTGCTCATCGTGAACGTGGCCTCCAAGTGCGGCCTCACCCCGCAGTACACCGGCCTCGTCGAGCTGCAGCGGCAGTACGGCGAGCGCGGGTTCAGTGTGATCGGCATGCCGTGCAACCAGTTCATGGGCCAGGAGCCCGGCTCGGCCGAGGAGATCCAGGAGTTCTGCGCCACCACGTACGGCGTGGACTTCCCGCTGCTGGAGAAGGCCGAGGTGAACGGGCCCGGCCGGCACCCGCTCTACGAGGCGCTCGTGGAGACGCCCGACGCGGAGGGGGCGGGCGGCGACATCCAGTGGAACTTCGAGAAGTTCCTCGTCGACCGCGAGGGGGCAGTGGTCGCTCGCTTCCGTCCGCGTACCACCCCGGACGACCCGGCGGTCATCGCGGCGATCGAGAAGGTGGTCTGAGGGCGGGTGGCCCCAAGGGCTCTCGGATGGTCCGTCGCACGACCGTCTCGGTCTCTGTGAGGTCCGTATGAGGCTGGGGTCCTTGGGAGGTACCCCCTCCGGGCGGCGGAAGAGGACCGTCCGTCGTGGCTGGGGTTCCTTCGGGGGGAGTGTAAGGACGGATGCCCGGCGGACGTGCGTGGACACCGTCCCAGGGGCGGCGGCAGTCGGTCGGCGGGGGTGGCCAGTGGCTGGGGCCCCAGCCACTGCGGACGTTGGGGGGTGGTCAGTGGCGGGGGCCGCAGCTGCCTCGGACGATGAGTTCCGTCGGGAGCAGTACGCTCCGGGGGCGCCGGGTCCCCGCTCGCAGCACCAGCTCCGCCGCTCGGTAGCCGATGTCGCGGCCCGGTTGGGCGATCACGGTCAGCGGCGGGGAGCACAGTTCGGCCCACGGCACGTCGTCGTACATCACCAGCGACACGTCCCGTGGCACCCGCAGGTCCAGCTCCCTGGCCGCCAGGACGGCCGCCTCGCCCAGGACGTTGCCGCCGGTCACCACGGCCGTCAGGTCGGGGCGGCTCTGGAACAGCCCGGACGCGGCCGCGTAGGCCGAGTCGCGGCTGCCCGTGGCGAACACGATCAGATCCTCATCCACCGGCGCGCCGACCGCCTCGCGGAAGGCCGCCACCCGCCGGCCGTGCCCCGGGCCGCCGAGGAAGGCGATGCGCCGGTGGCCGAGCCCTCTCAGGTAGCGCACCGCCGTACGGATGCCGGCCCGGTCGTCGGCCAGCACGGCGGGGACGTCCAGCGGCCGGGCGCGCGAGGCGGGCGGCAGGCCGTCGAGCAGCATGAGGTCGGAGACGCCACGCGACGCGGAGTCCCTGTCGGAGGGCACATCAGAGGCCGCGTCGGACGGCAGCCGGTCGGCGAAGACCACCGTCATGCCCGCCTTGATCGCCGGGGCCCACGTCTCGGCGCCGCCCGACGGGACCGCGATCACCCGGTCCACGCTCTGCTCCAACAGCATGCCGACCAGTTCGGCCTCCTGCTCGGGATCGTCGCCCGTCGAGCCGAGCACGACCGGCTCGCCCGCCGAGCGCGCGCAGGCCAGCACGCCCTCGGCCAGCTGGCCGTAGAAGGTGTCGGTGAGGTCGGGCACGAACAGCCCCATGCCGCCGGTGCGCCGCTGGCGGAGATTGCGGCCGAGCGCGCTCGGGCGGTAATCGAGGTGGGCGGCGACGGCCAGCACCCGTTCCCTCGTCTCCGGGCTGGCCGAGCCGCCGGACAGGACCCGGGACACGGTCGCGACGCCGACGCCCGCAGCCTCGGCCACATCCTTGATGGTGGCCCGCCTCGATTCCATGGAAACGATTCCATCATGGTTTCCGCCGCGCAGGAAGACCAGGACACTGACATGCGCTGATCCCTTGACACACATGTCCGTTTCGGGTGAGATGCTTGAAAACGTATCCATGCAAATGGATACCCCCCGCACATCATCCGGGTCACCCGCCCGGGAGCGCGAAGGAATGTCATGGCATCCATCGTTCTGACCAATGTCGACAAGATCTACGCCGGTGGCGTTAAGGCTGTGAACGGGCTCAACCTTGAGATCAAGGATGGCGAGTTCATGGTGCTGGTCGGCCCATCCGGTTGCGGTAAGTCGACCGCGCTCCGGATGATCGCCGGTTTGGAGGACATCAGCGGTGGCGAGATCGCGATCGGCGAGAAGGTGGTCAACCACCTGCCGCCGAAGGACCGCGACATCGCCATGGTCTTCCAGAACTACGCGCTGTACCCCCACATGACGGTCGAGGAGAACCTCGCCTTCGGCCTCAAGCTTCGCAAGATGCCCAAGCCGGAGATCCAGAAGCGCGTCAACGAGGCCGCCAAGATGCTCGGCCTGGAGACCTACCTCAAGCGCAAGCCGGCCGCCCTGTCCGGTGGTCAGCGCCAGCGTGTCGCGATGGGCCGCGCCATCGTCCGCGAGCCCCAGGCGTTCCTCATGGACGAGCCGCTGTCGAACCTCGACGCCAAGCTCCGTGTCTCCATGCGCGCCTCCCTCAACCAGATGCACGAGCGCCTCGGCGTCACCACCGTCTACGTCACGCACGACCAGGTCGAGGCCATGACGCTGGGCGACCGCGTCTGCGTTCTGCGCGACGGCATCCTGCAGCAGGTCGACACGCCGCAGAACCTGTTCGACAAGCCGGTCAACCTGTTCGTCGCCGGCTTCATGGGCTCGCCCGCCATGAACTTCGTCACCGCCGAGCTGGTCCGCGACGGCGGCACCGCCGTCACGTTCGCCGACCTCAAGCTGGACATCCCGGAGTCGACCTTCACCGACAAGCCGGGCCTCGACCAGTACATCGGCAAGCAGGTCATCCTCGGCATCCGCCCGTCCGACTTCGAGGACGCCGCCTCCGCCGGCCAGAACGCCAACGGCTGGGCCACGCTGGCCGTCAAGGCGGAGGTCACCGAGGAGCTCGGCTCCGAGATCAACGTCCTGTTCCTGATCGACGCCCCGCCGGTCGAGCACAAGGACACCGTCGCCGCCGCCGACACGGGCGACGACGAGGAGGCGGCGCTGCCGCTGGTGGGCGACAAGTCGCTGTGGACCGCCCGCGTGAACGCCCGCAGCCACGCCCGTCCTGGCTCGAGCCTCGACCTCGTGCTGGACACGCACAACCTGCACTTCTTCGACCCGACCTCCGGCCTGGCCATCGGTCACGAGGCGAACGTCGGCAAGTGATCTCCACCGAATCTCGGCCGTGAGCCCGCTCACGACCGGACTGGGCGTGAGTCCCCCTCACACCCGCCTGGGTGCGATCACGTCGCACCCAGCCAGGGCCCCCACCGCGACCCCCTCCCGCGGGTGGGGGCCCGCCTGCTTGTACGACCTCAGCGGCCTTGTACGACCTCAGCGGCCGAATTTCGCCGCCGCGCTGCTGACGATCGTGCGAGGGACGAACCTGCCGATCGCCGCGACCGCCTTGTACCGCACGTCCGGAATCGACACCCGCTTGCCCAGGGCCAGGTCGCGCATGGCCGCGTTGACCACGTTGTCGGCCTTGAGCCACAGGAAGCGGGGGATGTGGGAGGTGTCCATGTACGCCCGGTCGTGGAACTCCGTCCGCACGAAGCCGGGACACAAGGCCATCACCTTGATACGCGGATTGCCCACCTCGGCCGCGGTCGCCTCGCTGAAGTTCACCACCCACGCCTTGGACGCGCTGTAGGTGCCGTGGACGAAGAACGCCGCGACGGAGGCCACGTTGATCACGCCGCCCCGGTCGCGCTCCCTCATCCCGGGTAGCGCGGCGAGCGTCAGCCTCAGCACGGCCTCACAGTGGACCTTGAGCATGCGTAGCTCGTCCTCGACCGGCACCTCCAGGAACTTCTGGGGGTGTCCGAAGCCGGCGTTGTTCACCAGGAGATCGACTCCATCGCGCAGCCGCGCCTCGACCCGGGCGAGGCCGTCGTCGGTGGCGAGATCGGCGGGCAGCGACTCGACGCTGACGCCGTACCTGAGCTTGAGCTGGCCCGCGATCTCGCCCAGCCGGGCCTCGTCGCGGGCCACCAGGACCAGGCTGAACCCGTCGGCGGCCAGTCGGCGGGCGAAGGCGGCGCCGATGCCGGCGGTCGCGCCCGTGATCAATGCGGTAGGCATGGCAGCACCTTAACGCCTCTCCCGTCACCGTCTGGTGGGAGCGTGCTCACCGGTGCTCAGGGGCGTTCGATGTGCTCCGGGCGGGATTGGGCGTCCGCCAGGCGCCGGGCGAGTTCGTCGCGTTCGCGGGTGATCTCGGCGAGTTCGTGCTGTAGCTCGATGATGCGACGGATGGCCGGCAGCGTCATGCCCTGGTCCATCATCGTCACCACTTCTTGGACGCGGCCGATCTCGTGGCGGCTGTAGCGGCGCTGTCCGCCCGACGAGCGCTGGGGGGAGACCACCTGGTTGTCGTCGATGCGCCGCAGGAACGCCTGCTGTACGTCCAGCATGTTCGCCACCTGGCCGACAGTGAACAGGGCCGCGTGTTCGTCGTCCATGGGGAGTTTCATGACCGTTCCTCCTGTCGGAATGCGGGCGGCCCCGCCCGGTGGCGCTCGAAGGGGCCGTACCGGGGCGGGGCCGTGGCCTGTCCAGGTGCAACGGGCGCTGCGTGGGCGGTCAGCTCTTGATCGCCTTGTGTGACTCGGTGGTGCGCTGGATGGCCACCTTGCGCGGCTTGGCCTGCTCCAGCACCGGGATCCGCACCGCCAGCACGCCGTTGTTGTAGGCGGCCTCGATCGCGTTGGCATCCAGGTGCTCGGACAGGTAGACCCGGCGTGTGAAGGAGCCCATTACCCGCTCCCGTACGAACAGGCGCTCGTCCTGCTCGTACTCCTCCTCGCGCCGCGCGGTCACCGACAGGACGCCGCGGTCGACGGTGACCTCGATGGAGTCGGGGTCGACGCCGGGCAGGTCGAACCGCAGCACCACATCGTCGGCGCGGCGGAGCCCGTCCATCGGCATCGTGGCCCCGTTGCCCTGAGCGTTGGCTTGGCGGGCGAGACGGTCGAACTGACGCTCGAACTCCTGGATGAACGGGTCGATCGACGTGAGCAGCATCGCGCTTCACCTCCGAAGACACCCGGGGGCTCCTCAGTCCCCCGGAATACCTATCCTCCGTCCGAGAGGAAACCTACAGCTGGAATTATAAGTTCTCTCCAGGCGAAGTTGTCAACTGGTTGCCGCGGTGTCGCTCCCGGGGCGAGCCCCCGGTCACTTCTCGCCGCGGCCACCGCGATCGCTGCTGTGCTTGCCGCGCCCGCTTGCCTGCTTGTCCGGCCCCGGCTTTTCGGTCTCGAAGGACTTGTCCTGCTGCTCGTCCTTTTCGTCGCGCTCACGCTCGTGTTTGCCCATGCCGGCCTCCTCGCCAGTACGTCGCTTAGTGTGATCTTAAGACTACCTAGAGTCTCTGATGACCGTAATTCTCGGCGACGGACGGCCTGCATGGCGATCCGGCGACCGCGGTAGGGCAGCCGCCGGGATGCCGATGCGAAAGGGCTAGGCCACCTTCGAGGAGGGTGCCGCCCAGGTGTTGCACGAGCCCGGGTCGCCGGTGGCGAAGCCGCGCTTGCTCCAGGCGACGATGGTGGCCGTCTTGCCGTACCAGCGCGCCTCGCCGGCTGAGTCACCGTTCTGCATGCTCTGCAGGTAGGTCCAGTCCTTGGTGGTCCTGCCCTTCAGCGGCCAGACGCTCTTGATGAACGCGCCGGAGAAGCACTCGTTCTGGAGGGAGCTGCGCCGGCTCAGCTCGCGGTCCTCGGCCTTGCTGTGGACCGACAGCACGTCATAGGCGTCGGCGATTCCGACGAGCTTCTTGACGTGCCAGCCGTACACGTAGGAGACCGTATTGAGCAGCCACATGTCGGACGGGTCCTCGAGCCACGACTTGCCGACCTGGAAGGTCAGCGTGTTGGTGCGGTCGCAGTAGTAGACCTGGGAGTCGTCCTTGCGGGTCTTCATGCCGCAGTACGTCTTCGGGAACTTGTCCACGTGCCGAACCTTGGGCTTGCTGAAGGGCAGGCCGGCGGCGGTGAGGTGCTGTTCCCAAGTGGTGTCGAGGCAGGCGACGATCGCGTCGATGTAGGCGCGGGCCAGCTTGCGGTTGTTGCGCTTGACCGACGGCTCGTCACAGGTCGTGACGGGCAGCGCGCCGGCCTCGTAGAGGGGGTTGGCGATCAGCTTGGGGTGTTTGACGGGGTCGGCCGCCGTCGTCGCGGCGGTGGCCGTACCGGTTAAGGAGAGCATCGACGCGACGGTCAGCGCCATGATCGGAAATTTTCTCACGAGGGGTGACAATAGGGCCGCTGGCGTGTTTTCGCATCATCAATTCCTTTGTATCCGTTCCTTCACTGTGCGTCGTCTCGATGCGGGGGCGCGGGCCTGCCCGGGCGGGGGTCGGGAATGGCCGACCCAAGGGTGCGCCGGAGTAACAAACACCGCTATTGACTCGCCAGCCACCAGCACTGTCACAAATGCCATTTATTGTCATGTGAAATGTTAGATATCAAAATCAGCGCCGCCATTCGGGCGTCGGCGAAAATTAATTCCCATACCCCTTCACATTGAAGCGGCGACCTCTCAAGATGAAAAAGTTCGCCAGAATCGCTTCACGGAAGGGAAGATTCATGAGTGCACGCTCAAGGCGCGCCGCAATTGTCGCTTTTGCGACATTGCTGGCAGTCTCGGGGTTGAGCGCGACCGCGACCGCGACGGCAGCACCTTCCCCTGCCGCATCCGCCACGGGGGCGGTGAACAAGTCCGACAGCAAGAGCATCCAGGCCCACTGGACCGCCGAACGCATGCGCGCGGCCACGCCGGAGCCGGTCGTGGCGGTCCCGGACGCGAAAGCGGCGCCGGAGCAGGTCAAGAACGTTCTGCCCAGCCGCTCGGCCGAGGGGTCGCTGCCGACCAGGAAGATCAGCCGGTCCGCCAGTCCGTCGTCCGGTCTGCTCGCCGGCCAGCGGGCCGAGCGCTGGGGGCGTCAGGGGAGCATGCCCGCCCTCACGATCGGCAAGATCTACTACACGCGCAATGACAACAGCTCCGGCTACTGCACCGGCAGCGTGATCAACGCCGCCAACAAGAACACGGTCTGGACCTCCGGCCACTGCGTGCACGCGGGGAGCGGTGGCGCGTCCGGCTGGTTCCGCGACTTCATCTTCGTCCCCGACGCCGACAACGGGCTAGAGCCTCAGGGCCGCTGGACCTGGCGATACGCCAACACGACGAACGGCTGGTTCAACAACCACAACTGGAGTTACGACATCGCGGCCATCGCCTTCAACCCGCAGCCGGCCCGCGGCAACCTCCAGGACTGGACCGGCTCGCAAGGCTACAAGTTCAACCAGGGCCAGGCGTGGACCGGCATCAACGCCTTCGGTTTCCCGCAGGACGGCTACCAGCGCACCGACTTCACCGGCAACGACCTGTGGTACTGCTTCGGCAACGTCACCCGCGCCAGCTCCTCCGACGACCGTATGCACATGAACAACGACATGTTCCACGGCTCCAGCGGCGGCCCCTGGCTGCAGGACCTCCAGCTGAGCCGAGGCTGGGGCTACATCATCGGCGCCAACAGCCACCGGGACGTCGACGCCAACCAGAACCCCACCAATATCGTCTACAAGTCGCCCTACCACGGTGACGGGGCTGTCAACGTTTATAACGATGTAACGGCCCACTAATCACGATAAAAGAGGCGAGGGGCTTGACGGCCCCTCGCTTTTCGTCATCCCGGGCTGGCCTCATTCATGCGCTCCTTGGTCCAGTGGGACGCGATGTCCTGCGGAGCGCGCGTATTTTGGACCCCGGTCGCCGCTTCGTCGGGAGCGGGCGAACGGAAAATCACGACCACCGTCGCCGCCACCACGAGGGCGGCGGCGGCTGCCACAAGTGCGATGGCTTTACTCCTCATACCGCCATCGTACGACCAAGCGATGGCGCAGAGGCTTATGCGCGGTGATATGTCCGGTCAGGGATGAGCAGGAGCTCTACGCGCTCAGCCGCCAAGGTCTCCTCTATCGGATCGATCCCGCCTGACGCCCTCGATCAGATCCTCGACCTGATTGTTCAGTCGCGAGCCACGGGTCCAGCCCGCGTAGTGGGTGAGGAAGACCACGACCTCCCGCAGCTCGCTCTCACTCAGGTCGCCCGCGCGCAACGCGGCGTCGAGTCGCACCTCCAGCTGGTCGTCGATGCCCTGCCCGACGAGCAGGCCGAGCAGGAGCAGGTGGCGCTCCTTGGCCGAGAGGACGCCGCGTGACCAGAGGTCGGCGAACATCCGCTCCGCCGTCATGCCGAAGCTGTCCACTGTCTCCATGGCCGGTTCTGTCATTGTCCGCTCCGGGTAGCAGGGGATCCCTCTATCTTTCGCTACTTTGCCGGTTGAACCAATGGGGGCACGCCAACGCAGTGGGGACGTCCGCTTCGAGCGGATCTGTAACAACTGAAGCCAAGGTACGGCCAAGATTTGGTCAAGATTTATCACCGTACACTCGGCCTCATTCCGCATGAAAGCGGGCACAACAACTCCGTTGGTCCGTAAAGCGGAGGTAAGCCCTGGTGAACAAGACACGGGCTTGGATCGCGCTCATGACCGCGATCGTCATGCTGTCAGCGTGCGGGCAGCCGGATTTCACCTACGTACGTGACAAGGAAGGCACCACCTACTTCAAGGTGCCGTCCTCCTTCAGCCAGCTCAACGCCTATCCGATCGAACTCTCCCTGTCGGGCGACCATCCGAACTCGGAGGCGGCCCGGCTGCGTCGCGAGCGGGTCTGGTCCACGGCCTTCGACCAGTCCGCGCAGCCGTCCGTCACGCACCTGCTCAGCTCGACGGATCCGTTCATCTACGCCACCGTGCACAAGCTCACCGACGAGCAGCGAGACGGGATGTCGCTGGATCGGCTGCGTGACTTCGTCCTGCCGGTGACCGCGCAGATCCGCGCGATGTACCTGTCCAAGGCGACCGAGGCCGGGCGGCAACCGCTGTTCAACCGGTTCGAGTCGATCAGCGATCAGATCCTCCAGCTGGACCGTGGCGCCAGGGGAGTACGGGTTCGCTTCAACTACCAGATCGGCGGCGACGTCCAGACCTTCGACCACACCGCCATCCTCGACGAGCGGGGAGCCACGGTCTCCGTGATGCTCATCGGCTGCCAGGCGATCTGCTTCCGAGCGCGCGCGGCCGAGTTCGACAAGATCGAGCAAACCTTCAAGCTGCTCCGGCTGCCCGGATGAGGGAGCGTCATTGACCACGACCACGCATCACGGCGGGCTGCGCGCGCCCGGTAGCGGCCCCTCCGATCCCGAAGCCGTGACCAGGAAGAAGATGCGGTTCTGGGATCGCAGCAAGTTCCTCATCGGGCTGGTCCTCGCCTTCCTCGTCCTCACCTGGAAGGTGATGGCCGACTACGAGGGCATCGTGTCCTTCGGCGAGGCCATGCGGGCCATCGCGTACGCCTATCAGTGGATCTTCTGGCTGCTGGGCGTCGAGGCGCTGCGGCAGCTCCACTTCTTCGTCAGCGAGCGCTGGTCGGCCTACCACCGCTTCTGGAGCCACCGTGTCTTCGGCGGGTTCGAGCGGTGGTCACACCGGCGCTTCGACGACTGGACCAGGTATCGCTTCTCCCGCGCCGCGAAGATCGTCTTCTGGGTGGTGCTGATCGCGCTGGTACTCGGCGCGGTGCTTGAGACCAGCCCGTTCCTCGCCCTGTTCAGCGCGCCCGCGCTGATCTGGAAGGCGATGCCGTTCCTGATCCAGATCGTGTTCCTGTTCTTCGTGGTCATCATCCAGTTCGTCGGCCTGTTCTGGTTCCTGTCCAGAGGCGGCGTCGAGACGTACTTCCCCGACGACATCGAGACCCGCTTCTCCGACGTCTGGGGACAGGACCACGTCGTCGAACGCGTCCAGGAGAACATCGTCTTCCTGGAACGGCCCGACGAGATCGAGAGGCGCGGCGGGTATGTGCCCAGCGGCCTGCTGCTGTGGGGGCCGCCGGGCACCGGCAAGACGCTGATGGCCGAGGCGGTGGCCGGCGAGACGGGCAAGCCGTACGTGTTCGTCGACCCCGGCGCGTTCACGAACATGTTTATGGGCATCGGCATCCTCAAGGTCAAGACCCTCTTCAGGAAGCTGCGCAAGCTCGCGCTCCGGTACGGCGGGGTGATCGTCTTCTTCGACGAGGCCGACTCGCTGGGCAAGCGCGGCCGGCTCGCCCAGCAGGGCCCGCAGGGGCAGGGCGGCGGCTTCTCCGGCTGTCACGGCGCCAACTATCTGTCCGAGGAGACCCGCTCGGTGCTCGCCTTCCGCGCCCGGCGGGAGGCGGAGGAGCCGGAGACCCGCAACCGCTTCTTCATGGGCGGCGGCGGCATGAACAGCGGCGACCCGGGCACCCTGCAGGCCCTGCTCACCGAGCTGTCCGGGCTCAAGAAGCCGCGCGGCTTCTTCAACCGCCTGGTCAGGCGGCTGCTGGGGATGCGGCCCAAGCCGCCGCCCAAGTTCCGCATCCTCGTCATGATGGCCACCAACCGGCCCGACGCGCTCGACGAGGCGCTGCTGCGTCCCGGCCGCATCGACCGCATCTACAAGGTCGGCTACCCCTCCAAGGCCGGACGGGTCCGCACGTACCAGGGCTATTTCGACAAGGTCGACCACGAGCTGACCGAGCAGCAGATCGACAAGCTCGCCACCATCACCCCGTACGCGACGGGCGCCACGATCAAGGACCTGGTGAACGAATCGCTGATCACCGCGATCCGCGACGGCCGGGAGATCATCTCCTGGTCCGACGTACTGCGGGCCAAGCGACTCAAGCAGCTCGGCCCGCCCGAAGACGTCGAGTACATCGAGCGGGAGCGGCACGCCGTGGCCGTGCACGAGGCGTGCCACGCCGTGGTGGCCTACGTGACCCGCTTCCACCTGGAGATCGACATCGCCACGATCGAGAAGGGCGCCGACTACCTGGGCATGGTCGCCTCGATCAAGCCTGAGGACCAGTTCACCCGGTGGAAGTCCGAGTACGAGGCCGACATCATGGTCTCGCTCGCCTCTCTGGCGGGGGAGCGGATGTTCTTCGGCGAGGACAACTCCTCCGGCGTCTCCAGCGACCTGCACTCGGCGACGTTCCTGACGGCGCTCATGGAGTCGTACTGGGGGATGGGCTCGGGCGTCACCTCCCTTCCCGCGCTGCAGGAGCTGGAGATCCACGGCGGCAAGGCGATGCCACGGCGCGGCGGCGGCCCGATCGGCATCACCGAGCGGGAGCCGAGCCGGGGCCAGGCCGAGCTGGCGCCTGACGTGCTGGGCGAGCGGATCGAGTTCAACCTGGTCCGGCTGCTGGAGAAGACCGAGCGGCTGCTGGAGGAACATCGCCGCGACGTGCTCTGCCTCGCGCACGCGCTGGAGACGCACAAGACGCTCAACGGCGACGACGTCGTGGCGATCATCGAGCGGGAGACCGGGCCGCTGATCGATGGCACGATCTACGCCTCCGACGAGCTGTACCAGGAACTGGAGGAGTACCACCGGGACGCGGCCAGGGCGCACAAGGAGCACAGCCGGATCGAGCGCGACCTGCCTGGGCAGGTGGAAGAGCCTGCCTACCAGCCCAACGGCCAGACCCCCGGGTGGCCGGTCGGGCCCGCCCTTCAACCTGGGCCGGTTCTTCAACCCGAGCCGGTAGGGACTGTCCTGGCCGCCGAGCCCGCCGTGGTGACCGCCGAGATCGTCGCCGAGCCGGGCAGGCCCGAGTTCGTGCCGTGGGCGCCTGACCCCGCGCCCGTCTACGCGGCGCCGTCGCCCCAGCCGGTCGAGCCGCCGCCGCCCAGGCGCCGGGCGTGGGTCGTCGTCGCCAGTCTGCTGGCGCTCGTCGTGCTCGCGCTCCTCACCGGCCTGGTCCTGACGGGCGCGACCCCGGTCGCCGGGATGGCCTCGCCCGGACTGCTGCTCGTCCTGTTCGTCGTCGTGGTGGCGGTGATCGTGGGCGCCGGCCTGGCGCTCATCGCCATCAGAGCGGTACGAGGGGCGCAGGCCAAGGCGGAACACGAACGCGACCAGGCCCACGCCAGGGCGCAACTGCTGGCCGCCGCGATGGACCCCGACACGGCCATGCGGCTGCTCGGCTACGACGGCAGGGAAACGGACAGGAGGCCCTAAAGCAGGCGGGAGCCTTAGACCCGTATGTCGAGCCGGCCGATCGGCTCGACCAGCTCCTCCTCTTCATAGGTGAAGTGCGAGGACAGGACGGCGGCCAGCTGCTCGGCCTCGGCCCGTACCCGGTCGAGGCCGGTGTCGCCGGCCACCAGGTCCACACACGCCTGGTCGAGCCGGGTCAGCAGCCCGGCGATGACCTCGTGCTCCTCTTTGAGCTTGTCGATCACCGGCCCGAGCGAGCCGTCGCGCTCGAGTATCGCCGGGTACATGGCCTCGTCCTCGATCGTGTGATGCACGGTCACCAGCCGGCAGAACGTCGCGCAGAACGCGCCCAGCGTCCAGTAGTTCTGGCGCATGGTCAGCTGGTTGATCACCGAGCGCAGGGCGGCCGCGTCGAGGACGCCCGCGGCGACCTGGTCGAGCGCGTCCAGGACCTGTCGCATCTCCTGGCGGTAGCCGTTGTGCACGTCGATCAGGTGCCGGCCGAGCTGCCGCTGCCCCGGCGTGAGAGCCTCGGGATCGTGCTTGTGGCCGCGTGGCCTGCGCGCCTCGTCGAGGTCGGTCACTGTCACTGGCACTCCAGCCCGGCAGCCTCCGGCGCGGACCACAGGTCGTACATGAAGATCCCCCCATTTTGTAATAAATGATCTTATAGCCCGGTGGACTCTCCGTACTGATTAACACGACGTTCACATTCGGGCAAAAACCGGGAAACGGTTGACCGCAAGACTCGGCGTGGCTGTGAGACATCCTGAAAGGACCGACGTGAGCTACAAGGCTGAGTACATCTGGATCGACGGCACCGAGCCCACCGCCCTGCTGCGCTCGAAGACCAGAATCCTGGCTGACGGAGCCGAGCCGCCGGTCTGGGGTTTCGACGGTTCCAGCACGAACCAGGCCGAGGGCCACTCCTCGGACCGCGTGCTCCGTCCGGTCTTCACCTGTCCCGACCCGATCCGCGGCGGTACCAGCGTGCTGGTCCTGTGCGAGGTCGAGGAGATCGACGGCGCCCCGCACAAGAGCAACACCCGCGCCCTGCTCCGCCCGATCGCCGAGCAGTTCGCCGACCAGGACTCCTGGTTCGGCATCGAGCAGGAATACACCTTCTTCAAGGGCAGCCGCCCGCTGGGCTTCCCCGAGGGCGGCTTCCCCGCCCCGCAGGGCCCCTACTACTGCGGCGTGGGCGCCGACGCGATCTTCGGCCGCGACATCGTCGAGCTTCACCTCGACCGCTGCCTCGCCGCCGGTCTCGCGATCTCCGGTATCAACGCCGAGGTCATGCCGGGTCAGTGGGAGTTCCAGGTGGGCCCGGCCGGTCCGCTGGAGGTCTCCGACCACATGTGGATCGCCCGCTGGCTGCTCTACCGTACGGCTGAGGAGTTCGGCGTGGAGGCCACGCTCGACGCCAAGCCCGCCCGTGGCGACTGGAACGGCGCCGGCGCGCACACCAACTTCTCCACCAAGGCGATGCGCGAGGGCTACGAGCCCATCATCACCGCGTGCGAGGCTCTCGGCGAGGGTGACAAGCCGATGGAGCACATCACCCAGTACGGCGTGGGCATCGAGAGCCGCCTGACCGGCGCCCACGAGACCGCCCCGTGGAACAAGTACAGCTACGGCGTCTCCAACCGCGGCGCCTCCGTACGCATCCCGTGGCAGGTCGAGGTGGACAAGAAGGGCTACATCGAGGACCGCCGCCCCAACGCCAACGTCGACCCGTACGTGGTCACCCGCCTGCTGGTCAACACCTGCTGCTCGGCCCTGGAGAAGGCCGGCCAGGTCTGATCTCGGTAAGCGAGTAGAGAGGAACGCGGGCACCCCCGATATGGGGCCCGCGTTCCTCCGTTTTTCACACCAGGCGGGACTGGTAGACCCTGCGGGCCTCCTCCACGACCGCCAGATAGTCGGCGCTCACCCGGTCCCTGACGAGCTCTTCGAGCAGTTCCAGCCAGCGCAGGCAGAACGTCACATCCTCTTCCCTGGCCACCCGCCGGCCCTCGACGTCGAGGTAGACCGGGCTGGTGTGCGCCCGTACCTGCCCGCCGCCCTCGGCGACCGCCACCACATAGGTCGGCCAGATCACCGTCAGCTCCGCCGCCACCTCACCGGGCGGGCCGGCGGCCAGTTCGCCGTCGGCGGTCAGCAGCCGTACGTTCTCCACCAGCGGCCCGATCACCCGCCCGATGACCCGCACCCTGCTGCCGGGGGTCAGGTCGAGGGTGGCGCCGGGGCCGTGGCCCTCGATGGACAGCTCAAGGAACGGACCGGTCGTGGCGAACGTGCGGCCGCACCGTACCGCGTCGGCGTAGGACTCGGCGGTCAGCGGCCCGGTGACGTGCGCGTAGGTGCGCTCGCGGCCGATCGGCCCAAGCCGATGGGCCATACCGGCGACGGCGGCGACGCGGTTGCCCGCGCCGATCAGCCTGCGGTAGGCGCGGTCCGAGCCGATCGCCGAGCAGAAGCTGTCGACCAGGCCGAGCGCCGCGTCGACCACCGACAGCCGCGCGTCGTAGCCCGGATCGCCGTCGCCGACGAGCTGCTCGGGTGTCTCGACCGGACCGCGGAAGGCGTTGGCGTAGCCGATGAGCGCGCCTCGTTCGCGCAGCTTGCGGACGTTGTCGTAGCCCTCTTCAGGGCCGAGCGCGTGGTGGGCGAGATCCACCCTGGCCACGTGCGTCTCGTCCGACCACGGCAGATCGCGCCCCGACCAGCGCTCGACGGCGTCCTGGTCGCCCGGCAGCAGGTTGACCACGTGCAGGTCCTCGCCGTGCTGCGAGTCGGCCACCCACTGGGACGGCTGGTTGAGCGGGTCGTGCAGGTCGGCGCCGTACCAGCACGGCTGGTTGAGCGGGACGTGGAGGTCGGCGCCGTACCAGCCGCGGGCCGCCGCGTCATAGATGCGCCGCGGGGCCAGCTCGACCAGCGTCTCGCCGTCGCCCGGCACGAGGGTCGTCTCCGCCCAGTCGTACTCCATGCCTCTGGCCGCCCTGACCGTCAGCGGTTCGCGTGGGACGTCGAGCACCAGGTCGTCGCCGTGGAAGTACGGCAGGCCGTCGAGGTCGCGGGCCGGCGGGGTGTCGCGCGGGAACCAGCCCTTGCCGTCGGCGCTCCACACGCTCCAGCGACAGGGGAAGCCTGCCCGCAGCCGGATCGTCCGCTGCGCGATCTGCTGGGCGGTTTGTTGAGCAGCCCGTTGGGTCGTCCGTCCGGCAGTCCGCGCCTTGGTCGACGGCACCGGGGTGGTCGGCGCCTCGGTTAACGGTGTCGGATCGTCACGCATCGGCTTCTCCCTGTAATCGAAGGCGCCGTTATCGTGACACGACCATCACCCGCCCGGAAGCCCGTGCTTCCCGGCGGGGTGGTTTTCTTCCCTCAAGGTAGAAGGACCTAGAGCCGGAAGTTCATATCCGGTGCGATGTCCGCGACGTCCATCTGGGCCTTCTGCAGGTGGCCGGAGTGGTCCCAGTTCATCGCCTGCCAGCGGGTGAACTGGTCGAGCACCCACATGCCGGACTGGCGGCTGCCGTTGCCGGACTTGCCGTTGCCGCCGAAGGGCAGGTGCGCCTCGGCGCCGGACGTCGAGTTGTTGACGCTGACCATGCCGGCGGAGATGCCCTCGCGGAACTTCCACGCGTACCGGGCGTCGGTGGTGTAGATCGAGCTGGACAGGCCGTAGCCGGGCAGGTTGGCCAGCTCGATGGCCTCGTCGATCGTCTCGAAGGTCGTCACGCCCACGATGGGCCCGAACGTCTCCTCCAGGAACAGCTGGTCGGTCGCCTTGACGCCATCGACCACCACGGGGTGGTAGTAGAGACCGCCGTCGCCGGTGAAGTCGCGGCGCGGGGCTTCCTCGGTAATTTTCCCGATATTTCCGGACACGACGCGGTGGTGGGGCTGGATCCAGGTCAGATACTCCTCGTACCGATCCGCGAACTTCTGGTCCAGCAGCGGGCCCGCCAGCACGTCCTGCTCCGGGTCACCGACCTTGGCGTTCTGTACGGCCTGGGCGAACCGCTCGACGAACTCATCGTGAATGCTCTCATGCACGATGACCGTGCCCAGGCTGGTGCAGCGCTGACCGGCCGTACCGAAGCCGGAGAACAGCGCCCCCTCGACGGCGAGATCGAGATCGGCGTCCGGCATGATCACCATCGGGTTCTTCCCGCCCAGCTCCAGGCAGGCCGCCTGCAGATGCCGCCCGGTGAGCTCCCCGATCTTCCTACCGACCTCGCTGGACCCGGTGAACCCGACCTTGTGCACCGTGCCCTCCTCCAGCGCCAACTCCAGCCCCCGGAAGGTCTGGACGCCATCGGCGAACACGATGTTCAGCACCCCGTCGGGCAGCCCGGCGGCGGCGAACAGCTGGTACATCGCATGCGCGGAGGCCGCCGCGTATTCAGCCGGCTTCCACACCACGGCATTGCCGCAGAGCAGCGCCGGGACCAGATACCAGGACGGCACCGCGACCGGGAAGTTGCCGGCGGTGATCACCGCCGCCACACCTACCGGGTTACGGAAGGTGAAAAGCTTCTTGTCCGGCATCTCCGACGGCACGGTCTGCCCGTACAGCCTGCGGCCCTCGCCGAGGAAGAAGTCACACGTGTCAACGATCTCCCGCACCTCACCCAGGGCTTCGGCGTACGGCTTGCCGATCTCCCGGGTGACCAGGTGGGCCAGCGCCTCGGCATTGGCCTCGACCAGCCGCCCGATCGACGCGATCACCCGTCCCCTCACCGGAGCCGGCACCTTGGCCCACTCCCGCTGCGCCTCCTTGGCGGTGCGACAGGCGTCGGCGAACGCCTGGGCATCGACCAGGCCGACGCGGGCGACGACCTCGGCGATGCGTGCGGGGTTGGTCGATTCGTACGTGTCGGTGCCGGCGGCGTCCTTGCCACCCACAACGGAGACGATCTGACGAGTCACCGGATCCTCCTCATTTGGTCCTCAGCACAGCCCATCATCCCCCAAGCACGGACTTCGCTTGTGCTCAGGCTGTTTCCGCTGCTCACAAGCAGGGGCTTCGCTGCGCTCAGGCTGTTTTCCCAGTTGACAGGCATGGCCTTCGCTTGCGCTCAGGCTGTGCTCATTGGGGCTCCGCCCCGGCGAGGGGCCCCGGCCCCTCGCGCTCCCCGGGGGTTGACCGTCTGATCGAAAAGCGAGGCTCACGGTGCGCCCCGCGTCTAACCACCAGTTGGATCATCGTTCTGCTCTGGACCGGGTGGATCCATGATCGTGACAGAAAACCCCTTCTCGGAGGTCCCACGAGACTAGTCGACGGCGGTCGGACGAGATTGCCCGTAGGCAGCAGGCGTCTTCTTCGAACAATGAGCGGTGCCACTGAGTCACCGCGCCCGACCAGTCAAGATCTGCCACCACAGATCTCGGGCAGCATGGGCAGGCAGCCACGTACTTTCAAGAATGTCAGTGGCGGCCTCCCCGAGGATGCGCCGAATGAACCACAACCCACCGGCCGTCCAGAGCTCGAACATCGGGTATTCACACACGCACGTATGCTCGCGGACTCGCCGCCGATAACAGCGTGGCACACTTTGCCCCCAGTCCACGCGTATGGCCTCTGGGTGTGGGGTGGCCGCCACGTGCAGGCCGTGATAGTCGAAGTGCGGGGGCGGACGGTTCACGACCGTACCGCCATCAGGGCCTGGTCGCGAAGCAGCGCCACAAACGTGTCCATGTCGTCTGCGCTCACCGTCTGCCGCAACCCCCTGTCGATGTCGGCATTCCGGAGTTGGACACCGCGCCGGGTCGCGTAGAACGCCCCCGCATCACTGCGGAAGAAGGACCAGGCGGGGAAGGTGGCACGCAGCGCATCAAGGTCGTAGCCCGAAGGTTGTTGCACAACTGCAGGCTACGTGAACCTTCCTAGTCCTGCCTAGGGGTTCCCCTAGGTACCCCGAGGAATGGATGGGAACCTTTGGGTTCCTATCGTTGCCCTATGGACTTCAAGCCTGATGAGCTCCGCTGGCAGGCCGTGGCGGACGAGATCCGGCGCAGGATCGCAGCAGGCGTATACCAACCGGGCATGCCCGTCCCCGGCGAGCCGCGACTGGCCGTCGAACTGGGTGTCTCCAAAGGGACAGCCCGTCGGGCGCTCAATGCCCTGCTTGCCGACGGCACGCTCTACTCGGTTCTGGGCAAGGGAACCTTCGTGGGCGTGCCCACCGACACCGAGCGCGCCGAGAGCCAAGCGCCCACAGACTGAGCACCAAGCCGGTCAGGGGGTGTCTTCGGATTTCTTCCCCCGAGCTCTGCCGGCGGTGGCCAGGAGGTAGGTCAAGGCGAGGATGGCCAGAGCGGTGGCAGCGGCGTACATGCTGGTGGTGCCCAAGGAGACAGTCAGTCCGCCGAGAAGGGTTCCGGCGCCGATGCCCACGTAGATGGCGGAGGAGTTCAGAGCCACGACCAGCGGAGCCTCGTGGGGGGCGACGGCGATCAGCCGGTGCTGCTGCGGCGGCGTCTGGCACCAGCTACCAGCGCCCCAGGCCATGGCGAGCAGGCCGACCGTGACCGGGGAGGCGGTGTGGGTGGCGGCCAACGCGCCGAGAAGGCCCAGACCCGTGGCCATCGTCAGGTAGCCGGTGGTCAAGACGCGGACGCTGCCCCAGCGGTCGGTCGCGTATCCGGCGGCGAGGTTGCCCGCGACGGCGCCCACCCCGTAAAGGGCCAGGACCCAGACGGTGGCCGGGGGGGTGATCCCGACGGCCGACAGGGCGGGGACGCTGTAGGCGTACACCGTGTAGGCGGCTGCCATGCCGAGCACGGTCAGCGGGAGAATGGCGCGGACTGCGGGGTTGCCCAGGACGGACAGCCGGGTGCGTAGCGGGACCGGCGGGTTGGCGGGCAGGGCGGGTAGCAGGAGGGCCACGCCGATCGCGGTGATCAGGCAGAGGCCGGCGACCAGCGCGAGGGCGGGGCGCCAGCCCAGCCAGTGGCCCGCCAGGTCGCCGAGTGGCACGCCGAGTGCGGTGGCGATGGTCAGCCCGCCGATGACCACGGCCAGTGCTCGGGCTCGTCGTTCCGGACGTACGAGGGTGGCGGCTACGGCGCCCGCGTTCGGGGTGAACGCGGCGGCTCCTGCGGCGGCGGCGATCCTGGAGGCCATCAGCAGGGCGAAGTTAGGAGCCAGGGCGGAGCCTAGGTTCGCCAAGCCCAGGACGAGTAGGGCGGTGACCAGGAGCGCGCGGCGTGGGGCGCGGGCGGTCGCGGTGGCCAGGAGCGGAGACAGTAAGGCGTAGGCCGCGGCGAAGACCGTGACGGCCTGCCCGGCCGTGGCGGTGGATATGTCGAGGTCCGCGGCGGTGCTGGGCAGGAAACCTGCCATGACGAAGGCGTCGGTCCCCACGGAGAAGGTGCCCATGGCCAGGACCAGGACCGGGCCCAGTCCGCCCTGCCGGGACGGGTGATGGTGAGCGGCCCTGGCCCGGCCGGCCCGGCTGGCCCGGCCGGCCCGGCCGGTAGGTGCGGTGGCTCGACCGCCCATTATCGAGACATTTGGCATCCCGATTCTCCTTCGTAAGAGAGCCCGACCGATTGGCCGGGCCGTGTCGTCAGTCGCAAGAGAGCCCGGCCGATCGGCCGGGTTGTGCCGTCAGGTGCCGAGCCGCTGGTGGAAGCGTTGTACTCGGCGAGGGGCGCCGGCAGGGCTGGCGGCGATGAGGTCCGCGAGCGTCTGGGCGGCCAGCTCACGCCGCCAGGCCAGCTCGGCGCGGCGCATCGCGGTGGCGATGCCGCATGGACGTTCGAACTCCCGGGCGGGGGTCTCCGCGCCGGCTCCGCGCTGCCGGATCTCGGTGCAGCGGAACGCCTCGGCCGAGCCTTCGATCGCGCTCACGACGTCCATGAGCGTGATGCGCTCGGGCGTACGGGCCAGGCGGTAGCCGCCGCGCGCGCCCGGGGTGGAAGCCAGGATGCCCGCCCGGACCAGCGGCTGTAGCCGCTTCTTGAGGTAGGCGGGCGGGAGTTCGAAGATCTCCGCCAGCTGGGCCGTGGCCACGGGAGCCTGTTCTTCCAGCCATGCCAGTGCCAGACAGCAGTGCAGGCCCCACTCGACGCCCTCGCCCATGAACATATCAGGGATATTACATGTCCCGATTCGCCGGCCTCGTCGCGGATGCGGGCGCATATCCCGGAACGGGTCCGGAACGCGATCAAGTATCCGGTGAAGGGTGATAGGGGGACGGTCGGTTTCACGACGCCGGCGACGATCGGTCAGCTGATCCACCGCGCCGGCTGTCCGGTCAGGCGGGAGATGGTGTCGAAGTCGGCGTCCGCGTGCAGCACGGTGAGCTTGTGGTGCCGGGCCGTTACCGCCATGAGCAGATCGACCGGCGAGGCGCATTGGTGCCACCCCTTGTCGGCGAGCTCGCGCTGCAACTCGCCGGTCTCGGTCCAGGCGGAGTCGGGGATGGCGTAGTACGGGAAGGTTTCCCGGAGGAGGTCGCCGGCCTCGTAGAAGGCGGGTCGGCCGCCGACGGCGCGAAGATACTCCTGTCTGACCGGCTCGCAGATGCCGACGAGCCCGGCGCAGACGGTCTGGTCCCATTCCGTCCCAGCCTGGCCTCGGTAGAAGCGGACCAAGGCGCTGGTGTCGATGAGATAGAGCTCCGTCACGCCACGTCCGGTTGTGCGCTGTCGCTCTTGTCGATGGCGGAGAAGTCGATCTCTCCCTGGGCCACCATCTCACGCATGCGCGCCACAGCCGCCGCCCGTCTGCGTCTATCGACGATCTCTCGCAGGGCGGCGTTGACCGTGTCTTTCTTGGAGGAGGTGCCGAGCAGCTTCGCGGCCTCGGCCAAGGCTTCGTCGTCGAGGTCGATCAAGGTCTTGGTCATGACGTCACCTCGCTGTATATACGAATCAGAATTAGTATATCAGCGGCAGGTCGACAGAATCGGGTACTGGACGTGCTGGGCTACCGATACCTGTTGACGGACGCCGCGACGAGCTTGGCCGCCCGATCCGCAGTGGCGTGACCAGGTTGCCGGGCAGAGACGTCGATGACCACCGAGACGTTCAACAGGCGGAAGGTGGTGTGGGTTTGGTAGGGCGCGAACCCCCAGGTGCGCTTTTGGGTATAGCTGTACGCCTCGTCGCCGACCTTCGGCCCTTTGCGGAGCTTGGTCCCCGGGTTGCGCTTCGGCTCGTCCTTCATGTACTTGACCAGGCTCTGGTGGTAGAGACCGGCTGCCGAGGCATTGGGCAGACGGAACGCCATGACGCGCAGGCCGGTGCCGTCCGTCGCGGACCAGCCGCAGGAGGTGTCGAGCACGTACTGGCGCTTCATCGGAGTGCCGAACAGCGAGCGCGTCTGGGCGTTGGTCAGCAGGTCGCAGGCCTCGAAGTCGCGAGTGATCAGCGGTGTGGCCGTCGCCGACGGCGACGGGCTGAACCTCGGTGCCGCGGAGTAGGTGGTCCGGGGTGTGAGCGCGTAGCCGAGTAGGCGGACGATGTTCGGAAACAGGATCGGCACGACCACGACCCCCGCTGCCACGGTCAGCACCACCGCCAGCGCGGCTCCCACCAGGACCTGGGGCCGGACGCGTCGAGGCGGACGCTGGGGCGAGCGGCCCGGCATGGTCCGTTCTTGTTTCGGAGCCGGGCCCGTCGCGGAATCTCCGCGTGAGATGGCCTCCAGCCACCCGGCCACCTCGTCCGGGGGACAGCGGCGTTCCGGGTCCTTGTCCAAGATCGCGGCCAGCACGGGGGCGAGCGGGCCGGCCAGGCGGAAGGGGGCAGGCTCCTGCATCAGCACCGCGGCCAGCACCGCGGCCTCGTTCGGGCGGGCGAACGGCGGGCCGCCCTCCACCGCCGTGAACAGGGTGGCGCCGAGCGACCACAGGTCGGCGAGCGGGCCGTCGGCCTCACCCCGCAGACGCTCCGGGGCGATGTAGCCCGGCGAGCCGCTCAGCATCCCCGTCTGCGTGAGCCCGGTGTCTCCGGCGACGGTCGCGATGCCGAAGTCGGTCAGCAGCACCCGTCCGTCGTCGGTGAGCATGACGTTGGCGGGTTTGACGTCTCGGTGCAGGATGCCCGACGCGTGCGCCGCCGCGAGCGCGTCGAGCATCCGCAGGCCGATTTCGGCGACCCGGTGCGGCGGCAGGGGGCCGTCGTCGCGTACCGCCCGGTCGAGGGAGCGGCCGCGGACCAGCTCCATGACGATCCACGGCCGGTCGTCGTCGAGGACCACATCGTGCACGGTGACGATGGACGGGTGGGAACGCAGCGTCGCCGCGGCGCGCGCCTCACGGAGTGTGCGTTCGGTCAGCTCGGCCCGCGATGCCTCGTCGAGGTCCGACGGGAGCCGCACCTCCTTGACGGCCACTTCCTGCCGGAGGAGCTCGTCCGTCGCCCGCCAGACCGTGCCCATGCCGCCCTGGCCGAGCTGCGAGAGCAGCCGATAGCGACCCGCGAGCAGCCTCACAGCGCTATTGCTGACGTTCCGGACTTTCCGACCATTTGTCGTCTCCTGTCGATATACGGCTCAGCGCAGGCACATTAGATAGTAAAGGGATCGGGTCGCGAGCGTCAGCGAATGGTGATCAGAGCCGGACTGGACGTAATCACGGCCACCAATCGAGCCATCAACCGAGCCGGCAAGCGGCTACCGGGTCACGACGGCCGGATCCGAGGGCCGGGACACGGCGGTGTCCCGCACGTTCTGAGATCACCGCGAGTGATGTCACAGCCCCCGGCCGGACCTGGTGCGTGAGGCAGGACAAAGTCCGCCAAATGTCCGGTGTATGCCCTGGCTCAAGGATCTTCGGCGGCTGACACTGAGCCTGGCCGAAATGTGCGGCCTCTTCTATCGAACCGGCAGCTCAACAGGGCCGTTGCAGGCTGCCCCCGATTATCTTTTGGAGACACCGTGTGGCGATGTTCGCGTGCTCCGCTCGTGGGATTGACGGCCGTATGCGCCGGCTTATTACCCGTGGCGGTACCGGCTGACGCGAGTGCGGCGGCGGTTACCGCGAGTTCAACAAATTTCACCGTCAACGATCCGGTGGGCTCCGCGTCCTGGGCGGTCGGTGAGGCGAAGCGGTCCGGCAAGCGGGTCGCGGTGACCGCGGAGCAGGCCGAGAGCCGGGACGTCTACGCCAACCCGAACGGATCGTTCACGGCCGAGCTGCGGACCATCCCGGTCCGGGCCAAGCGTGACTCCGGCTGGGTGCCGGTCGACACCGCGCTGCGGCAGCGGGCCGACGGCGGGGTGGAGCCGGGCGCGACCACGGTTCCCGTGGTCTTCTCCGGCGGCGGCGACCAGCCTCTCGTACGGCTCGGGCAGGGCGAGGCGCAGGTCGAGCTGCGCTGGCCGACACCGTTGCCGAAGCCGGTGCTGAGCCGGGACTCCGCGACCTACCCCGACGTCATCGCGGGGGTGGATCTGCGTATGACCGCCACCGCACAGGGCTTCACCGAGGTGCTGGTGGTGAAGGACAAGGCCGCGGCGGCGAATCCGAAGCTGGCCGAGTTGTCGTTCGGCCTGGCGGCGAAGGGCGTGTCGGTACGCGGCGACGGGCACGGGAACATCGGCGCCTACGACGACAAGGGCAAGCAGGTCTTCGGGTCCGGCGCGCCGATGGCGTGGGACTCGACGCCGTCGGCCACCAAGCGGGCCGTGGGCGAGCTTGAGCTGGGCAAGGACACGCTGGTCCTGCGGCCGGACAAGAAGCTGCTGAGCGATCCGGCGGCGACGTTCCCGCTGTACATCGATCCGGACTTCGCCGCGGGCCAGACGGGGTTCGCCATGGTGCTGTCCGGCCATCCGTCGCAGGCCTATTGGGGCGGTGACGGGGAGAACCTGGCCAAGGTCGGTTACTGCAACTGGGCGGGCTGCAACGGCATCGGGGTGGCCCGTTCGTACTTCCAGTACGACGCGTCGTTCATGGTCGGCAAGCACGTACAGGTGGCGGAGTTCAACGCCTTCGAGAACTACGCCCCCTCATGCTCGGCCCGGCCGGTCGAGGCGTGGGGGACGAACCCCGTCAGCGCGGGGACGACCTGGAACAACCAGCCCTTCCCCGGCGGCGGCCCGGTCGGCCTGGGGACGGTCAACGTCGCCTATGGCTACAGCGGTGCCTGCCCCGGCAACTGGGTCGGGTTCGACGCGACCGCCGTGGTCAACACGGCGGTGGCGAACAGCAACGGCCTCACGGCGATCATGCTGAAGGCGGCGAACGAGGGCGACGCGTACGGCTGGAAGAAGTTCAACACCAACCCCAGCCTGGTCATCACGTACAACAGCTACCCCAACACGCCGACCGGCCAGACGGTGGAGAACACCGCGTGCGCCGTGCAGCCGAACGAGCCGTACATCAATCCCTACATCGACAACGACCCCAACAAGGGACCGCGCGGGCCGCAGATGTCGGCGGTCGTCTCCGACCCCGACGGCGGCCCGGTGCAGGCCCAGTTCGAGTGGTACACGAGGTTCGGCGCGCGGCTCGGGGTGGCCGCGACGGAGTACAAGGCGTCCGGCTCCACCTTCACCATGGACGTGCCGGCGGCGAACGCCGGAGACGGCGCCAATCTGGCCTATCGCGTACGGGGCGCCGACGGCGTCGACTTCGGGACGTGGGGGCAGTGGTGTGACGTCACCATCGACAGAAAGGGCCCGGACAAGGCGCCGAAGGTCACTTCGGCGACCTACCCCGAATGCCCGCCACCGGACTACGACCCCTGCCCCAGAGGCGGCGGCATCGGACGCACCGGCGGATTCACCCTGAGCGCCGACGGCGTCAGTGACGTGCAGGGGTTCGAGTACTTCCTGTACGGCCAGGAGAACACCTTCTCCTCCGTCACCGCCAGTTCGGGCAGCGCGAACATACTGGTCACACCGCCGGAGGACGGCTCATTGGACCTGTACGCCCGCAGCGTCGACCGCGCGGACAACCTGGGGCCGCTGTACCGCTACCACTTCATCGTCGGGCCGGGCACGCCCCCGAGGGGCCACTGGAAGCTCGACGGGTACGTCGAGACCAAGGCCGTCGACGAGTCGCCCGCCCAGCACGACGCGACCCTCTCAGCCGCGGCGCGCTGGCGGGCCGGCCGCCATGGTGACGCGCTCTGGCTGGACGGCGGCACCGCGTATGGGGAGACCACGGGCGGCGCCACCGTGGATACGACGAAGACGTTCAGCGTCTCGGCCTGGGTGAAGCTGGACCGGCTCGACACCGTCTACCGGACGGCGGTCAGCCAGGACGGCAGCCGGATCAGCGGGTTCTTCCTGCAGTACAACCCGAACACCAAGAAGTGGAACTTCATGATGCCGGCCTCCGACGCCGACGCCGCCGCGCGTCACGTCGCCGAATCGGCGGGCCCGGCGGTCGCCGGCCGGTGGACCCATCTGGTCGGCGAGTACGACGCCGCCGCCAAGGAGATCAAGCTCTATGTGGACGGCGTCGCCGGCGCGCCCGCCGCTCACACCACGCCATGGAGCGCGAGCGGGACGGTGCAGCTGGGCCGGGCCCGATACGCCGCCGGGCCGGTCGACTACTGGCCGGGCTCGCTGGACGAGGTGCGCGTCTACGACCGGACCCTGGCCACCGAGGAGATCCACGATCTGGCCGGCAGCCCGGCGGCCGAGGAGCTGTTCC
Source organism: Nonomuraea sp. NPDC050022 (assembly GCF_044460705.1). NCBI lineage: Bacteria > Bacillati > Actinomycetota > Actinomycetes > Streptosporangiales > Streptosporangiaceae > Nonomuraea > Nonomuraea sp. NPDC050022. Next base: position 264,065 of record NZ_JBITKE010000014.1, read on the forward strand.
TGCCGCTCGACGACGGGACCGGCACGACGGCGCAGGAGGTGTCCGGTAGCTACCGGGTCGGCGCCCTGGGCAGCGCCGCCTCCTGGAGCACCGGCAAGGTCGGGAGCGGGGCGGTGCGGTTCGGCGGCGGTAGCGAGACACTGGCGACCGGCGTGCCGGTGCTCCGTACCGATGCCGGTTTCACCGTCACCGCGTGGGCCAGGCTGGACGCGGCCGACGATCAGTGGCGGACGGTCCTCAGCCAGGACGCCGTCCAGGGGAGCGGCTTCCAGCTGCGCTATCGCGGTGACACGCACAAGTGGTCGTTCGCGCTGCCGCAGTCGGCGACCGACACCCAGCTGACCGCCCTCAGCGCCGATTCGGGAGAGAGCGCGCAGGCCGGGGCGTGGACGCATCTGGCCGGGGTCTACGACCCGGCGGCTCAGGAGATCCGGCTCTATGTCGACGGCGCGAAGGTGGCCTGGAAGAAGGCCACGGCGACGGTGAACGCCACAGGCGCGTTCCAGATCGGCCGGGGCCGGCAGAACAGCGCGGCGGCGACACCGTTCGCCGGAGACGTCGACGACGTGCACGCGTGGACCGGCGTCCGTACCGCCGACCAGATCAAGGCGGACAAGGCGCAGCCCGTCACCAAGCGACGCAGCCTCTACGGGAGCCAGATCGCCCGATACGTCAACCTCGCCGGGCCGCACATCGTGACGGACGGGCCGGTGCCTGCGGGTTCGCACTTCGAGTTCTCCCTCGGCCAGCCGGCCGGGGCGGACGAGCCCAACACCCGCGTGGTCTATTCGTGCCGTAGCGGGACGGCGGACTACTTCCTCAACCCTGACAACTGCGGTACCTACACCAACCTCGGCAGCGTCGGCCGCTTCTACATCACGCCGCCCGCCGGTGTGCCCACGCGCCTGGTCTACCGGTGCCAGGTTCCCGGCGTGGGACATTTCGCCTCCACGGATCCGGGGTGTGAGGGCCAGACGACGGAGCTGCCGGCGCTCGGCTACACGCGCGCCTACACCCACCTGATCAGGCACAACACGACGGGCTACCCGTACGACCACGCCAGCGACACCGCCCGGCTCCCGGCGAACTACCGTCCGGAGGGCAACATGGGGACCCTGTCGATGACCCAGCTGCCCGGAACCACGGCGTTGATGAGCTGTCAGGACGGCACCGACACCTTCACCTCCGCCGACGCCGCCTGTGAGGGCAAGACGGTCGTGCGCAGGCTCGGCTTCATCTGGACCAGCGCGCCGCAGTCCGTGCCCGGGGCGCCGAACGCCGTCGGCGTCGAGCTGTTCCGCTGCCGGGCGAGCTGGGGCGATCTGTTCGACTCGCGTGATCCCAAGTGTGAGGGACAGACGCAGGACCGCTCCCTCGGTTTCGCCGTCACCGGCCTCTGACCCGGAAAGGGATCTCGACCCGCCGGCCGGCCGCCAAGGCGGACTGGCCGGAGACGGTGCCGGCCGATGGGATGAGACACGAGTGATTAATCCACGGAAGGGACTGATTGCCCAAGGGAGGGAAGGGACGGAGTAGGAGCAGGTCACATGCTCTGTCACGAGATGGGATGGGGCGGTTATGGCAGATCACACCTTTCGTGATCGCCGGGACGCCGGACGGGCACTGAGCGGTCTACTGACTCAATACCGCGATCGTGACGACGTGATCGTGCTCGGGCTGCCGCGCGGCGGCGTACCTGTGGCCTACGAGGTGGCCGCCGCGCTGGAGGCCCCGCTGGATGTGTTCCTCGTGCGCAAGCTCGGCGTGCCGGGGCACGAGGAGCTCGCGATGGGGGCGATCTCCAGCGGCGGGGTGATCGTGCTCAATGAGGAGGTCGTCCGCGGGTTCGGCATCGAACCGTCGGTCGTGCGCAGGGCGGCCGAGCGGGAGGGCCGCGAGCTGGTACGGCGGGAGCTGGCCTATCGCGAGGGGCGGCCGATGCCGGAGCTGGGCGGCCGTACCGTCATGCTGGTCGACGACGGCCTGGCCACTGGGTCGAGCATGCGGGCGGCCCTGCTCGCGGTGCGGCGGCTGCGGCCGGAGCGCATCGTGGTGGCGGTGCCGGCCGCGCCCAGCTCGACCTGCGAGGAGCTGCGGCTGGAGGCGGACGAGGTCGTGTGCGCCACGACGCCGTCCCCGTTCTTCGCCGTCGGGCAGGCGTACTGGGACTTCGACCAGGTCACCGACGAAGAGGTGCGGGAGCTGCTGCGGGCGGCGGCACGGCCCGGGAACGCGAACAGTACGCGCTCGGGCGGCGGGCGGTCCGAGGCGGCGATCATCCGCATGGCCGCCGCGGTCGTCGAGAACGGCGTGCCCCCGGACGAGACCCTGTTCGGGCTGGTCGGGGATGCCCGGCTGGTGCTGATCGGGGAGGCTACGCACGGCACCGCCGAGTTCTACGCGGCGCGGGCGGAGATGACCAGGAAGCTCATCGAACAACGCGGCTTCCACGGCGTGGCGGTCGAGGCCGACTGGCCGGACGCCTACCGGGTCAACCGCTACGTACGCGATCGCGGCGAGGACGAGACGGTGGAGGAGGCGCTGCGCGGTTTCGAGCGGTTCCCGACGTGGATGTGGCGGAACACGGCCGTTGTGGACTTCGTCGGCTGGCTGCGCGATCACAACGACCAGGTCGGCGACGAGGTGCGCAAGGCCGGTTTCTACGGGCTGGACCTGTACAGCCTGTACCGGTCCATGCAGGACGTCATCGACTACCTCGATCGGGTGTCCCCTGAGGCCGCGGCGCGGGCTCGCGAGCGGTACGCCTGCTTCGACCACGCCGACGGCGACGCCCAGTCGTACGGGCTGGCGGCGGCCTTCGGCGCGGGGGAGTCGTGCGAGGAAGAGGTGGTCGCCCAGCTGGCCGACCTGCAGCGGCACGCGTACGAGTACACCATGAGAGACGGCCTGCTGGCCGAGGACGAGCTGTTTCACGCCCAGCGCAACGCCGTGAGCGTGCGCTCGGCCGAGCGCTACTACCGCTCGATGGTCACCGGCCGCATCTCCTCCTGGAATCTGCGCGACGAGCACATGGCCGACGCCCTGGACGCCCTGGCCGACCATCTCGGCCGCGTCCGTGGTGAGCCCGCCAAGCTGGTGGTGTGGGCGCACAACTCCCACCTCGGCGACGCGCGGGCGACCGAGATGGGCGCCCGGGGCGAGCTCAACGTCGGCCGGCTGGTCCGCGAGCGCCATCCCGGCGAGTGCCGCCTGATCGGCTTCACCACCTATTCGGGTACGGTCACCGCCGCCGACGACTGGGGCGGCCCGGCCGAGCGCAAGACGGTCCGGCCGGCGCTGCCCGGCAGCGTGGAGGAACTGCTGCACCAGGCGAGCAGCGGGGAGTTCCTGCTCTGGTTCGACGTGGCCAAGCCCGCCGCCGACGTGCTGCGGACGGCGCGGCTGCAACGGGCCATCGGGGTGATCTACCGGCCGCAGACCGAGCGGCAGAGCCACTACTTCCAGGCCCGGGTGGCCGACGAGTTCGACGCGTTGATCCATATCGACGACACCCGCGCGCTGGAACCGCTCGAGCGGACCGCCGTCTGGGAGCGGGGCGAGGCGCCCGAGACGTACCCGTTCGCGGTCTAGCTTCGGGGAGGAGACCTTGTCGGGGGACAGGACCTTTCTGGGGACAGGACCTTTCTGGGGAGAAGACCTTCGGGGGAGAGGATCTTTCGGGGAGGGGACATGAACATCGCGGAAGCCGGCGTGCGGATCCCGATCGGTGACGTGGCCCTGGACGCCGACGTCGCCGTGCCCGCCGAGCCGCGCGGAGCGGTGCTGTTCGCGCACGGCAGCGGCAGCGGGCGCCACAGCCCGCGCAACCGGTACGTCGCGGGGCAGCTCCAGGCCGCTCGCCTGGTCACCGTACTGGCGGATCTGCTGACCACGGCGGAGGAACGGCGTGACGCCGTGACCGGCGAGCTCAGGTTCGACATCGGCCTGCTCGCCGACCGCGTGGCCGCGCTGACCGACTGGGCCAGGGCCGACGCCAGGACCGCGGACCTCGGCATCGGCCTGTTCGGCGCCAGCACCGGCGCCGCGGCGGCCCTGGTCGCCGCGGCGGAGCGGCCCGACGCGGTGCGGACCGTCGTCTCCCGAGGCGGGCGGCCCGATCTGGCGGACGACGTCCTCACCCGGGTACGCCAATCCACCCTGCTCATCGTCGGCGGCGAGGATCCGGCGGTCATCGACCTCAACCTCCGGGCGATGCGGCGGATGCCCGGCGAGGTCCGCCTGGAGATCGTGCCGGGCGCGTCCCACCTGTTCGCCGAGCCCGGCACGCTTGAGCAGGTGGCCCGCCTGGCCACGGACTGGTTCGTCACCCGCCTCTGAAGTGTCAGCGGATCGTTTCGACGATCGGTGAAGCGTGGTTCCGGCGGGTCCGCCGCGCACTAGCGTCTATTCGCGGTACAGGCGTACGCGCGTAAAGGACAGGCCCATGGGGGAGCGGCTGGAAATCCATCGGCACGTGGTCGATGGCGGGGTGGCGCGCTGGACGGACGCGGCCGTCCAGCTGCGGGACAAGCTGGCCGAGGCCAGAGGCAGGATCGAGAGCCTGCACGCGGCCGCGCCGTGGGGGCACGACTCGGCCGGCCGGGAGTTCGAGCAGGCGTACTTGGCCGACGACGGCCCCAACGCCATGCTCCGGGCGGGCGCCGAGTCGGCGGACTTCGCGGTGGCGGCCGGGCCTGCGGTGACGGAGAACGTGACCAACTCGGCGGGGGCCGACGCCGACCTGGTGGCGCCCAGACGCGTGATGCCGTCCTGATCATGTTTGGGGCCTGATCATGCGTGGGGAAGGGAAGGCGTGACCCGAAACGTCAGCACCCCGGTCACCAGCCCCCTGGCCGGGCAGGATGACACGATCGGCAGCGGCGGCTATGCCACGGACATCACGCCCGCGTGGGGGACGAGCCTGCCCGCGTGGTGCGACGCGCTGATCGCGCTGCTGTCCTCGGGACAGATGTGGCCGGAGGCCAGCGAATCCGGCGAGGCGGCGCTGGCGGTCGCCTTCGAGGACTGGAGCCAGGCGGCGCTGGAGTTCGCGGTGGCCGGGGGCACGGCGCGTGACCTGATCATGCAGGGTTACTTCGGCTCGGCGGCCGAGGAGTTCAAGAGGCAGGCCGACCAGCTGCTCGCGGAGGGGAAGGGCATCCCTGCCCTCGCCGCGCTGGCGCACGCGTACGCCCTTCAGCACGACAGTTACGCGCGTGAGACGCAGTACGCCAAGTTACTGATCAACGCCGGATTCTGGATCACCGTCTCGTCCATCGCCATCTCCGCGTTCGCGACGGCGGCCAGCGCGGGCGTGTTGACGCCGCTGATCGGCAAGTTCGCCGGCCGGCTGCGGACGTTCATGGACAAGGTGTTCACCTGGCTGGAACGGGTGGCGAAGGGCAGGTACGCCGGGTCGGCCGCCATCAAGCAGGCGCCGAAGCTCGCCGCGCTGGGCGGACGGCAGGCCGGCAAGGGGCTGCTGGCCAGGGCGGCGGCCAGCCACATGCTCAGGGAGATTCCCGAGGAGATCGGTGAAGGCTTCCTGATGGACTACGTCGCCCAGAAGGAACAGATGGATCGGGGCACCCGCACCCAGTGGGACGGGCAGAAGACCGCCTCCACGATCCTGGGTGACGCCTCGGGCGCGGTGCTCGCGTCGAAGGTGGCCGGGCCGGTGGCCGGGTTCGTCGGGCGGATGCCCGGAATCAGGTCGCTCAACGCCGCCGCCGGCGACGCTCCCGGAGCGCTCAACGCCGTCATGCGCTTTCCCGGCAGGGCGCTGCAGACCGGCCTCACGAACGCGGTGATCTCGACGCCGGCCGGCCTGGTCTCCAACGGCATCGTGTACGGCAAGTGGGACATGCCGACCGCGGAATCGCTGCTCGGCGGCGTCGTGGCGGGCGTGGGGCGGACGAACACGATCAGCCCGTTCAGCGTCGACGTCATGAGCGCGATCAGCCATCCGCGACAGGCCCTCGACACGGCCTCCACCGCCGCACTGGCCGCCGACACGGCCCGCGCCGCCGCGACCGTCGCGCCGCCCGCTTCGGCGTCGCCCGTCTCGGCGCCGCCGGACACACCTGCTGGTCCTGGTGGGCCGGTCGAGGCCAGGGGCTTCCCGGCGCAGGACGTGGCCGCTCCCCGGGAACGTGCGGAGGTCCCCCGGGGCGTATCGGACACCAAGGTGCCGACGTCCAGGCCGGAACAGGCCGGTAGCACGAGGACGCCACACCGCCCGGAACCGGCACAACAGGAACCAGAGCACCAGGAACCAGAGCACCAGGAACCGGGACAGCAGCCCCGACAGGAGCCACGACAGCAGGCGGACCCGACGGACTCGACGGACCCGACCGAGCATGCGGACACGCGCGAGCGCGCTGAGCCGCCAGCTCCCGCCGACCGCGCCGAGGTAGCGGATCCTGCGGACAGCCCGCAGGCCAGGGAGGCCGTGGCGCCCTCTGTCCTGCCGGACCATACCCCCGCCCACGACGACCCTTCGTTCGACCACGTCCGGGACAACCTCAGCTCCACCCAGACCGACGCCGTTCATCGGGCCGAGCCGACAGCCACGGCGCAGGCGGACATCCCGGGCGGCACCCCGAGTGACGGCCCGCGCACCGCCGAGGACGCCCCCACCCGGCGCCCGCAGGCGAGCGCCGCCGATCCGGTGCCCGGTGGCCGGAGCTTCTTCGACCTCCTGAGCGGCAAGGACGCCGCCCCACCGCAGATGTACGGCCCGGCCGAGGACCGGAGCCAAGGGCGGCCGTACCAGTACGAGACCAGCGGCCCCGATCAGTGGAAGCTGACCGAGGAGGACAACGACCTCATCTTCCGGCGGGACATCGTCCCCGACCTGATGGCGGGCGTGAGACGGCCGGAGCACCCGCGCATCGTGTTCATCGGCGGCCAGGCCGCGTCGGGCAAGACCACCGCGCAGCAGTCGGCCATGGACGGCATGGGTCCCGACCGCGCCCTCATCGCCGACTTCGACGGCCTGCTGAAGTACCACCCGAGGTACGCCCAGCTGATGGCCGAGAACGACCGCATCGCCGCCAAACAGGCCGGCGGGGACGCGTACTTCTGGATGAAGAAGGTCATCGCCCTGGCCGCCGAGCTGCGGGTCAACCTCATCCGCGAAGGCGCGATGAACAGCAGCGAGGCCGTCGAGACCGAGGCCGCCCAGTTCCACGCCCTCGGCTACCGCGCCGAGGCCCACGTCATGGCCGTCCCGGCGCCGATCAGCCGCCTGTCCGTGCTCAACCGCTACCTGCGGATGCGCGACCGGGACGGGGTCGGACGCCTGGTCGCCCAGGACATCCACGACCAGGGGTACGGCGGCATCCCCGACACCATGCGGGCCATCGACCGAGCCAGGTACCTGGAGGCGATCACCCTCCACCAATGGGGCGGCGAAGTCGTCTACCGCAACTCCCTCGACGACACGGGGCACTGGCGTGGCCCGGCCAGGGCCGAGGAGATCCTGCGGGAGGCGCGCGAGCGCCCGTTCACCCAGGAGGAGGCCGACTGGTTCCGCAGGACGTACGCGGACCTCGACGCCAGGCTGCCGGAAGAGCTGCGGGCCCAGCTGCCCGGCATCGCCGACATGGCCGCCGCGCACGGCGTGGACCTCGACCCGGAGGGCAGGACGGAGCGGCTCCGGGAGCGCTACACGGCCCAGGCGGACGGCGTACTGCGCGACGAGCAGGCCGAGCAGCGCGAGCGGCTCTGGCAGCAGCACCAGCGCCGGCTGGCCGAGGCGGCGCCCGCCGAGCGGGAACGGCTGAGCCGGGAGCTCGCCGAGGAGTGGAACCGCCTGGCCGAGCAGCACGAGCTCGACCGGGCCGGGCTGCGCGTGCTCGCGTACTGCACCGAATGGGACCCCCACAAAGGCGGCATCATCGCCGTCAACCGCAAGCTGGTCGAGGGGCTCGCGGAGGCGGGGCACGAGGTGTACGTCCGGGTCGGGCACGAGGTGCCGAGCGGCACGGGCGGCGAGCGGCTGCACGTGATCGGCCCCCGGCGGTACGACCCGAGCCGCAGCGAGATGGACCAGCTGGAGTTCGACGGCGAAGAGCTGCCGCCGGACGTGGACGTCGTCATCGGGCACAGCCGCTACTCCGGCCCGGCGGCCCTGCGGGCGCGTGATCAGCTTTATCCGGACGCGCCGCTCGTGCACGTCCTGCACATGGTGACCGGCGCGCTCGGCCGGATCGCGGACATGGAGGCGCTGGGCCGCGACTTCGAGGGCATCGAGCGGGCGCTCGTCGCCGAGGCCGACATGCTGGCCGGCGTCGGCCCGGTGCTCGCCACGGAGGCGCAGCGGCTCGCGGACTCCAACCCCGGCGATCGTGTGCCTCCCGTCCACGAGCTCCTGCCCGGCGTGCCGTTCGAGCTGTCCCGGCAGCGCCCCTTCTTCGGGGAGCGGACCCGTACCGTCCTGCTCATCGGCCGCGCCGACGCCGCCCAGAAGGGCGGGCACGAGGCGGCGCTGATGATCCGGGAGCTGCAGAAGGACCTCGACGTCCGGCTGGTCATCCGGGGCGCGGCCCCGGAGACCGTGCCGGAGGTGAAGGAACGGCTGTCGAACGTGGCCGGCCGGGAGGTCGAGATCAAGCCCTTCACGCTGGACCGCGAGGAGATCCTGGCGGACATGCGGAACGCCGACGTGGTGATCATGCCGTCGCGGGGCGAGGGGTTCGGGCTGGTCGGGCTGGAGGCGGCGGGCGCGGCGGTGCCCATCCTGGTGCCCCGGTCGAGCGGCGTCGGCGCCCTGCTCGGCGACCCCGGCCGCTTCCCGCCGGAGCTCACCCGCGCCAGCCTGGTCGAGCAGGGGTTCGAGGACAGGGTGCCGGTCGAGCGCTGGGCCACGCACCTGAAGGAGATCCTGGGGGACCTGCCCAGGGCGCAGGAGAAGGCCCGCCAGCTGCAGCAACTCCTGCGCGAGGCGAACGCCACGTGGAAGGGCGCCGGAGAGTCCCTGGTCGCCGCGGTGCAGGACCTGGCGACCCGGCAGGGGCTCGCGGCGGCACCGGTGCCGGGGCACGCGGCGGCGCCCGATCTGCCGCCGATGCCGGGCGAGGGCTGGGTGAACTGCGCGCAGGGCCACGCCCACCGGGGACTCTTCGGCAGGTCCGGGCTGCTGGTCCACCACAGCGCCCCCGGCGGCGAGACGCACGTACTCATGCGGCAGCGGGATCCGTCCGACGACCTAGGGGGGACCTGGTCCCTGCCCGGCGGCGCGCGGGACAGCCACGAGTCGGCACCCGAGGCGGCCCTGCGGAAGACCGCAGAGGAGAGCGACCTGCCGCCCGGTGAGATCCACGTCGAGGAGGTCGTCAGGGACGACCACGGTGGCTGGTCGCACGACACCGTGATCGCCTCCGTCGCCGAGCGGGTGCCCGTCGCCGTGAAGGGGGACGAGTCCGGGGCGATGGCCTGGATCCCGATCTCCAGGGTCACGGAGCTCGACCTGCACCCCGGCTTCGCCGCCACCTGGCCCCGCCTCCGAGCGGTCCTGGAGGGTGAGTCTCCCTCCCCGGCACAGACCGAGCCGCCCTATCCGGCGGCGGCCAGGTACGGGTTCGCCGACGCCCCGGCACTGACCCTGCCCGCCCATCCCGTCACCGGTGCCCGCGTGACCAGGAGAGAGCCGCTCACCCATGGCGACGGCCTGCTGAACCGGGAGCTCGTCACGTTCGACGACGGCACCCAGGTGACCTACGAGCGGTACGCACGCATGGGCGACGCCACGGTCAAGGTGCTCGACTCGCATGTCGGCCGCGCGGTCGGCGCACGGGTCCCGCTGTCGTACGCGCTCGGCAGCCGGGACGTCTACAGCGACCACATGCCCGGCGAGCAGGCGACCGACCAGTCCTGGCAGCGGGCGGCCACCCGTGACGGGGTGTTCCTCGGCCTGTATCACGCGGTGACCGCCAAGCACGGCGTCACCCTCCAGGATCTCGCCCTCGGCCGGGGCGGCGCCCTCCTCGGGGTCGGCGACGGGGCCGCGTCCCATCTGCTGCTTCCCGACGCGGCGAACCCGTTCGTCCGCACGTTCTTCCGCGAGACCGAGCCGCGCGTGTTCAGATGGGTCGACAACCCGATCCCGCCGAACGACATCGCGATCATCAGGCGGCAGCTGGACGGTCTGCGCCCGCTCTTCGAGCGCATGAACCGGCTCCCCCTGCACGAGGCGGTACTCCAGCGTCTCTGGCACGTCGCCGAGCACGCGCGGGGCACCGGGCGGCTGCTGCCCAGAGCGGCGGACCACGCGGTCATGCTGCCGGTGACGGAGCCGGTCGGGCACTACGCGCCGCCTCCGCCGCCCGACTCCCCGGAACGCGCGCACCACCGCCAGGTCGCGGAGGCGCTCCTGACCGGGGACGGCGCCTTCACCAGCACCAGCGTCGCCAAGACGCACACCATCGACGCCCTCGCGGGCAGCATGCGCTCCTCGACGCCGGAGCTGGTCCTGGCCGCCGTCGGCCTGCACGTCGGCTCCGACATGGTCAACCGCCTGGGCGACGGCGACTACGTCCTCGCGCCGTTCAACGAGCGCTTCCCCTCCATGGGCGCGCGGGTCCTGCGCGTCGACGTGCTCGACCCCGCCGACCCGGCCCACGCGCCGGACAAGGTGGTACGGATGGACGATCCGTCCGCCGAGACCCTGGTGCGGCGGATCGCGGTGAGCGAACTGCTCGGGGCCTGGGCGCATCGCAACGCCAACAGCAACGTACGGGTGCTGGCGATGCAGGAGGTCGTCCAGGAGGAGTTCGGTCTCACGGAGGCGATGTCCTGGCCGATGGACGGCAAGACGCGCAGCGCGGTCGACATGGAGCTCCTGTACAACCGCGAGACGCTGCGCGAGTTCATCCGCCGCCAGTACGAGCTCACCCAGGCCGAGCTGGCCCGGCGCGGCATCGAGGAGGTGATCGCCTACCGGGGGATGGCGTGGCCGGAGGGCGAGCACTCGGCGTGGGCCGGGCTGCGCCCCGGGGACATGTTCGAGATGCGGCACCGGCCGCTGGCGAGTTGGTCCGCCGACCGCCAGGTGGTCATGGACTGGCTGGACACCCTCCCCGGCCGCGGCGTGCTCCTGATCGACAGGAAGCCCGCGCGGGACATCATCTCCGTGCCGCTCACGGGGATGGGCTTCTTCCGGCAGCGCGAGTACGTCTCGCTGCCGGGCGATCGGCTGGCGACCCTGGACCACGTCTCCGCGGGGATCGGCGGGTCCTCCCGGGAGGCCGAACCGCCGGTGGCCACCGGCGACCACGGCGGCTGGACCCTGCGGCCGACCCCCGTGACCACGGGCGAACTCGACCTCACCGACCCGCTGAGCCACCGGATCGACCGGGTACTCAAGGGGCAGGAGCCCTACCCGTCGTGGTGGCCGCACGACGACTCCGGTTACCACGTCACCAAGCGCGATCTCGACTTCCTCGGCATGTCCCCCATGCAGCTCAAGTGGCTCCTCACCCGGCAGGCCCCCATGGGCATGACACCGGAGCGGTATCACCGCTACGCCGGTGAACTGCTCGACGCGATCGGGCGCGACGGCATCGGACCGGCCGAGGTGGACATCCGGCTCAAGGGGACCGGCGCCGAGTTCTTCGCCGGGCTGCACAAGACGTTCCCGGCCGGGGAGGAGCTGGCCGGCAACCCGGAGGCGCTGCGCAGGCTGCGGGAATGGTTCGGCGACGACCCGAACCGCCCGCTGCGCCGTCCCTTCGACTCGATGTACCGGCTCGGCCTCGAGGAGCAGCCCAGCGACTATGACATGGACATCTCCAGCAGCGCGATGGTGCAGGTGGCCCGCTCGCACTGGCCGCCCGGCCGCTATCCGGGCGACTTCATGGGCGGCCACGGCTACATCGACAAGGACAGCCTGATGAGAGCCTTTCCCGAGCTGGCGGCGTGGAAGAATGACTGGGAGACGGCGCTGGGGCGGCCCATATCGCTGGGCTTGTTCGAGTCCAGCGGGCCGTTCGACGGGACGAGCATGGGCTCCGAGCTATCCTCGCACTTCCGCGACACCGACTGGATCATCCACCGCCCGGCCAACCCGAGAGCCTGGCTGACCACCTGGGGGTCACCCGACACGGGCGGGCCCTCGACCGACGAGCTGTCATCCGACCGGCTGTCCACCGACGGGCCATCCAGTTACGGACCGTCCACCAACGGACCGTCCACCGACGGACCGTCCACCGACGGACCGTCCACCAACGGACCGTCCACCGACGGACCGTCCACCCGACGAGAGGGAGAGTGACGATGCTCTGGCCGGCACTCCGTGTCCTGGCCCATGGGCGCCTGGCCGCCGATCAGGTGCGGCAGCTGATCGGCGCCCTGGACCTGGACGAGGTCGCGCGCGCCGAGGGGCCGGGGGAGGCGGCGAGCCTGGCACACCGCACCTTCACCGACGGCACCGGCGTGCGTCTCGTCCTGGACCTCTCGCGGGTCGGCGAGTCGGGCTGGCTGCTGGCCCTGTTCGCCGATGGGACGCCGCCGCCGGAGACCGTCGAGAGCCACCGTCGGCTCCTCCGCGACGCCGCCGAACGCCTCGGCCTGACGATCGTCCAGGTCGACCCGCCGCAGACCGCCGACGAGGTCTTCCTGACGCCGGCCCCGCCGGAGGGCGCGATCGGCGAGTCGTGGGAGCTGCCGTACGACGAGCTGGACCAGCTGTGGCAGCACCTCGGAGTGCGCGATGACGCACCCCGTGAGGTGAAGAAGATCAAGCTGGAGGCGATGACACGGGCCCCCGTCTGGTCCACCGCCCCGGACCGGCTACGCCGTCAGGCCGCCGACTTCCTGCGCGACTGACTCACCGAGTGCCGATGAACGTCTGGCCGAGCAGTTCCTGAGACAGGTCCCTGGCCAGACCAGCGAGCGCCTCTCCGCTGTCGCCAGGCCCGAAGGCGGCGCCGGGGGACAGGCGCGCGGCGAGCTCGTCCAGCAGGTCGGCGATGATCATCGCCTGGAGCTCCGTGACGGTCACGTTGCGAACCGGCTCGCCGGGTTGCCGGTCGTCGAGCCCGCGATCACCGGCCAGCCGCTGCCGCAGGTCCGCCGCCCGCTGCTCCAGAGTGATGGGCTCGCCCGGACCGTCACCCTCGTAGCGCAGGGACGTCAGGCAGTGCCGGAACGGATCCAGCTGCGACATTCGGGGTTTCGTCCTCTCAGTGGGCGACATCGTCAGGACCGCCATGCTACTCGCGACGGACCACCGGCGGCCGATTAAGGCCGGCACCGCAGAATCGCGGAGAGGATAAGCGGTAGGTTCGGCCACGTGCCACGCTCGCATGAAACCTGGCTGGGCGAGATAAAGCCCCAGGTCACGCCGCTGCCGCCGGAAGGATGGCAGCCATGGCCTTTGTGCCAGTTCATCCTAAAAATACATAGTAGATGCGACTTGAGGTGCGATTATTGTTATGTCTACGAAATGGCCGATCAAAGCTGGAAAGAGCAGCCGCGTCGGGTTTCGAAAGACGTCATCGCGCACACCGCCTCCCGGATCGCCGAGCACGCTCACGCGCACCGGATGCCGTCCGTCCACCTGATCCTGCACGGCGGGGAGCCGCTCCTGGCCGGTGCCGACCACATCGCCCATACCGTCCGGGCCGTCAGGCAGGCCCTGGGGCCGGGCGTCCATCTCGACGTGAGCCTGCAGACCAATGGGATGCGCCTCGACGAGACGTACCTGAAACTCTTCGACGATCTCGGGGTCCGCGTCGGCCTCAGCCTGGACGGCGACGCCGCCGATCATGACCGGCACCGGCGGCGGGCCGACGGGAGCGGCAGCCACGCGACCGTCTCCGCCGCGCTCGACCTGCTCACCGAGCGCTACCTCCACCTGTACGGCGGGCTGCTGTGCACGGTCGACCTCGACAGCGACCCCCTCACCACCTACGAGGCGCTGCTGGAGTCCGGGCCGCCGCGGATCGACTTTCTCCTGCCGCACGGCAACTGGGCCGAACCGCCGCCCGGCCTGCCCGCCGAGGACGGCGCGACACCGTACGCCGACTGGCTGATCCCGATCTTCGACCGGTGGTACGGCGCCCCGCGGCGGGAGACCGAGGTGCGGTTGTTCGCCGACATCCTGCACCTCCTCATGGGCGGCACGTCGTCGAGCGAGAGCCTCGGGCTGGGCCCGGCCCGGATGGTGGTGATCGAGGCCGACGGCGGCATCCAGCAGTCCGACACCTTGAAGTCCGCCTATCCCGGCGCTCCCGTCACCGGGTTCCACGTCGCCCGCGACACCTTCGACGCCGTGCTGCGGCATCCGGCCGTCATGAGCCGGCAACTGGGCGCCGAGGCCCTCGCGAAGGAATGCCGGGACTGTCCGGTCCTGTCGGTCTGCGGCGGCGGCCTCTACGCGCACCGCTACGACCCGGACCGCGGTTTCGGCAACCGCTCGGTGTATTGCGATGACCTGTTCCGTCTGATCACCCATATCCGCGGCGAGGTCGAACGCGACGTCGCCGCCCTGCTGGAAGGGCGCCGATGAGCCTCAAGCACCACATCATCCCGGACGAGCACTTCCAGGCGCTGGGCTCGGGGGCGGGGGGCGCGGCGGCGGCCCGCCTGCTGCTCAGCGCCCAGCACAGCAAGCACGTCCTGCTCATCCACGGGGTCGGCCGCGTCGCCCCGGAGGCGTACCGGCTGCTGAGCGAGGCCCAGAGGCATCGCCCGGAGGCGGTGGCAGCCGTGCTCCGCCATCCCGCCGTCGGCGCCTGGGCCTGGCGTACCTACCACGCGCTGGCCTACCGTGCGCTGGCGACGGGGTCCGGCGGGCACTCGCCGGCCCGGCTGGCCGCCGTAGCGGCCGCGGCCGCCGTCCGTTCGGGCATGGACTTCGAGATCGAGGTGCCCGCCGAGGAGGGCGGCATCATGCTGCCGTCGCTCGGCCGGGCCGTACTCGTCGGCTCCGCCGGCTCCTCGGCGACGGTCAGGCGCGCGGGCGGCCCGGCGGAGGTGATCGGTGACGAGACGGTACGCATCCCCGACGATCCCCATCAGGACGCCTCCGGCTGGCAGGCGCTGCGCCGCCTGGAGGCCACGGCCCACGGCGAGACCCTCTCGCTTTGTGTCGACGACCTCGACCCGTACCGGATGCCCGGTGCCCGGCTGGCCGCGGACCGGCTGTCCGACGACGAGCTGGCCGTCTGGGGTGAGGCGCTGCGGCGGTCATGGGAGCTGATGCTCGCCCATCACCGGACCGTCGCGGAAGAGGTGTCCGTCGCCACGAGCGTGCTGACGCCGCTGACCGACGTACCCGGTGACCAGATCAGCGGCAGCTCGCGCGAGGCGTTCGGCTGCGTGGCGCTGTCCACGCCGCCTGACGCGACGACGCTGGCGCTGACGTTCGCGCACGAGGTGCAGCACGGGAAGCTGTCGGCGGTGCTCGACGTGCTGCCCCTGCTGCGGCCGTCCGGCGACCGGCGCTACTACGCGCCGTGGCGCGACGATCCCCGCCCGCTGGGCGGCCTCTTCCAGGGCGCGTACGCCTATGTCGGGGTCAGCGGGTTCTGGCGCAGGCAGCGGCGGCACGAGCGGGGGGAGGCGGCGCTGGCCGCGAGCGCCGAGTTCTACCGCTGGTGGGAGGCCGCGGAGGGGGCGACGCGGGTGATCGCCGAGAGTGGATTCCTCACGCCGCCCGGCGAGCGCTTCGTCGCCCGGATGGCCGGGACCCTGAACGCCTGGCGGGAGGAGGAGGTCTCCGCCGAGGCCGTCGAGAAGGCGCACCGGGACGCGGCGGCCCACCGCCGGATGTGGGAGGAGCGCAATGGCATGGTCACGCCGTCGTCTCCAGGCGGCGCGACAATTCCTGGATGAAGTCGCGGGCGTCCCCCCAGAAGACGGCCGCGCGGATGTTCAGCCGGGCGATCCGGGCCAGGTGATACCTCCTGGCGGCCTCTTCCATCCCACCGGGGCCCGGATCGTAGAGCGCCATGATGTTCCTCTTGGGGCTGGGGACGCCCGACAGCAGGGACATCAGCAGGTCGAACGACGATGAGCGAGGGTTGAAGCCGATCATGAGGAAGGGGTACGTCACCAGCGCCCCGAGGATGTCGGGCGACCATTGGTCGTACTCCACCCGCAGGCACCTCAGCCGGTCGCTCTCCGACAGCACCAGCGAGCCCGGCAGGTCGTACGAGCCGGCCAGGTGACACACCAGGGGCCGCTCGGGGGTGGGCGCGACCACGGGCTCGGCCGCGGCGCGCTCCGGGCGCCAGGGCAGCACCTTGATGACGGGCTCCCGGCCCGCGCCCAGCAGCGACCGCGCGAGCCGGCCGTGGTAGCCGGTGGTCAGGTAGGAGGTGGCGGGCATCTTGGCGAGGAAGGCGTACGGGTCCTCCGCGTGCGGGTCCTCCTCGTCCTGCCGCTCCCACTCCCGGCGCAGCCCGTCCAGGATCTCCTCGGCCATGGCCGCCTGGTCCGGCAGCGTCACCGCGTAGTCCAGGACGGACTCGAAGTCCCACGCGTCCGCGAACGGGTAGCCGAGCCGGCCGGCCCACTCCCAGCTCATCGCCCGGACCCTGGCGGCCTTCTCCCTGGAGACGTCGGCGCCGACGATCGGCGTGCAGTCGCCCGTGGTCACCTGGTAGATCAGCCGGGCCCAGTCGTCGCGCTCCATCTCCTGGGCCAGGAGCGCCCGGCGCGGCACGGCCGGCGCGGGCGCGGGCCGGGCCACCGTACTGTCATGAACGGTTGTGCGGGCCCCGGCCTCGAGCGCGACGCCGCTGTAGCGCTCGGCGCCCTCCCCGTCGTTGATCGCCCGGAAGTACGCGACCAGCCGGGTGACGAAGCCCCGCACCTCCTCGTCCGTGGAGTCGGCCAGGGACGACGCCTCGGCGTGGCCGGCCAGTTCGGCGTAGCGAGGGAAGTTCGCCCGGTTGTCCGGATCGCCGCAGTCGAATCCGGCCAGCAGCCGGTGCACGTCCCGCCGTACGCGCTCCCGTTCCTCGCCGGCCATGCGCTCCTTGACCGTCGACTGGAGCAGGCGGTGCACCTGGATCGTGCCCTGACCGGCCAGACGGACGAACCCGTAGCGGGTGAGCGCCCGGATCGCGTTGTCGGCCAGCACCGGATCCTGGAACACCGCGACCGACTCGCCCGACAGCGCCAGGCGCCCCTGGCGCAGCAGGCCGCGCGAGATCGACTCCGGCCGGAGGAACGCGCAGCGCCGCAGCAGGTGCAGGGCCTCGGGGCAGGTCTGCGCGAGGGTCTCGAAGCCCAGGTCCCACGCCGAGGCCAGCCCGCGCCCGTAGTCGACCGGCGGATGCTGGTCCAGCATCCGGCCGGGCTGTTCCCGCAGCCGCGCGAGGTAGGCCCCGGGGGCCAGGCCGGAGCCCTTGATGTACGTGCCCGCCTGCACGACGCCGAGCGGCATGTCCGCCAGCTCCTCCGCCACCTGCCCAGCCTCGTCGACGGATATTCCGGGCACCCGCCGGGTGAGCAGTTCGATGCTGTCGCCGCGCTCGAACACGCCGACGTCGATAGGGACCGCGACCTCGTCCCACGCGGGCTCACGGGAAGTGATGAGCACATGCCCCGACCCGCCACGCGGCAGGAACGCCCCCATGGTCGCCGGATGCCCGGCGTTGTCGAACACCAGCAGCCACGGCGCCCAGCGCGGGTCCTCCCGCAGCAGCTTCAGCGTCTCCGAGACGATCGCCGCCTCGCCGATGCCCTCGTCGAGCCGGTGCCCTAAGGAGGCCAGATCGGTCCGGATCAGGCTCGGCTGCTCGGCCCTGACCCACCAGACGGTGACGTATCTGGAGGAATGCTGGTGGATGTATTCGGAGGCCAGCTGGGTCTTGCCGTGGCCGCCGGGCCCCACCAGGCACACCGGCCAGCCCGTCTGCGCGGCCATCGCGGTGCCGAGCTCGGCGAGCAGGCGCCGGCGGCCGGAGAAATGGCCTCTGACCGGCGGGGTGCCGCCGCCCAGGATCCGCGGCAGGGAGTCGTCCCGGTCGTCCGGTGCCGGCTCGGCCGCCTGGCTCATGCTCGCCGAGACGCTCCGGTGCCGGTCCAGCCACCCTCGGACGTACGCCTCCTCGTCGTCCTCCAGACGCAGTCCGTTCTCGCGCCCGAAGGCCAGGCAGGCGCGGACGAAGGCGTCGACGAGCGGCCACGAGGGCGTCCGTTTGCGCTCACCCTCCAGCAGGCTCTGCACGGTGCTGGGCGCCAGCCGCTCGGGATTCAGCCGCCGCAGTTCGCGGTAGGACGGGCCGCCGGCCCGCCCGCGTAGTTCGCCCAGGGCCGCGATGAACGCCTGGAGGGATTCTTCAGGCATCGGTCCCCCTGTCCGCATCCGTACGAACTCATTCAGAATTATCCGCTTTATCGGCGCCGCTCACCAAGCCGATGTACCAGGTCGTCCAGACCCTTCCGGCATTGACCCGGATCATTGCGGGACACCGGCACCGCCGCCTTCCCTGAATACGGGACGCATCACCAAGGGAGGCAAAATGTGGCCCGAAACCGTACTGCTTTTCTCGGCCGCTCCTTTTCTCCTGGGCGCGCTGCGTTTTCTGATCCTTTACCTCGGACTCCGGCTCACGCTGCGCAAGGCGCGGCAGAGCGATCGGCCTGGCCTGTATCACGACTTCGCCCTGGCGATAAGAGGCGGCCATCCGGAGCCGGATCAGATGGGGGGCGGGTCGAAGTCGCAGTCCATGCGCGCGCCCTCTTCCAGGGCCAGTCGCGCGTCGGGATGATCGAGGCCCATGGCGTCGGCGTAACCTCGCCGGGCCTCGGCGTACAGCGCGTCGGCCTCTTCCTGCCGGCCGCACGCGCGCGTGTCGAGGGCAAGGTTGGACAGGCAGGCCAGCAGCAGCGGGTATCTGTCGGTAAAGGTCCTGCGCAGACTGACGAGCGTCTCGCTGCCCAGCCGCATTGCCCCGTCGTGGTCGTCCAGCGCGGCATGGTCGCTGGCGAGGTTGACGGCGCAGGTCAGGGCGTAGTGGTGAGCACGCCCGAGCCGGGCGTCGAGACCGGCCAGCGCCCGCTCGTCGGTGTCCTTGGCCGCCGCGGCGTCGCCGCGCAGCCTCTGGAGGACCGCCAGGTTGGTCTCGCAGCCGTAGACATAGGGGTGGTCCTCGCCGTAGATGGCGCGGTATCTCGCCACCGCCTGCTCGGCGATGTCGTAGGCGAAGCCGATGTCGCCGGTCGCGCGCAGGGCGTTGGACAGGTTGCTGGCCGCCGCGACGGTGTCGGG
Organism: Nonomuraea sp. NPDC050022; assembly: GCF_044460705.1. Classification (NCBI taxonomy): domain Bacteria; kingdom Bacillati; phylum Actinomycetota; class Actinomycetes; order Streptosporangiales; family Streptosporangiaceae; genus Nonomuraea; species Nonomuraea sp. NPDC050022. Next base: position 283,293 of record NZ_JBITKE010000014.1, read on the forward strand.
ATGGTGGTCGCCCATGATGCGTTGCAGGCGGGAGTGCACGTCCTGGGCGAGTTCGAGCGAGCCATCGAGGTCGCCTGCCCTGCGCTTGGCGATCGACAGATCGCGGGCCGTGCGCAGGGTCCACAGGTGGTCGGCGCCGAGCTCCTGGACGCCGTACGCGTAGGCGTCCTCACCGAGGTCGACCGCCTCCCGCGCGTCGCCGCTCAGCCGGACGGCCCTGGCCAGGCCGTTCCAGCTGTTGAGCACGTCGGCTTCGCCGATCCGCTCCGCGCTCTCGCTCTGCTTGCGGTGCACGACGTCGTGCAGGTTCCTGGCCGCCGGGTAGTCGCTGTTGAGGCCGTAGTCGACGGCCAGGTTGTTCATGATCTGCAGGGTCGCCGCCGCCTGCTCGCCGAACACGGTCACATGCTGGGTCCGCAGCCGCTCGTCCAGCTCCCGGGCCGCCGACCAGTCGCCGGCGGCCCGCAGGTCGGCCGCGAACCCGCTGCTCAGCACCAGGGTCTCGCGGTCCTCCGGGCCGAGCACCTCGGTCATCGTGGCCAGCGTGGCGCTGTCGAGATCGTAGGCGGCCCGGTATTCGCCCAGCTCGCGGATGATGGTGCCGAGGTGGCGCTGGGCGATCAGCACGTCAGGGTGCTCGGGCCCCGACTCCTCGGTCCACTTCGCCACGAACTGCTCCGCGAAGATGCGCGCGGACTGGTAGTTGCCCGAGCGATTGAGGTAGTAGAGGACGTCGCGCACCATGCTCCGGACCGCCGGATCCGCGCAGTCCTCCACCCGGGCCGGCAGGATGTGCGCGATCAGCTCGTTGTAGCGCTGCCAGCTGGCCGTCTCGTCGGGCTGCTTCGGCGCCGCGCCGGCGAGCAGCAGGTGCACCTCGTGCCGGAAGCGCCGGCGCTCGTCCTCATCCAGCTCGTCCCGCAGCAGCGCCTGGACCAGCCGGTGCACCTGGATCGTGCGTGACTGCGAGTCGATGGTCGCCAGCGCGAACCTGCCCAGCTCCCTGATCGCCCTGGTGAGCAGGATCGTGTCCCCGAAGATGCTGCTCAACCTGGCGTCGGACGCCTGATGGCCGGCCCGGCGGAAGACGTCGCGGGGGATCGGCTCCGGGCCGAAGAAGGCGCAGCAGCGCAGCACGTCGACCGCCTCGGGCAGCTTGCTGCGCAGTTGCGCGACCGACAGCGCCCACGCGGCGGTCATGGGCATCGGGTATTCGGACGGCTTGCTCTCCGAGAGCAGGGCGCTGGTCTGCTCTTTCAGCAGCCGGAGGTAGTCGTCCACCGAGATGCCGGTCTCCACGTGCAGCGCGCCCGCCTGCTCCAGTGCCAGCGGGAGGTCGCCGAGCTGCTCGGCGAGCCGGTCGGCGTCGGCGCCGGACAGCGCCGCGCGCCTGGAGAGGAACTCCACGCTCTCCACCCGGTCGAAGACGTCCACCGCGACGGTGTCGACGATGCCCTGCCAGCGGTGGTTGCGCGAGGTGACGATCACCTGCCCCGGCCCCTGGGGGATGAGCTCGCTGATCTCCTCCGGCTGGTCGGCGTTGTCGAAGACCAGGAGCCAGCGGTCGTAGGGCACGCCGCGCCGCAGGGCGTCGAGCACCGCGTCGGCCGCGTCCTCGGCGCCGCTCCGGGTGGCGGCCTGCAGGCCGAGGTGCGCCGCCAGGCCTGCCAGCGACGACTTGACCAGAAGGGGCTGGTCGGCGGGGATCCACCAGACCACGTCGTACTCGGCCTTGAACCGGTGCGCGTATTCGACCGCGAGCTGGGTCTTGCCCACCCCGCCCAGGCCGTGCAGGGCGTGCGGGACGACGGCGGTCACCTCGGTGGACAGGCCCGCGTGCAAGCGCTCAAGCAGGCTGGACCGGCCGGTGAAGTTGACGTTGCGGGTGGGGATCTTGCCCCAGACTTCGGGCACTCGCCCCGTTCTGACCGATTCTGGCTGCGAACCTGTCACGTCACGCCTCCGGGGTCGCTGGCGACCTCCTTATATTAAAGCGTTTGGGCGTCGCAGGAACGTTATTGTCACCCTTACGGACGACGCCATGTAATCTCGGTCGGTAGGTTGGCGTGTTCGCTGTGTCCGAATTCAGGATCGTAGGAGCTTCAATGAGCGATGAGCTGGCCGAGCCGGGTCTCGTCGATGTGAGTGATCTGTCGCTCACCGACCTCGACGAGCTGGACGCGTCAGCGCTCGCCCATGCCCTGCGTACGCTCCTGCGCGCGGGTGAGGACACTATGGGACCGATCGCGGGGTTCAGCCAGAGCATCGACGGGCCTGCCGCCACCAGCTAAAAATAGGGTCGTACCTCGTGCTCCACGCCCTCGTCGTGCCAGGAGAGCAGGTCGCCCCCGATGAAGGAATCCGACTGGGCTCGGCTGATCGATCAGCTCCGCACCGGTGACTGCACGCCGTTCATCGGCGCGGGGGCCAGCGGCGGCAACGTCCCGTCCGGCGGTGAGCTGAGCCGTGAATGGGCGGCCCGCTTCGACTATCCCTTCGCCGACGACGGCGATCTCGCCAGGGTGATGCAGTATGCCCGCAGCATCCTCGGCGACGCCGGGCTGAAACACGAGTTCAGCCGCCACCTTTCGACGATCGGGCCGCCGGACTTCACCACTCCGGGGGAAATCCACTCCTCCATCGCCGCCTTTCCCATTCCGGTGTTCCTGACCACCAATTACGACGACTTCCTCTTTCGAGCACTGCGCGCTTCCGGTAAGGAGCCCAGCGCGGCCATTTGCCCGTGGCACGAGGGCGTGCCGTACGACAGAAACCTGTTCGAGCGCGGCCCTGGAATACGCCCCGACGTCAACCGGCCGCTGGTCTACCATCTCTACGGAAGCACGAGCCTCTCGTCGTCCATGGTGCTGACCGAAGAGGATTACATCGACTTCCTCGTGCACATGACCACCGCGCGAGCGCAGCACAACCGGCATGTGATTCCGCCGATCATCCTCGATGCCCTGGCGAACCGGCCGCTGCTCTTTCTCGGCTACACGCTTCAGGAATGGACGTTTCGGGTGCTGTTCCATGGACTGATCAGACGTTACCCGGCCATCCGCCGCCGGCGTCATGTCAGCGTCCAGCTCACGCCCGGCAACGAGAATGTGAAACCCGGCGCCGCCCTGCGCGCCAAGGAATACCTCGACCGATATTTCGACGGTTGGGAGGTCTCCATCTTCTGGGGCACCCCTCGCCAGTTCTGCGCGGAGCTGGACGAGCGTATGGGAAACCGGTCGTGAGCGCCGAGCCGCCGACCGGCGCCTTCGCAGCCGAGCCGTACGTGGGCCTGCGCTCCTACACGAAGGACGACCAGAAACGCTTCTTCGGGCGGGACGCCAAGGCGTACGAGATCTCCGTGATGTGGCAGGCGCACCGTCTCACGATGCTGCACGGACCGTCAGGAGTGGGCAAGACGTCCGTGCTGGAGGCCGGTGTGCTGCCCGAGCTGGCGAACAAGCGGGTGGACGTGCTGCCGATCGGGCGGCTCTCCCACGGCTCGGCCTTCCCGATGGTCGCGCTGCCCGAGCGCAACCCGTTCACGGTGGCGCTGCTGTCGTCGTGGGCTCCGGGCGAGTCGCTCACGCGGCTGTCGGGGCTCACCGTCCAGCAGTTCTTACGGCGGCGCGGCCCCAGGGTCGACAAGTACGGCGACCCCATCCCCATCCTGGTGGCCATCGACCAGGCCGAGGAGCTCTTCTTCGACTTCTCCCACCGCCAAAGCTTCCGCGACCCCTTCATCGCCCAGCTCGCCGAGGCCCTCGACGACAACGAGGACCTGCGCCTGCTCCTGTCGATCAGGGAGGACTACCTGGCCCGGCTCATGGCACACGGCGACCCGCTGCGCAGCGGCGGCCCGTCGGCGTCGGTGGTGCTGAACCCGTTCCGGGAAGAGGAGGCGCTGGCCGCGATCAGGGAGCCGCTCGCCGGAAGGGAACGCTCCTACGCGCCCCAGGCCGCCGAGACCCTGGTCAGGGAGCTGCGCACGGTGCGGCTGCAGGGCACCGGCAGCCCGGCCTCCTACCTCGTGGAGCACGTGGAGCCGGTACAGCTCCAGATCGTCTGCTCCGCGCTGTGGAACTCCTGCCCCCTCGACCTGACGGTCATCACCCCGGAGTACGTGGAACGGCACGCGGACGTCGACCGATCCCTGGGCGACTTCCTCGACCAGGCCCTGGCCCAGATCGGGCACGACTACGAGATCCCCGTCGACCGATTGGGCGCCTGGCTGCGGGAGACGTTCATCACCGAGCTCGGCACCCGGGGCATCGCCTACGAGGGGGAGACCCAGACCGCGGGCATGTCCAACCGTGTGGTCAAGGCGCTGATCGACCGGCACGTGCTCAAGGCGGAGATGCGGTCGGGCTCACGGTGGTGCGAGCTCCAGCACGACCGGCTGCTCCAGCCGGTGCTGCGCGCGCTCGGCGGCGCTCGTCCCCGTCCCGGCTCCGGCCAGGCTCCCGTGAGCGCCGCCGAGCACCTGCGCGTGGCCGAGCAGGTGCTGGCGGACGGTGACTCCAAGCTGGCCGGGACGCACGGCGAGAAGGCCAGGGACGCTTGCGGTGCGGACGAGCTCCGCACGCGTGCGGAGATCGAGTCCTTCCTCGGCAACCTCGCGGCCACGGCGGGGAAATGGGCGACGGCCGAGAAGTGCTACAAGCAGGCCAGCCAGGTCTATGAGCGGCTGCGGGACACCTCGGCGGTGGGCCACTCGCTGGCCGCGGCCGGCCGGGTGATCCTGCACCAGGGGCGCCCGGACGAAGCCATCGCGGAGCTGCTCGCGGCCGTGGGCAGGGTGCCGGGCGACCTGGCCGTGCAGGTCGAGCTGGCCACCGTGCTGTGGCACACGGGCAACCCGCAGGCGGCGCTCCCCATCCTGCACAGCGTGCTGTCGGCGGACGGTGACACGCCCGTCGCGCTGCGGGCACGCGGCGGGATCCTCGCCGACCTCGGCAAGCCCGAGCTGGCGCTGCGTGACCTCGACCGGGTACGCGAGCCCGCCGAACCGGCCACCATCGCCGCCCGTGCCCTGGCACTGGCCGAGCTGGACCGGGCCGAGGAGGCGTCCGTCGAGCTGGAGGCGGCCCTGCTCGGGGGGCGTGATCAGGGGCTGGTGGCGTACCTGTGCGCCCGTGCCCTGGCCCGGATGGGTGACCGCGCTCGCGCCGCCCAGGTCGTGCGCGAGGCGACCCGGCCGCCCCTCACCTCCTACCAGCGGCGGATCTTGGCTGACCTGCGGTAATTGCTAGCTTTGTCAACTTCTGTGGTAAATCTCCGTAGTCACGGGAGCGCATGCGTGACGCCGAGCCGCTGGTGGAGCCGGCGCAGGGCGCGAGCCCCTCAGCGGCCGCGGTCCCGAAGGCCGCCGGGGAGCAGGTGAACCTTCCTCCCCTGGTCGTCGCCCAGACCAACAGCTGGGTCCGTCCGTACGCCGTCTCGGCCGCCAAGCAGCAGACGTGGCGCTCCGGCGGCCTCATCGCCAAGACCGCCGGCAAGGTCTTCGGCACCGGCGGCAACGGCAACGACTTCGTGGCCTCCGGGAACGTCGCCGCCGAAGCCGCCTGGTCCGTGCTCACCGCTCCGCCCCGCCGAGCCGCAGCATCACCTTGCCGCTGCCGCTCGCGGGGTCGGCGGCGATGGCGAGCGCCTCGGCAGCCCGGTCGAGGTCGAAGCGGTGGCTGATGATCGGGGAGACGTCGAGGCCGTCCCGCATGGCGCTCAGGGCCTCGTCGATCTCCTCGGCGAAGCGGTAGGAGCCGATCCAGGTGATCTCCCTGGTCACCAGATCACCGAGGGCCGCGGAGACGGCCGTGCCGGGCAGGCTGCCGACCTGGACGAGGGTGCCGCCACGGGCGGTCGCCCGCAGGACGGAGCCGAGCGCGGCCGGGCTGCCCGAGGCCTCGAAGACCAGCTCGACGTCCTGGGGGAGCGTGGCGTCCCCGCCGACCTGGACGGTCTCGTCCGCGCCCATGGCGCGGGCGACGGCGAGCGAGGTCGCGGAGAGGTCCGAGGCGATGACCATGCCCGCCCCGCGGTGTTTCGCGGCGGCCACGACCAGTGAGCCGATCGAGCCGGAGCCGTTGACGAGCACGGTCTTCCCGCGCAGGTCCCCGGCGCGACGCACGGCGTGCATCGCCACGGCGAGGGGCTCGGCGAGGGCGCCGCGCTCGGTGTCCACGCCCTCGGGCAGCGGCCGGATCTGATCCGCGCGGACCACCCGGTACTCGCTGAACCCGCCGTCGGTGTGCGGGTCGAAGGCGGCCGACCCGAAGTAGCGGACCCGGGGGTAGAGGTTCGTGCGGCCGGCGAGCCGTTCGGGCAGGCGGCCGTCGCCGACCAGCTCGGCCGGGTGCACGGTGACCGGCTGCCCGACCGTCAGCCCGCTGACGCCCGCGCCGATCCCGGCGATCCGGCCGGCGACCTCGTGCCCGAGCACCAGAGGGTGCTTGAGCACGGCGGTCCCGGACGCCCCGTTCTTCCAGTACGAGATGTCGGAGCCGCAGATCCCGCCCCACTCCATGGCGAGCAGGACCTGCCCTTCCCCCGCCACCGGCTCGGGGCGCTCGTCGATCCGGAGGTCACCGGGACCGTGTACGACGGCCGACTTCATACCGCGTCCTCCAACCGGACCAGGTCGCGCCCGCGAGTCTCGGGGGAGAGGACCGCGGACAGCAGGGTGATGAGCGAGTAGACGACGAGCATCGCCGCGATGGGCCACCAGCTGCCGGTGACGGCGGTGAGGGTGGCCGCCACGACCGGGCCGATGGCGGTGGCCAGGATGCCGCCGATCTCCTTGGCCAGGGCGAGCTGGGTGAAGCGGGTCCGGGAGCCGAACAGCTCGGCCATCGTGACGCTCTCCAGCGAGAACAGGCTCAGGACACCGACGTTCAGCCCGAGGATCATGCCCAGCATCAGGGCCGCCGTGCTGCCAGAGATGATCATCAGCATCATCGGGAACGCGAACGCGATGGTCAGCAGCGTGACCGCGATGTACATGGGCCGGCGGCCGAAACGGTCGCCGAGCAGGCCGACCACCGGCACGGTGACGAAGCCCAGCAATGAGCCGTAGACGATGGCGCTGGTCGGGATCGACCGGTCGACGAGCAGCGTGGCGGCGATGTAGCCGACGAGGAAGGTCTGGACCAGGCCCGAGTTGCCGGCCTGGCCGAACCGCAGGCCCAGGGCCAGGAAGAACGCCTTGCCCTTGCGCTGGTGGAGCCCGGCCTCGAGCACGCCCTCATCCTTCTTCTGGAAGGCGGCCTCGGCCTGCGTACGGGACATCGCGACGCCGTCCACGACGTCGGGGCGTTCCTCGAAGACCGGGCTCTCCTTGAGATTGCGGCGTACCCACACCGCGAAGACCATGAGCACGAAGCTCAGCAGGAACGGCACCCGCCAGCCCCACGTGAGCAGCTGATCCTCACTGAGGACGGCGAGCAGGATCGCCCACAGGCCCGAGGCCGCCAGCGTGCCGGTGTTGGTGCCGAGCGACACCAGTGAGGAGACCAGGCCGCGACGCTGTACAGGGGCGTACTCCGCGAGCATGACGGTGGCCCCGGCGATCTCGGCGCCGGCCCCGAAGCCCTGGATCAGCCGCAGGGCGACCAGCAGGATCGGGGCGAGGATGCCGATCACCGCGTAGGTCGGCAGTACGCCGATCAGCGTGGTCGAGGCGCCCATGAGCAGGATGGTGATGATCAGGACCTTCTTGCGGCCGATCCGGTCGCCCATCCGGCCGAAGTAGATGGCCCCGGCGAGCCGGGCGACATATCCGACGCCGTAGGTGGCCATGGCGGCGATCAGGCCGATGGCCGGGCTGACGTCCGGGAAGAAGATCTTGTTGAAGACGATGGCGGCCGCCAGCGAGTACAGCTGGAAGTCCATGAACTCCATCGCCGTGCCGAGCCAGCCGGACATGGCCGCCCTGACGAGGTCGCGGGTCGTTCTGGTCACGGCGCCCGCGGGCTCCATGTGCGTGCTGTCTGTCATCATGAACTCCGGGTCAGATTTCGACGTGCCCGGCCCGCAGGGCGGGCAGTCGGGCGGCGGTGCCGGCGATGAGCGCGCCGTCACCGGCCAGGTCCGCCGCGCCGAGCACGTGAAGCAGGCGGCGGATGGTGTCTTCTTGGTCGGCCGCCTCATGCCAGCAGGCCGCCAGCTGTGCGGCGGCCGGGTCCGTCGTGCCGAACAACTGGCCGGTGGGATCTGGCGCGCCGAACGGTCGTCCGGTGGGATCTGGCGCGCCGAACGGTCGTCCGGTGGGATCTGTCGCGCCGGACGGCCGGCCGTCGTCGGCGGGGCGGGTGGCGTTCGCCCAGGCGGCGAGTGCCAGTTCGAGCGCCGGGGTGCCGGCGCGTTCGGCGCGCAGCGAGCGCAGGGCGCCGAACCAGCGTTCCGGGATCTTCCGGGAGCCGTCGGAGCCGATCTGCCGGAGCAGATGCCGAATTTTGCGGTTACGGAACCGTTTGACCAGGTCATCAGTGTAGGTGACCGGGTCGGGACCGCCCTCGGGCAGCGTCGGCGCGACTTCGGCGCTCAGCGCCCGGACCAGCCGCTCACCCCAGCCGGTCTCCAGGACGTCGGCGATCGTCGCGCAGCCGGCCGCCGCGCCGAGATAGGCCAGGGCCGAGTGCGACCCGTTGAGCAACCGCAGCTTGGTGAGCTGGTACGGCACGACGTCGGGGACGAACAGGGCGCCGTCGAGCTCCCATGGCGGCCGGGGCCCGGCGAAGGAGTCCTCCAGGACCCACTGCCGGTACGGCTCGCCGACCACCGGCACCTCGTCCCACACGCCGAGCGCGGCGCGGGCCGCCTCCCGGTCCGCGTCGGTCGTCGCCGGCACGATGCGGTCGACGATCGTCGCGGGGAAGGCCACCGACGTCGCCATCCAGTCGAGGACGGCCCGCCGGTCCGGCCACGACGAGGCTTCGACGAAGCCGCGTACCACCGTGCCGAGCGCGGCGCCGTTGGCGGCCATGTTGTCGCAGGACACGACGCTGATCGGGGCGCCGCCGGCGCGCATCCGCGCCGCGAGCCCCACGGCGAGCCGGCCGACGACCGTGGTGATGTCCGCGGTCCGCGCCGCCGCGAGGTCCGCCGCGATCTCCGGGGCGCCGGTGTCGAGCCCGTCGGCTCCGGGGCGGCGGTAGTGGCCGGCCTCGGTGATCGTCAGGGTCGCCACCGTGACGCCGGGATCGGCGAGCAGCTCGTCGACCCGCTCGGCGTCCTGGCGCATCCCCAAGGCGCCGACGATGGACCCGATCGCGCGGGTGGTGGTGGCCGCGGGGTGGTGCTCGGCCACCGAGTACAGGCAGTCCTGTACGCGCATCGCCTTGACCACTCGCGTCGAGCGTGGGGCCACGGCGACGATCCCCCACGGCTCGCCGCTACGGGCCGCCGCGCTCTCGGTGTAGACCGCCTGGTGGGCCCGGTGGAAGGCGCCGAGGCCGAAGTGGACGACCTTCGGGCGCAGTTCCCGGGGATCGACGGCCGGGCGCAGGTCCGGCGCGATCCGGTCGAGCGTGGCGAGGCTCAGCGAGGGCAGGATCGAGGTCTTCACCAGTCATGCACCGAGCCGTCGAGGCGCCGCGCGACGGGCAGGTAGCGAGCCTCATAGGGGAAGCGCGCGGCCTCCTTCTCGTCGTACTCGACACCGAGACCGGGCTCCTCCGACGGGTTGAGCATGCCGTCGGCCAGCGTCACCCCGCTGCGGAAGACCTCCGCGGCCTCGTCGGGGTGGCCCATGTACTCCTGGATGCCGAAGTTCGGCACCGAGAGGTCGATGTGCACCGCGGCGGCCAGGGTGATCGGTGAGAGGTCCGTCGCCCCGTGGGAGCCGGTTCTGACCTGGTAGAGCGCGGCCAGGTCGAAGATCCGGCGCAGGTGCGTGATCCCGCCGGCGTGGACGACGGTGGTGCGCACATAGTCGATGAGCTGCTCGGTGATCAGGTGCTGGACGTCCCAGATCGAGGTCAGCGTCTCGCCGACCGCGATCGGCGTCGTCGTGTGCTGACGGATGAGCCGGAACGACTCCTGGTTCTCGGCCGGTGTCGGGTCCTCCATCCAGAACAGCCGGCAGTCCTCCACCCGCTTGCCGAAGCGGGCCGCCTCGATCGGCGTGAGCCGGTGGTGGATGTCGTGCAGGAGGTGGAAGCCGAAGCCGAAGCGCTCGCGTACGGCTTCGAGGTAGGTCGGCGCGAACCCGAGATAGGCCTCGGTGTCCCAGGGCTGCTCGTCGGGCAGCGAGCTCGCGGCCGGCTCGTACACCTTGCCCTTGCGGATCCCGTAGGTGCCGCCGACGTCCGGGACGGCGGCCTGGGCGCGGACGGCCTTGTAACCGAGATCGAGGAACCGCTCGACGTCGTCGAGCAGGGAGGGGACGTCCATGCCGCTGGCGTGCGAGTAGACCATGACGCCGTCACGGGAGCGCCCGCCGAGCAGCTGGTAGACCGGTAGACCGGCGACCTTGCCCTTGATGTCCCACAGGGCCGTGTCCACGGCGGAGATGGCCGTCATCGTGACGGGGCCGCGGCGCCAGTACGCGCCACGGTAGAGGTACTGCCACATGTCCTCGATCCGCGCCGGATCCTTGCCGATCAGCAGCGGTACGAGGTGCTCCTGCAGGTAGCTCGCGACGGCCAGTTCGCGACCGTTCAGCGTGGCGTCGCCGAGACCTGTCACACCGTCCGAGGTCGTGATGCGCAAGGTGACGAAGGTCCGCCCCGGGGAGGCCACGAACACCTCGGCGCGCTCGATCTTGCTCACAGGTCCACTCCTTCGGACGATCTCCGACGTTCTGTAGTCGAGCAGTACTGATATACAAGCATCTGTCGCACAGATGCGCAATACTAGTTGTGCGATGACCGGGTAGGCTGGGCGTGTGGCCGGATCGAATCAGCGGCGGACCAGTCGTCGCACTGTTTACGAGGCCCTGCGCCGCAAGGTCCTGACCCTTGAGCTCCCGCCGGGGACGGCCCTGTCCGAGAACGAGCTCGCGGCCGCGCTCAAGGTGAGTCGCACGCCGGTCCGGGAGAGCCTGATCCTGCTGTCGGAAGAGGGCCTGGTCCAGATCTTTCCCCAGGTCGGCTCGTTCGTCTCCCGTGTCGACCCGGCCCGGGTGGCCGACGCGCAGTTCCTGCGTGAGGCCGTGGAGCTGGCCTCACTCGACGACCTGCCCGCCGAGCTCGACCCCGGCCTGATCGAGGAGCTGCGGCAGAACCTCAGGGACCAGCAGCGGCCCGACCTCGACATCGAGGGGTTCTTCGCCCTCGACGAGGCCTTCCACCAGGGCCTGCTGCGGCTGAGCGGGCACGGCAGCGCCTGGACGACCGTGGCCTCGGCCAAGGGGCATCTGGACCGCGCGCGCCGGCTCGGCCTCCATGTGACCTCCCCGACGAGTTTCGCCGCCCAGCACGTCGAGATCCTCGACGCGGTGGTCCGCGGCGACGTGGTGCTGGCCCGCTCGGCCATGCGCACCCACCTGAGGGCGGTCTTCAACGACGTCGAGCGCATCCGGGAGCACTCGCCGGAGCTGTTCGCCACGGACTCCGGCTCGGCTCCGGTCCGCCGCAACGTCGTCGTCTGGGAGTAACGGGAGGTGCGCTTGAGTCTCCACTAAGGGGAGGCACGAGGGTGGAAGGCATGGACGGCGACACGCTCTACTCGATCGGCGAACTGGCGCGGCGGACCGGCCTGACGGTCAAGGCCATCCGGTTCTACTCCGACCGCGGGATCGTGCCGCCGACCGGCCGAAGCCCGGCCGGCTACCGCCGCTACGACGTCGACGCCCTCGCCCGTCTCGAACTGGTGCGGACGCTGCGCGACCTGGGGCTGGACCTGCCCACGATCCGGAAGGTCGTGGACCGGGAGGTCTCGCTCGCCGAGGTCGCCGCGGCGCACGCCGACGCGCTGGCGGTGCAGATCCGCACGTTGCGGCTGCGGCGCGCGGTGCTGACGGCGGTGGCCAGGCGCGGGTCCACACCTGAGGAGACGGATCTCATGCACAAGCTGGCCAAGCTCTCCGAGGACGAACGCCGCCGACTGATCGGCGACTTCCTCGACACCGCCTTCGGCGGCCTGGACGCCCACCCCGAGTTCACCGGGATCAGGCACTCGATGACCCCCGAACTGCCCGACAATCCCGAGCCCGAGCAGGTCGAGGCGTGGGTGGAGCTCGCCGAGCTGTCCCAGGACCCGGACTTCCGGTCCGTCATGCGGCACATGGTCGAACAGCTCGCGGCCGAACGGGCCCAGGGCGACACCACGGTCCTGCGCCGCGGCTCCGCCGCGATGGTCCGCGACGCGGCGGGCCCGGCCCTGGCGGCCGGCATCGACCCGGCCTCGCCCCGGGCCGAGGCGGTCGTGGCGGCGGTCACGGCTCGATACGCGCACGTCTTCGACTGTCCCGACGACGCCGATCTCCGGCGCAGCCTGCTGGTACGGCTGGAGAACGCGAACGACCCTCGCCGGGAGCGCTACCTGCGGCTGCTCGCGGTGATCAACGGCTGGTCCGCCCCGGAGAGCCTGGCGCCGGTGCTCGACTGGTTCATCCGCGCCCTGCGGGCCAGCGGTACGCATAGTGCCAGTTCAGAGGGGAAAGAGGGACGCATGTAGCCATTGATGGGGGCGTCATGGTCTCTTCGCAAGGTGTCTTCAGGCGCAAACCGGTGGAGCAGATCGCCACCGAGCACGAGGGGGAGCTGTCCAGGTCACTCGGCCTGTGGCAGCTCACCGCCATCGGGGTGGGCGGCATCATCGGCGCGGGGATCTTCGCCCTGGCCGGCGCGGTCGCCAACCAGACGGCGGGGCCGGCCGTGCTGGTGTCCTTCCTCATCGCGGGGGTGGCCAGCGCCGCCGCCGCGTTCTCCTACGCCGAGTTCGCGGGCATGATCCCGAAGTCGGGTTCCGCCTACACCTACGGGTACGCGGTCCTGGGCGAGATCGTCGGCTGGTTCATCGGCTGGGACCTGCTGCTGGAGTACACCGCCATCGTCGCGGTCGTGGCCATCGGTATCTCGGGCTACTTCGGCTTCCTCGTCCAGCAACTCGGCTTCACGCTGCCCGCCTGGATGCTCGGCGCGCCCGGCACCGGCCCCGGGCACGTGGTGGACCTGTTCGCGGTCCTGTTGTGCCTGCTCATCGCGTACCTGCTGAACCTCGGCATCCGCGCCGCCGCCAGGTTCGAGACGTGGGTGGTGGCCATCAAGGTCGCCGTCGTGGTGCTGGTGATCGTGGTCGGCTTCTTCTACATCAAGCCCGCCAACTACACTCCGTTCTTCCCGTTCGGGGTCAGCGGCGCGATCACCGGGGCCGCGACCGTGTTCTTCGCGGTGTTCGGCTATGACGCGATGAGCACCGCGGCCGAGGAGTCGCGGGACGCCCGGCGGCACATGCCGAAAGCGATCATCTACTCGCTCACCATCTCGATGATCCTCTATGTGCTGGCCACGCTCGTGCTCACCGGCATGCAGAACTACCGCGACATCGACCCGGAGAGCGGCTTCGCCACGGCGTTCGCCTCCGTCGGGCTGTCCGGGCTGGCCTCGCTGATCGCGGCCGGCGCCGTGGTGGGCATCCTCACGGTCATGTTCACCTTCATGCTCGGTGTCACCCGGGTCTGGTTCTCGATGAGCCGTGACGGGCTGCTGCCGCAGTGGTTCGCCAAGCTGCACCCGGTACGGCGGGTGCCCACCCGGGTCACGTGGATCGTGGGGGTCGCGTCGGGAGTGATCGCCGGGTTCCTGCCCATCCGGGAGGCCGCCGAGCTGACCAACATCGGGATCCTGCTGGCGTTCGTGGTCGTGTGCGTGGCGGTGATCGTGCTCCGCTATCGGCAGCCCGAGCTGCACCGCACGTTCCGCACGCCGGGCATGCCGGTGGTGCCGGCCCTCGGCGCGCTCTTCTCGATCTGGCTGATCACGTTCCTGGACCCGCTGACGTGGCTGCGGTTCGCCGTCTGGTTCGTGCTGGGGCTGATCATCTACTTCAGCTACAGCCGCCGGCACTCTCAGCTGGCCTGACGCTCCCTGGATCAGATGCGCGAGGGGTGAGGCCGCGCGGGTGGCGTGTGGATAACCTCTCGATCGCTAACTATGTGCATTAGCCTAACCACCGTGAGTAACAGAGCCGCTGCCGGCACCCCCCTCTTTCGCCGTACGATCGCCCGCGTTCTGCGTCGCATCGGGCGGCGCGGCGCCTCCCTGGCGTTCATCGGTCTGCTGAGCATGGCCATCGCCGCGTCCCTCGCGTTCGTGCCGGCCGACCAGCGGGTCGCCCCCGGATACGCCATGCTGGCCTCCATCGCCCCCTTGACCGTCTGGGCGCTGGTCTGGTGCGCCACCGGCGCTCTGTGCCTGGTGCAGATGTTCATGCGCTCGGACCGGGTGGCCTTCGCCGCCGCCACCGCGCTGCTCATGATGTACGGCCTGGTCTACCTGCTTTCGACCTTCACCGGCGTCAACCCGAGGGGGTGGGTCGGCGGCGCGGTCTGGCTGGCCTTCGGCGGCTGGATCGCGCTGATCGCCACCTGGCCCGAGGCCGTCGTGGTGAGCCGCTTCCCGGGCGGCCGGGCCGACTCGGCGGCCGTCATCGTCGCCGACGGCGCCGGAGTCATCCAGTCGTGGAATCCCCAGGCCGCGACCCTGTTCGGCTGGACCATCGACGAGGCGGTCGGACGGTCGCTGACCATCCTGATGCCGCCGCGATTCCGCGGCCAGCACGCCGCCGGCCTGGCCCGGGTGGGCTCCACCGGCCGCTCCGAGCTGGCCGGGCGGGACATCCCGCTGGTCGGCCTGCACCGCGACGGCAGTGAATTCGCCATCGCCCTGACCGTCAACGCCTGGCACAGCGATGACGGCGTCACCTATACCGGCGTGGTGCGGCCAGTCGGAGGCGGCAGTGTCCAGCCTGAGTAACATCCTCATCCAGCTCTCCGTCGGCATCGTCCCGCTCGGCGTGGCGTACCTCGCCTTCCGCTCGGCCACCGACGCCAACAAGAAGACGCAGCAGACGGCGCTGATGCAGGCCGAACGCCACGCCGAGCTCGAACGCTCCAAGGTGGACGCCGACGCTTTCGTCCGCGCCAAAACGATCTACGAAGACGCGTTGACCCAGATGGAGAAGCAGGTGGCCCGCTTGCAGGGCCAAGCCGCCCAGGTCAGCGCCGACCTGGTCAGTGAGCAGACCGGCGCGGCCGCGATGCGCGAGCAGATCAGCCAGTTCCAGGCCCAGATCCGCGCCCTCGAACGTACCGTGATCGCGCTGCGCGCCCAGCTCATCGCGGCCGGACTCTCTCCCGTGGCCGTCTCCGAGACCACCGGCCCGTTCATGATCGGACATCCGCCGCGCCCCCGAACGGCGGAATGAGGCGGTCTGTCGTCACTTCGCGGGCGGTCGCTAAGATCGGCGCCACTTCGAACGGTGGAGGAACCGATCATGACCAAGGAGACGGAGACGCTCCTCGCGTCCCTGAACAGCCAGCGTGAGCATGTGCTCGGGATCCTGGACGGCCTTCCGGCGGAGGCGCTGCGGCGGCCGGTGCTGCCGTCGGGGTGGACATGCCTGGGGCTCGTCCGCCACCTCGCCCTCGACGTCGAGCGGTTCTGGTTCCGCGCCGTCGTGGCCGGCGAATCGGTCGAGCTCGAAAGCGGGGACGCCGCCTGGCAGGTCGCCCCCGACGAGCCGGTCGAGACCGTGCTGGGCTTGTACCGGCGGGAGATCGAGCTGGCGAACGCCGTCATCGCCGCCACCCCTCTCGACGCCGGAGCGGCCTGGTGGCCCGACGAGCTCTTCGGTGACCGGCCGCCCCGGGATCTGTTCACGGTCATCCTGCATGTGATCACCGAGACGGCGTGTCATGCCGGTCATCTCGACGCGGCACGTGAACTGACCGACGGCCGAACCTGGCTCGTCCTGACGTAGCGCCCTGCCCGTCACTCGGTACGGAGTTCCTCCGGGTGCAGGGTGCGGCGGAGGAGGGGGCGGGCGGCTCTGGCCACCAGGACTGCTGTCACTACGCCGATCAGCACCATGAGGATCAGGCGGGTCGCCACCCAGATGAGCGCTTCCGGCTGTTCCTGGTAGCCGTGCGCGCCGGTGGAGATCAGGACGACGCCCACCCCGGTGAGGGCGGCGACCAGGCACACCGGGATCGACGTGGTGAGCGCCTGACGGATGAGGACCCGGCCCAAAGCGGCCACGGGCGTGCCGGCGTCGGCCAGGGCCGCGAATGACCGTCGATGATCCAGCAGCGCCTCCGCCTGGTGCACGACGAGGGCGGCGGCCGAGGTGGCCAGCGCTACCAGCAGAGCGAGGTCTATCAGCAGATAGACCGTCGACCAGGAAGAAGAGACGTCACCATAGGCGAAGATGCTCCCCTGTTGGGCGCCCTCGGCGGCGCCGAAGAACACGGTCAGTCCCACCACTGACAGCGCGCGGGCCCAGCCCCGTGGGTCGGCTTCCACAAGCCGGGCCGCGAGCAGGGTCTCGGCCGTCCGTGCGCGCCGCCCCACCCATCGTGCGGCTGCCCTGATCAGCCATGCGGTGGCGAGGACCAGGCCGAACAGCAGGAGCACCATGCCGATGACCATGATCAACGCCGCGCCGTACGCCCCGCCCAGCGGGAAGTGGCCCTTGCCGGTCAGCCCGGCGGCGAGCGCCCCCACGCCCGCCGCGACGAGCACCAGGTCGAGCACCCTCGGGCCGGTCGGCTGCGCCCGCCGGACCACGCCCAGCGGAGAGGACACCACGTGCCGTCCCGCCTTCAGTCCTGAGTACGTGCCGCTGAAGGTCACTACGGCGAGGATCGCCGGCATCAGGAGGGGGCGGTTCAGCGGCAGCGGCCACGACAGTGCCAGGTCGATCACCAGGTACACCGCGATGCCGATCAGCCCGCCCAGCGCCGCCCGCCACCCGCTCTCGTAGGCCCCGAGCAGGCCCACGTGGCGCGGCGTGGCCCCGGCCAGCCGGAGGGCGGCCAGCCGTCGTTCCCTGGTGGCGCCGGCCAGGCGGCTCACCTGGTAGAGGAAGGCCATCGCCGGGAGGATCAGCAGGGCCAGCCCCAGCGCGGTGAGGGCGCGCCCGTCGTCGCTGAGGAAGGCGTCGACGCGGGCGTCCCACGCCTGGAGCAGGCTCACCGCCACGCAGAACAGGAAGGTCGCGAGCGCCGCCCCCGTGGTCATGAGGCGCCCCCGAATCCGTTCGCGTCGCGACCCGCCCATGGCGAGCATGCGCATCACGGCGATCACGCGGCCACCTCCGCCGCGAGTTCGCCGTCGCGCAACACGAGCTCCCGGTCGGCGTAGGCGGCCACCCGGTTGTCGTGGGTGACGATCACCAGGGTGATGCCGTCGGCGCGGGCCGTACGGGTGAGCTCGTCCATCAGCTGTTCGCCGGCCAGCGAGTCGAGCGCGCCGGTCGGCTCGTCGGCGAAGACCACGCGTGGGCCGGTGACCAGCGCGCGGGCCATGGCGACGCGCTGTATCTGGCCGCCGGACAGGGTGCCGGGCCGCTGGTCGCCGCAGCCGGCCGCGTTCAGGCGCTCCAGCCAGGAGCGGGCGGTGTTCAGCGACTCCTGGCGGCCGTGCCGGTCGAACAGCAGCGGCAGCGCCACGTTCTCCGTCGCGGTCAGCTCGGGCACCAATTGGCCGAACTGGAAGACGACGCCGAAGCTCTGCCTGCGCAGGTTCGTACGGTCGTTCTCGCCGAGCGTGTCGATCCGCTTGCCGTCGAACAGGACCTCGCCCGACTCCGGGCGGATGATCCCGGCCAGGCAGTGCAGCAGCGTGGACTTGCCCGAGCCGCTCGGCCCGGTGATCGCCACGATCTCGCCCGCGCCGATCTCCAGCGAAACCCCGTCTAAGGCGACGGTCGAGGCGAACGTCTTGCGCAGCGCGCGCGCTTCAAGCATGGGAGTCCTCCTTCAGATCGGCCAGCCGTCGCATGGCCGTCTCGATCCAGCGCAGGTCGGCGTCGAGGTGCTGGAGCGCGTAGTCGGCGGCCAGCGCCTGGGCGGGTGAGCCCGCCGAGCGCTCCGCGGTGAGCTCGCGCATCCGCGCCAGATGCGCGGCCCGCTGCCGGGACAGGTAGCCGTCGGCGGCGCCGTTGGCCACGGACGCCACCACCACACGCGACAGCAGCGCGCTGGACAGGTGCGGCGCGGGCGCCTCCACCCCGTCCAGCCACCGGGTGAGCTCGGCGATCCCTTCGCCGGTGATGGCGTACACCGTGCGTTCCGGGCCGCCGTCCTGCACCGTCTCCGCGACCTCGGCGAACCCGTCACGCTGCAGGCGCTGCAGCGTCGCGTACACCTGGCCGTAGGCGAGCGGTTTGGCGCCGGGCAGGCGCCGGTCGTGCTCGCGTTTGAGTTCGTATCCGTGTTTCGGGCGCTCCACGAGCAGCCCGAGCAGCACATGTCCGGTCGACATGGCGAGCACTATACATTGAATGAATAGTGAAGCGCGATCATGGTCGATAACCTGGCGGGCATGAAGGACCGGCCGGCGGGAGTCGACGAGCGGGCGTTGCGGGATGCCCTGGAGAAGTGGGGGATCGGGGCCGTCTCACTGGAGTACGCGCCGGTCGGGTTCGGGGATTACCACTGGATCGCGGCTGACGCGGATGGACCGCGATGGTTCGTCACGGTCGCGGACCTGACGCAGAAAGACCAGGCCGGGGACGGGGAGAGCGCGCTGCGCCGGGCCATGGACACCGCCGTCGCCCTGCGTGCGCAGGGTCTCGACTTCGTCGTCGCGCCTTTGGCGGCCGTCGGGGGTGAGACGCTTCAGCTGCTCGGGCCCCGGCACGCGGTGAGTGTCTTTCCGCTGGTCAGCGGGCGTCCTGGGGAGTTCGGCGACCGTCTGGCGGCCAGTGAGCGCCGGAGGACTGTGGAGATGCTCGCCGAGTTGCACCGTACGCCGCCGCCGCCGTCGACTCCCGTCCGGCCGTTGCGCATCCCGATGCGGGGCCGGCTGGAGGAGGCCATCGAGGCGTTGGGCGGGGTCTGGCGGGGTGGGCCGTACGCGGAGCCCGCCCGCGCTCTGGTGGCCGACTCCGCCGGGCGGTTGCGGGAGCGGCTGACGGAGTTCGATCGGCGGGTCGATGAGGCGAGCGGCGCGGACCTCGTGGTGACCCACGGGGAGCCGCATCCCGGCAACGTGGTGATGGTCGAAGGCAGCCCGGTGCTGGTGGATTGGGACACGGTGGGGCTGGCGCCGCCCGAGCGGGATCTGTGGCTGGTCGCCGACGGGCCGGATGACCTGGCGCGTTACGCGGAGCTCACCGGGCGGCGGCCCGACCCGGAGGTCATGGAGCTCTTCCGCCTGCGCTGGGCCATCGAGGACGTGGCCCTCTATGTCGAGGATCTGCGTTCGCCCCATGAGCTGAGCGCCGACACCCGGGAGGCGTGGGAGGCCCTCACCGAGACCGTGCGTGAGCTGACAACTCCGGCGTCAAAGAGCTGACATCTTCCTGCAAGGTACGGAAAACCTCGGCATAGTAGGAGAGATCTTGGTGTGCCGGAGAAAGAAGAGGATCCCGAGGGCTGAGTTCCATGTGGCTTGACGGGATGGAGATCCCCGGGTGGCTGCGGCCGTGGGTCGGCTGGGTGGTGGGCTCGGACTGGCCGCAGGCCGACGAGCGGGCGCTGTTCCGGATGGCCGACGCGTTGGTGCGGGCCGCGCGGCGGATCGTGGCCACGGCCGACGGGTCGGGACAGTGGCTGACCGGCGGGGTGCGGGGGGAGTGGGACGGCGACGCGCTCAAGGCGTTCGTGAAACGGGTGGGTGAGGTCCTCGGGGGGCGGCAGGCCGATCTGGTGGAACAGCTGGTCACCATGGCCATCGGGCTGAACGACCTGGGTGTGCAGGTGCAGTACACCAAACGGATGATCAAGCTGACCGTGCTGCTGTTCGTGGTGCAGATGTTGTGGCTGACATGGGCGCTGCTGCATCCCGCCGGTCGGCTGACGGTGCGGGGACTGTTCAAGGCGCGGGCGCAGGTGGCGCGGTGGACGGTCCGGCAGTTCGGGCAGCGTCTGGCGGTCAACGTGGCCTGCTTCGGGCTCCTGATGGGCGCTATGGACTTGTACGTGCAGGGGACCCAGTCGCGGCGCGACGCCATCGACTGGAAGCAGGTCGGCACGTCGGCGGGGATGGGGGCGCTGAACGGCGGGTTGCTCACGGGGCTGGCGTGGGCGCTCCCGACGCGGTCGTTGTGGATGTTGATGGGGCACACGGGGGTGGCGTCCGCGGGTGCGACGGTGGCGGGTGCGTTGCTGAGCGGCCAGCCGATCAGCTTGAAGGTGGTGGCCGAGGCGTTCACCTCGGGTGTGGTCAGCGTCGCGGACGGCCATCTGGCGAGCTGGAGTCCGCACGGTCCCCGCGGCGACGGTGGCGGGGCGGCCCGGCCCGATGCTGATCGGCCGGCCCCCGTCGGGGGAGAGGATCCCAGGCCGCAGGAGCCGGTGCCCGCACCTGAGGGGCCCGGACCGCACGGGGCGCGGGGTGCGGACGCGCCGCGCACCGACCTCGCCCAGGTACGGGAGGGCGCCCACGGCCGCAGCATCGACCAGCTGATCAACCGGGGCGGAGACGCTCTGGTGCACCACTTCGGCCGGAACAGCGATGAACCGAACGCTCAGCACCGCGCCGGACGGGAAACCGAGACGGCGGGCACCGTCTACCGGAGGATCGACTTCCCGGTCAGTGACATGCGGCCGGGCGCCGAGTTCACGCTGCCCGACACGGTGCTCAACACGCGGTCCTACACCGCCGATCACCTCGCCCCCACGGAGGTCGTCACCTTCTCCAGAACGGGCAGGGACCTCGGCGACGGTCAGGTGGGGCAGGCGCCGGGCACCAAGATGCGGGTCCTCGGCGCGCACGAGGGCGCCTACATCGCGCCGGACGGCCAGGCCGGGACCAGGGTCTACCTGGTCGAGGTCGGGCAAGACCCGTTACCCGTACAGCCGGCGCCGCACCTCCAACCCCGGCACGCGGAGATGATCGGCCGCTTCAGGCAGGAGGTCGCGGCGGGCGTGTGGTACCGCGACCCGGGTTCCATGTCGATGCCCACCGCCGACCCGCGGCTGCTGTCGCCCACCTCCGGCATCATCGACGTCGGCGTCGCCGCGGACGGCACCCACTTCCTCATCGGCGAGCATCGCCTGACCGCCGGCGATCTCGGCACCATGCTCGTGCACGACCCCCGGCTGGTCGACGCGCCCGACGCGGCCCTGCGGGTGCTCGGCTGCGAGACCGCCACCAACCTCGGCCTGCTGCAGGAGCTGGCCGACACCACCGGCCGCGAGGTGATCGCGGGCGACAGGTACGTCTACATCGGCGCCGACCGGCAGGCGCACACCGCCAACATCCAGGGCTACACGGCGGACGGCCGCCCGATGTTCCCCCACCGGGGTGACGGTGCCTGGCACATCGCCGTGCCGGAGGCCAGGGTCGAACGGCCGGCGGTGGCCGCCGAGGTGAGGCCGCCGAGGGCGGGCGTACCGGCGGCTCCCGAGTCGCTGCGCGCGGCGATCGACGCGGAGGAGGCGACCTACGTCCCCATCCGAGGGGGATCGGATGGGAAAGTCGACATCATCACGCTGGACGACGTGCCGCAGGCCATCAGGAAGGAGATGCACGGCAGGGCGGAGCGCCCGGCGCGCATCGAGGTGGTGGTCTCCCAGGTGGGGCAGGCGATCGGGGCCAACGTGGCCCGCGCCATGCTGGACCCCTACGCCAAGGGCGCCGTGCTCGCCGACTTCATCGACGCCTCGGGCGCCCACGAGGTGGCCCACATCCTGTCCGGCTTCAAGAGCAGGCGGGACGCGATCCTCATCGGCCTGCTCGACGTGCTGACGGCGAACTCCGACCGGGCCGCCCGCAACCTGATGCTGACCGACGACGGCCGGTTCTTCGCCATCGACCACGCGCGCTCGTTCGACGGCGACCGGATCACCATGCACCGGGACCAGCCGTTCGCCTCGAACTTCATCGGGCGGCGGCCCGACGGCCTGTTCGGCTGGGTCGACAACCCGCTCACCAGGCAGGATGTCGATCTCATCACCGAACGCCTGCAGGCGCTGCGGCCCGAGTTCGAACGGCACGGCCTGCGCCCCGAGTACGAGGTCATGATGGGCCGCCTCTACCAGGTGGCGGACCACGCGACAGGGCAGACCCCGCTCATCGCCGTCGACGACGTCCCGGCCGACGCCGACCGGCTCGAGCACCACTTCGGCCGGGACTAGGCCTTCAGCGTGCGGAGAGTCGGGTCGGAGATCACCAGGTCGGCATGCGGGCGGGTGCCGTTGACCAGGGTCGCGTTGCGCTGGTCGGTGCCCATCACCCAGGCCACGGCCGCGTCGTGCTCCTTGCCGAATTGCTCGTGGCGGGCGACGAGCCGCCGCACGCGCTCCTCCTCGTCGAGATCGCAGTACCAGACCTCGTCGAGCTCGGGCCGGACCCGGGCCCAGTCGCCGTCGTGGAGCAGCAGGTAGTTGCCCTCGGTGACGATGAGGCGGGCGGTGCGCGGGACCGGGATGCTGCCCGCGATCGGCTGTTCCAGGTCGCGTTCGAAAGCGGGGGCGTAGATCACGTCGTCCTCGTCCTGGCGCAGGCGGCGCAGCAGCGCGGCGTACCCGGCGGCGTCGAAGGTGTCGGGGGCGCCCTTGCGATCGCGCCGGCCGAGCCGCTCCAGCTCCACGTCGGCGAGGTGGAAGCCGTCCATCGGCACGTGCGCCACCCAGTCGAGCGCGGGCCGGTCCTGCCGCAGCAACTGGACCAGGTTCTCGGCGAGCGTGGACTTGCCGGCTCCGGGGCTGCCCGTGATGCCCAGGACCGCGCGGTGGCCGTCGCGTACGAGGGAGCGGGCTCGGGCCGCCAGATCGTGGAGGGTCATCATCGAGCCTGGCTCGCGTGGAGCTGGCCGGTGATGAAGCCGTGGGCGTGACGGGCCAGGTCCTCGCCGTCGGACCACAGGTTGCGCCAGATGGCCAGGTCGTTCGACAGCCCGCGCATCACCACGGCCGAGGAGAAGGACTCGAAGGTGATCGGTCCCCGGTAGCCGATGTCGGCCAGCGCGTGGAAGAACGAGGTGAAGTCCAGGTGGCCGGAGCCGAGGTAGCCCCGGTGGTTCTCGCCGATGTGGACGTAGCCGAGCCGGTCGCCGACGTCGTGCACCGGGCGTACGAGATCGTCCTCTTCGATGTTCATGTGGTAAGTGTCGAGGTGAATGAGGACATTGTCCTCCCCGATGTCGTCGGCGAGCCACAGCGCGTCTCGCGCGGTGTTGATGACGTTGGTCTCGTAGCGGTTGCAGATCTCCAGGCCGAGCGTCATGCCGCGGCCCCGCGCCTCCTGCGCCAGGCCACGCAGCACCGTCACCACGTTGCGGCGTCCGGCGTCGGTGAGCGGGCGGTCGTACTTGCCCAGGGCGCTGTAGAGGGCGCCGGTGAAGTGGGTGCCGCCGAGCTCGTGGGTGACGATGAGCGAGTCGTACAGCAGCTTCTCGCCACGCGCGACCACGTCGGCGTCGTCGCTGGAGACGTCGGCGTCGAAGGCGAGGCCGCGCGAGCAGGCCA
This sequence comes from Nonomuraea sp. NPDC050022, assembly GCF_044460705.1. Classification (NCBI taxonomy): domain Bacteria; kingdom Bacillati; phylum Actinomycetota; class Actinomycetes; order Streptosporangiales; family Streptosporangiaceae; genus Nonomuraea; species Nonomuraea sp. NPDC050022. The sequence goes on from NZ_JBITKE010000014.1 coordinate 306,868, forward strand.
CGCCGAGGCCCGCCGACCGCAGGGCGTCGCGGGCGGCCGCGACGTCGAGGTTGGCGGAGTCGTGCAGGGACAGTTCGAGCAGGTCGAACCCGGTCTCCTTCGTCTTGCGGATCGCGTGCTCCACCGACGCGGGCGTGGTGTCACCGACCCAGACGAGGGCGTGCACGCCGATGGGGTTGGTCGTGGTGGTCATTGTGGTGCTTTCTCCTTGGTGGTTCGGTACGGGGTTCACTGGCCGGTGGCGCCGGTGACGAGGGAGACGATCTCCTCGCCGGTGATCTCGGACGTACGGCGTCCGCCGACGCAGCGGCCGGCGCGCATCACCCAGACCTGGTCACTCAGCCGCATGACCTGCGCGAAGTTGTGGCTGATGAGCAGCACCGTGTGCCCCTCGTCGCGCAGCCGCAGGATGAGCTCCTCGACCCGGGCCGTCTCCTGGACGCCGAGCGCGGCCGTCGGCTCGTCCATGATGACCAGCCGGGAGCTGAAGCCCGCCGCGCGGCAGATGGCGACGGCCTGGCGCTGCCCGCCGGACAGCCGCCGGACGCGGGATTTCACCGCGGGGACGTTGACCGCGAGCGTGGAGACCATCTCCCGCGCGCGGGCCTGCATCGCCCGCCGGTCCAGGAACGCGATGGGACCGAACCCGCGGACGAGCTCGCGGTTGAGGAAGAGGTTCTGCCACACGGTGAGGTCCTCGACGAGGGCCAGGTTCTGGTGGACGGTCTCGATGCCCGCCCTGCGGGCGTCGTCGGGGGAGTGGAAGTCGGCCTTCTCTCCCTCGAACAGGATGTGGCCGCTGTCGGGCCGGTGGATCCCGGAGACGCAGCGCACCAGCGTGGACTTGCCCGCGCCGTTGTCGCCGACCAGCGCCGTGATCTCCCCTTGGCGCAGGGAGAGCGAGACGTCGGCGAGGGCGCGGACGTTGCCGAACGACAGGGACACGTTCTGGCAGTCGAGCAGGGTGTTCGTCATCGCTGGAACCTTGTCAGGAGCGCGGCCAGCACCACGACGATGCCGACGGCGAGAGGCTGGTAGAACTGCGAGACGCCGAGCAGCGTCAGCCCGTTGACCAGGGCGACGAGCAGGAGCGCGCCGATGACCGGGCCGATGATGCTGCCCCGCCCGCCGAACAGGCTCACCCCGCCGAGCACGACCGCGGCCACGGAGTTGAGCAGGAAGGAGGTGTTGGCGGCCGGCTCGGCCGCGCCGATCCGGGCCACCAGCAGGATGGCCCCGAGCCCGGCGAGCACACCGGAGATCGTGTAGACGGCGATCTTGACGCGCTGGGTGCTGATTCCCATGGCCGTCGCGGACTCCGCCGCCCCGCCCGTGGCCAGCACGTGCGTGCCGAACCTGGTGTGGAACAGCAGGACGTGCCCCACCACCGCGACGACCGCCGCGATGATGAACGACCAGCCGAAGATCCCGATCCCGCCGGTCGACAGGCGGAGCAGCGCCGCGTCGATGATCGTCACGGGCTTGCCCTCGGACAGGATCAGCGCCAGCCCGGAGGCCGCGGAGAGGGTGCCGAGCGTCACGATGAAGTCGGTGATCTTGCCTCGGGCGATGATCACTCCGTTGACCACGCCGACCAGGCCCGAGGCGACGATGGCCGCCAGGCACGACAGCGTCAGCCCCCAGCCCATCGCGTAGGACTGGCCGAAGGCGACCGCGCCCAAGGTCATCGCGGAGGCGATCGACAGGTCGATGCCCGCCGTGGCGATGACGAACGTCTGGCCCACGCTCAGGATGATCAGGATCGCCGCGGCGACCAGCATCGAGGCGATGTTGCCGGCGCTGAGGAATGTGGGGTTCAGCGCCTGGAAGACGATCACCAGGACGATCAGCCCGACGAGGGCCGCCCACTCGGCCCAGAAGCCGACATCCTTCAGGCGCGCGGTCCAGGCTCCGTGGTTGGGTGCGGCGATTGCGGTGTTTGCCATCTCTGTCCTACTGGATGAGGCTCTTGAACGGGTCGGTGTAGGTGCCGAACGGCTTGGGCGTGGTCGCCAGCGCCTTATCCGCGTTGTCCTTGGTGACCAGCTCGACCGGGGACTTCACCTTGGGCGGCAGCGCCTTGCCCTTCGTGGCGGCCTGGCACGCCTCGACGCCCATCAAGCCCATCGCGTACGGGTACTGGGCGACGGTGCCGTCCAGCGTGCCGGCCTTGACCGCTTCGAGGGCGTCCTTGATGCCGTCGACGCTGATGACCTTGACCTGTCCCGCCTTGCCGGCGTTGGCGATGGCCCGCGCCACGCCGAGCCCCATGTCGTCGTTGGCGACGAAGAAACCCCGCAGATCCGGCTTCGCGCGCATGACGTCGGTCGCGGCGGTGAGCGCGGTCTGGCGCTCCCAGTTGGCGGCGACGGTCTGGACGACCTTGAGATTGGGCCCGATGCCCTGCTGGAACCCCTCGACCCGGGCGCCGCTGGTGACGTCGCCCGCGATGCCGCCGATGACCGCGACGTCACCGGCCGGTACGAGCTCGCTCATCCGCTTCCCGGCCATCTTGCCGGCTTCGACGTTGTCTGTGCCGATGTAGGTGGCCAGCTTGACGTTGGCGCTGCCGGCCGCACCGGCGTCGACCGGGCTGTCGATGTTGACGATGGGCTTGTTCTGCGCGCCGATCTTGGCCAGGCCCTGGATGAGGTTGGTGCCGGTGATCGGGTTGACCACGAAGCAGGAGAAGGGCTGCCCGGCCAGGCCGTTGAGCTTGTCCGCCTGTCCGGTGGTGTCGGTGATGGAGGTGGCCGCCTGGACCGTGAGAGACAGGCCGCCCGCCTTGGCCTGGTCGTCCATGCCCTGCTTCATCGTCTGGAAGAAGGGGTTGTCCAGTCCTTTGATCACCGCGGCGACGCTCGGGCCTTCGGCGGCGGCGGCGTCTTTGCCGGACGGACCGGCGGACACGCTGGAGCCGCAGGCTCCCAGAGCCAGAGTCCCGGCCGCCAGTACGGCGGTGACCGCCGTCGCTCGCCTTCCATGCGAGGTCATGTGCATCGGATGCCCCTTTCGGCGTCAATGGGACGACCGTATGACTACTTCTGAACTCTGACAACCCATGTTTCGACTTTTTAAGTCGAAACATTCTTGACTTACGAGCACTCCCGGTCGCCGATAGAGTGGGTAAATGGCCATAACCGGTGTGTCCGCGCTGCGGATGGGAGTCAGCTCGGGCGAGATCCTCAGCCTGTTCCGTGACATCCCCGACGGGCTCACCAAGGCCGACGTCATGCGGCTTACCGGCCTGTCGCGCACCACGGTCAACCAGCGCCTCGACGGTCTGCTCGCCGCCGGGCTGCTCATCCCCGCGCCCACGGAGGCGCGCACGGGCGGCCGGCCCGCCGGTCAGTTCGTCGTCAACCGCGACCGGGGCGTGCTGCTGGTGGCCGACGTGGGCGCCACCGGCCTGCGCACCGCCGTGTGCGATCTGGGCGGGGTGGTGCGGGCCGAGCGCGACGTCCGCGCCGACGTGACCAGCGGCCCGGAGGCGATCCTGACGATCGTGTCCGAGCTGTTCGCCGAGCTGCTCGCCGAGCGCGGCCACCAGCCGGGCGACGTGCTCGGCATCGGCATCGACGTGCCCGGTCCCGTCGACTTCGCGAGCGGGCGGGTGGTCAGCCCGCCGATCATGACCGGCTGGGACCGCTTCGACATCCCGGGCTGGTTCACCGCCCGCTACAACTGCCCGGTGCTGGTCGACAAGGACGTCAACGCGATGGCCTTCGGCGAGCAGCGCCTGCGCTACCCCGACGTCCCGCACCTGCTCATGGTCAAGATCGGCACCGGTGTCGGCACCGGCCTCATCGCGGGCGGCCAGGTGCACCGGGGCGCCGACGGCGCGGCCGGCGACATCGGCCACATCCAGGTCGTGGTCGACGACGTGGCCGAGCCGCCGCTCTGCCGGTGCGGCAACCTCGGCTGCGTGGAGGCCTACACCGGGGGCTGGGCGCTCGTCCGCGATCTCCAGGCGGCGGGTCACGACATCACCACCGTCGACGACGCCGTACGCCTGATCCGCTCAGGAGACCTGGCCGCGGTACGCCTGGCGCGGCGCGCCGCCCGCATCCTCGGCGGCGCCATCGCCGACACCGTCAACCTGTTCAACCCGCGCATCATCGCGATCGGCGGCCAGCTCGCGCACACCGACGAGCAGCTCTTCGCCGGCATCCGCGAGATCGTCTACCGGCGGTCACTCCCGCTGGCCACCCGCAATCTCCAGATCGTCCGCAGCGACCTCGACCCCAACGCGGGCATACTCGGGCTCGCGCAGCTCCTCGTGGACGGGATCTACGCTCCCCAGCGGGTTCAGGAGCTCGTCGATCGCGGCGCGGCGGGCGCCGAGATCATGCTGCCCGTCTCCGGGGGAGAATGAGGCATGCGGAAATACGTGATCCTCGGGGTGCAGGGCAGCGGCAAGGGCACCCAGAGCACCCTGCTGGCCACCGACCTCGACCTCGTGCACATCAGCGTCGGCGACATCTTCCGCTGGCATGTCAAGGTCCACACCAAGCTCGGCGCCCAGGTCCGCCGCCTGGTCGCGGCCGGCGAGCTCGTGGGCGACGACCTGGTCGAGGACGTCGTCAGGGAGCGCCTCCAGCAGCACGACTGGAACTACGGCTTCATCATCGACGGCTTCCCGCGCAGCCGGCGGCAGGCGGAGTTCTTCCTGGAGAGCTACGACATCGACGGCGTGATCCACCTCGACCTGCCCGACGCGGAGGTGCGGCGCCGGGTGCTGGCCAGGCGGCTGTGCTCGCGCTGCGGCATGGACTACAACCTGATCGCCCACCGGCCCGCGACCGAGGGCAGGTGCGACGTGTGCGGCGGCGAGCTCGTCACCCGTGAGGACGACGCCCCTGACGCGCTCGCCACGCGGCTGCGCGAATACCACGACAAGATCGACCCGGTCGTGGAGCTGTTCCGCGGCAAGGAGTACGTCGTGTCGGTCGACGCCCGCGACGACAAGGCCACCGTCCAGCGCAACATCCGCGACCGCCTCAACCTGCCGCCGTACGCCGCAGAGAAGACGGCCTCGTGAAGATGGCCTCGTAAAGGCGGACTCGTAAAAGGCGGACTCGGAAAGGCGGGCTCAGGGTGCGGCGTCGCGGCCGAGCAGCTGCCGGGCGACCACCAGCTTGGTGATCTGGGCGGTGCCGTCGGCGATCTGCAATGCGATCACGTCGCGCAGCCGCTGGGCCTGCCGCAGCTCCTCCGAGTAGCCGGCCTGTCCGAAGGTGAGCAGCGCCTGCTGGACGGCGTCCGCGGCCATCCTGGGCACCCACCACTTGACCATGTTCGCCTCGGTCGTGTGCGGGAGTCCCTGGTCCTTGCGCCACAGTGCCTCGTAGCAGAGCGCCCTGCCCGCCCGCAGCTGCGTGGCGTACTCCACCAGGGGGAAGCTGAGCCCCTGGAAGGCGCCGAGCGGGCGGCCGAAGGCGTTGCGGGTGCGCGCCCGCTCCAGCGCGTCGTCGATCGCCGCCTGCGCGGTGCCCGTCGCCATCAACGCGATCAGCGCCCGCGAGTAGTCGAAGCCCCGCATGACCTGGACGAAGCCCAGGCCCTCGCCGCCCACGATCGTCTCGGACCCGGTGGTCAGGCCGTCGAAGGTCAGGTGGGCGCGGCCCACGGCGCGGTTTCCGAGGTCGCTGAACGCCTCCCGCTTCGCCGCGGCCAGGTCGGCGAGGAAGGCGGTGACGCCGCGCGCGCCAGGACCGCCCGTCCTGGCGAAGACCAGGCCGTGCGTGGCGGTCATGCCGAGCATGATCGAGGTCTTCTCGCCGTGCAGCAGCCAGGCTCCGTCCTGGACAGTGGCGCGGAACTCGATGGCGGCGGCGTCCGAGCCGTGCTCGGGCTCCGTCAGGCAGATGGCCGGGATCAGCTCCCCCGAGGCCAGGGCGGGCAGCCACTCTCCCCGCTGCTCCGGCGAGGCGTTGGCCTGCAGGATGTCGGCCACGAGCGCGGCGTTGAGCACCAGGTAGCAGCTGTTGACGTCGGCGCGGGCGAGCTCTTCCAGCACCAGGCCGGTGGTCACGGCGTCGGCGCCCGCGCCACCGTACTCCTTACGCACGCGCAGGCCGAGCAGGCCCATGCGGGCCAGCTCGCCGGGCAGCTCGGGGCGCATGGCCGCGGCCCGGTCGTCGGACTGGTAGTGCGGGGCCAGGCGCTCGGCCGCGAAGTCGCGCACCCGGGCGCGCAGCCGCTCCTGCTCGTCGTCGAACGCGAAGTCCATGCTCAGCCCATCCGTTCGCGCAGCTCGAACTTCTGTACCTTGCCCGACGCCGTCTTCGGCAGCTCGGCGACGACCGTCACGCGTTCCGGCCAGAACTGCCGGGCCATGCCGAGCCGTTCCAGATGCAGCTGTACGTCGGCGAGCGAGGGCGGCTCCCCGTCCGGGACGATGAAGGCGCACGCCCGCTCGCCGAGACGCTCATCGGGGTAGGCCACCAGCGCGGCCTCTTTGATCCGCGGGTGCCGCCACAGCGCGGCCTCCACCTCGACCACGGGGATCTTCTCCCCACCCCTGACGATCAGGTCCTTGGCCCGGCCGGTGATCCGGATGCCGCCCTCGCCGTCGTCCCTGGCCAGGTCGCCCGTGTCGAACCAGCCGTCGCCGGTGAGGGCCTCGGCGTACAGGTCGGGGCGTTTCCAGTAGCCCACGCACTGGTTCGCGCCGCGTACTTGCAGGCGGTCGCCGGCGATCCGGACCTGCATCCAGGGGGCGGGGCGGCCGTCGGAGCGCGCGGCGAGATCCGGCGGGTCCTCGGGGCGGGTGATCGTGACCGTGGCGTTCTCCGTCATGCCCCACAGCGCGTACATGCGCACGCCCAGCACCTCGCCCGCCTCCTCCACGACCTTCGGCGGGATCGGCGACCCGCCGCACGCGAAGGAGTCGAGGGTCCGCAGGTCCCGGGGCCGGGCCCGCTGCGCGGCGATGGCGTCGACCACGAACGTGGTGGCGCCCATGCCGAAGTTGACGCCCTCCGACTCGACCAGGCCGAGCATGACGTCCGGGTCCCACACGTCCTGGAACACCGCCCGGCCGCCGAGCTGGAGCGGCATCAGGAAGCAGTAGAGGTACCCGGCCTGGTGGGTGAGCGGCGAGCCCATGTGGACGACCAGGTCCTCGTCCAGCCCGAGGGCCTCCGCCTCGGTGCGGATCCCGGCGTACAGGGTGTTGTGGGTGTGCATGACGCCCTTGGGCTCGCCCGTCGTGCCCGAGGTGAACATCACCTGGGCCAGGTCGTCGGGGCCCGCCTCCGACTGACCGAGCCGGACGTCGCCGCCGGACATGAAGACGTCGTCGAAGTCGAGCGGGCCGCCGCCGATGGTCACCGCGTGCCGCAGCGTCGGCACCTCCTTGGCGATCTCGGCGAGCATCCCGGCGTGGTCGAAGCCGCGGAACGACGCGGGCGCGACGCAGACCTTCGCTTCCGTACGTTCCAGCATGAAACCGACCTCGCGTTTGCGGAGGATCGGGATGATGGGGTTGACCGCCGCGCCGACCCGCATGCAGGCCAGCGCGAGCGGCGGGAACTGCCACCAGTTCGGCAACTGCAGCGCGACCACGTCACCCGGGCCGACGCCCAGCTCGGTCAGGGCCCCGGCGAACCGCTCCACGAGTCGCGATAAGTCCGCGTACGTCAGTTTGACCAGGTCGGCGGCGCCCGCCTGGTGCGCCGTGATCGCGACGCGGCCCGGGGAGCGCTCCACGGCTCGCCGGAGGTCGTCCAGGGGTGTGCCGTCCCGCCACCAGCCTTCGCGGTAGCAGTGCTCGGCGTCGCTTCGCCAGTTCATACATGCTCCCATCGCGGTCAGAGGCTGGTCAGGCGGTAGCCGTACCTGCTCATGAGCGGCAGCGCGGCCAGGGTGCTCAGCGCGACGCTCGAGGCCGGCAGGGCGGTGCGCCAGGCGTCGTCGGGCCTGATGGCCACCGGCCCGGTGCGCAACCGGTCGGGATTGCCGGTCACGGTGTGGTTGACGCCGAGCCGGGCGGCGTTCCCGTCGAGCACCGGGCCGGGCGGCGGGAGCCCCGCCCACGCCATGACCTGGCCGATCGTCTCGGCGGGCCGCGCGGCGAAGTCCTCGTACCTGACCCTGAGGCACCTGCCGGGATAGGCGCGCGCGATCCACTCCGACGCCGCGTTGAAGCCGGTCCAGTACGCGCTGCTGCGCAGGGGGCTCATGGCCGGGATGTAGCCCTTGGCGCGGTGCCACGAGTAGGCGGTCGCCCTGGGGTCGCGCACCATGTGCAGCACCTGGGGCCGCAGGTCGGGCAGGCCCATGAGGTGGGCCGCCTCGGCGGGGAACTTGGAGGTGTCGACGATCACCTCGGCGCCCAGCGCCGCGCCGATCGCGGTGTAGAGCCGCCGCTTGACCTCGCTGATGCGCCGCACGTCGCGCGGCGGCCGGGCCATGCCCCGGGCCTCGCGCAACCGCTCCTGAGTGAAGCGGGTGCGCAGGTGGGCGTTGTGCAGGCCGATCATCTCCCTCGCGAGGGTGTGACCGTCCAGCTCGCGCAGCACCTGTCGCCACACGTCGCAGTCCTGGAGGTCCTTGCCGCAGCCGCAGGTGCTGTTGGTGCCGGTGCCGAGCACGCCGTTGGACCACAGGTAGTTGAGCTCGCCCACGTGCGCGACGCCCGGCAGTTCGTTGAGCAGGTTGCCGAGCAGCGTGCTGCCCGACCTGCACCAGCCCGTGACGTAGAGCACTCGCGGCGCTGTGGGTGTCATCGGCTCGCGGTCCGTCCGGCGACGGCGCTCTCACTGCTTGGCTTTGTGGCGGATGCTCTTCCGGCGGCGGCTTTTCTGATGGCGGTCACCAGGCGGTCGCAGTCGGCCAGGTCCAGGTTCGCCGAGAGTGGGATGTCGATCGCCTCGCTGACATAGCGCGCCGACGTCGGGAACAGGCTCCGCGCGGCCTCCGGGTTGTCGCCGAGCAGGAAGTGCCAGTTCCAGAAGGCGCGTACGTTGACGTCGTCGCGGTCGCCGAGCGCGCGGGCGTCGACCCCCTCGGCCGCGACGGCCCCGGCGAACGCGACGCACTCCCGCGGCGTGGCCCCCGGCAGCCGGAACACCAGCGCCTCGCCGAGGTAGGCGCCGGGCGCCACCGGCTGCCGCAGCGCGATCCCGTCAAGGTCCGCCAGCCGCTCGGCCACGTAGTCGTAGTTGCGGCGATGGGCGGCCAGCCGGTCGGGCAGCCGCTGGAGCAGGGCTCCGGCCAGCGCCGCCCTGATCTCGTCCATGCGGAAGCTGAAGATGGGGTACGCCCGGTCGTCGACGTCCGGGACCTTGCCGGGGAAGTGGCGGGCCATCCGGCCTTCGTAGGCGCCGCTGTAGACCGCCGCGCGGGCGTACGCCTCGGGGTCGTCGGTGAGCAGGAAGCCGCCTTCGCCGGTGTTGAGCGACTTGTCGGACTGGGTGCTGAAGGCGCCGAAGTGGCCGAACGTACCCAGGTAGCGGCCGTCGAGCCGCGCGCCGAGGGCGGGCACCGCGTCCTCGACCACCAAGGCCCCGTACTCCTCCGCCAGTCGGCATATTTCCGGCATGTCGCTGGCGAAGCCGCGCATGTGCACCACGACGACCGCCTTGGCGCCCTCGTCGAACACCCGGCGCAGGTCGCGCACGTCCAGGTGCAGGTTCTCGTCGCACTCCACGAGCACCGGCCGGTGCCCGGCGAGCAGGATCGCGCTCGGCGTGGCCGCGAAGGTGAACGCGGGGCAGGCGATCGGCGAGCCGGCGGGCAGCTGGAGGGCGAGCAGGCTCAGAGTGATCGCGGTGGTGCCGCTGGCGCAGGCCAGCGCGTGCCCGGCGCCGAACACCTCGCACAGCCGCCGTTCGAAGAGCCCGGTAAATGTCTCCTCGTGCGGCCGGAAATCGTAACGGAAGAACAACCGGGCGCGCAGCGCCTCGATCGCCGCGGCGATGTCCTCCGGGCTGAGGAAGACATCACCCTTGTCATAAGTGGGCCAGGTGGTCAGAGGTGGATTCACCGGTCCCTCGAATCTGTTGGTACAAATAACGTGAGCTATTTGGTCGGGTAGTGAATTACGCGCTGGACCTAAGAGCCGACTATCGCGGCAAGTCCCCGGAAAGACAACCCCCTCGCGTGTGTCACAAATGCGTGATAAGCCGTCGAAGAACCTCGGCCCGAGAAAGGAACGAGCCAGTGACGGTCTCCACGCTGAACGCCCTGAACGCCGCCTGCCCCGATCGGGTGGTCGGACCCGGCCACCCCGCTTATGACGAGGTGCGGCTGCTCTTCAACGGCATGCACGATCTACGGCCGCGGCTGATCTGCCTGCCGCGTGACGTCGCGGAGCTGCGGGCGGTGATCCGTACCGCACGCGAGTCCGGGCTGGTCACGGCGGTACGCGGCGGCGGGCACAACGTCGCCGGGTACGCCTCCGTCGAGGACGGGCTGGTCATCGACCTGCGGCTGATGAGCTCGGTGACGGTCGATCCGGGCCGGCACACCGCCACGGTCGGCGGCGGCGCCACCTGGAGCCAGGTGGACCTGGCGACCACCGCGTACGGGCTGGCCACCACGGGCGGCACCTTCGACACCACCGGCGTCGGCGGCCTGACCCTGGGCGGCGGCCTCGGACATCTGATGGGCAGATACGGCCTGACCTGCGACAACGTGCTCTCCTACCAGCTCGTCACGGCCGCGGGGGAGGTGGTCGAGGTGGACGCGGAGCGCGATCCCGAGCTCGACTGGGCGCTGCGCGGCGCGGGCCACAACTTCGGCGTGGTGACGGAGTTCCGCTTCCGTACGCACCCGGTGGGCCTGCTCTACGGCGGCTGCGTGGCCTATCCGCGCGCCGAGCTCGGCCGGGCCGTACGCCTGTTCCGCGAGCTCATGCTCGACGCGCCCGACGAGCTCAACTGCACGCTGTTCCTGAAGAGGTACGGTCCCACGCACGTCCCGGCGGCGGTGATCTGCGTGGCCTACAGCGGCGACGACGAGGGATACCGGGCGGCGCTGGAGAAGCGGCTGCGCGGGCCGGAGCTCCTCGACTGGCAGCTCATGCCCAGGTCGTACCTGTCGCTGCAGACCGCGCTCGGCCGTCTGGCGTTCGGGCTCAGGCACTACTGGAGCGCCCGCTTCGCCGACGCCCTGCCGGACGCGCTGGCCGACGCGCTGGTCGAGCGGTTCCTGGCCGGCCGCTGGCTGGGGCCCTTCAGAGACGGGATCCTCGTCGAGGCGTTGCACGGCGCGGTGCGGCGGGTGCCCCCCGAGGCCACGGCCGTGCCCTTCCGCGGCGCCGCCTTCAACGTCACGGGCACGGCGATCTGGGCCGACCCGGCCGCCGACGAGGAGCGGATCGCCTGGGCGCGGTCCGTCTCGGCCGCCGCCGAGCCGTACAGCCGCTGGGGCGACGGCTACATCAACTATGCGTCCACCGGCGACCGAGTCAGGAAGACCTTCGGCCAGACGGCCTTCGACCGGCTGACCTCGGTGAAACGGCGGCTGGACCCGGACAACTTCTTCCGCGCCAACTACAACGTCGCGCCCTCACCCGTCCGCTGAGCCGCGTCCACCGGCTCAACGATGCGTCGCCCCCGGGGTCATCACCAGGTGGACGCCGTCCAGGGCGGCATGACCTTCACTGGTGGGACCCGAGTCCTTCACCGCAAGGAGTTCTCGTGATCGTCCTCGGATACAACGGGTTCGGTAAGGTCGCCGAACTCTTCGCGCGTTATTACGGGTCGACGGGAATCGACCGCCACATGCTCTACGGCCACGATTCCTCGGCGGCCCTCATGGTGGACGGGGAATTGGTCGCGGCCGTGGAGGAGGAGCGGCTCAATCGCGAGAAGAAGACCGCCCGGTTTCCGGCCCGGGCCATCGAATGGGTTTTAAGGGCGGCCGGGAAAACGTACGACCAGGTCGATGTCTTCGCGCATTCCTGGCGTTTCTCCCAGGACGTCATGAACAACATGATCGCCGAGATCGTGGACGCCGACGCGCCGGTGGACAAGAAATTCGCCAGGCTGCGGCGGCTGGACGACACCTATACCAGGATATTCAGCCAGGAGGCCATTCTCGCCGACTTCCACGAGCACACGGGCCACCCGCTGACCGCCGAGAAGCTGGTCACGGTGCCGCATCACCTCGCCCACCTGATGACGGGATACCACCTGTCCGGGGGCGGGGAGGCGGCCTTCGTGGTCAGCGACGGCCGGGCGGAGTGGCTGTCGGCGATCCTCGGCGAGGTGCGCGACGGCAAGGTGCGCCTGTTCGACGACGCGACCGTGGACGGGGACAACTCGCTCGCCCTGCTGTTCGCGGTGCTGACCAGGTATCTCGGCTTCATGCCCAACAACGACGAGTACAAGGTCATGGGCCTGGCCGGCCACGGCCCGCCGCCGGAGCCCAACCCGCTGCTCAAGCACGTGGTGGCGCTGACGGGCAACGGCCGCTACACCATCCCCTACGCGCCGCGGGCCGTACGCGCCTATTACGCGCTGTTCGACCGGATCTTCGACACGGACCCGGACGGCCGGGAGGACTTCGACGTGCGGGTCCGGGTCGCTGCGGCCGCACAGGAGATGGTCGAGGCGGTGACGGCCCACCAGTTGCGCGCGCTGGAGGAGCGCAGCGCGCTCCCGAGGCTGCTGTTCGAGGGCGGCCTGGCGCTGAACTGCGTCAACAACACCAAGCTGCTCGAAGGCTCCAGGTTCGCCGAGATGGAGGTGAGCTTCGGCGCCAGCGACCCCGGTGTGGCCATCGGCGCCGCCTTCTACGCCAGTCAGGAGGGGGGCGACAAGCCGCGGGTCTCCGGCTCGCCGTATCTGGGGCCCGCGTACGGCGACGACGAGATCCTCGCCACCCTCGACGCCCACGCGGGGCGCGTCGAATGGCGTGAGCTGGCACCCGGCGACGTGGCGCGGGAGACGGCGGCGCTGCTGCGGGAGAAGTGCGTGCTCGGCTGGTTCCAGGGCCGGACCGAATACGGGCCGCGCGCGCTGGGCAACCGGAGCATTCTGGCCAATCCCCGGTTCGGCGATATCAAGGACATCATCAACGACCGGATCAAGCACCGGGAGCCGTTCCGGCCGTTCGCGCCCGTCGTCCTGGAGGACGTGGCACCCGAGGTGTTCGAGATGGGGAAGAAGCGGGCCTCGCCGTACATGACGTTCGTCTTCCCCGTACGGCCCGGCTACCGCGACCTGATTCCCGGCGCCACGCACGTGGACGGCACGTCCAGGATTCAGACGATCCGCGAGGAGGACAACCCGCTGCTGGCGGAGTTGCTCCGCGCCTTCACCGAGCTGACCGGGGTGCCCTGTCTCATCAACACCTCGTTCAACGTGGCCGGTGAGCCCATCGTGTGCTCTCCGGCCGACGCCATGGACTGCTTCCTGAAGACCGAGATGGATTACCTCGTGCTCGGACGGTTTGTAGCCACCAAATCAGCTCAGCGTTGACAACCATTTGTGCCATTTCAACGGTCTTCTGAGGAGGGGCAAGGTATGTCTCCTGGCGAGGAGTTCGCGTGGGCGGTGGCGGGCTCGCGGAACGGTGGCGACGTCGAGGTGCCGTACCGGCTGGCGCTGACCGAGGCGTTCCCGCTGTTCAAGACCCGGCCGCGCTACACGGTCCGGCACCTGCTGAAGAGCGCGAAGGTGGGCGACGGGCAGGTGCCCTACGTCCATGAGGCGCCACCGCCCGAGCTGGCGCCGTCGGGGACGTCGTACGCCGAGACGCCCGAGTCCGTCTTCGCCGCCAGCGTCCGCGTGGCCGGTCTGACCGAGGTCAAGGTCGGTGTGCCCGTGCCCAAGGGCGTGCTCGACGAGCCCGGCCTGCTCGCCGCCTTCGTGGACTACCGCGTGCTCGTACGGCTGTCCACGGTCGAGAACCAGATCCTGCTGCACGGCTCGGGCGACGGCGCGATCGACGGGCTGCTGCACCTGGCGGAGTCGCGGCACGCGCCGTTCGACGGCGATCCCGAGGACGTGCTGACCGAGGCGGCGGCCGAGGTCGAGGAGACCGGCGGCTCGTGCGACGGGATCGTCACCCACCCCGGCCTGTACTGGAAGCTGGTCCGGGACGGGGCGCTCGACCGGCTGGCGACGGCCGGGATCCGCGTCTCGCGCACCCGCATGATCGGCGCGGGGGACGCGCTGCTCGGCGACTTCCGCGCCGCCGTGACGCTGCTCGACCCCGCGCAGTCCACGCTGCGGCTGCGCAGGGACACCGAGGTCATCGAGGCGAGCACCCGCGTCGGCCTGGCCGTACATCTGCCGCAGCACTTCCTGCTGGTCTCCTGAGAGGTGTCTGATCATGGACCTTGGGTTGAACGGACGTGTCGCGCTCGTGGCGGCGGCCAGCAGCGGGCTCGGGCTGGCCGTGGCCCGCACGCTGGCGGCCGAGGGCGCGCATGTCTCCATCTGCGCGCGCGAGCCGGACCGGCTGGCGCGGGCGCACGCCGAGATCGACGCGGCGGGTCCGGGACGGGTGCTCAGCACCAGCGTGGACGTGCGTGACGAGGCGGCCGTGGCCAAGTGGGTGGGGCGCACCGCCGACGAGTTCGGCTCGCTGCACATCGTGGTCAGCAGTTCGGGCGGGGTGCCGCACGGGTCGCTGGAGGAGTTCGACGTGCCCGTGTACCGGCGGGCGCTGGAGGACAACACGATCCCGCACGTGAGCGTCGTCCTGGCCGCCCTGCCGCACCTGGACACCGGCTGGGGCAGGGTGCTGATGCTCACCTCGGAGGCGGTACGCCAGCCGCTGCCCCTGACCGGCCTTTCGGCGGTGGCCCGGCTGGGCGTGCTGGGCTTCGCCAAGGGCCTCGTGCCTAGCCTCGGCCCGCGCGGCATCACCGTGAACGTCCTCGCCCAGGGCTTCCACCGCACGCCCGCGCTGGACCACCAGTTCGGCGACGAGGCGGACGCGGCGCTGGCGCGGGTGGCCGAGGGCCTGCCGATGCGCAGGATCGGGCGGCCGGGCGACTTCGGGGCGATCGCCGCGTTCCTGGCCAGTGAGCACACCTCCTTCATCACGGGCGTGGTGCTGCTGGTGGACGGCGGCAACACCCGCGGCCTGTGACCCCCTGGGCGCGGACGTTCGCCGGGCTGGTGGCGGCGCTGTTCGTCACCTTCACGGCGTTCGGCGCGGCGGTGCCGGTCATCCCGCGACTGGTGACCGAGGAGCTGGGCGGCCCGCCGTTCGCCGTCGGCGCGGCCTTCACCGCGACCGCGGCGGTAACCCTGGCACTGCGCCCCTACGGCGGCCAGCTCGCGCAGCGCTTCGGCGGTCGCCGGCTGATGCTGGCCGGCTCGGCGCTGGCCGCCGTCATCGGCGCCCTGTACGCGCTCCCGTGGGGCCTGCCCGGCCTCATCACCACCCGGCTCGTCATGGGCGTCGCCGAGGCGTTGTTGTTCACGGCGGGCTCGGTGTGGACGGTCCAGCTCGCCCCCGAGAACCGCCGGGGTCAGATCGTCGGCTGGTACGGCCTGGCGATGTGGGGCGGCTTCATGGCCGGGCCCGCCCTGGGCGAGTCGCTGTACCGGCTCGGCTCCTACCCGGCGGTGTGGGCCGCCGCCGTGGTCCTGCCGCTCCTCGCCGTCGCGGTGCTGAGCTTGCTGCCGTCCGGCGCGCGGCTGCCGGTCGTGTCGCGCAAGCTCATCCCGGGCGCGGCGGTGCTGCCGGGGCTGGCGCTGGGCATGGGGGCGTTCGGGTACGGCGTGCTGGTGGGCTTCGGCGCGCTGGCCCTGTCTTCCAGAGGGATCTCCAACGGGCCCGTACTGCTGAGCGTGTTCAGCGCCGCGTACATCACGACCCGGCTCGTGGCCGGTCGCCTCCCGGACCGGCTCGGCCCGATGCCGGTGATCGTCGCGTCGAGCCTCGCGCAGGCCGCCGGCCTGGCCATGATCGGGTTCGCGCCCGGCTGGTGGGTGGCGGCGGCGGGGGCGGTGCTGTCGGGGGCCGGGTTCACCCTGCTCTACCCGTCGCTCGCGATGATCACTATCAGTCGAGCTCCGGAGGCGGAGCGGGGGGCGGCGCTGGGGGCGCTGAGCTCGCTGTACGACATCTTCTTCGGGCTCGCGGGGCTGGTCGGCGGGGTGGTCGCGGACATCAGCTATCCGGGGACGTTCGCGCTGGCGGCGGCCGTCGTACTCGGCTCACTCGCCCTCGGGCCGCTGGCGACGCGCCAGATCCCTGCGCGGCGATCAGGTTGACCTGAGGCCGGAGCAGCGGTCGGCGGAGGAGACCCATTGGCGGTCAGGTGGCATGGGCGGTCAGGTTGACATGAGGCCGGAGCGGTAGGCGAAGGAGACCAGCTGGGCCCGATCCTTCGCCTTCAGCTTCGCGCGGAGCCGGTGCAGATGTGTCCGTACCGTACTGACCCCGATGTACAACTCTCCCGCCACCTCCTCGGTCGACCGCCCCTGCGCGACCAGGAGCAGCACCTGCTGCTCGCGCGGCGTCAACCCGGCCAGCGTGGGCTGTTCCAGCTCGGCGGGAGGGGGTTCCCGCTGTCTGAACCAGTCGACCAGCCGCTGGGTCACGACGGGCGAGAGCATGGTCTGTCCCCGGCCCGCCGCCCTGATGACGGCGACGACCTCGTCCTGCGTGGAATCCTGGGTCAGCAGCCCGTTCGCGCCCGCGCGCAGCACGTCGGTGACCGTCTGGTCGGTATGGTCGACGGTGAAGACGACCACCCGAGGCTCGGGGTCCAGCTTCTCGGCCCGTAATCGCTGGATCAGCTCCAGCCCGGACAGCCCGCCGAGAGTCAGCCCGGTGACCACCACCTCGGGATGATGCTTGCGGGCGAGCATGATCGCATGGACGCCGCTGTCGGTGGTCTCGATCACGTTGACGTCGTCCCGGGAGGCCAGGATCGACAGTAGGCCGAACCGCGTGATCGCGTATTTATCACAGATAATCACTCTTAGTGACGCACCGCACATGCGAACTCTTTTCCGTGATTTGTGGGCAGCATGTCACATCTGTTCGGTTACGCCGGGGATGTACACGCGAATTCAGGGATTTCTAGGGGGCGCAGCATCTTGACATTTGATCCGACTTGGAGCTGGACGAGTGGGTAATGCGCTGTGGCGTGTGCGACAGGTGGGGCGGCGATGGCCACTGTCCGTCTGCACGGCTTGTTCCGTCGCCCGCTCAATGGCCGCGTGATCGCCCCCGTCGTCCCACCGCGCTGCTGCTCAACGCCACGGCCGCCGGGTAACCCTGGCGTGGCCGCGTGGCGCCGCTCACGGTGGCCCCCGCGAGGAAGCTGCGGAAGCGGCAGGGCGAAAAGGCGCAGTGCTCTGCGGACGGCGCTTTAGCGTCGTCCTATCGAATCCGAGGACTCAGCGGGAATTCTCGATGATCCCGTCTTTAAGCAGATTTGCCGTTGGTGTCGTTCGAGCGGGATGCGCTACTGGTTCGAGAGCAAGAACAGCGTGTAGGCCGCCAGTGTGGCGGCGTCCGTGATCTCGCTGTCGCGGATCATGGCCTCGAAGTCCGTGCGCTTGAACCACCGATGCAGCAGATCCTGCTCCTCGACCTCCAGCTCGTTGGGCCCCGGCTCCAGCCCGGTGGCCACGAACACGTCGAAGCCCTGTGACGACATGCCCTTGGCGCAGCTCAGCCGTCCCAGGTGCCGCATGTCCGCCGCCGTCAGGCCGGTCTCCTGGCGCAACTCCTCGCGTGCCAGATGCTCGGGGTCACCGGTCCGCATCTGCGGGAACGTGCCCTGCGGGAACTCCCACGACCGGGCGCGGATCGGGTAGCGGTACTGCTCCACCAGGTGCAGCCCGTCGTTCTCGACCGGGATGACCAGCGCGTAGTCGGGCTTCTCGACGTACGAGTAGATGCCTTCGGAGCCGTCCAGGCGGCGGATGCGGTCCTCGCGCATGCGCAGGTACGGGCTCTCGTACACGACCTCGGTCGAGAGGCGCCTGATGGGGTGTTCGCTGTCCGGTCGTACGTCCATGGCTCCTACTCGAATTGCGCGGTGAAGTCTGTCCGTGGCTCCTACTCGAATCGCGCGGTGAAGTCTGTCCGTGGCTTCTACTCGGTTCGCGCGGTGAAGTCGGCGAAGTCGAATCCCGGTGAGACGACGCAGCTGACCAGGACCTCCTCGCCGCCGGCGGGCCGGGCCGACTGCCACACGCCGCCCGGCACCACGGCCTGCGGCACCTGGCCGTCCTCGACCAGCGGGCCCAGGATGACAGTCTCGTCGCCGATGGTCAGCTCCAGCGGGCCGCCCCGATGCCACAGCCACACCTCGTCGGACCGGACCACGTGCGGCACCGACTCCTCACCGGGACCCAGCAGGAAGTAGATGCCGGTGGCGGAGGAGCGGGGCCCGGGATAACCGGCGGGCAGGAAGGTGACGGGAGCCCGCCAGGTCTCGCGGAACCAACCGCCCTCGGGATGGGGCAGCAGATCCAGGGCTCGGGCGATGGGCGGCCGCTCCTCGAACGCGATCGCCGCGCCGGTGACGTCACGACGCAGGAAGCGGGTGCCGTCGAGGACCAGCTGGCCGTCCAGCTCACTGGCCAGGGCCTCAGCCTCGTCGGCGACCTCGATGGACGGGCCGCTGGGATAGATCGTCAGCTCCACGTTGGTGATCCTACGTGCTGGGGTTCGCGGTGGCGGTGAGGTCGGTTGGCGGCGAACGGATCGCCCGGGTGCCGGTTTGCCGACGACTGCGGTTGACCGAGTGACAGGAGTGGGGTGGACCGACACACAGGAGCGCAGGGGAGCGACTGACAGGAGTGGGGTGGAGCGACTGACAGGAATGGCGTTGAGCGACGTCGTCTCACCCTGACCAGTAGCCGTGTGGATCTACTTGATGGATCGGTTGGAGCGGGCGGTAATTGTCGGTCGAGCTGGCTAGTCTGCGGCAAGTGATCGAACGGTGGAGCCGTGATCAGGTGCTCGCTCTCGCCCCCGACGCCTCGTCCCAGAAGGCGGCGCAGGGCGTGGCGACACCTGGCAAATGGAGCTTGCGCGGCACGACTGACGACGTGCTGTTCGGTGAGTGCAAGGGGAGTGGGGCCACGCCCTACATGGCGTGCGTCGACCTCTCCGAGCCCGCATATCGGTGCAGTTGCCCCAGCCGGAAGTTCCCGTGCAAGCACGCGCTCGGGCTCCTGCTCATGTGGTCGGCAGACGGGGTTCCCGCCGCCGATTCGCTGCCGCCGTGGGCCGCGGAGTGGGTCGCTATACGTACGGAACGTGCCGCCAAGGCGGCGGCCAAGCTCGAGGCCGCCCGCGCCCGTGCCACCGCGGAAGCCGAGAGCGACCCGGAACCGGCCGACTGGCCCGAATCGGATCCGACGCCGAACGCCGGGTCGGGTGGCGACCCAAACACAGCGTCGGACACGGGCTTGGGTGTCGGGTCGGGTTCGCACGCCGGATCGGGCACGGCGACGAACACGGGCATGGGCCCGGGCAGCGAATCGGGCACAGCGTCGGACACGGGCGCGGCCTCGGGCGGTGGACCGGGCACGATCTCGGGAACTGATTCGGGACCAGGTTCGGGCACGTCCTCGGGCTTGGGCGCGGAAGGTGGGCAAGGCTCGGGCGCGGCGGCTGGCGGTGGGTCCGGTCAGGGCTCCGGGCCGTCCTCCACTGGTAGGTCAGGTGGTGGGCGGGGTGCAGGGGTTGAGTCCGTTCGGCATGCGCGGGTGAGTGCCGGACTGGCCGAGCTCGAACGGTGGCTGGCCGACCAGGTGCGACAGGGCCTGGCGGGGACCGACGCCGACGAATGGGACGACCTGGCCAAACGCCTCGTCGACGCCCAGGCACCGGGCGTCGCCAACGCGCTCTCCCGGTTGCGGGAGGTGCGCATGGCCGACGACTGGCCGAGTCGGCTGCTGGCCGAATACTCGCTGATCAACCTACTGGCGGTCGCCTACCGGCGGCGAGCCGAGCTGCCTGGGCCGTTGCGCCAGACCGTCCTGATCCGCGCGGGCTTCCCCGTCGCGCGGGAGGACGTGCTGGTCCGGCCGGTCGTACGCGACCGGTGGCACGTCGTGGGCAGACGCGACGAGGAACACGACCGGCTGACCGCCCGCCGGGTCTGGCTCCGGGGCCATGACACGGGCCGGGCGGCGCTGATTCTCTCCTTCGCCGCCTCCGGCCAGCCGCTCGACGCCTCGCTGGTCACCGGCACCACGATCGACGCCGACGTCGCCTTCTACCCGGGCGCCGCACCCCTCCGCGCCCTGGTAGCCGCCCGCCACGCCATCCCTCGAAGCCTTCCCACTGACCGGACCACCTTCGCCGACCAAGGCGACGCCTCCGACCGGAACGCCTCCGACGATCGAGCAGATCTCGCCGGCCGGATGGATCTTGCTGGTGGGACGGATCTCGGGGGCCGGAGCGTCGTCCCCGACGGTCGGGCGGAGTTTGGCGGCCGGAGAGATCTCGGTGGCCGGGTTGATCTCGACGGCCGGGTCCCGCCCGGAGTGTCGCCGGAGAAGGCGCTCGGTGAGATCGCCGCCGCTGTGACCGCCGACCCGTGGACCGACTCCTGGCCCGTCGTGCTGGCGGGTGTGGTTCCTGGCCGCACTTCTGTGGGCGGGTTCCCGCTGCACCCGAGGTCACGTGACCCGTGGCGGTTGATCGCAGTCTCCGGCGGGCGGCCGGTGACCGTGGCCGCCGAGTGGACCCCACTGGGCCTGCGCCCGCTGACCACCTGGGCCGACGACGGAACGGCGGTGATCCTGTGACCTGGGACGACCTGGCATCGACGGCACTGGTCGGCACCGACCGCAGGCCGTACGAGGGAGACCTGCTTGAAAGCGCCGCCGTAGAAGTGGTGCGCCGCCGCGCCGGTCAGCAACTCATCGAGACGACCAAGGCCGAGACGACCAAGGCCGAGACGACCAAGGCCGAGACGACCGAGGGCGACAGGGCCGACGGCCAGGCGACAGCGCGTGAGGCGACAGCGGGCGAGGGGGCCGAGAGCAAGGCACCGGCGGGTGAGGCGGCAGTGGGTGAGGCCACCGAACAGGGGTGGGCGAAAGACGAGGAGTTGCCCGCCGTGACCGCCCAGGCCGCCGAGCGCCTGGCCAGGATCCTGGGCGGCGAGTACGACCGTCTGCTCCCCGAATGGCTGGCCGCCGCCTCCACCGCAGGCCGCAGAGTGCCCCCGTACGTCCTGCCCGAACTCCTCGACCGGGGCAGACGCGACCAGTCGATCAGGGCGAATCTCGGCCTGGTCGCCGGGCAGCGCGGCAGGTGGCTGGCCGCCCTGAACCCCGATTGGGCGTACCTGCTCGAAGAGCCGACCGGCGAGACGTGGGAGCTGGGCAGCTCGGCCGACCGCCGCGCCTACCTGAGCCACCTCCGAAGGCACGACCCCAAGCAGGCCAGGACGCTCCTGGAGGCGGGCTGGGAGCGTGAGGGGCCGGACGACCGGGCGGCGTTCGTCGAGGTGCTGGCCGACGGGTTGTCGATGGACGACGAGCCGTTCCTGGAGCAGGCCCTCGACGACCGCAGGCGAGAGGTACGCCAGCAGGCCGCCAACCTCCTCACCCGCCTCCCCGAGTCGCGCCTGGCCCAGCGTATGGCCGTACGCGCGAGAAGCTGCCTGACCGTCGCCAGAAGCACGATCATCGTCGAGGCGCCCACAGCGTGTGACAAGGCGATGGAGCGCGACGGCATCCGGGCCAAGCCCCCGAGAGGCACCGGCGAGCGGGCCTGGTGGCTCCAGCAGGTCGTCGCCCGCGCGCCCCTCGCTCTCTGGGGCAGCCCCGCCAAGCTGCTCAAGATGAAGATCCCTGACTGGGACGGTGAGGTGAAGACCGCCTGGGTGCGGGCGGCTGTGCTGCAGCGGGATCCGGGGTGGGCGCGGGCGATGTTCGCGTGGGACCCGATCGCGGATCTGCTGGAGGCGCTGGGCCCGGACGAGCAGCAACAGCTTGCCGCCGATTTCGTGAAGAAGCATGACCTGGACAGCCAATTGATCATGGTGCTGGGCGGCGTGTCCTCGCACTGGCGGGAGAAGCTGGCGACGGCCGTCCTCCGCAAGATCACCAAGGTGGCCACCACCCAGCCGTGGAACCTCGGTGAGCTGATCAAACTGGCCGGCGAGCACATCGACCCGGCGCTCGCCGAGCTGGCCGAGAACTACTCACCCGTGCCGCCCATCCAGCAGGTCGCCGCCCTGCTGCGCTTCCGTGCCGACCTGATGAAGGAGCTCTCATGACCGTTCTGCGCCCCCATGCGGAAGACCAGTACGCCGAGGAGTTGGCCGTACTCGCCAAGGACGACGACCGGACCAGGCCACCCGGCTGGAAGCTGTCCCCGTGGGCCGTGACCACGTACATCCTTGGCGACGGCCGGCAGATCACCCCGAAATACGTGGGCGCCCGCCGCATCGTCGAGGTCGCCGTCGCCACCCTGGCCACCGACCGCGCGCTGCTGCTGCTCGGCGTGCCCGGCACGGCCAAGACCTGGCTGTCCGAACACCTGGCCGCCGCGATCAGCGGCGACTCCACCCTTTTGGTGCAGGGTACGGCCGGGACGGCAGAAGAGGCCATCCGCTACGGCTGGAACTACGCGCGGCTGCTGGCCGAGGGCCCGTCCGTGGAAGCGATGACCCCGTCGCCCGTCATGCGGGCCATGGCCGAGGGCCGGATCGCCCGCGTCGAGGAGCTCACCCGCATGCCCTCCGACGTACAGGACGCCCTGATCACCGTCCTGTCGGAGAAGACGCTGCCGATCCCCGAGCTCAACCGCGAGGTCCAGGCCGAACGCGGCTTCAACGTCATCGCCACCGCCAACGACCGCGACCGGGGCGTCAACGAGCTGTCCAGCGCCCTGCGCCGCCGCTTCAACACCGTCGTACTGCCGGTGCCCGCGACCGCCGAGGAGGAGGTGGACATCGTCTCGCGCCGCGTCACCCAGCTCGGCCGTTCGCTGGAGCTGCCCGAGACCAGCACGGGGCTGGCGGAGATCCGCCGCGTGGTGACGGTGTTCCGGGAGCTGCGTACGGGTGTGACGGAGGACGGCCGTACCAAGGTCAAATCACCCAGCGGCACCCTGTCCACGGCCGAGGCCATCTCGGTGCTGACCAGCGGCATCGCCCTCGCGGCCCACTTCGGCGACGGCGTGCTACGGCCCTCCGACGTGGCCGCCGGGATCGTGGGCGCGGTGGTGCAGGAGCCGGTGTCCGACCGGGTGGTGTGGCGCGAATACCTCGAAACGGTTGTCCGCGAGCGCTCCGACTGGCGCGACTTCTACCGCGCCTGCCGTGAGGTCTCGTCAACGACCCCCTCCTGAAGGAGAGGGCTTGAGGTGCCGTCAGGTGCTTTGAAGCCCCGCGTTGACCAGCCCTAGTCATCACCGTTGGAGGTGTGATCCAGAT